>NZ_JBVJFF010000012.1:0-117492 GCF_055587985.1 Streptomyces sp. NPDC046335 | reverse complement strand
CTCCCCCGCTCCCCCCCCCCCCCCCCCCCCCCCCCCCCCCCCCCCTCCCCCCCCCCTCCCCCCCCCCCCCCCCCCCCGCGCGCGTAGTGGACGATTTCCGTAGTCACTCCGGGTGGGTCACGCCGGGCGCACCACGCTGTGGATCGGCATGTAGTAGATCGACTCGACGCGGACGTTCGCGCCCGGCTTCGGGGCGTGGATCATCTTGCCGCCGCCGATGTAAATGCCTACGTGGCTGATGTCGTCGTAGAAGAAGACCAGGTCACCCGGTTTGGCGTCCGCAGTCTTCACCGTCGTGCCGACCTTGACCTGGTCCCACGTGGTGCGCGGCAGTGAGATCCCGGCGGCCTTCCAGGCGTCCTGGGTGAGCCCGGAGCAGTCGTAGGAGTCGGGGCCCGTGGCGCCCCATACGTAGGGCTTGCCGATCTGGGCCTCGGCGAAGTCGATGACCTTCGCGGCCTTGGTGGCGTAGCTGCCGTCCGTGCTCCCGGAGCCCGAGCCCGAGCCTGTGCCGGAGCCCGTACCCGTACCCGTATCCGAGCCGGTGCCGGAGCCCGAGCCGGAGCCCTGGCCGTCCTCCCGCTCCCGCTCCTTCTCCTTCCGCGCCGCCTCCTCGGCCTCGCGCTTGCGCTCCGCCTCGGCGGCCTGTTCGCGGGCCAGCTTCTCGGCCTTGCGCTTGGCCTCCCGCTCCTTCTTGCGCTCGATCGCCGCGAGCCGCGCCTTCTCCTCGGTGGTCAGCTCCGAGAGCAGCTCGCGCGCCTCGCCCAGTTTCTTCTGGACGGTCCGCTTGCTGGTCCGCAGGTTTTCCCGCGAGTCGGTCAGCGTCTCCAGGCTCTTCGCCGCCTTCGTGCGCTGCTTCGTCGCCGCGGCTCGCTGCGTCTCGTAGTCGTCGACGGCCTTCTTCTGCCGCGTGGTCAGCCGGTCCGCCAGGTGGTTCTGGTCGAAATAGCCCTGCGGGTCGTCGGCCAGCAGCATGGTGGCCGTCTCCGAGACGCCTCCGGTGCGGTACTGCGCGGCGGCGAAGGAGCCGAGCTCCTGACGCGCGTCGTTCAGCTTGTCCGTGCGCTTGGCCACATCGTCCAGGACGCGGTCGACCTTCTTGCGCTGCTTCTCGGTCTTCTCCTTGGCCGAGTTGTACTTCTGGGTGGCCACGCCCGCTTGGTGGTAGAGGGCGTCGACCTTCTTCTGGACCTCTTCCAGGCTGGGCTTGGCGGGCGCCGACGGCGCGGCCTGGGCGCTCTGGGAGAGGAGCGCCACGGAGGTGAGGGCGGCCGTGGTGATGCCGACGGCGGGGGCGGTGCGAATTCCGGCTGACCGGGTCCGCGGCTTGCGGTGCGACGCCAAGGGAGGCGACTCCTTCCGTAGGCCGCCTACCGGGTTAGCTGTCGGGTTCGGGCGGGTGGTCCGGAAGGTTGCCCTACGGTTCCGTACTGCGTACGGGACCGATTCACCCCAAGTTCTCGGTGGGTCCCCGGCTCCGAACATGTCGGACTCGGCGGGGGCCGCGCGTTCCCGGCGGGGTTCGCCGGTGGGAATACGAGCGGCCCGCGCAGCACGCTAGCCAACTTGTGTGGCGCCTGTGAAGGTTGATGTTCGATATGCCCGATACATTTTCGTGACTTTACGAGGCCCCGGGCGCGGCCTCGTGACGCGATGGCAGAGGGTGCTCGGTAGTGGACACGCTGTGAGCCAAGGAGTGGGTCGGCGGAACCCGGCGCGGGTTGTCAGTGGGTCCGCCTAGACTCGGGAGGCGATGAGCAGCCTCTTTGACGACAGCTTCCTGGCGGACCTGCAGCCCTCGCGGGCCACGGACGAAGAACCTCCGCCCCCGCCCGAGGACAGCGCTCCGGAGCCCGTTCCGGACGACTTGTTCGACGGGAAGTTCGACGCGCCCATGACCCGGGACACGCACTACCGGGACGGTGCCCCGCGCCCGGTGATCGACCCGGCGGCGCTGCTCGAGGGGCTGAACGAGAACCAGCGCGCGGCCGTCGTGCACGCGGGTGCCCCGCTGCTCATCGTCGCCGGCGCCGGTTCCGGCAAGACCCGTGTGCTGACCCACCGCATCGCGTACCTCCTCGCCGCGCGCGGCGTGCACCCCGGCCAGATCCTCGCGATCACCTTCACGAACAAGGCCGCGGGTGAGATGAGGGAGCGCGTCGAGCAGCTCGTGGGGCCCCGGGCCAACGCGATGTGGGTGTCGACGTTCCACAGCGCCTGCGTCCGCATCCTGCGCCGCGAGTACAAGAAGCTGGGCTTCACGTCCTCCTTCTCGATCTACGACGCGGCGGACTCCAAGCGCTTGATGGCTCTGGTCTGCCGCGACCTCGACCTCGACCCGAAGAAGTTCCCGCCGAAGTCGTTCAGCGCCAAGATCTCCAACCTCAAGAACGAGCTGATCGACGAGGACGACTTCGCGAGCAAGGCCGCCGACGGCTTCGAGAAGACCCTCGCCCAGGCCTATGCCATGTACCAGTCACGCCTGCGCGAGGCGAACGCGCTGGACTTCGACGACCTGATCATGACGACGGTCAACCTCCTGCGCGCCTTCCCGGACGTCGCGGAGCACTACCGCCGCCGCTTCCGCCACGTCATGGTCGACGAGTACCAGGACACGAACCACGCGCAGTACGCCCTCGTGCGTGAGCTGGTCGGCCCCTCCGGGGGCGAGGGGGACGACCCGGCCGAGCTGTGCGTGGTGGGTGACGCGGACCAGTCGATCTACGCCTTCCGCGGCGCCACCATCCGCAACATCCTCCAGTTCGAGGAGGACTACACCGACGCGACGACGATCCTCCTGGAGCAGAACTACCGCTCCACACAGACGATCCTGACCGCCGCCAACGCGGTCATCGAGCGGAACGAGAGCCGTCGCCCGAAGAACCTCTGGACCAACCAGGGCGCGGGCGCGCGCATCACCGGTTACGTGGCGGACACCGAGCACGACGAGGCGCAGTTCGTCGCCGACGAGATCGACCGCCTCACGGACGCGGGCGACGCGAAGGCCGGCGACGTCGCGATCTTCTACCGGACGAACGCGCAGTCCCGTGTCTTCGAAGAGATCTTCATCCGCGTCGGCCTGCCCTACAAGGTCGTCGGCGGCGTCCGCTTCTACGAGCGCAAAGAGGTCCGCGATGTGCTGGCCTACCTGCGCGTTCTCGCCAATCCCGAGGACGCCGTCCCGCTGCGGCGCATCCTCAACGTACCCAAGAGGGGCATCGGCGACCGCGCCGAGGCGATGATCGACGCGCTCTCGCAGCGCGAAAAGATCTCGTTCCCGCAGGCGCTGCGCCGCGTCGACGAGGCGTACGGAATGGCGGCCCGCTCCACGAACGCCGTCAAGCGGTTCAACACGCTCATGGAGGAGCTGCGGACCGTCGTCGAGTCGGGCGCGGGCCCGGCCGTCATCCTGGAGGCCGTGCTCGAACGCACGGGCTACCTCGCCGAGTTGCAGGCCTCGACGGACCCGCAGGACGAGACCCGCATCGAGAACCTCCAGGAGCTCGCCGCCGTGGCGCTGGAGTTCGAACAGGAGAACGCCCAGCGGGAAGAGGTACGGGCCGCCGATGCCGAGGCGGCGGAAGCCGCGGCGGGAGAAGGCGCAGCGGGAGAAGGAGCGGCGGCGCAAGGCAATGCCGGAGAAGGCGACGCAGGAGAGGGTGAGACGGGAGAAGACGAGGCGGGGGCCGCGCAGGCCGGATCGCTCTCCGCCTTCCTCGAGCGTGTCGCGCTCGTCGCCGACTCGGACCAGATTCCGGATGAGGAGGACGACGGCTCCGGAGTCATCACCTTGATGACGCTCCACACCGCCAAGGGCCTGGAGTTCCCCGTGGTGTTCCTGACCGGCATGGAGGACGGCGTCTTCCCGCACATGCGCTCCCTCGGCCAGGTCAAGGAGCTGGAGGAGGAGCGCCGACTGGCATACGTGGGCATCACGCGCGCGCGGGAGCGGCTGTACCTCACGCGTTCTTCGTTGCGCAGCGCCTGGGGCCAGCCCTCCTACAACCCGCCTTCGCGCTTCCTCGAAGAGATTCCGGAAGCGCATCTGGACTGGAAGCGGAAGGGTTCCGTCGGCGCCCCGGCGTCGTCAGGCCCGGCTGCGGGCATCGCCTCGTCGCTGTCCTCGTCGCGCTCGCGTACGGGCGGTGCACAGGGCTTCGCGACGCGCCGCGCCTCGGAGAAGCCGGTGGTCGCGCTGGCTGTCGGGGACCGGGTCACGCACGACCAGTTCGGCCTCGGGACCGTGGTCGGAGTCAAGGGCACGGGGGCGAACGCGGAGGCGACGGTGGACTTCGGCGAGCCCAAGCCGAAGCGGCTCCTGCTGCGGTACGCGCCGGTCGAGAAGTTGTGACACCCGGGATTTCGTGACGCCCGGGACTTCGTGACGCCGGGATTTCGTGACGTCCTGGCCGCCCTGGAGGTTCTGACCTCGGGGCGGCGGGGGCGAGGCCGGAGTTACGTCGGGTCGAGGTCGTGGCTGCGCAGCCACGGCAGCGGGTCTATCGCGGAGCCGCCGCCGGGACGTACCTCGAAGTGCAGGTGCGGGCCGGTGGAGTTGCCGGAGTTGCCGGAGAAGGCGATGACGTCGCCCGCCTTCACGGGACCGCTGGAGATCTTGTGCGTGGAGAGATGGCAGTACCACGTCTCCGTGCCGTCCTTGGCGGTCACGATCGCCATGTTGCCGTAGGCGCTGTTCCACTTTGTGGAGACGGTCCCGTCGGTCGCCGCCAGGACCTCCGTGCCGTACGACACCGGGAAGTCGATGCCGGAGTGCGCCGACATCCAGTTGACGCCCGCCTGGCCGTAGTAGGCGCTGAGTCCGTGCTGCTTCACCGGCAGGCTGAACTTGGGGCGGAGCCGCTCCTTGCGTGCCGCGTCCGCCGCCGCCTTCTTCTGGGCGGCCACCTTCTCGGCCTTGAGGTCGATGCGCTCCTGCGTGCGGCTCGCGCGGTCAGCGAAGTCGCCCGCGTCGGCGGAGAGGTTCGCGAGCTGCGTGTCCAGCTTGTTGTTGGCGGTCGACGGCTTCACGGACGTGACGTCCGGGGCCGAGGCCGCCGTCTCCTTCTGGTCGTCCCCGCCGAAGTCGCCCACCGAGGCCGCGGCCACACCGGCGACACCCATCACACAGGCGGAGGGCACCGCGACGGTGAACAGGGCGGAACGCTTCGCCGGCGTACGACGTCGGGTCCGCGAACGGCCCTGACCGGCTCCGCCGTTCTTCGCGCGGGAGGCACGGGGTGCGGGGCTCGGGACCACGGCGACCTGCTCGTGTTCCGAGGTGTCGTACGGGGCGTCGGCGGAGATCTCGTACTGCTCGGTGAGCTCGTACGGCTGCTCGTCCGCGAGGTTCGTGAGATCCGAGAGTTCCGCGTGGTCGGCGGGGTGCCCGGGGTCTGCGGGGTGCTCGGGGTGCCTTGGTTCGTACGGCTCGTGAGCGCCCTGCGGGGCGTGCGTGTCGTGCGCGTCGTGTGTGTCACCGGCGGAGTTCCACGCCGTGGCGTCGTACGCGCCCGTGTCGAAGGGCTGCGTCTCCCACGGGCCGGCCTGCGGCGTCTGGTTCCAGCCGGTGGTGTCCCACTGGCCGGTGCCGTCGTGGACCGGCTGCGACGGGATCTCCGCGAGATGCTGCACGTCGGCGAGGTGCTGATGGCCGCCGGTCGCCCACGCGGAGGTGGTGTCGAAACTGCCGGTGTCGTACGTGCCGGTGTCGTACGTGGCGGTGTGGTGCTGCCCGGCGTAGGTGTCGTGGCCGAGAGTCTGCTGGGGGCCCGTGGTGGTCGCCCACTGGCCGGTGTCGTACTCACTGCCGGGCATGTCGCCGAAGAGGGGGTCCGCCGCGAAGGTGCCGGTGTCGAGAGCGCCGGTGTCGAAACCGCCGGTGGAGTAGGCGTCGTAGGCGTGGCCACCGTGCTGGGCACTGTGCGTGTCGTACGTCGCGTAGTGGGCGTAGTCGGCGCCGGGTGCCGAGGGCTGGGGAGTCGAGCTCCCCGACGGGTGACGGTCGTTCACCAACTTCTCTTTCGCCTCGGCAGCAGGGGCGGAGCAGTGCGGCGACTGTACCCGGCGGTATACGGGCGCGACAATCTTCGGCAGGTTTCATGCTCTCAGGAAACGGGCATTCGGCCGCCTTTCGGCGGACTGCGGGCACAGCTTTGGCTTTGCGTTCGAGATGCGTTCGATGTTTTGCGCCGACCTCGTGGTCGCGGAGCCGAGTATTTTGCGTTTGATGTCCGGTAGTTGATGGTCAGTTCCTACTTCAGGCGCCTTGACGGCTCGGGTGCGTCTGATGGTGGATTGTGAGCCTCCGCTTCAGGCGACCGTGAGCCCGGTCGGCGCCTCCTCGGCGTCTTCTCCCGGCTCGGCCAGATCGAGAGCCTGGCGTATGCCGTTCGCGACCGCCGGATGGACGGGCAGCGCGAGATGGCCGATCCCGGTCACGCGGACGTTCTGCGCGACCAGGTCGGGATGGTCCACGCAGGCCGTCTCCAGCGGGACCATGATCTGGTCGAGGTCGCTCCAGAAGCTCACGAACTGGGTGCGGCAGCCCGGCGCCGGTTCCTTCAGCTCCTCGATCACGGCGGAGCCGGGCCGCATCTGCCGGACGATGGGGTGCGCGTCCGCCAGGGGTGCGACGCGGGTGCCCCCGTGCGGCGTCCCGAGCGTGACCAGGGTGCGTATACGCGCGTCGCCCCCGAGGCGCTGGACGTAGTAACGCGCGATGAGTCCGCCGAGGCTGTGCCCGACGATGTCGATGCGGGGGCGGCCCGTGCGCTCGCAGAGTTCCTCGACATGGCGGCCCAATAGCCGGGCGGCGGTGGGGATGTCGCAGGTCAGCGGTGAGTAGTTGAGGGACTCCACGCGGCGTCCGCCGTGCTGGGCGAGGGCGCGGCGGAGCAGGACGAAGACCGAGCGGTTGTCGATGAAGCCGTGCAGGAGAAGGACCGGGGGCTTCTCGTCCGCCGGGAGGCGGGGTGCGTCGACCGGCGGCCGCACGGGAGACGCCCTGCGTTCCTGGGCCATGCCCGAGGGATAGAGGAGGAGGTGGCCCGCGAGGATCGCCAGCTCGAGCGCGGTGGACTTGAGGAGGGCCACGGACAGACCCGCCACCCTGGCCGAGAGCGCGGGCAGGCCCGGCAGTGCCGTCAGAAAGGGCGGCGCGGGCAGCGGAAGATCCAGAAGGCGAAAGGGGCGGACCCCTGTGACCGGCATCGTCGACCTCCCGACCGGCGCACGGGAAGACGGCTCTGCACCCCGTGTGCCCTAGGGGGAGTCGTGGGCAAGGAGTCGGCGAGCGACGGCGATGTCCTCCACCGTGCGGCGACCCCGTGCCCCCGTCGCGTCGCCGATGCACCGCACCACCAGCCGTGCCCTGCCGGTGGTGGCCCGGCGATCTCGTCGCGGCTCCCCTCGCGCCTGGTCCGGATGCGGAGGGCGGGCCGGTGAGTGGCCGGTGAGCCCCTGAGTAGCGGACGAGCGCGCAGCGAACGTGTCCCAATGTGTGATTTCCCCCTCCCTGCCCACCGCGAAACTGCCGCTTGCGCGATGCTGGAGATAACGTTCGTTCACTTCCCCGGCCGCGTGGCTCGGGGTATCTGTGCTGGGTCAGACGGATGTCGGTACGGATATTCGGTACATGGAGGCAGTGATGGGTGTGGCAGCCGGGCCTATCCGCGTGGTGGTCGCCAAGCCGGGGCTCGACGGGCACGACCGCGGGGCCAAGGTGATCGCGCGGGCGCTGCGCGACGCGGGCATGGAGGTCATCTACACCGGCCTGCACCAGACGCCCGAGCAGGTGGTGGACACCGCGATCCAGGAGGACGCCGACGCGATCGGTCTCTCCATCCTGTCCGGGGCGCACAACACGCTGTTCGCGCGGGTCCTCGAGCTCCTGAAGGAGCGGGAGGCCGAGGACATCCTGGTGTTCGGCGGCGGCATCATCCCCGAGGCGGACATCGCGCCGCTGAAGGAGAAGGGCGTCGCGGAGATCTTCACGCCGGGCGCCACGACCACCTCGATCGTCGAGTGGGTCCGCGCCAACGTGCAGCAGCCTGCCGGCGCCTGACCCGGCCGGTCTCGTCCGGTGATCGCGGCGGGGCCGGGGCCGGTTCCGTGGCTTCGGCCGCCCCGCGACCCCGGGCCTCAGCCCCAGGCCCCGGGCCCTCGTGGTCTACGTCATCGGCGGCAGCTCGTCCCGTATCGCCGCGCGCAGCCGCAACGTCGTGACCAGGCGTTGGAACGCCTCCGCCCAGTAGCCGCCCGCGCCGGGCGAGGCGTTCTCCGGTTCGTCCGGTATCGCGGTCAGCGCCTCCAGGCGGACGGCCTCCGAGGGGTCGAGGCAGCGCTCCGCCAGGCCCATGACGCCGCTGAAGCTCCAGGGGTAACTGCCCGCGTCGCGTGCGATGTTCAGCGCGTCCACGACCGCGCGGCCCAGCGGACCTGCCCAGGGGACCGCGCAGACGCCGAGCAGCTGGAAGGCTTCCGAGAGGCCGTGCGCCGCGATGAACCCCGCCACCCACTCGCACCGCTCGGCGGCCGGGAGCGCGGCGAGCAGCTTGGAGCGTTCGGCCAGCGACACGGCTCCGGGGCCCGCCGCGTCGGGTGACGCGGGCGTGCCGAGCAGCGCCCTCGACCAGACCGCGTCCCGCTGGCGTACGGCGGCACGGCACCAGGCGGCGTGCAGTTCATCCCGCCAGTCGTCGGCCACCGGAAGCGCCACTATCTCGGCGGGGGTGCGGTTGCCGAGCCGGGCCGGCCAGGCGGCGAGCGGCGCCGCCTCTACCAGCTGACCGAGCCACCAGGAACGCTCGCCCCGGCCGGTGGGCGGCTTCGGGACGACGCCGTCCCGCTCCATGCCCGCGTCGCATTCATGGGGTGCCTCGACCATGAGGGTCGGGACGCTCGACACGTGGTCCACCGCCACGTAGGAGGCGGCTCGGGACGCCATCCGTGCGGCCAGTGCCGACACGGGGAGCGCGGAGAGCAGCTCCGCCGCCGTGGCGCGGACATTGCGGCTGCGGTCGGTGAGGGCCCGCTCGAGGAACGGCTCGTCCTCGGCGGACAGACCGGTCCGCAGGGAATCGAGGAACATCAGCCGGTCCTCGGCGCGCTCCGTCGGCCATGTCGTCGCGAGCAGCTCGCGGGCGGCGTGGGCATCGTGCGCGCGGAGCGCGGTGAGGAGCGCGACCCGCTCGGCGAAGAGGCCCTCCTCCCAGAGCTGCCGGACCTTCGCCGTCTCTTCCGGGGGCGGCAGCGCCATGCCGCCCCCGGGAGTGGAACGGAGTGCGAACTTCCAGTCGGGGTTGAGACGGGCCAGCCACAACGCCCTGGGGCCGGCGAAGGCGAGGGCCTGCGGGCGCAGGTCCGTGCGGCCCCGCGCGGCGTTCAGCAGGGCGGGCAGCAGCTCCGGCGGTGCTCCGTACCCCCGCGCGTTGGCCAGTGCGAGCCACTGGGGCAGCAGCTCCATGAGGTCCGGTGCCGCGCCCCGCCGGCCGCTGCCGCCCGTGCCCGGCTGGTCGGTGAGCAGCGTCGCGAGTCTGCGCCGGGCCGCGGGCGGCACCGGTGGCCTGGGGTCGTCGGCAGCGGGCTCGGGCAGGGCGGCGGCCGGTGCCGGGCACAGTCCGGCCCTGCGGCGCACGGTCTGCTCCGCCGCCGCGCCGAGGAGGGCGACCGGTGCCTCCTCGCCGCGGGTGCGCAGGGCGGCGGGCAGCGCGCGGCGGTCGGTGCCGAGCAGGGCTGTCGTGACCAGCTCGTCCCAGGGCGCCCGCGGGGTCTCGGCCTGCGAAGGTGTGCCGGGCATCTGCTCCTCCTCGTATGTCTGTCCGTCCTGGCGTACGTCTGTCAGCACAGCGGCACCGCCTCTCCCGCGCCCTGCGGCCAGGCGGCCAAGGGGGTGAAGCCCTGGTGGCCGCACTCGCCGAACACCGTCAGCGGGGCGCCGCCGGACAGGGCGACCATCCGCCAGAGACCCGCCCCCGCCGCCTGGGGTGCCACGGGCAGCGCCGACACGCCGTCCGTGTCCGCCAGCTGCCAGGAGTCGCCGTTCCGAGTCGGTATCACCGCGGAGAGCGTCACCGGCCATGAATCCAGCCAGGGGTCGTCGCGCAGCGCCTCGCCGTACCGGGCGGCTGCCTCGTCCGTACGCACGCCGGGTGGGCGCCGCGCGGTGGGTGCCGGAGCCGTGAACTGCTCGCCCAGCTCCGCCCGGAGCTGCCGGGCCCCCGGATACCCGGTCAGCTCGGCGTCGAGCAGCAGGCCCACGGGCAGCGCGAGCGCGGGAACCCGGCCCGCCGCTCCGTAGGCGAGCAGGAGCGCGGTGCGGCCGGAGTCCATCCCGGACAGCCATATGCGGCGCGTGGTGAGCTTGCCGTCCGATGTGTCGTACTGCGCGAGGACCAGCCAGTGGTCCCGCAGCGGCGGCCCCTCCGGCTGCGCGGGCAGCCCGATGCGGGACCGGACCGTGACGGCGAGATCGGCCGGGAGCCCGTCACGGTGCAGCCAGCCCCGGACGAGAAGGTGGAGCAGCGCGCACTCCTCCAGGAGCCGCACGGGCCAGCCGGGCCCCGAGGCCGGAATGGCACCCAACTCCCGAACGCGCGCCGCGAGGCCCGGTGCCTGGGCGTCGACCATGCGGGCCGCGGTCTCCTCCCACATGCCGTACCCCGCCTGCTCGGCGGCGGCCGTGCCCCCGCGCAGCAGGTCACAGAGGCGCTGCTCCAGCTCCGTTGCCCCCGCCGTGATCCGCTCGGCCCGCTTCTCCGCTCTCCTGCGCGCGGCCTCGGGGTCGGCCGGCGCCGCGGCATCCGGGGCCGAACTCCGCTTCTCCTCCACCCTTTTGCGGCGGCCGGCCAGCCACTCCCCGGCCCAGGCCGGCGGCTCGCCGTCCTGCACGGTGCCGTCCGCGCCCGCCCAGAGCAACAGCAGTCCCAGCGCGTGCTTGCACGGGAACTTCCGGCTCGGACAACTGCACTTGTACGCCGGCCCCGCCGTGTCCGCGATGTCCACGACCGTCTGATACGGCTTGCTGCCGCTTCCCTTGCACAGCCCCCACACCGTCCCCTCGCTCGAACTGCCCGCCTCCGACCACGGGCCCGCGACACCGAGTTTGCTCCCCGCCCTGCGTGACGGGGCGTCAGGCGCCAGTGCCAGCACCTGATCCGCCGTCCAGCGCACCCCCTGCTGAGTCATGTCTCGAAGGTAGGTGCCGCCACTGACAATCGACCTTGCCGTCAGTATTTCCGCAGGTCAGCGGCATGTGAGGGTCGATTGTCAGTGGCGTGGTGCACGGTGGAACCACATCCGGGCCAGACGTGTCCGGACGAGCTGGAGGGGGATCGCTCCATGTCCGTATCCGTCGACTCGACGACGTCCGCGACCGCGAATCGGGCCGAGGCCCTGCGGCCCCATGCCGAGCACGCGTTCGCCGCCGAACTGGCCGCGCTCGCCGCGCAGGACGACCGGCCGCGGCCGCGGCGGTGGAATCTGTCGCCGTGGGCCGTCGCCACGTATCTGCTCGGCGGCACGCTGCCCGACGGCACGGTGATCACGCCGAAGTACGTGGGCCCCCGCCGTATCGTCGAGGTCGCCGTCACCACGCTCGCGACCGACCGCGCCCTGCTCCTGCTCGGCGTGCCCGGCACCGCCAAGACCTGGGTGTCGGAGCACCTCGCGGCGGCGGTCAGCGGTGACTCGACGCTGCTCGTGCAGGGCACGGCGGGCACACCGGAGGAAGCGATCCGGTACGGGTGGAACTACGCGCAGCTCCTCGCCCACGGCCCCAGCCGCGACGCGCTCGTGCCCAGCCCCGTCATGCGCGCGATGTCCGAGGGCATGACGGCACGCGTCGAGGAGCTGACCCGCATCCCGGCCGATGTGCAGGACTCGCTGATCACGATCCTGTCCGAGAAGACCCTGCCCATCCCGGAGCTGGGCCAGGAGGTCCAGGCGGTACGGGGGTTCAACGTCATCGCCACCGCCAACAACCGCGACCGCGGGGTCAACGACCTGTCGAGCGCGCTGCGCCGCCGCTTCAACACGGTCGTCCTGCCGCTGCCGGCGACCGCCGACGCCGAGGTCGACATCGTCTCGCGCCGCGTCGACCAGATCGGGCGCTCGCTCGACCTGCCCGCGGGGCCCGAGGGCATCGACGAGATACGGCGTGTCGTCACCGTCTTCCGCGAGCTGCGCGACGGCGTGACCGCCGACGGGCGTACGAAGGTGAAGTCGCCCAGCGGCACGCTGTCGACCGCCGAGGCGATCTCCGTCGTCACCAACGGCCTCGCCCTGGCCGCCCACTTCGGGGACGGTGTCCTGCGCCCCGGCGATGTCGCCGCCGGCATCCTCGGCGCCGTCGTGCGCGATCCGGCGGCGGACCGCGTGATCTGGCAGGAGTATCTGGAGGCGGTCGTGCGCGAGCGCGACGGCTGGAAGGACTTCTACCGCGCCTGCCGTGAGGTGAGCGTATGACCAGGGCGGGGGAAGGGGTGGAGGCCGGGGCGCTGCTGCTCGGGGTGCGGCACCACGGGCCCGGGTCGGCGCGTGCCGTGCGGGCGGCGCTGGATGCGGTACGGCCCGACGCCGTCCTCGTCGAGGGGCCGCCGGAGGCCGACCCGCTGGTCGGGCTCGCCGCAGACGAGGGGATGCGGCCGCCCGTCGCGCTGCTCGCGCACGTGGTGGACGAGCCGGGCCGTTCGGCGTTCTGGCCGCTCGCCGAGTTCTCCCCGGAGTGGGTGGCCATCCGGTGGGCCGTCGGGCGGGGCGTGCCGGTGCGCTTCATCGACCTGCCGGCCGCGCACTCGCTGGCGCGGACCGAGGAGCTTCCGGGCTGCGACGGTGGCGGTGAGGCGGGTTCTGACGGTGGCGGCGGCGGTGAAGCAGCCTCCGACAGGGGCGGTGAGGCGGCCTCCGACAGGGGCGGTGAGGCTCCGGCGAAGGAGGACGCCCTGCGTGTCGATCCGCTGGCCGTGCTCGCCGAGACCGCCGGGTACGACGACCCCGAGCGGTGGTGGGAGGACGTGGTCGAGCACCGCGCGGCGGAGGGCGACGCGTTGGCGCCGTTCGAGGCGCTCGGCGACGCAATGGGGGCTCTGCGCGAGACCTACGGGGACGGCGGGGACGGCCGTGACCTGGCCCGCGAGGCCTACATGCGGCTCCAGACGCGGGCTGCCGTGCGGGAGTTCGGGGAAGGGCGCGTGGCCGTGGTGTGTGGGGCCTGGCATGTGCCTGCCCTGCGGCGCAGGACCACCGTGGCCGCCGACCGGGCGCTGCTCAAGGGGCTGCCCAAGGTGAAGGCCGAGATGACGTGGGTGCCGTGGACCCACCGCAGGCTCTCCCGTGCCAGTGGGTACGGCGCGGGAATCGTGTCCCCCGGCTGGTACGGACACCTGTTCAGCGCCCCCGACCGGCCCGTCGAGCGCTGGATGACCAAGGTCGCGAGGCTGCTGCGCGACGAGGACCGGCTTGTCTCGTCCGCGCACGTCATCGAGGCGGTCCGGCTCGCCGACACGCTCGCCGCGATGCGGGGGCGGCCGCTGGCCGGGCTCACCGAGACGACCGACGCCGTGCGGGCGGTGATGTGCGAGAGGTCGGACGTGCCGCTCGCCCTGGTGCACGACAAGCTGGTCGTCGGCGATGTCCTGGGCGAGGTGCCCGAGGCGGCGCCCGCGGTGCCGTTGCAGCGCGACCTCACGCGGTCGCAGCGCAGACTGCGGCTCAAACCGGAGGCGCTGGACCGGGAGCTGGAGCTGGACCTGCGCAAGGAGACGGACGCGGCGCGCAGCACGCTGCTGCACCGGCTGCGGCTCCTCGGGGTCGGCTGGGGGGAGCCGGCGCGGTCCCGTGGGAGCACGGGGACGTTCCGGGAGACGTGGCGGCTGCGGTGGGAACCGGAGCTTTCCGTGCGGGTCGCGGAGGCGGGCGTCTGGGGGACGACGGTGCTGGGCGCGGCCACCGGCAAGGCCTCTGCCGACGCGGTCGGGACGGTGGCGCTGGCTGACGTCACGGCGCTCGCCGAGCGGTGCCTGCTGGCGGAGCTGCCGGACGCGCTGCCGGTGGTGATGCGGGTCCTCGCCGACCGCGCGGCACTGGACGCGGACGTCGGCCACCTCGCGCAGGCGCTGCCCGCGCTGGTGCGGTCGCTGCGGTACGGGAACGTGCGGGGCACGGACACAGCAGCGCTCGGCGAGGTGGCACTCGGCCTTGCCGAGCGGGTCTTCGTGGGGCTGCCGGGTGCGTGCGCGGGCCTCGACACGGACGCGGCGCTGGAGATGCGGGGCCATGTCGACGCGGTGCATCAAGCCGTGGGCCTGCTCGGCGAGTTCGGGGCGGGGGGTGCCGGGGACGACGCGGCGGGCCCCGGGCCCGCGGCCACGCGGGACGTACGCATCCGGTGGTGGTCCGTGCTGCGGCTGCTGGCGCAGCGGGACGCCGTGGCAGGGATCGTCCGGGGGCGGAGTGTTCGGCTGTTGCTGGACAGCGGGGAACTGGCGGACGAGGAGGCCGCCCGCCTCATGGGCCTGGCACTGTCACGCGGCAGCGAACCCGCCGAGGGGGCCGCCTGGATCGAGGGCTTCGTCGGCGGCGGCTCCGGGGGCGGCATGCTCCTCGTCCACGACCAGCGCCTGCTCGGCCTGGTGGACGCCTGGCTGAGCGGGGTGTCGGGCGACGCCTTCGTCGACGTACTGCCGCTGCTGCGGCGCACGTTCTCGGCGTATGAGCCGGGGGTGCGGAGGACTCTGGGGGAGTTGGTGCGCCGAGGACCCGCCACAGCCGCCCCCGAGCCGACCGGCCACGGCATACCCGGCTTCGCCGAGAAGCTCGACGCGGAGCGCGCGGACGCCGTGGTGCCGACGGTGCGGTTCCTGCTCGGGTTGGCGGGGGCGGAGGCAGAGGCGAATACGGGCCTGGCGGGGGTGGCGAGGTGACCGCCGGGGTGGTGGCGAACCTCGCCGGGCTGTTGGAGGCGGGGCGGTGATGAGCCCCGTGGCGGGACATGGCGCCTCGGTGGGGGCCGCGGGGTCCCAGGACCCGGCGGTCGGTGGTCGTGGTCGTGGTTGGTGGACGGCGGTTGGCGGTCGGCGGTCGTTGTCGTGCTCGGCGGTCGGTGGTCGGCGGTCGTGGTCGGTGTTTGGTGGACGGCGGTCGATGGCCGGTGGCCGGTGGACGGTGGTCGGTGGTCGGGAGGAGTGGTGACGTGACCGGTATGGCGGGGCAGGGCGGTTTGGGAGGGGTGGATGGCGTGGGGGATGAGCGGTTGCGGCGGTGGCGGTTGGTGCTGGGCGGGGGCGGGGCCGATGGCACCGGGTGCGCGCTCGGGGGGCGGGACTCCGCGATGGACGGGGCGCTTCAGGCGCTGTACGGGGCCGGGAGCGAGAAAGGGGACCGGAAGCGGGAGCAGGGGCGGGAGCGGGCCGCGGGGCTCGGGGGGTCCGCGCCGGCCGTGGCGCGGTGGCTCGGGGACATCCGGACGTACTTCCCCTCCTCCGTCGTCCAGGTGATGCAGCGCGACGCCATCGACCGGCTCGGGCTCTCCGCGCTGCTCCTGGAGCCCGAGATGCTGGAGGCCGTAGAGGCGGACGTCCACCTGGTGGGCACGCTGCTGTCGCTCAACAAGGCCATGCCGGAGACGACCAAGGAGACCGCGCGCGCTGTCGTACGCAAGGTCGTCGAGGACCTGGAGAAGCGGCTCGCGACGCGGACCCGCTCCACCCTCACCGGAGCGCTCGACCGCAGCGCGCGCGTCAGCAGGCCGCGCCACCACGACATCGACTGGAACCGCACGATCGCCGTCAACCTGAAGAACTACCTGCCGGAGTACCGGACGGTCGTCCCCGAGCGGCTCATCGGGTACGGGCGGGCCTCGCAGTCCGTGAAGAAGGAGGTCATCCTCTGCATCGACCAGTCGGGTTCGATGGCGGCGTCCGTCGTCTACGCATCGGTGTTCGGGGCGGTGCTGGGTTCCATGCGCGCGCTCAACACGCGGCTCGTCGTCTTCGACACCAACGTCGTCGATCTGACCGAGCAGCTCGACGATCCGGTGGACGTCCTCTTCGGGACGCAGTTGGGTGGCGGTACCGACATCAACCGTGCCCTCGCCTACTGCCAGTCGCAGATCACCCGCCCCGCCGACACCGTCGTCGTCCTCATCAGCGACCTCTACGAAGGGGGCATCCGCGACGAGATGCTGAAGCGGGTCGCGGCGATGAAGGCGTCCGGAGTGCAGTTCGTGACGCTGCTCGCGCTCTCCGACGAGGGGACACCCGCGTACGACCGTGAGCACGCGGCGGCGCTCGCCGCGCTGGACGCGCCGGCCTTCGCCTGCACACCCGACCTCTTCCCGGAGGTGATGGCCGCCGCGATCGAGAAGCGCCCTCTCCCCATACCCGACACGGCCGCGGCCGGGGGAGCGTGACGTACGTCTCGTACGGTGGCCGATTGCCGGAGCAACGGGAGCAAACGGGCGGGCCCGGGCCGCGATCCGAGCCGTTCAGGTGCCCTGCGGCGCACGATCTGTGACCGTCATCACCGCCCAAATGTGATCTGCGATTTAGGGAGGCGCGGCCCACGGCGATAACCTGCGAGACGGACATGCCGCGTACTGGACTCCGTCCTACGCCTCCCTTGTGACAGCGCAGTCACGTTGCCCTCCGCGGCACGCCCACGCAGACAGCTGACACCAAAGCAGCGAGATCGCAGCGAGATCACGGATTAGGGACGGACGCGCGTGGACCTGTTCGAGTACCAGGCGAGGGACCTCTTCGCCAAGCACGGTGTACCGGTGCTGGCCGGTGAAGTCATCGACACGCCTGAGGCGGCGCGCGAGGCCACCGAGCGGCTGGGCGGCAAGTCGGTCGTCAAGGCGCAGGTGAAGGTCGGCGGCCGCGGCAAGGCCGGCGGCGTGAAGCTGGCGGCGACGCCGGACGAGGCCGTCGCTCGCGCGACGGACATCCTCGGGATGGACATCAAGGGCCACACGGTCCACAAGGTGATGATCGCCGAGCTGTCCCCGGAGATCGAGGCGGAGTACTACGTCTCGTACCTCCTCGACCGCACCAACCGCACGTTCCTCGCCATGGCGTCGGTGCAGGGCGGCATGGACATCGAGGAGGTCGCGGAGAAGACCCCCGAGGCCCTCGCGAAGGTCCCGGTCAACGCCGTCGAGGGCGTGAACATCGAGAAGGCCCGCGAGATCGTGGCCCAGGCGAAGTTCCCGGCCGAGGTGGCCGAGGGTGTCGCCGAGGCCATGGTGACCCTGTGGGACACCTTCGTCGCCGAGGACGCGCTCCTCGTCGAGGTCAACCCGCTGGTGAAGACCAAGGACGGTCGCATCCTGGCCCTGGACGGCAAGGTCTCGCTCGACGAGAACGCCGACTTCCGCCAGCCCGAGCACGAGGCGCTCGAGGACAAGGCCGCAGCCAACCCGCTCGAGGCTGCCGCCAAGGCCAAGAACCTCAACTACGTGAAGCTCGAGGGCGAGGTCGGCATCATCGGCAACGGCGCGGGTCTCGTCATGAGCACCCTCGACGTCGTCGCGTACGCCGGTGAGGCGCACGGCGGCGTGAAGCCCGCCAACTTCCTCGACATCGGTGGCGGCGCCTCCGCCGAGGTCATGGCGAACGGCCTGGAGATCATCCTCGGCGACTCGGACGTCAAGTCCGTCTTCGTCAACGTGTTCGGTGGCATCACCGCGTGCGACGAGGTCGCCAACGGCATCGTGCAGGCCCTGGAGCTGCTCGCGTCCAAGGGCGAGAAGGTCGAGAAGCCGCTGGTCGTGCGCCTCGACGGCAACAACGCGGAGCTGGGTCGCAAGATCCTCAGCGATGCCAACCACCCGCTCGTGCAGCGCGTGGACACCATGGACGGCGCGGCCGACAAGGCCGCCGAGCTCGCCGCCGCGAAGTAAGGACCAGGGACCAAACAGCCATGGCTATCTTCCTCAACAAGGACAGCAAGGTCATCGTCCAGGGCATGACCGGTGCCACGGGCATGAAGCACACCAAGCTCATGCTGGGTGACGGCACCAACATCGTCGGTGGCGTGAACCCGCGCAAGGCCGGCCAGTCCGTCGACTTCGACGGCACCGAGGTACCGGTCTTCGGCACCGTCAAGGAG
The DNA here is from genome assembly GCF_055587985.1 of Streptomyces sp. NPDC046335. Lineage (NCBI taxonomy): Bacteria > Bacillati > Actinomycetota > Actinomycetes > Kitasatosporales > Streptomycetaceae > Streptomyces > Streptomyces sp. NPDC046335. The sequence goes on along the minus strand of NZ_JBVJFF010000012.1, from coordinate 99,387 downwards.
GCCATGGAGAAGACGGGCGCCAACGTCTCCGTCCTCTTCGTGCCGCCGGCCTTCTCCAAGGCCGCCGCCGTCGAGGCCATCGACGCCGAGATCCCCCTCGCGGTCGTCATCACCGAGGGCATCGCCGTCCACGACTCCGCCGCCTTCTGGGCGTACGCGAAGTCGAAGGGCAACAAGACCCGCATCATCGGCCCGAACTGCCCCGGTCTCATCACCCCGGGCCAGTCGAACGCCGGCATCATCCCGGGCGACATCACGAAGCCGGGCCGCATCGGCCTGGTCTCGAAGTCCGGCACGCTGACGTACCAGATGATGTACGAGCTCCGTGACATCGGCTTCTCGTCGGCCGTCGGCATCGGTGGCGACCCGGTCATCGGCACGACGCACATCGACGCCCTCGAGGCGTTCGAGGCCGACCCCGAGACCGACCTGATCGTCATGATCGGTGAGATCGGCGGCGACGCCGAGGAGCGCGCGGCGGACTTCATCAAGGCCAACGTGACGAAGCCGGTCGTCGGCTACGTCGCGGGCTTCACGGCCCCCGAGGGCAAGACGATGGGCCACGCGGGCGCCATCGTCTCCGGCTCCTCCGGCACGGCCGCCGCGAAGAAGGAGGCCCTTGAGGCCGCCGGCGTCAAGGTCGGCAAGACGCCGACCGAGACCGCCAAGCTCGCGCGCGAGATCCTCGCCGGCTGAGCAGGTCCCTGGCCTCTGGCCCAGCGGTTTCAGGAGTGGGCCCGCATCTCACACGAGACGCGGGCACACCTCTGTCATCTCCCCGACCCTTCTGGGGTGGCGTGAAGTGTTCCCCGAAGGCCGGGGGTCAGTGGCACCGGACGTTCGAGAGCTGGGCGTCGAGGTAGGTGTGCAGGGCTCGGGACGTGTCCGTCAGGGGGGAGGGGCCCATGTGCGGGGGGACGCCGTTGATCGCCCTGCCGGGGGAGAGGGGCGCCTCGTAGCGGGTCGGGGCCGTTTGCAGCGTCAGGGTCGTCGCGCCGACGATCAGTGCCGTGAAGGCGATCGCCGTGCGGGTCCCCGCGCGGGTGCGGTGCTCGCCGCGGACGCGGAGTGGTCCGGCCTCGGGGGGCCGGAGGCCCGCGGTGGCGCCCAGTTCGGCGAGGCGGCGGTGAAGTTCCTCGGGGCACGCCAGTTCGGGGAGGGCGGCGGCCACCGCCTCGCGCGCGTGCGTCAGGCGGTACGCGGTGGCCGGAGTGCTCGCCTCCATCTCGGCGGCGGTCTCCGGCAGGTCGAGTCCCACGCCGTCGTAGAGCAGCAGGGCGCGGCGCTGGGCGGGCGGCAGACCCAGGAGTACGTCGAAGAGGGCGCGGTCGGCCGGGTCGGCGGGCGGGGCGTCCGGGTGACGCAGGCCGGGGCGGAAGCGGTGCCAGGGGGACGTCGCGTACTCGTGCACGGCGGCGCGTACCCAGCCCGCGGGGTCGCGGTCCACGGCCACCTCGGGCCACCGCTGCCACGCCTGCTGAAAGGCGCGCTCCACCGACTCCTGGGCCAGACTCCGCCTGCCGGTGAGCAGAAAGGCCTGCCGGACCAGAGCGGGAGCGGTGCGGGCACAGAGGGCGTCGAAGGCCTGGGAGGGGTGGACGGGGGCGGTGGAGTCGGCGGAGTGAGTGGAGCGGGTGGGGTTGTTGCGGCTTCTGGGGTACTTGGGGCTGCCGGGGTTACCGGAGTTGCCGGGGTTCCCAGGGTTGCTGGGGCCCAGGTGGGTACGTGGCTCCGACACTGGCCGGACTCGATCGACTCGCTCGGCTCGCGCCGCCCGCGCCGCCTGCTCAGTAGGGCGGGTCGGTCGCTTTGGGGGGGTGGCCAAGGCGGTCAGGAGTTTTGCGTATGTTCTGCCTTCGTGGCCCTGTGGGTGTACGCGGCCGGACTCCCAGAGGCGGACCGTCTCGGGGGAGACGCCGAGCGTTGCGGCGAGCTCGGCCCGGGTCAGCGACTTCGCCTCGCGCAGCCTGCGTCGTTCCTTGGGGGACGGCAGAGACGTGGCAGGGCTCTGGGTCATGTCGGACTCTCCGCAGCGTGGGCCGACGCACCGCGGACTGCCGGGCGCGGCCGTCCGCAGTACGAATAGTTACATAAACGTATATTGGGCGACACATCCGATATTCGCCTGTTACGCAGAGAAAGCGCGTGTCGTTGGCAGCATGGCGGGGTGACCCTAACGACCGATCACAGCGCAGCGCCGCCGCCGCCCGTGAAACAGTCGCGCGAACGGTTGCGCGACTGTCCCCCCGGCCTGGCCGCCTGCATGGCGCTCGGGGCCATCGCCGCCTGCCTCGGTCTCGGCGCCCTCGCCGTCCTCGTGATGATGCCGTGGATCGCTTCGCCCTACCCGGACAGCGGGCCCGGCGGGGTGCTGCGGGTCGTGGCGAGCCTCTGGTTCCTCGCGCACGGCACCGATCTGATCAGGGCGGACACCACCTCGGGCGTGCCGGCGCCGGTCGGGATCACTCCGCTGCTCCTCGTCGCCCTGCCGGGCTGGCTCGCGCACCGGGCGGCGTGGGGCGCGGCGGCTCCCGAGGCGCGCGGTCACCCCGTACGGACGGCGTGGTACGGGGTGGTGTCGGGGTATCTGCTGGTCGCCCTGTGCGCACTGCTGTACGCATCGGGCGGCGAGCCGAGGCCCGACTGGTTCGGTGCCGTGGTGCACGTGCCGCTGTTGGTGGCGGTGGCCGCCGGGTTCGGGGTGTGGGCCGCGCACGGGCACCCCCGCGGTCCTCTGCCGGTGTCGATGTGGCCCGCCCTGAACGCGCTGCCCGTCTGGGTACGGTCCTGTGTCGTACGGAGGCTCTTCGTACGCCGCAGTGTGCTGGCCGTGGCGCGGGCGGGGGCCGCGGGCGCGCTGGCACTCGTCGGCGGCGGTGCGCTGCTCGTCGCGGTGGCCCTCGTGCTGCACCTCGGGCCGGTCCAGGCGTCGTTCGGCGAGATCACGAACGTGTGGTCGGGCAGCTTCGCGGTGATCCTGCTGGCCCTGGCCCTGGTGCCGAACGCCGCGGTGTGGGGCGCGGCCTACGCCCTCGGTCCCGGCTTCGCCCTCGGCACGGGCACCCTGGTGACTCCCGGGGTGGTGGAGGAGGGGCCGCGGATGCCGCCGTTCCCCCTGCTTGAGGCGGTGCCCGCGGCGGGGCTCGGGGGGCTGCTCGGCACGGTGGTCCTCGTGGTGCCGGTGGCGGCGGGGTGCGTCGTGGCCTGGCTGGTCGTCCAGGCGGCGGCGCCCGCCTTCGGGGAGCGGACAGAGGTCTGGTCGGCGGTGCGTACCGCCGCGGGTGCTGCGGCGTCCGCGGTGCTGTGCGGGGCGGCCATGGCGGCGCTCGCGGCGCTGGCGGGCGGGCCGATGGGCGTGGCGGTCCTGGCCGACTTCGGTCCTGCGTGGTGGCTGGTGGGGGCGGCGGCGCTGGGGTGGACGGCGGTGGTCGCGGTACCCGTGGCCCTCGCCGTACGGGCCTGGCGTCTGCTGGTGGCGGCCGGCAGGCGCCCCCGGTGGGCCACGCGGCTCGGCCTGCCGTTCTCCGGAGCCCTGCCGCGGCCCCGGCTGCCACGTCCGCCGCTGCCGCGCCCCCGCCTGTCCCGGCTGTGGCCCGCACGGGCAGGACAGCCGGCCCCGCCGCTCCAGGACGCCCCCGACCCAACGGCCACGGCTTCGCCCACGGCCATGCCCACGGTTTCGCCCCAGGGGGGCTCGGCCACCACGGTTTCGCCGCAGGCGGGGCCTGCGAGCACGGGTTCGCCCCAGGTGGGGTCCGCGACCTCGGCTTCGTCCCAGGTTGGCTCGGCGGCCATGGTTTCGTCCCAGGCGGGCCCCGCGACCACGGTTTCGCCGCAGGCGGGGTCCGCGACCTCGGCTTCGCCCCAGGCGGGGTCGGCGAGCACGGTTTCGGCCCAGGCGGGGCCCGCGACCTCGGCTTCGCCCCAGGCGGGGTCCGCGACCACGGCTTCGTCCAAGGTCGGCTCGGCGGGCATGGTTTCGCCGCAGGCGGGCCCTGCGAGCACGGGTTCGCCCCTGGCGGGACCCGCGACCTCGGCTTCGTCTCAGGTCGGCTCGGCGGCCACGGTCTCGCCGCAGGCGGGGCCCGCGACCTCGGCTTCGCCCCAGGCCAGCCCCGCGACCACGGCTTCGCCACCGGTCATGGCCATGGCTGGGGCCGCGCCCATGGCTGCGGATTCCCCCGAAGCCGCCATGCCCGCCCCCACGGCTTCGCCGGAGGCCACGGCTACGCCCGAAGCCACGGCCAGGGCCATGGCCGAGCCTGAGGTCAGCCCTGCTGCCACGCCTTGGCCACCGCCTGGGCCCGACGCCACGGTCACGCCCCCATCCACGGCTTCGCCCGAGGCCACGCCCGTATCCGCACCCACGGCTTCGCCGGAGGCCGCACCGGCACCTGCACCGCCCGCGCCCGCACCGCAGGCCGGCCCTTCAGCCGCGCCTGCATCCGAGCCCGCGGTCGCGCCACCGCCCCCGGCCGCGAGCGTCCCCCCGGCCCCGGCGTCGCCCCCTGACACCGGGCCGGACCGGGGCAACCGGCGGTCCAAGCCGGGCAGGTCCAAGCCCGGCCGGCGCGGTTGACCCAAGCCGGACCAGCCCAGGCCGCCGAAGCCGCCAGGCCCTAGTCCTGCTCCCCCAGAAGCGGTCGTAGCTGCTCGGGCAGCAGATCCTCGCAGGCCTGCTGCGAGGTGGTCGTGAGCGCGTCGTCCACGCACGTGTAGTAGTCCTGGTACACGAGCTGCGCCGTGAACGTCCCCGCCACCATGAGCAGCGCGAGCGCCCCCGTCACCAGGCCGCTGATCGCGGCCGTCGTCTGCGGCCTCGTCGTCGAGGCCGCGGGCCGCTGCCCCGCGCCGCCCTGCGCGGGAGCCGGGGCCGTCGGGTCCGGTGTGCGCGGCTTCGCGCGCAGGGACTGGATGGCCCAGCTCAGCGCCAGCGCGCCGAGCAGCAGCGCGACGTACCGCCAGCCGAACAGTGCGAAGAAGAAGGCCCACATGCCGGAGAGCAGGGCGTAGCGCGCTCGCCGCTGCGCGGGGTCCGTCGGGTCCCAGCGCGGCCCACCGCCGCCGGACTTGGCGGCGTCGTCCTGGCCGGAATTGTCCCGTCGGCCGGGGCGCTCGCCGAAGCCGCCCTGGGAGCGGCCCGGCTGGCGGTCGCTCCACTGACTGCCCCACGGCGAGTTCCGCCCGGAGCCGTCGGAGCCGCCGGAGCGGTCGGAATCGTTCCCCGAGGAGTCGCCCGACGAGTCTTCCGAGGGGCGGCGCGGCTGCCACGGCCGGTCCGGAGTCCCCTCCGGCGGCGGCGCGAAGGGGTTGTCGTCGTCCTTGCCCGTTCCCCGGGCACCCGCGTCCTGGGACTCCGGTCCCTGGGAGTCGGGGTCCTGCGGTGGAGACGAAGGGCGGCTACGGTCCGGCATCTGGTGTGCGTCTTCCCTTTGGTAGGGCCGTGGTGGAGCCCATGTGCGGCTCGGCAACTCGGCGTTCGTCGGTATTGGGGCGCTTTCCCGCAGACGCTACCCTCCGCCCGCGCCCCCGTCCCGTGAGGGGCGGTTCCGTGTGCCGGTATCGTTGCTGGCGGTCGGCCGCTTCGTAGGGTTCCCCGTATCGAGGGACGCGAAGCCTTCGTATGACCGTACAAAGCCACGCGCGCGCCGAGTCGCACGTACAAGACACGCGTAACGAGACGCACCTCCCGAGACGCACCTCCCGAGAAAGGGCCCCGCTGTGGCCAAGAACGCTGTGGTCGGGCGCCCCGAACCAGCCGAGCGCCCCGAATCAGTCGGGCGCCCCAAGCGGCTCGTCGTCCTGGTGTCCGGTTCGGGCACGAACCTCCAGGCCCTGCTCGACACGATCCGCGCCGAGGGGGCCGAGGGCTACGGCGCCGAGATCGTCGCCGTCGGCGCCGACCGCGACGGCATCGCGGGCCTGGAGCGCGCGGAGCGTGCCGGGATCCCGACCTTCGTCTGCCGGGTGAGGGACCACGAGACCCGCGGGGCGTGGGACGTGGCCCTGGCCGAGGCGACGGCCGCGTACGGCCCCGACCTGGTGGTCTCCGCCGGGTTCATGAAGATCGTGGGGAAGGAGTTCCTCGCGCGCTTCGGCGGGCGGTTCGTGAACACGCACCCCGCGCTGCTGCCCAGTTTTCCGGGGGCCCACGGTGCGCGCGACGCGCTCGCGTACGGCGTGAAGGTCACCGGTTGCACCGTCCACTTCGTCGACGACGGCGTCGACACCGGCCCGATCATCGCCCAGGGCGTGGTCGAGGTCCGGGACGAGGACGACGAGAGCGCTCTGCACGAGCGCATCAAGGAAGTCGAGCGCACGCTGCTCGTCGATGTCGTGGGGCGTCTGGCCCGGCACGGCTACCGCATTGAGGGACGAAAGGTTCTTATCCCGTGACCGCCGAAGCTAAGAACGCCGCGAACGCGAATGCGAACGTGAACGCAACCGCGAGCACGAACGCAACCGCGAGCACGAACGCGACCGCGACCGCGAACGCACCAGTGACCGCGTCCGCGTCCGCGTCGCCGGACGCCACGCAGCGCCCGATCAAGCGCGCGCTCGTCAGCGTTTACGACAAGACCGGCCTGGAAGAGCTCGCGCGCGGGCTGCACGAGGCGGGCGTCGAGCTGGTCTCCACCGGCTCGACCGCCGCGAAGATCGCCGCCGTCGGGGTGCCCGTCACCAAGGTCGAGGAGCTGACCGGCTTCCCCGAGTGCCTGGACGGCCGCGTCAAGACGCTGCACCCGAAGGTCCACGCGGGCATCCTCGCCGACCTGCGCCTGGAGGACCACCGCGACCAGCTCGCCGAGCTGGGCGTCGAGCCCTTCCAGCTCGTGGTCGTGAACCTCTACCCGTTCAAGGAGACCGTCGCCTCGGGCGCGACGCCCGACGAGTGCGTCGAGCAGATCGACATCGGCGGCCCCTCGATGGTCCGCGCCGCCGCCAAGAACCACCCCTCGGTCGCGGTCGTCACCGACCCCGAGCGGTACGCCGACGTGCTCGCGGCCGTCCAGGCCGGCGGCTTCGACCTGCCCGCGCGCAAGCGCCTCGCGGGCGAGGCCTTCCAGCACACGGCCGCGTACGACGTGGCAGTCGCCGGCTGGTTCGCGGAGGGCTACGCGGCGGCCGACGAGTCCGGCTTCCCCGAGTTCATGGGCGCGACCTACGAGCGCAAGAACGTGCTCCGCTACGGCGAGAACCCCCACCAGGGCGCCGCTCTCTACGTCGACGGCACGGGCGGCCTCGCCGAGGCCGAGCAGCTCCACGGCAAGGAGATGTCGTACAACAACTTCACGGACACGGACGCCGCGCGCCGTGCCGCGTACGACCACGACGAGCCCTGCGTCGCGATCATCAAGCACGCCAACCCGTGCGGCATCGCGGTCGGCGCGGACGTCGCCGAGGCGCACCGCAAGGCACACGCCTGCGACCCGCTGTCCGCGTTCGGCGGTGTGATCGCGGTCAACCGCCCGGTCTCCAAGGAGATGGCCGAGCAGGTCGCCGAGATCTTCACCGAGGTCATCGTCGCGCCGGACTACGAGGACGGCGCCCTCGAAGCCCTCACCAAGAAGAAGAACATCCGTGTGCTGCGCGCCGACCGGGCACCGTCCAACGCGGTCGAGGTCAAGCAGATCGACGGCGGCGCGCTGCTCCAGGTCACCGACCGCCTCCAGGCCGAGGGCGACGACCCCGCCCACTGGACGCTCGCCACGGGTGACGCCCTGAGCGAGAGCGAACTCGCCGAGCTCGCGTTCGCGTGGAAGGCGTCCCGCGCGGTGAAGTCCAACGCGATCCTGCTCGCCAAGGACGGCGCCTCGGTCGGCGTCGGCATGGGCCAGGTCAACCGCGTCGACTCCGCGAAGCTCGCCGTCGAGCGGGCGGGCGAGGAGCGGGCCCGCGGCTCCTACGCGGCCTCCGACGCGTTCTTCCCCTTCCCCGACGGCCTGGAGATCCTGACCGCGGCGGGCGTCAAGGCCGTGGTCCAGCCGGGCGGTTCGGTCCGCGACGAGCTGGTCGTCGAGGCGGCGAAGAAGGCGGGCGTCACGATGTACTTCACGGGGACCCGGCACTTCTTCCACTGAGCCCCGAGCCCGGACTCTGAGCCCTGAGCAGCAGCCGGACATGGCGAAGGCCGCGTCTTTCCTTCCGGAAAGGCGCGGCCTTCGCGCGTACCGCGACGCGGCGGCGGCGCGCTAGTTGTTGGAGCGCTGGACCACCATCGTCTTGCCGGCCTTGTCGTGCCAGCCCTGCTGACGCCCGGTCTTGTCCCAGAACGGGGACAGGTAGACGAGGAGCGCGCCGATGCCGCAGGCCAGGGAGCCGACCATCGGAATGATGTAGCGGATGAAGGCCGCGCCGATGCCGGGCTTGCGGCCGGTCTCGGCGTCGATGACGCGGACGCCGACGGCGAGCTTGCCGAGCGTGCCGCCGACGAGGGCCGTCATCAGCCACTCGTAGAGCAGGCCGACGATCGCGAAGACGGCGATCGCGGCGCCCATGCTGGACGCGAAGTCGGAGCTGGCGTCGTTCACGCAGCTCTGGTAGTTGGTCGAGCCGGGGTCGCAGTCCGAGGCCGCACCCATGACGCCGGCGACGCCTATCGCGCCGAGGATGCCGTAGATGATGCCGAACGCCACGCCGTCGATCACGCGGGCGCCGAAGCGGCGACCCATGGACGCCACGGTGGGACCGCCGCCCTGGTAGCCGTAGCCGCCGCCGGGCTGCTGCGGGTACGCGCCGTACGGGGACGCCGGGGGCTGCTGCTGGTAGCCGTAGCCCTGCTGCGGGACGCCCTGCGGGGCCTGCTGGGGATAGCCGTAGCCGGGCTGGCCCGGCGCCTGGCCGTAGCCGGGCTGTCCCTGCGGCGGCTGCTGACCGTAGGGGTTGTTGGGGTCGCCGTAACTCATGGCGGTCTTCCTCCGTCGGGATGGTGCGGGGACGACGCGGCACATCACGGAGGAAGGCGTTACAGATGCGGTCCGTCCCCCCGACACTGCCCGCGGCACTGTGCCGCACATGGTTCTTTAGCCATGGCTTATTTGTCCAGCCGCGCAACGCATGTGTTGTGCAAGTGCAACCTCGCTGATCAGCGGGCGAGACGCGGTGGCGCCCTGATTGGAACCGGGCGGCCCTCATCCGGGAAGATGGGGTCATGACCGCCCAGATTCTCGATGGCAAGGCCACCGCAGCCGCGATCAAGTCCGAACTGACCGCCCGCGTGGCGGCCCTGAAGGAGAAGGGCGTCACGCCCGGACTCGGTACCGTCCTGGTCGGCGACGACCCGGGCAGCCAGAAGTACGTCGCGGGCAAGCACCGCGACTGCGCGCAGGTCGGCATCGCCTCCATCCAGCGCGAACTGCCCGCCACGGCCTCCCAGGAGGAGATCGAGGCGGTCGTGCGCGAACTCAACGACGACCCCGCCTGCACCGGCTACATCGTCCAACTCCCGCTCCCCAAGGGCATCGACGAGAACCGCGTCCTGGAGCTCATGGACCCGGACAAGGACGCCGACGGCCTGCACCCGATGAACCTCGGCCGCCTCGTCCTGAACGAGCCGGCCCCGCTGCCCTGCACCCCGTACGGCATCATCCGGCTGCTGCGGCAGCACGGCGTGGAGATCAAGGGCGCCGAGGTCGTGGTCGTCGGGCGCGGTGTCACCATCGGCCGGCCGATGCCGCTGCTGCTCACCCGCAAGTCCGAGAACGCCACGGTCACGCAGTGCCACACCGGCACCCGTGACCTCGCCGCGCACCTGAAGCGGGCCGACATCATCGTGGCCGCCGCGGGTGTCCCGCACCTCATCAAGCCCGAGGACGTGAAGCCGGGCGCCGCGATCCTGGACGTCGGCGTCTCGCGCGACGAGAGCGGCAAGATCGTCGGGGACGTCCACCCGGGCGTCGCCGAGGTCGCCGGATGGATCTCGCCGAACCCGGGCGGCGTCGGCCCGATGACCCGCGCCCAGCTCCTGGTGAACGTGGTCGAGGCCGCCGAGCGCAACGCCGCCGCGAGCTGACCCGGGGAAGGGGCGCGCTCATGAACGCAGAGTCCGAGCGGAAATCAGCGGAGTCCGCCGAGGCGGAGCCGGACGGCGCCTCTGGGGCCTCCGGGGCCTCCGGGGCGCACCCGGCCGGTGAGGCGCCGGAACCGGAGCCGGAGAACGTCGCGGCCAGGGGCGCCGTCAGCGCGCCGGGGCCCGACGGCGAGCCGCGGAAGGTCTCACGCCGCTTCCCGCTGTTCACCCGTGACACCGCCCGCCCCGAGGGCGGCGGCCGCGCGGCTCCCGGCGACGCCCCCGCCCCCGCCCGCCAGTGGCCGCTGCTCGGCGTCATCGGCCTGGTCGGGCTCGGACTGCTGCTCACCGCGCTCGACGTGTTCAGGTTGGGCACGGTGCTGGTCGGCCTGGCGCTCATCGGCGGAGCCGTGCTGCGGTGGGCGCTGCCGGACGTCGGCATGCTGGCGGTGCGCTCGCGGTTCACGGACATGGTGACGTACGGGGTGCTCGGCGGGGCCATCGTCCTGCTGGCCCTGATGGCGCAGCCGGAGCCGGTCCTGGAGATCCCGTTCCTGGACGACACGCTCCACTTCACGATCGACAGCTGACCCGACGCCGCACCCCGCACCCGGCTCCGGCATCGGGACCCGGGCCCCGCACCCGGACCCGGCGCCCGGCACCGCCCGGACCCGGCGCCCGCGCCCGCGCTCCCGTGCCCCGAGCAGTGCGTGACGGTGGCCCGTCCTCCCCCGGAGGGACGGGCCACCGTCGTTTCTGACCGCTTCAGGCGCGGACTACCACCAGACGCCGCCGCGCAGCTTGGCCCAGGTGTTCTTGCCGACCTGGCCGTCGACGGAGATCCTGGCCTTCTTCTGGACGGTCTTCACCGCGTTGTACGTCTTGGTGCCGAACTTCCCGTCCACGCCGAGGAGCGTCGGGTAGCTGGTGTTCCGGTTGATCAGGCACTGCACTTCCTTGATCCGCTTCTTCGCGGCGGTGCCCGTCTGACCGGCCTTGGTCAGCGCGGTCCCGGAGTAGTAGCCGCAGGAGTAGGCGGCGTGCACGTCCTGGGCCGCCGGGGCGGTGGCCGCCGGCGCGGCGGTGGCGGCCGGTGCGATGGCCAGGCCTGAGCCGAGGGCGGCCGTCGCGACGGCCAGCCCGATGCGCTTGCGAGTGATCATGTCTCCCTTTCGTGGCCGCGGGCCGGGTCCCCCCGTTGGGTCCCCCGACGGCCCGCGGTCCGAGCCGGTACCGGTGGTCGGCCGGTGCCGTGCTGCTGGTGCAAGAAGTTACGGCGGAGCCCCGGGAGGCGTCGTCACACGCCGGGTTGACGTTCGGGCACGCCGAACGCCGTAGCCGCGCGGTTCCTACAACTTCCGCGGTACCGCGGAAGGTTGACGTGCCGCCGCCAGGACGGGGGTTACGCTGCGGCGATGCGCATCCGCCCCGTCGTCGTCGACGCGCTCATCGCGGTAGCCCTGACCACGGTGGCCGTGCTGCTCGGCCAGGAGTCCGCCCGGCAGGGCTGGCCGGAACTCGACCCCCTCGGTTATGCGCTGGTGGCCCTCGTCAACCTGCCCGCGGTGCTGCGCGGCAGGGCACCGCTGACCGTGCTCCTCGTCGTGCACGCGGTGTGGATCGTGTACGTCACCGCCGGGTACTGGCCCGTTCTGAACACCTTCGCGCCCATGCTCGCCGTCTACACCGTGGCGTCCGCGCGGCCCGCCCGCGTCTCCCTGCCCTGCGCGGTCCTCATGGGCACCGTATGGATCTACGCGGGCCTGCTCGACGAGGGCGCGGCGATGCCCGCGGTCGTCGCCCAGGCCGTCGGTTTCCCCCTGGTGATCTGGCGCTTCGGCAACGCCGCGCGCCGTACGGCCGAACTGGCCCGGCAGCTCAAGAGGGAGCAGGACGAGCGGGCCAGGCGCGAGGTCGCGCAGGAGCGCGGCAGGATCGCGCGGGAGCTGCACGACGTCGTGGCGCACCACATGTCGGTCATATCCGTGCAGGCGGGCCTCGCGACGTTCGTCTTCGGCTCGGACCCGCCCACGGCGCGCGCCGCGCTCGGCACCATCGCGGGCACCAGCGGCGAGGCGCTCGAAGAGCTGCGCCGCATGCTGCGGGTGCTGCGCGCCGAGGACGGCGACGACGAGGACGGCGCGCCGGAGGCGCCCATGCCGGGCCTCGCCCGTCTCGACGAGATGGTCGAGCGGGTACGGGCCGGGGGAATCCCGGTCGAGCTGCGCGTGACGGGAACCCCGCGGCCGCTCGCGCCCGGCGTCGAGCTGTGCGCGTACCGCGTGGTGCAGGAGGCGCTGACCAACGTACTGAAGCACGCGGGCGGCGCGGGCACCGCCGTGGAACTCGCCTACCGGCACCGCCACATCGAGGTCTCCGTCACCAACGATGGTGAGGGGGTGATTCCGGACAAGGTGAGGACAGGCGCGGGGCACGGCTTGATTGGTATGCGGGAGCGGGCCAAGCTCTACGGCGGGACGATCAGCATCGGCCCGCTGAGCGAGGGGGGATTCGCCGTGCGCCTCACCCTGCCGACCTCGGCCGGCGCCGCGCCGCGGGGGGACGACACCACGGGATGACCGGCTCCGTCAAAGTACTTGTGGTGGACGACCAGTTCCTCATCCGCGCGGGACTGGTCGGTCTGCTGCGTGCCGCGCCCGGCATCGAGGTCGTGGGCGAGGCGGGCGACGGCGACGAGGCCGTGGCGCTCGCCGCCCGTACGCGGCCCGACGTCATCCTCATGGACATCCGGATGCCCGGCATGAACGGCATCACGGCCACCGCGAAAATCCTCGCCCAGGCGTCCGAACCCGCGCCGCGGGTCCTGGTCCTGACCACCTTCGACCTCGACGAGTACGTGTACGGGGCGCTGCGCGCCGGGGCCTCGGGGTTTCTGCTCAAGGACTCGGGGCCGGAGCGGCTGCTCGCCGCGGTGGCGGCGGTCGGCGGCGGCGACGCGCTCTTCGCGCCCAGCGTGACGCGCCGCCTCGTCGAGGCGTTCGCGCGGCAGACGGCGGGGCCCGCCGGCGGCGACAAGGGCGATCCGCCACCCGACCTGGCGGCGCTGACCGGGCGCGAGGTGGAGGTCCTGAAGCTGATCGCGCGCGGCCTGACCAACGCGGACATCGCCGAGCGGCTCTACATCAGCGAGGCCACCGTAAAGACGCACCTCAACCGCACCATGAGCAAGCTCGACCTGGACAGCAGGGCCCAGGCGGTGGTCGTGGCCTACGAGTCGGGCCTCGTCACTCCGGGAACACCGTGAGCTCCGGGAACACCGTGAGCTCCGTGAACTCAGTGAGCGCTGTGGGCTCCCCGGGCATCGGGACCGGGGGCCCGAGACGGCCCCCGGCGGCCTCCGTTCAGCAGGTGACGACCTTTCCGTAGGAGCCGCGGCCCCAGTTCCACTCCCACTGCTGGCCCGGCTGGTACGTGAGGCAGGGCGAGTCGCTGCCCCAGTCGATGACGACCTTCAGGTGCATGGCCTCGCGGCAGTTGTTCGTGACCTTGACGTACTTCCGGTGCTTGATCACGTCCCGCTTCACGCAGGCCGGAGCGGTGCCCCGCACCGTGGCCTCGGCCGCGGGGGCCGTGGCGAGACAGGTGCCGAGGATGGCGGAGGCGGCGACGAGGCCGCCCGCGAGACGCTTGCCGTACTTCATGTACGGGTCCCTTCGTGAGTGCGTGTGTTGCCCCTGCACTCTGCCGATCTCCGGGGGCCCGGGGCCGCAGACTTGGCCGAAGTACGCCCTTTCGGGCCAATCGCCACCGGTACTCGTGGAACGCGATGAAGACGGTGCCCGTCCTCTCCCCCGTGGGAGGACGGGCACCGCCGTCGAGAGGAATGATTCCCGGGGGAATCACCCGATGTAAGCGGTGTGTTCCGCTCGTGATCCAGAGTCATGGACGCGCCAACATCGTTCAAGGCCTGCCTGGCCCCTGTGGCACGGAGGTGACCATTCCGCAATCGTGTTCGAAGGCGTGCAACGACCCTGGTCCGATGTACGTGACCGGCCATCACGCGGCGGTGGGACACTGTTGGGCGGACCGCGGGAACTGACATCCTGGCTCCGCGCATCCCTCTCGGTAGGGCGGCGGCCCGGCAGGCGCGGGCGCGGGACAGGTACGTACGGGGGCACGACAGGCACGTACGGGGGGAATAGGGGGAGTAATGCCTCGTTGGAAGGCGCTGCCGGACGAGCTCGACCCTGAGGTCAGGGAGTTCGCCGACCAGCTCCGCAGGCTCGTGGACCGCAGCGGTCTGAGCATCGCGGCGGTCTCGGACCGGACCGGCTACAGCAAGACGTCGTGGGAGCGCTATCTGAACGGGCGGCTGCTCGCGCCCAAGGGTGCGATCGTCGCGCTGGCCGAGGTGACGGGCACGCCGCCCGTGCACCTCATCACCCTGTGGGAGCTGGCGGAGCGCGCGTGGAGCCGCTCCGAGATGCGCCACGACATGACCATGCAGGCGATACGCATATCCCAGGCGCGGGCCGCGCTGAAGGAGGCGGAACAGCGCCAGGCGTCCTCCGCCGCCAAGTCCAGGCCGAAGTCCGGCAAGCCGTCCGCCAAGCCGTCCGCCAAGGACGACGCGGCCCCGGCGCGCAACGGCTCCGCGGGCGTCGGCGGCTTGACGGGCGTGGCGGGTCCCGCGGGCGTGTCTCCCACGGTGCCGCCGCGCACCCCGGCCTCCCACCCCGTCCCGGGCGCCCCGGGCGCCCAGGGCCCCGACTCCGCGTACGGGGCTCCCTCCTCGTACGGCGACGCCTCCGCGTCGGCCTTCGGCGCGGGCGCCGTGGCCGGGGGAGCGGGACAGCCGCCGGGCGGCCCGCGGGCGGCCGGACCGGGCGGTGACCCGTCCGACGGGCAGCGGCGCAAGCGGAAGCTGACGATGTTCCTCGCGGGGGTGGTCGGAGCCCTCGTCGTGATCGCGGCGGCGGTCTTCCTGACCGACCTCGGCGGCGGCGACAAGAAGAACGACAAGGCCGAGCCGTCCAAGTCCCCCACCACCAGCGAGGCGAAGCTGCCCGCGGGCGTCAAGTGCAGCGGCGCCGACTGCGCGGGCAAGGACCCCGAGAACATGGGCTGCGGCGGCGAGCTGGCGGAGACCACCTCGCGGGCCACGGTCGGCAAGACGCTCGTCGAGGTGCGCTACAGCAAGACCTGCGGGGCGGCGTGGGCGCGCATCACCCAGGCCACGCCGGGCGACAAGGTGACGATCACCGGGTCGGGCAAGGGCGCCGACGCCAAGCAGGACAGCACGGTCAACGCGGACTTCGACGCGTATACGCCGATGGTCGCAGTCAAGGCGGGCACCTCCGCGGAGGCCTGCGCGGCGCTGGCCTCGGGCCAGACGGGCTGCACGAAGTAGGCACCGGCAGGCACTCACGGAGCGCCCACGGAGCGGGCCCGAAAAGAATTTTCCGCAATTTCCCGCGGGGAGTGCATGAGCCGTTCATCGCGGGGCAGGCGGACGGTACCCCCACGGGAGTGGTTCACACCCCCACAGCGGCCGCCACCCTCCCCCCCCCCGGGTGGCGGCCGCCCCCCTTTTCCCGGCATCACGGTGAAGCTGTGGGCGGGGCCACAGGGGCCCGGCGGCCGGGGGTGGCCGGGGCGCGATAGCCTGGCGGCGGATCTCTCTTGATGCCAAGAGATCGATCATCGAGAGGCGATCGAGGACTCGAAGAGGCGTCGGCGGGGATCCAGGAATCAGGGGATCCAGTAGAGGGACACGGGACCCCACCGCCAGCTGTCTTACGGAGATCGCCATGACCCGCACTCCCGTGAATGTCACCGTCACCGGCGCGGCCGGCCAGATCGGCTACGCGCTGCTCTTCCGCATCGCCTCGGGCCACCTGCTCGGCGCGGACGTGCCGGTCAACCTGCGCCTTCTGGAGATCACGCCGGCCCTGAAGGCCGCCGAGGGCACCGCCATGGAGCTCGACGACTGTGCCTTCCCGCTGCTGAACTCGATCGAGATCAGCGACGACCCGAACGTCGCCTTCGACGGCGCCAACGTCGCCCTCCTCGTCGGCGCCCGCCCCCGCACCAAGGGCATGGAGCGCGGCGACCTGCTCTCCGCCAACGGCGGCATCTTCAAGCCGCAGGGCAAGGCCATCAACGACAACGCCGCGGACGACATCAAGGTCCTCGTCGTCGGCAACCCGGCCAACACCAACGCGCTCATCGCGCAGGCCGCCGCCCCGGACGTACCGGCCGAGCGCTTCACCGCGATGACCCGCCTCGACCACAACCGCGCGCTGTCGCAGCTGTCGAAGAAGACCGGCGCCCCGGTCTCCGACATCAAGCGCCTCACCATCTGGGGCAACCACTCGGCCACCCAGTACCCCGACATCTTCCACGCGGAGATCGCCGGCAAGAACGCCGCGGACGTCGTGAGCGACCAGGCCTGGCTCGCCGACGAGTTCATCCCGACCGTAGCCAAGCGCGGCGCCGCGATCATCGAGGCCCGTGGCGCGTCCTCGGCCGCCTCCGCCGCCAACGCCGCCATCGACCACGTCCACACGTGGGTCAACGGCACGGCCGCCGGTGACTGGACCTCCATGGGTGTCCCGTCGGATGGTTCGTACGGCGTTCCGGAGGGCCTCATCTCCTCCTTCCCCGTCACCACCCAGGACGGCAAGTACGAGATCGTCCAGGGCCTGGACATCAACGAGTTCTCGCGCACGCGCATCGACGCGTCCGTGCAGGAGCTCACCGAGGAGCGCGAGGCCGTCCGCGGTCTCGGCCTCATCTGAGCGACACCGCACCTGAACGACACCGCCGGGCGTCCGCGCCCGTGCGGTGAACCGCCCCCGGCAGCCGCTCACCGCGGCCCGCCGGGGGCCGTTTCGTTCGCGCCTCCACTGTTTCACCGGTTCGGGGGACCGCGGCGCCCTTCGCCCCACAGGGCCCCGCGAGCTGCCATAACTTGCCCGCATGCACGACGACCCGCCGCGGCGGCAGTACGCGAACACCGAGGCCACCCGGCTGCTCTGCGCCGGCGTATGGCTGAACCCGCCGTTCGGCAGGCGCGTGGTCGAGGAACTCGTCGGACACGCCGAGCGCCCCGTCGCCCCGGCCCTCGGCGCCGACGTCCTCCCGGTGCTCGCCCACGCGCTGCGCGCCCGCCGCGCCGATGTGCGCACCGCCCTGCTGCTGCTCGCCGCCTGGGCCGGGTTCCTCGCCAGCGACTCGCTGATGATCTGGGACACCCTGGAGGACAGGGCGGGCGGCGAGACCGGGCTCTCCGGCGGGGACATCGCGCTGCTCGCCGTCGAATTCGGCGACTACGGCGAGCGCTCCGGGCCCTGGGACGGGTTCGGCGCCCTGCTGCCGGGCGGCTGGGCCCTCTCGTACGCCGTGGTCGTGCTGCTGCTCTGGCTGGCCAGGGTCGTCTCCGGGCGCCCCACGGACGGCGGGCCGCCCCGCGAGCCGCGGCTCTCGCCCGTCCTCGCCTGGCTGCGGCGCCGCGTCGCCCTGCTGCTGAACCTGTTCGCCTGGTCGACGGCGGCCGCGTACGGGGTCGAGGCGCTGGCCGGGATCGGCGGCAGCCCCTACCCCGTGATCTTCCCGCTGCTCATGGGGGCCGTGGTGTGGCGCCACCAGTTCCGTGCCAGGCGGACGCTGCGCGTTGAGCTCGCCCGGCGGAACTTCGACGGGGCCGCCCAGTCGCGTCTGCCGCGCAGGTACAAGCGGATCGCCGCGTGCGTACGCCGCGAGCAGGAGGCCCCGCTCACCCTGTACGACGCCAACCGCCCCTTCATCGGCTCCGGCTCGCCCCGCAAGCCGTGGTCCGTCGTCCTTGAGCTGTGCCGCCGCGAGAGCGAGGAGCCGGAGCAGCCGGGCGGCGGCGTGCCCCGGCAGGGCGCGCACCCGCGGGTTCCGCTCGCCGCGCGTGACGTCATCGAGATGATCCGGCCCCGCCTGGAGGACCTGCGCACGTCCGCCGCGGCCACCGGCAGGGACCGGCTGCGCGACCTGGAGATCGAGGAGTTCGTCTGCCTCCCCGCGGGCCCCGGCCGTGACGAGCCGCTGCTCGCGGGGCCCGGCGAGAAGCCCGCGGCGGTCTACGACCCCGTCCAGGCCCGGCGGCACATCGCCGACGCGGCGGGCGAGGGCGGCGAGGCCAGGCGGCACTTCCTGCGCATCCGGGTCGGCGCCTGGGACGAACAGGTCGTCGTCTCGCTGCTGGTCAGGGTGCACACGCAGGGCGGCATGCTGGTCCTCGAAGTGGTGCCGCACGTGCTCGGGCCGATCATCCCGGAGTTCCGCGCGGTCGACCGGATCGTGGCGGGCGAACCGGGGGGCCCGCTGCGCGACGCCCTGCGTGCCTGCGTCGACGCCCCCGCGTCCGGCTTCGCGATCGGCGTGGCCGCGCTGCGCACGCTGCCGTCCATCGGCGCCTCGCTCCGGTTCTGGCTGGCCGCCGACGACGGGGCCGCCCCCAAGTGGCTGCGGCCCCGGGCCGCCGACGCCCTGCGCGTGCTGCGGCGGCGCTGCTCGGCGCGCTGGCCCGCGCTGCCCGACGGCGTGCCGGCCGACGCCCCGCTCGTCTCGCTGCGCGAACTGGCCGCCACCGACAGCCTCTCCCTCTTCCAGGAGATGGACGTGGCGCGCTACACGAAGACCCTCCAGGACCGCATCGGCGAGGGCGTCCGCGAGGCGCTGCGGCTCGGCGGATACCGCACGGACCGCCTGGAGCAGCACATCACGCAGATCAACAACAGCGGGGTCTACATCGGGGAGATGTCCGGCGGCGCCCTCGCCACCGGCGCCCAGGGCCGGGCCGCGCACAACGAGAGGAGCACGGCATGAGCGGGGAGACGGGCACCGGCGGCGGGGCGCATGTGCAGATCGGGTCCATCAGCGGGGGCTCCCAGGCCTTCGGCGACCACGGCAGGGCCGAGTCCACCAACCAGACGATCGTGACCGGACAGGGGTACGAGCGCCTGCTCGGCTCGGTCCGCGCCCTCCGCGGCGAGCTGGAGCGGGCCGAGGCGCGCACGCCCGAGGACGAGGAGCTCGGCGCCGAACTCGCCGCCGTGGAACGGGAGATCGGCCGCACGGGCCGCAGCGGTCCCCTCGCGAAGCTGCGCACCCTCCTTGAGCGGTACGGCGCCGCCACCGCGACGGCCGCCTCGGTGACGGCCGTCCTCCAGGCGATCGCCCAGATCCCGGGGTGAGCGGTGCGATCCTCCGATCCGACGCGTTCCTCCGATCCGACGCGTTCCTCCGATCCGACGCGATCCCCCGGTCCGGCACGCGCCCGCGGTGAGGTGCGCTCCTTCGACCCCGTCCGCCAGGAGTGGCAGGACCCCGAGGAGGAGCGGCGGATCGCCGGGCTGCACGAGCGGGACGCCGCCCGCCACCGCACGGCGCTGCACGGCGCCCTGGCCGTCCTCGCGGTCTGCTCCCTCTCCTTCGGCGTCTGGGCGCTCGGCTGGAAGGACGAGCCGGAGCCCGTGGCCTACCGGGGCGACTGGGGGACCTCGCGGAACGGTGACACGGGCGGCGGCTCCTCCGCGTCCCCCTCTCCGACGGGCGCCCTGCCCGCCTCGTACGAGGAGGTGACCGACTTCCAGGGCTACCGGCTCGCCCTCCCGCGCGGCTGGGAGCGCGAGCAGGTCTCCCCCGACGAGGGCTACGACGTGGTCAACTACCGCAGCCCCGACAGGACCCGGCGGCTCCAGGTGTATCGAGTGGGGGAGACGACTCCGTACGGCTCGCTGCGGGAGTACCTGAAGGTCTCGTCCGTGCGGAAGGCCGAGGGGTACGAGCAGATCTCCCTGGAGCGCCTCGAACGTGACGGTCTGCCCGCCGCCCGCCTCGAACACGTCACCGACCGGATTCCCGGGGAGCCGGAGAACGGCCTCTGGCACGTCATCGACTACCGGTTCCAGGCGTTCGACGGCCGCCTGTACGCGGTGGCCGCCTACGGCTCGGACGCCGACGGCAGGGCCGACGAGGAGGAGCTCCTCACGACTGCCCTGACCTGGTTCTGCCCGCCGTTCCAGGAGTGCCCGACGCCCGGGACGTAGCCGCTGCGGCTATGTCCCCGGACCTGGCGGCACTGTTGCCCTCCTGCTCTCGAATGTAGTACTTCTTATACATGAGCGAGCAAGTGCACAACAGGTTGGCGATGGTGCGCGCCGAGCGGAAGGTGTCGCGTCAGCGCCTGGCCGAGGCGGTGGGGGTCCACTACCAGACCATCGGCTACATCGAGCGGGGGCAGTACAACCCGAGCCTCGACCTCGCACTGAAGGTCGCCAAGTTCTTCGAGCTGCCGGTCGAGGCGCTGTTCTCCCTCGAACCGTTCCGGCCGCTCACAGATGAGGTCTACGGGAGGAACCACTGATGACGGCCACCGACGAGCGCCCCATGACCGGCTACGACCGGCGGATGTACCGGTTGATGAACCGCCGAGAGGCGGCCCCCCTCCACGCCACCGCCGCCCGCAGGCGTGTCGTGGTCGTGGCCCACGCCGCGTTGACCTGCGTCGCCGTCGCCGCGTGGCTCTTCGCCGTCGTCGGCGACCAGCGCTGGGCGATGTTCACGATGCTCGGCCTGCTGCTGCCCTGGTGCTTCGCGACCGGCGTGATCAACAGCTCCACCCGTGGCCTGCTCGAACTGCGGGCCCGCGCGCTGGACGAGCGCCAGCGGACGGAGAGGCTGCGGGTGGCGGCCCGCTCCCGGGGCGTGATGCTGTGGCTGCTGCTCGCCGTGACCGTCGGCGCGGGTGCGGCCGAGCTGCGCGGCGCGGACACCGAGGGGTACCTCTTCCCCGTCCTGTTCGCCGTCTTCGTCGTCCACTGGATCATGCCGCTGTGGGTGGCCGGTCTCTCCGCCGATGACGAGCCCGACATCGACGACGACAGCGCCGACGCCGTGGACACCTGTCGCCCCACTCAGTGATACAGCGCACTTTCGGCCAGGCCAGGCATGCTTTCTTGCCCCAGGGGAAGGTGCACCCGGCTGCCGTGAGTGACAGGCGGGGCATTTGACAGGAACGGAAGGCATACGGGACGTGTCCGCACAACAGACCATCCATGTGGGCGGAGAGTGGCTGAGCGCCGCCTCCGGTGCCACCCGCGAGATCCTCGACCCGGCGGATGCCAAGCCGTTCGCGTTGATCGCCGAGGGCGGCACCGAGGACGCCGACGCGGCCATCGCCGCCGCGCGCAGGGCCTTCGACGAGGGCCCGTGGCCGGCCACGCCCGTCGCCGAGCGTGCCGCGCTGCTGCGCCGGGTCGCCGACCTCCTCGTACGCGACCGCGAGGAGATAGGCCTCCTGGAGAGCCGGGACGCGGGCAAGACCCTCGAAGAGGGCCGCGTCGACGTCGACTGCGTCGCGGACGCCTTCCGGTACTTCGCCGACCTGGTGATCGGCGAGGGTGCCGGACGCGTCGTGGACGCGGGCTCCGACGACATCCACAGCGTCGTCGTGCACGAGCCCATCGGCGTCTGTTCGATGATCACGCCCTGGAACTACCCGCTCCTCCAGGCGAGCTGGAAGATCGCGCCCGCGCTCGCGGCGGGCAACACGTTCGTCATCAAGCCGAGCGAGATCACGCCGCTGACGACCGTCGCGCTCATCGAGCTGCTCGTCGAGGCCGGTCTTCCCGCCGGCGTCGCCAACATCGTGACCGGCCCCGGCCACACCGTCGGCGCCCGCCTCGCCGACCACCCCGACGTCGACATGGTCTCCTTCACCGGCGGCCTCATCTCCGGCACCAAGGTCGCCCAGGCCGCCGCCGTCGGCGTGAAGAAGGTCGCCCTCGAACTCGGCGGCAAGAACCCCAACGTCGTCTTCGCCGACGCCTGCGCCACCGACGACGACTTCGACACCGCCGTCGACCAGGCGCTGAACGCCGCCTTCATCCACAGCGGGCAGGTCTGCTCCGCCGGCGGCCGCCTGATCATCGAGGAGTCCGTCCGCGAGCGCTTCGTGGCCGAGCTCGCCCGCAGGGCCACGAAGATCAAGCTCGGCCGCGGCACCGAGGACGGCGTCGAGTGCGGCCCCCTCGTCTCGGCGCAGCAGCGCGAGAAGACCGAGATGTACGTGGCCTCCGCCCTTCAGGAGGGGGCGGTGCTCCGCTCCGGCGGCAAGCGCCCCGAGCCGAGCGAAGTGCGGCCCGCCGAGGGCTACTTCTACGAGCCGACCGTGCTCGACCAGTGCCACCGCGAGATGAAGGTCGTACGCGAAGAGGTCTTCGGGCCCGTCCTGAGCGTCGAGACCTTCCGCACCGAGGACGAGGCCGTGGCCCTCGCCAACGACACCGAGTACGGTCTCGCGGGCGCCGTGTGGTCCAGCGACCAGGGCCGCGCGAGCCGCATGGCCCGACGGATGCGCCACGGCACCATCTGGATCAACGACTTCCACCCCTACCTGCCGCAGGCGGAGTGGGGCGGCTTCGGCAAGAGCGGTGTCGGGCGCGAGCTGGGCCCCGCCGGACTCGCCGAGTACCGCGAGTCCAAGCACATCTACCAGAACCTGGCGCCGCGGCCGGTCCGCTGGTTCGCGGGCTGAGGCCCGCCCCGTCCTTACGCGCAAGCACCTTGCACGACCTCGCAGGAAGAGGAGTAGCTACCCCCATGGCTGAAACCCCCCAGGCAGTGACCGAGTCCGGCGCCGTGACCGAGTACGACTACGTCATCGTCGGCGGCGGCACCGCGGGATCGGTGATCGCCTCCCGGCTCACCGAGAACCCCGACGTCACCGTCGCCGTCATCGAGGGCGGGCCCAGCGACATCGACCGTGAGGACGTCCTCACGCTCCGCCGCTGGCTCGGTTTGCTCGGCGGTGACCTCGACTACGGCTACACGACCACGGAGCAGCCGCGCGGCAACTCCCACATCCTGCACAGCCGTGCCAAGGTGCTCGGCGGGTGCTCGTCGCACAACACCCTGATCTCCTTCAAGCCGCTGCCGTCCGACTGGGACGAGTGGGAGGAGGCCGGGGCCACCGGCTGGAACGCCAAGGCGATGGACCCCTACTTCGGCAAGCTGCGCAACAACATCGTGCGCGTCGCCAAGAAGGACCAGAACCAGATCGCCACCGACTGGGTCGAGGCGACGAAGACCGCCCTCGGCGTCCCGGAGGTCGTCGGCTTCAACGACAAGCCCTTCGACGAGGGCGTCGGCTTCTTCGACCTCTCCTACCACCCGGAGAACAACAAGCGCTCCTCCGCCTCGGTCGCCTACCTCCACCCGCACATGGAGGCCGGTGACCGGCCGAACCTCCACCTGTTCCTGGAGACCTGGGCCACCAAGCTGGAGCTGGACGGCAAGACCGCCCGCGGCGTCCACATCCGCACCAAGGACGGCGCGGAGAAGCTGCTCACCGCCCGCCGCGAGGTGCTCGTCTGCGCGGGCGCGGTCGACACGCCCCGGCTGCTCATGCACTCGGGCATCGGCCCGAAGAAGGACCTCGAAGCGCTCGGCATCCCGGTCGTCCACGACCTGCCGGGCGTCGGCGAGAACCTCATCGACCACCCTGAGTCGGTCATCGTCTGGGAGACGAACGGGCCGATCCCCGGCAACTCCGCGATGGACTCCGACGCGGGCCTGTTCGTGAAGCGGGACCCGGACCACAAGGGCCCGGACCTGATGTTCCACTTCTACCAGATCCCCTTCACGGACAACCCGGAGCGCCTGGGGTACGAACGCCCCGAGCACGGCGTGTCGATGACCCCGAACATCCCCAAGTCCCGCGCCCGCGGCCGGCTCTACCTCACGTCGGCGGACCCCGAGGTCAAGCCCGCCCTCGACTTCAGGTACTTCGAGGACGAGGACGACTACGACGGGCGGACCCTCGTGGACGGCATCAAGCTGGCCCGCGAGGTCGCGCAGGCCGAGCCGTTCAAGAAGTGGCTCAAGCGCGAGGTCTTCCCCGGCCCCGACGTCACCGACGACGCCGAGATCAGCGAACTGGTGCGCAAGGCCGCGCACACGGTCTACCACCCGGCCGGAACCTGCCGAATGGGCGCTTCCACTGATGAACTCGCCGTGGTGGACCCGGAACTGAAGATCCGGGGCATGCAAGGAATCCGTATCGCGGACGCATCCGTCTTCCCGACGATGCCCGCCGTGAATCCGATGATCGGAGTGCTCATGGTCGGGGAGAAATGTGCCGAGATGCTGGGTGGTGACGGCCGATGAGCGAGGCCCTCGTGACGACCAAGGACGAGACGGTGGCCCCCGAAGGGCCCGTCTTCGCCGTCGAGAACCTCTGGAAGGTCTTCGGCCCGAAGGCGGAGCGCATACCGGACGACACCGCTCTCCACGACCTCACCCCCGCCGAACTGCGCGAACGCACCGGCTGCACCGCGGCCGTGCGTGATGTGTCCTTCGAGGTCAACAAGGGCGAGGTCTTCGTCGTCATGGGCCTCTCCGGCTCGGGCAAGTCGACACTCGTGCGCTGCCTGACCCGGCTCATCGAGCCCACGTCGGGACGGCTCGCCGTCGACGGCGAGGACGTCCTCGCCATGGACAAGGCGCGCCTGCGCGAACTGCGCCGCCGCCGCGCCGCCATGGTCTTCCAGCACTTCGGCCTCCTGCCGCACCGCTCGGTCATCGACAACGTCGCGTACGGCCTGGAGATCCAGGGCGTCGGCAAGGCCGAGCGGCGCGCGAAGGCCCTTGAGGTCATCGCGAAGGTCGGCCTCGACGGCCTCGAACAGCGCAAGCCGGGCCAGCTCTCCGGCGGGCAGCAGCAGCGCGTGGGCCTGGCCCGCGCCCTCGCCGTCGACCCCGAGGTCCTGCTCTTCGACGAGCCGTTCAGCGCGCTCGACCCGCTGATCCGCCGCGACATGCAGGAGGAGGTCGTCCGCCTGCACCGCGAAGAGGGCCGCACCATGGTCTTCATCACCCACGACCTCAGCGAGGCCCTCAAGCTCGGCGACCGCATCGCCCTGATGCGCGACGGCCGCGTCGTCCAGCTCGGCACGCCCGAGGAGATCGTCGGCTCCCCGGCCGACGACTACGTCCGTGACTTCGTCCGCGACGTGGCGCGCGCCGACGTGATGAGCGTGCGCACCGCCATGCGCCCCGCCGGCACCGACGAGGAGAGCCGCGGCACGGCCCTCGCGCCCGGCGCCAAGGTCTCCGAGGCCATCGAGGCCGTGGCACGCACCGGCTTCCCGGTGCGCGTGATGGACGGCAAGCGCTGCCTCGGCGTGGTCGACCACGCGGGGCTGCTCGCCGTGGTCGCGGGCACCGAGGCGCCCGCGCAGGCGCCCGCGACGGCCCCCGCGAAGGCCTCCGGCAAGGGCGAGGCGGTCGCCTGATGGCCACCGCCACCGCATCGAGCCCCGTACGAGATACGGGCGTCGGCGCGCTCCTGCGCCACCGCGCCCTCGGCAAGCTCCTGCTGCTCGCCGTCGCCGCGGCGGTCCTCGTGCCGATCGTCAGCGCCAAGTGGGCCTCTGGCGCCTGGCCGGACGCGCTCACCGTCGACCTGACCGAGCCGCTGGGCAAGGCCAGCGACTGGATCATCGACAACCGCGACAGCCACCCGCTGTTCACCTACTTCTTCGGGCACGTCAGCAACGCCATCGTGCTCTCCGTGCGCGGCGTCTACCTCGTGCTGCTCGCCGCGGGCTGGGCCGGCGTGACCGCCGCCGCCGGGCTCATCGCCTGGCGCGTGGCGGGCGTGCGGCTCGCCGTCACCGCCTCCGCCGCGTTCGCCGTCTGCGGCCTCCTCGGCATGTGGGTGCCGACCATGCAGACGCTCGCCCTGATGATCGTGGCGGTCCTCGCCTCGATCGTGATCGGCGCGCTGCTCGGCCTCGCGGGCGGCCTCAACGACCGCGTCTTCCGTATCCTGCGGCCCGTCCTCGACACCATGCAGGTGCTGCCCGCGTACGCGTATCTGCTGCCGTTCGCCCTCATCTTCGGCATGGGCGTCCCCGCCGCCGTCATCGCGACGGTCGTGTACGCGGCCCCGCCCATGGCCCGGCTCACCGCGCTCGGCCTGCGCGGCGCCGACGGCGGTGTCCTCGAAGCGGTGACGTCGCTCGGCGCGACCGGGCGGCAGCGGCTGTTCTCCGCGCGCCTGCCCCTGGCCGCCAAGCAGCTCCTGCTCGGCGTCAACCAGACGATCATGATGGCGCTCTCCATGGCCGTCATCGCCTCCGTGATCGGCGCCGGCGGCCTCGGCGACCGCGTCTACCAGGCGCTCTCCACCGTCGACGTCGGCCAGGCACTCGCCGGCGGCATCCCCATCGTGCTGCTCGCCGTCGTCCTCGACCGCGTCACCGCCGCCGCGGGCGAGAAGGCGGGCGCCCACCGCGAGGACACCTCCGCCCTGCGCGGCGGGCGCGGCTGGGCCTTCGCCGCCGTCGTGACGGTCGCGGCGGCGCTCGCCGCCCGCTTCGCGGACCGCCTGGAGTGGCCCACCGGCTGGGTCGTCAACATCGCCCCGTCGGTGAACACCGCCAAGGAGTGGATGGTCGACCACCTCTACACCGGCGTGCCCGTCGTCGGCGGCACCGCCGACTGGGCGTCCCACTTCACCACGTGGGTCCTCAACCCCGTCCGCGACGGTCTCCAGGGCCTGCCCTGGTGGTCCGCGCTGCTGATCGTCGCCGCGCTCGCCTGGCTGATCGGCACCTGGCAGACCGCGCTCACCGCGGTCGCCGCCATGGCCGCCATCGGCGTGTTCGGCGTCTGGGACAAGTCCCTCGACACGCTCGCCCAGGTCCTCGCGGGCGTCGCGGTGACGCTCGTCCTCGGCTTCGCGACCGGCATCGCGGCCTCCCGCAGCCAGCGGTTCGAACGCCTGCTGCGCCCGGTCCTCGACGTCTTCCAGACCCTGCCGCAGTTCGTGTACCTGATCCCGGTCGTCGCCCTCTTCGGCATCGGCCGCGCCCCCGCGGTCGCGGCGGCCGTCGTCTACGCGCTGCCCGCCGTCGTCCGCATCACCACGCAGGGCCTGCGCGAGGTCGACGCCGCCGCGATGGAGTCCTCGCGCTCGCTCGGCGCCACGAGCTGGCAGCAACTGCGGAAGGTCCAGCTCCCGCTGGCCCGGCCCGCGATGCTGCTCGCCCTCAACCAGGGCGTCGTCCTGGTCCTCGCCGTGGTCGTCATCGGCGGCCTGGTCGGCGGTGGCGCGCTCGGCTACGACGTGGTGTTCGGCATCGCGCAGGGCGACCTCGCGACGGGCCTGGTGGCCGGTGTGGCCATCGTCTGCCTCGGCCTGATGCTCGACCGCGTCACGCAGCCCACCGAACGCCGCGTCAAGAAGGGAGCGTGACATGCGCACTCGTACGCGTGTCATGAGTGCCGTCACGGCCGGCGGGGCGCTTCTGGCGCTCTCCGGCTGCGGCGCGGCCGACATGACCAAGCAGGCGTCCCCGTACGCGAACGCCGCGGGCGCCAAGACCGTGACCCTCTCGGTCCAGTCCTGGGTCGGCGCGCAGGCGGACGTCGCCGTCGCGGAGTACCTGCTCAAGAACGAGCTGGGCTACCGCGTCGACAAGGTCCAGATCGACGAGGTCCCCGCCTGGGACGCCCTCAGCCAGGGCCGCGTCGACGCGATCCTGGAGGACTGGGGCCACCCGGAGCAGGAACAGCGGTACGTCAAGGAGAAGAAGACGATCGTCCCCGGCGGCGACGTCGGCGTGACCGGGCACATCGGCTGGTACGTCCCCACGTACTTCGCGAAGAAGCACCCGGACGTCACCGACTGGAAGAACCTCAACAAGTACGCGGACCAGTTCAAGACGTCCGAGAGCGGCAGCAAGGGCCAGCTCATGGACGGCTCCCCGTCGTACGTGACGAACGACAAGGCCCTGGTGCAGAACCTGGACCTGGACTACGAGGTCGTCTTCGCCGGCTCCGAGGCCGCTCAGATCACCCAGATCGAGCAGTTCGCCAAGCAGAAGAAGCCGTTCCTCACCTACTGGTACAAGCCGCAGTGGCTGTTCGAGAAGGTGCCGATGACGGAGGTGAAGCTGCCCGAGTACAAGGAGGGCTGCGACGCCGACCCCGCCAAGATCAAGTGCGCCTACCCGCACACGCCGCTGCAGAAGTACTTCAACGCGGACTTCGCGAAGAAGGGCGGCAAGGCCGCGGAGTTCCTGAAGAACTTCCAGTGGTCGGAGGAGGACCAGAACGAGGTCTCCCTGATGATCGCGGACAAGAAGATGTCACCGGACGCAGCGGCGAAGTCCTGGATCAAGAAGAACGAGTCCAAGTGGCGGGCCTGGCTGCCCAAGTGACCCTGCGGGTGGGTGGGCGTTTTCCTGATCCGCCGCTTCGCGGCGGACATCTCCCACCCACCCGTCCGTTCAGGGCAGCTTCGCCACGATCGTCGTCAGCGCGTCCATCGTGGCGTGCAGCAATCCCGGGCCGAACGTGATCCTCGTGGCGCCAAGATCGCCCAGTTCCCGTGGCGTCGGACCGCTGCCCGGCCGGGCGACCACGTTGAGCGGCCCCTCGATGCCCGCCCGCAGCGCGGGGATCGCCTCGGTGGGCGCCAGGATCGGGTAGACGCAGTCCGCGCCCGCGGCCACGTAGAGCCGGGCCCTTTCGATCGCGGGGCCGGGCTCGGGGACGCCCCGCAGGAACGTGTCCACCCGGGCGTTCACGAAGATCCGGTCGCCCGCGGCCTTCCGTACCGCCGCGAGGAAGTCGGCCTGCTCGTCGGGGTCCTTGAGGGCGTCGCCGCGGGAGTCCTCCAGGTTGCAGCCGACCGCCCCGGCCGCCAGGAGCCGCTCGACCAGTTCCTCGGGCGCGAGGCCGTACCCGTCCTCGATGTCCGCGCTCACGGGCACGGAGACGGACCGCGTGATCCGCGCGACCGCCGCGAACATCTCGTCCGGCGGCACCTGTCCGTCCTCGTACCCGAGGGAGAGCGCGATCCCCGCGCTGGGCGTCGCGAGCGCGGGGCTGCCCGCCGCCTCGAACGTACGGGCGCTCGCCGCGTCCCACGGACCCGGCAGGACCAGCGGGTCACCGGGCGCCCGCCCGTGGTGCAGGGCGCGCAGCGTCTCGACGGGACTCACCATGCCGGGCCTCCGGGTTCGATGCGGCGGCTGACCATCAGCCGGTTCCAGCTGTTGATGACGGTGATCAGGGCGATCAGGTGGGCGAGTTCCGCGTCGCCGAAGTGCTCGGCGGCCCTCTCGTACGTCTCGTCCGGGACGAATCCTCCCCCGGAGCCGGAAGCCTGTGAAGTGCCCCCCGTGAGGACCGTGACCGCCTCGGTGAGCGCGAGGGCCGCGCGCTCCCGCCCGGTGAAGAGGTCCCCGGCCTCCGACCAGGCGTCGAGGAGCGCGATCCGCTTGGGGGTCTCGCCGTTCTCCAGGGCGCTGCCGACGTGCATGTCGAGGCAGAACGCGCACGCGTTGATCTGCGAGGCCCGCACCATCACCAGCTCGGCGAGCACGGGGTCGTCGAGCCCCCGCTTGGCGGCGGCGCTCAGCGCGCTCATCGCGCCCGCGACGCCCTGGTCCAAGTGCGTGGTC
Source organism: Streptomyces sp. NPDC046335 (assembly GCF_055587985.1). NCBI lineage: Bacteria > Bacillati > Actinomycetota > Actinomycetes > Kitasatosporales > Streptomycetaceae > Streptomyces > Streptomyces sp. NPDC046335. Next base: position 69,906 of record NZ_JBVJFF010000012.1, on the reverse strand, counting down.
CGTGCGGTCACTTGTGGTCGCCCGGCCGGTAGTGGCCCGGCGCCAGGCGCGCCGTCACGCCGAAGCGGTTCCAGGCGTTGATGACCGTGATCGCGGCGATGAGCTGCGTCAGCTCGGCCTCCTCGAAGTGCTTCGCGGCCTTGTCGTAGACCTCGTCCGGCACGAAACCGTCGGTGAGGACCGTGATCGCCTCGGTCAGTTCGAGCGCGGCGATCTCCTTGGCCGTGTAGAAGTGCTGCGACTCCTCCCACGCGCTGAGCTGGATGATCCGCTCGACGCTCTCGCCCGCCGCGAGCGCGTCCTTGCTGTGCATGTCGAGGCAGAGCGCGCAGTGGTTGATCTGCGAGGCGCGGATCTTGACCAGCTCGTAGACCACCGGGTCGAGGCCCTGACGGGCCGCCGCGTCGAGCCTGATCATGGCCTTGTAGACCTCGGGGGCGTGGGTGGTCCAGGCGAGGCGGGGGGAGCGCTCGGGGAGGTACTCCCCGGCGGTGCCGGTTTCGGTGCTGTTCTCGTTCGTGCTCGTCATGCGGTCGAGCCTAGGAGCGAGGCAGCCCAACGGTATGGTCCATTTCCATGGGAGAATCTTGGGCCAATCTGGGCGTGGACCTGCACCTGGACACCGGTGGCGGCGCGTCCCGCCACGGGGTCCGCAAGGGCCTCACGGACGCGCTGCGGGAGGCGGTGCGCGGCGGCAGGCTCGCGCCGGGCACGCGGCTGCCGTCCTCCCGCTCCCTCGCCCTTGACCTCGGCATCGCCCGGAACACCGTCGCCGACGCGTACGCGGACCTGGTCGCCGAGGGCTGGCTCACGGCCCGGCAGGGCTCGGGGACTCGGGTGGCGACGGGGGTCTCCCCTGCGGGGGCGGAGCCGAGAGCCCGGGGGAGGGCCGATGTGCCGCCGGGGCGGGCCGCCGCGCCCCGCAGGAAGGGCGGGGCGCCGACGTACGACCTCACCCCCGGCAGGCCCGACCTCTCCGCCTTCCCTCGCGCGCAGTGGCTCAAGGCGGCCCGGCGCGCGCTGGCGAAGGCGCCGAGCGACGCCCTCGGGTACGGCGATCCGCGGGGCCGGGTGGAGCTGCGCGAGGCCCTCGCCGGGTACCTCGCGCGGGCCCGCGGCGTGCACGCGGACCCCGACCGTGTCGTGGTGACCGCCGGGTTCGCGCACGCCCTGTCGATCCTCGGCCGGGTGCTGCGGAGCCGGGGGCAGCGGCAGGTGACCGTCGAGTCGTACGGCCTGGACATCCACTGGCGACTGCTGCGCAAGGCCGGGCTGCGGACGGTGCCGCTCGGCTTCGACGGGCTCGGCACGGAGGTCTCCGGCCTCGGCGGCGGGACGGGGGCGTCCAGGGCGGTGCTGCTCACCCCCGCGCACCAGTTCCCGATGGGGGTGCCGCTGCACCCCGACCGGCGGGCGGCGGCCGTCGACTGGGCCCGGCGCGAGGACGGGCTGATCCTGGAGGACGACTACGACGGGGAGTTCCGCTACGACCGCCAGCCGGTCGGCGCGCTCCAGGGCCTCGACCCCGAACGTGTCGTCTACCTCGGCACGGCCAGCAAGTCCCTCGCGCCGGGGCTGCGCATCGGGTGGATGGTGCTGCCGTCCGGGGTCCGCGACGAGGTGCTCGGCGAGAAGGACGCGGCGGGCTGGTCCTGCGGGGTGCTCGACCAGCTCACGCTGGCGGAGTTCATCACCTCGGGCGCGTACGACCGCCATGTGCGCGCCGCCAGGCTCCGCTACCGGCGCCGCAGGGACCAGCTCGTGGCCGCCCTCGCCGAGCGGGCCCCCGAGACCCGCGCCACGGGCATCGCGGCGGGCCTCCACGCGGTCCTCGAACTCCCCGCGGGCACGGAGAACTCCGTGGTCGAGGCGGCCAACTGGGAGCGCCTCGCGGTCCAGGGCCTCTCCCGCTTCCGCCATCCCCTCGCGACGGCCCGGCAGGGCGACGCGCTGGTCCTGGGCTACGGGACCCCCGCGGAGCACGCGTGGAACGGTGCGCTGGATGCCCTGTGCCGGGTCCTCCCGTGACGGCCGAAGCGAGCCAAAGGCGGCTCAACGTGCACACGGCGGACACCGGGGGTGGGCGGCCGGCGGGGAGCGCGCCGCCTTCCCTACGCTGATCGTCGGCCGCGTACGAATTCAGGCCACCGTCCGGCCACGCGCGGGGCGGAGACGTTGACAACGGGGGAGCGGTACAGATGGCGGAGAAACAACCACGGCGGCTGCGGTCCAGCACGGTCGTGCTCGGCGGCATGGGCGTCCTCGCGGCGACCCTGACCTCCTGCGGCTCGGACCCGGACCGGCGGTGCGTGGACCGGGACAGCTACGACACGTTCCTCGGCTACAAGGTCGTCGCCGACAAGAACTGCACGACCTCGTCGGGGCGTTCGCCGGGCAAGGGCCGCACGGGGGGCTCCGGCTCCTACGGCACGGGCAAGACCTCGGGCCGCACCGACCCGGCCTGGTACTACGACGCGGACGTCGAGGGACGCCACGCCGACAACGGCACGTTCAGCCGCAGCGAGGCCGTGGACCGCGACGGCTTCGGCTGCTCGGGCAGCGGCAGCGGCGGCGGCTGACGGAAGGCACGGAAGCGTAGGCCATGGAACGCCGCACCATCGATCCCCGCCCCGGCTGGCAGCAGACCGTCGAGGACCAGGGGCTCATCTACCCGCTCACCCGCTACCCCGACGGCACCCTGCGCCCCTACTGGGACGAGAGCGCGTACTACGTCTTCTCGCTCCCCGAGGTGGAGGCGCTGGAGGAGGTCGTCGAGGAGCTCCACGCGATGTGCCTGGCCGCCGCCGCGCACATCGTCGACCACGACCGCCTCGCCGACCTCGGCATCACGGACCCGGGGGTGGCCGCCGCCGTCACCGAGGCCTGGCACCGCCGCGCCGAACTCCCCTCGCTCTACGGCCGCTTCGACCTGCGCCACGACGGCACGGGCCCGGCCAAGATGCTGGAGTACAACGCCGACACGCCCACCTCGCTGGTCGAGGCCGCGAGCCCGCAGTGGTTCTGGATGGAGGAGCGCTTCCCCGGCGCCGACCAGTGGAACTCCCTGCACGAACGCCTCGTCGACGCCTGGCGGAAGCAGGCCGCGCTCCTGCCGCCCGGCGGCCCGCTGTACTTCGCCCACTCCGCCGCCGACGAGCTCGGCGAGGACCTGATGACGGTCGCGTACCTGCGCGAGACGGCCGAACAGGCGGGCCTCGCCACCGAGTCCATCTCCATGGAGGACATCGGCTGGGACCGCCTCTCGCGCCGATTCGTCGACAAGAAGCTCCGCTTCATGCGCGGCTGCTTCAAGCTGTACCCGTGGGAGTGGCTGACCACGGACCGCTTCGCCCCGCACGTCCTGGAGACCCTCGACAACGGCGGCGGCACCGGATCGACGCTCTGGATCGAGCCCGCCTGGAAGATGCTGCTCTCCAACAAGGCGCTGCTCGCCGTCCTCTGGGAGCTGTACCCCGGCCACCCGAACCTGCTCCCCGCCTACCTGGACGGCCCGCGGGAGCTGGCAGGACGCGGCTACGTCGCCAAGCCCCTCCTCGGCCGCGAGGGAGCGGGCGTCACGGTGCACGAGCCCGGCGCCCCCGCGGCCGTCCGCGACGAGCCCTGCTGCTACCAGGAGCTTGCGCCGCTGCCCGACTTCGACGGCAACCGCGTCGTCCTCGGCGCGTGGGTCGTCGAGGACGAGGCGGCCGGGCTCGGCATCAGGGAGTCGGCGGGGCTGATCACGGACGAGTACGCGCGGTTCGTCCCGCACGTGATCCTGCCGGGCTAGGCGGTACGGCTAGGCCAGCACGGCCCGGAGCTGGTCCAGCCCCCAGTCCAGGTCCTCCTTGCTGATCGTCAGCGGGGGAGCGATGCGGATCGTCGCGCCGTGCGTGTCCTTGACCAGCACCCCGCGGTCCATCAGCCGCTCCGAGACATCGCGGCCCGTGCCGTGCGCGGGAGCGATGTCGACGCCCGCCCACAGGCCGCGCCCGCGCACCTGGGTCACCGCGCCGGAACCGGCAAGGAGCTGGAGCTCGGCGTGCAGGTGGTCGCCCAGCTCCGTGGCGCGGGCCTGGAACTCGCCCGTGGAGAGCATCGCGACCACTTCGAGGCCCACGGCGCACGCGAGGGGGTTGCCGCCGAACGTCGACCCGTGCTCGCCCGGCTTGAAGACCCCGAGCACATCGGCGTCGGCGACCACCGCCGACACGGGCACGACCCCGCCGCCGAGCGCCTTGCCCAGCAGGTACACGTCCGGCACGACGCCCTCGTGCTCACACGCGAACGTACGGCCCGTCCTGCCGAGCCCCGACTGGATCTCGTCCGCGATGAAGAGGACGTGCCGCTCCCGGGTCAGCTCCCTGACCCCCGCCAGATAGCCGGCCGGCGGCACGAGCACCCCGGCCTCGCCCTGGATCGGTTCGAGCAGCACCGCCACCGTGTCGTCGGTGACCGCGGCCCGCAGCGCCGCCAGATCGCCGTACGGCACGATCTCGAACCCCGGCGTGTACGGACCGTAGTCGGCCCGCGCGTCCTCGTCCGTGGAGAAGCTGACGATGGTCGTCGTCCTGCCGTGGAAGTTCTCGGCGGCCACGACGATCTTCGCCTGGCCGTCCGGCACCCCCTTGACCCGGTAGCCCCACTTCCGCGCGGTCTTCACGGCCGTCTCGACGGCCTCCGCGCCGGTGTTCATCGGCAGCACCATGTCCTTGCCGCACAGCTCGGCAAGGCGCGTGCAGAACTCGGCGAAGCGGTCGTGGTGGAAGGCCCGCGACGTCAGCGTCACCCGCTCCAGCTGGGCCTTGGCCGCGTCGATCAGCCGGCGGTTGCCGTGCCCGAAGTTGAGCGCCGAGTACCCGGCGAGCATGTCGAGGTAGCGGCGCCCCTCCACATCGGTCATCCACGCGCCCTCGGCGGAGGCGACCACGATCGGCAGCGGATGGTAGTTGTGCGCGCTGTGCGCCTCGGCCGACGCGATGTACTCCGCCGTGGCCGAGCCCACGGGCGACGACGACGGCGAAGGCCTCGCCGGCTGCTCCGACGAGGATGACGCGAACGGTGATGACATGCTCGACACGGGTTCTCCGATCGTCCTGCGGTGTGGCGTGAAGATGGCGGCCACGTTCTATCGTCGCTCACATCCCGGACGGGGAAACGTGCCTTACCGGCGTGGCCGCTAAGGTGGGCTCGACAGCACGGCGACTGGCGTACGGGGAACGGACCCCGAGGAAGCCGTGCGGAGGCCAGACCTTCGAGGTGCCGCCCGCCTGGGCACCCCGGGACCACGACCGGACACTGACCGCTCGCCCCGGAGGACGCCATGACGCCCCCTTCCTCTTCCCCCACGCGGCACACGGCCGCCGCGCACCACCCGGCCCTCACCGCCGAGGACCCGGAGCTCGCCGCCCTCGTCGGCGCCGAGGAGCAGCTCCAGGCCGACACGCTGCGCATGATCCCCAGCGAGAACTACGTCTCCTCCGCCGTGCTCGAAGCCTCGGGCACCGTCCTCCAGAACAAGTACAGCGAGGGCTACCCGGGCCGCCGGTACTACGAGGGCCAGCAGAACATCGACCCCGTCGAGCGCCTGGCCGTCGCCCGCGCCAAGGCCGTCTTCGGCGTCGAGCACGCCAACGTCCAGCCCTACTCCGGCTCACCCGCCAACCTCGCCGTCTACCTAGCCTTCGCCGAGCCCGGCGACACCGTGATGGGCATGGCGCTGCCCATGGGCGGCCACCTCACCCACGGCTGGGGCGTCTCCGCCACGGGCAAGTGGTTCCGGGGCGTGCAGTACGGCGTGCGCCAGGACACGGGCCGCATCGACTTCGACGAGGTCCGCGACCTCGCCCTGAAGGAGCGCCCGAAGCTGATCTTCTGCGGCGGCACCGCCCTGCCCCGCACCATCGACTTCGCCGCCTTCGCCGAGATCGCCCGCGAGGCCGGCTCCGTCCTGGTCGCCGACATCGCGCACATCGCCGGCCTGATCGCGGGCGGCGCCCACCCCTCGCCGGTCCCGCACGCCGACGTGATCTCCACGACCACCCACAAGACCCTGCGCGGCCCGCGCGGGGCGATGCTGATGTCCCGCGAGGAGCACGCCAAGGCCATCGACAAGGCGGTCTTCCCCGGCCTTCAGGGCGGCCCGCACAACCAGACCACCGCCGCCATCGCGGTCGCGCTCCACGAGGCGTCCAGGGACTCCTTCCGCGACTACGCCCACGCGGTCGTCGCCAACGCTCAGGCCCTCGCCGAGGCCCTGCTCACCCGCGGTTTCGACCTGGTCTCCGGCGGCACCGACAACCATCTGATCCTGATGGACCTCACCCCCAAGGACGTCCCCGGCAAGATCGCCGCGAAGGCCCTCGACCGGGCCGGGATCGTCGTCAACCACAACACCGTGCCGTTCGACCCGCGCAAGCCCTTCGACCCCTCGGGCGTCCGCATCGGCACCCCCTCCCTCACCTCCCGCGGGCTCGGCACGGAACACATGGAGACCGTCGCCGGCTGGATCGACCGCGGTGTCGCCGCGGGCCGTACCGGGGACGAGGAGGCGCTGACGAAGATCAGGGCCGAGGTCGCCGACCTGATGTCCGCCCACCCCGCGCCGGGCCTGCCGACGTAACCGACGCCCGCCCCCGTCCCGTACGCCGGCTCCTGCCGGGAGCCTCCCCTCCGGGGGCTCCCGGCGCCGGAACGGCGGGACTGTGTTCCTCGTCACCCCGGATGCACCGGTCGGGTCGAATCGGCCCCCACCCGCCGCACACCTGTTTCCGAGTTATGAGAGTCACCTGAGAGAATGGGCCTCATGGCCTCTGAACGTCCTCGTGTGCTCTCCGGGATCCAGCCCACCGCCGGCTCGTTCCACCTCGGCAACTACCTCGGCGCCGTGCGCCAGTGGGTCGCACTCCAGGAGACCCACGACGCCTTCTACATGGTGGTGGACCTGCACGCCATCACGGTCCCGCAGGACCCCGCGGAGCTGCGCGCCAACACCCGCCTCGCCGTGGCCCAGCTGCTCGCCGCGGGAGTCGACCCCGAGCGCTGCACGCTCTTCGTCCAGAGCCACGTCCCCGAGCACGCCCAGCTCGCCTGGGTCATGAACTGCCTCACCGGCTTCGGCGAGGCCTCCCGGATGACGCAGTTCAAGGACAAGTCGGCCAAGCAGGGCGCCGACCGGGCCTCGGTGGGCCTCTTCACGTACCCGGTCCTCCAGGTCGCGGACATCCTGCTCTACCAGGCGAACGAGGTCCCGGTCGGCGAGGACCAGCGCCAGCACATCGAACTGACCCGCGATCTGGCCGAGCGCTTCAACAGCCGCCTCGGTCAGACGTTCACCGTGCCGTCGGCGTACATCCTCAAGGAGACGGCGAAGATCTACGATCTCCAGGACCCGTCGATCAAGATGAGCAAGTCGGCGTCCACGCCGAAGGGCCTGATCAACCTCCTGGACGAGCCCAAGGCGACCGCCAAGAAGGTCAAGAGCGCCGTCACCGACACGGACACCGTCATCCGCTACGACGTGGCCGAGAAGCCGGGCATCAGCAACCTCCTCAGCATCTACTCCACCCTCACCGGCGCCGGTATCGCGGAACTTGAGCAGAAGTACGCCGGCAAGGGCTACGGTGCGCTCAAGACCGACCTCGCCGAGGTCATGGTCGAGTTCGTGACCCCGTTCCGGAACCGCACGCAGGAGTACCTTGGCGACCCGGAGACGCTCGACTCGATACTGGCCAAGGGAGCGGAGAAGGCCCGTGCCGTCGCCGCCGAGACTCTCGCGCAGGCGTACGACCGGGTGGGTTTCCTGCCCGCCAAGCACTGAGTCCCGACAGACACCGAGCACGACAACCGCACCCGCGCTGCACGGCGAGCAGCGCCCCCTGCCCATCGACACGACGACAGGAGTACGACGTGGGGACCGTAACGATCGGTGTTTCGATCGCGGTCCCGGAGCCACACGGCAGCCTGCTCCAGGAGCGGCGCGCGGGCTTCGGGGACCCCGCGGCGCACGGCATTCCCACGCATGTGACCCTGCTGCCTCCCACCGAGGTGGACGCGTCCGCGCTGCCCGCGGTTGAGTCGCATCTGATGTCGGTCGCCGCGGCCGGGCGGCCCTTCCCGATGCGCCTCTCGGGGACGGGCACGTTCCGGCCGCTGTCGCCCGTCGTCTTCGTGCAGGTGGTGGAGGGCGGCGCGGCCTGCTCCTGGCTCCAGAAGCGGGTGCGGGACGCGTCGGGGCCGATGGCCCGCGAACTGCAGTTCCCGTACCACCCGCACGTCACGGTGGCCCACGGCATCTCCGAGGAGGCCATGGACCGGGCGTACGCGGAGCTCTCGGAGTACGAGGCCGCCTGGCCCTGCACCGGCTTCGCGCTCTACGAACAGGGCCAGGACGGCATCTGGCGCAAGCTGCGCGAGTTCGACTTCGGCGGCCCCCTGGTGCCTCACCAGACCCCGTCCCCGGCGGCCCGGGACACGCTGCCCACTCGCTGACCCCGGTGGCCGGCCCGGCCGCGCCGGTGGCGTCCCCGTGGGACCGTCAGATCGGCAGGCGCCGGAACAGCGGCCTCGGCAGGTGCCGGAGCGCCGACATGACCACCCGCAGCATGCCGGGCACCCACACCGTCTCCGAGCGCCGTCGCAGCCCCGTCTCGATGGCCGCCGCGACCGCGTCGGGCGTGGTCGACATGGGGGCCTCCTCAAGGCCCGCCGTCATCTTCGAGCGGACGAAGCCGGGGCGCACCACCATGACGTGCACCCCGGTGCCGTGCAGCGCGTCGCCGAGGCCCTGGGTGAAGGCGTCGAGACCGGCCTTGCTCGAGCCGTAGATGAAGTTGGAGCGGCGCGCCCGCTCGCCCGCCACCGAGGACAGCACCACCAGGGAGCCGTGGCCCTGGGACTGGAGGGCCCGCGCGCAGACCAGGCCCGAGGAGACGGCTCCGGTGTAGTTGGTCCGGGCGACGCGCACCGCCGAGAGGGGCTCGTCCTCGTCGCGCGCCTGGTCGCCGAGGACGCCGAAGGCGAGCAGCACCATGTCGATGTCGCCCTCGGCGAAGACCTTGCCGAGGGCCTCCTCGTGGGACTCGGGGTCGAGCGCGTCGAAGGCGACGGTACGCACGTCGGCGCCCATGTCGCGCAGCCCGGCCGCGGCCTCCTCCAGGGCCGGTGACGGGCGTCCCGCCAGCCAGACGGTGCGGGTGCGGCGGACGACGAGGCGCCGCGCGGTGGCGAGACCGATCTCGGAGGTGCCGCCGAGGACGAGCAGGGACTGGGGGGTGCCGAAGGCGTCTTTCATGAGTACCGATCTCCTAGCGGGCGGGGTCTCCTAGAGGGCGAGGCGGCGCGAGAGGTCCGAGCGGAACACGCCGCGCGGATCGAGCTCGGCCCGCAGGGCGCGGAAGTCGTCGAGGCGTGGGTACATCGCGGCGAGCATCTCGGGCCGCAGCCGCGAGTCCTTGGCGAGGTAGACGCGTCCGCCGGCGGCGGCCACCTCCTCGTCGAGCTCGTCGAGGAAGGCGCCGAGCCCCGGCAGGTTCGCCGGGATGTCGAGCGCGAGCGTCCAGCCGGGCACCGGGAAGGACAGCCACCCCGGGTCGCTCTCGCCGAAGCGCTTCAGGACGGCGAGGAAGGACGGGCAGCCGCGCTCGGAGATGCGGCGCGCGATGCGGCGCAGGGCCTCTTCCTGGCCGTGTCCGACGACGAACTGGTACTGCACGAAGCCGCCGCGGCCGTAGACGCGGTTCCAGTGCGGGACGCCGTCCAGGGGGTGGAAGAAGGTGGAGATCTTCTGTAGCTCTCCGGTGCGCCAGCGGGGCGCCTTGCGGTACCAGAGTTCGTTGAAGAGGCCCACCGAAGTCCTGCCGAGGAGCCCTTCGGGGACGAAGGAGGGCGCGGCGGGGAGCTGCCCCGGGCGGAACGCGAGGGGTGCCCTGCGCGCGCGTGCCCGGGCCGGGAGGGCGTCGAGGGGGGCGTGGTCGCCGCGGGTGAGGACCGCCCGGCCCATGGCCGCGCCGCGGGCGAGGAGGTCGATCCAGGCCACCGAGTAGCGGTAGCGGTCGTCGGTGGCGGTGAGACGGGCCATCAGGTCGTCGAGGTCCGTGGCGCGTTCGGTGTCGACGCTCATCAGGGACGTCTCGACCGGCTGGAGCCGCACGGTCGCCGAGAGGATCACACCGGTCAGGCCCATGCCGCCCGCCGTGGCGTCGAAGAGGGGGGTGCCGGGTGTGACGGTGCGGACCGTGCCGTCGGCCGTCAGCAGGTCCATCGCGAGGACGTGGCGGGCGAAGGCGCCGGAGACGTGGTGGTTCTTGCCGTGGATGTCGGCGCCGATGGCCCCGCCGACCGTGACGTAGCGCGTGCCTGGCGTCACGGGCACGAACCAGCCGAGGGGGAGCAGGACTTCCATCAGGCGGTGCAGCGAGACGCCCGCGTCGCAGACGACGGTGCCCGCGTCGGCGTCGATGGTGTGGACCCGGTCGAGGCCCGTCATGTCGAAGACGTCGCCGCCCGCGTTCTGCGCGGCGTCCCCATAGGCCCGGCCGAGGCCCCTGGCGATGCCGCCGCGCTCCCCGCAGTCGCGCACGGCGGCCGCCGCCTCCTCCTGCGTACGGGGTCTCACCAGCCGCGCGGTGGTCGGGGCCGTACGCCCCCAGCCGGAGACGGAGACGGCTTCGAAGGGCGCCAGGGCGGGGGAGTCGGCAGGCATGACCACGACGGTAGCGCCCGACTAGAGGGGATTTGCTAAGAATCGTCCGCGCTCTCACCGAAATGGGTGATTAGGGGAGTGTCACCCCGTATTGACCTAATAATCGGGCTGACGCCTTGGAGAGTTGAACAGCCCAGATGAAGAGATGCCCAGCCCTCGGACATCGTCGCTCGAACGTCGTCGAACGTCTTCGAAAATGAGGCCACATGCACGACATGGACCACCGGTTGCTGTCGGCCCTGCGCGACTGCGGCACCGACCCGCGCGTGGCGGCCGCCGCACGCGCCCTGTCCCGGGGCGGTGAACACGGCGCCCTGTGGATCGCCGCCGGGCTCATGGGCGCCGCCGTGGACGGCGAGCGGCGCGGTGCCTGGCTGCGCGGCACGGTGCTGACCGCCGCAGCCCATGTGGCGAGCATGGGCCTCAAGAGGATCGTCCGCAGGCCGCGCCCGGACAGCCCGGGCGGCGTACCGCCCCTCGTGCGCACCGCGGGCCGGCACTCCTTCCCCAGCTCCCACGCCACGTCCTCGGCCGCCGCCGTCGTCGCGTACGGCGCGCTGCGCCCCGCGGGGGCCCGGCTCGTGCCGCCGCTGGCCGCCGCCGTGTGCGTCTCCCGGATGGTCGTCGGCGTCCACTACCCCTCGGACGTGGCCGCGGGCGCTGCCCTCGGCGCGCTCACCGCCCGCCTGGGAGCCACCTGGATGAACGGAGGCCGCAGCCGTGCCTGAGCGTTCCGCAGCCGTGCCCGAGCGTTCCACGGGCGTCCTCGAGGGGCCGAGCCCGCCCCAGCCGGGCGCCGGCAGCCTGCCGCTGGGGCTCCTGAGGACCGCGCGGCCCCGCCAGTGGGTGAAGAACGTCCTGGTCGTCGCCGCCCCCGCGGCGGCGGGCGAGCTGTTCTCGCGCCACGCGGCCGTCCAACTCGTCATCGTCTTCACGCTGTTCACCGCCGCCGCGTCCGCCGTCTACCTGATCAACGACGCGCGGGACGCGGAAGCCGACCGCGCCCACCCCACCAAATGCCGCAGACCGGTGGCCGCGGGACAGGTGCCGGTGCCCGTCGCGTACGCGGTGGGAGGTCTCCTCGCCGTCCTCGCGCCCACCGCCGCCGCCGTCCTGTGCACCCCGCTGACCGCGGCGCTCCTGGCCGCGTACGTCGTCATGCAGCTCGCCTACTGCGTCAGCCTCAAGCACGTCCTCGTCGTCGACCTCACGATCGTCACGACGGGCTTCCTGATGCGCGCCATGATCGGCGGCCTCGCGCTCGACATCCCGCTCTCGCGGTGGTTCCTGATCACCACGGGCTTCGGCGCGCTCTTCATGGTCTCCGCCAAGCGCTACTCCGAAGCCGTCCAGATGTCGGCGGCCTCCGGGAAACCGGGCGCCACGCGCGCGTTGCTCACCGAATACACCACCGGCTACCTGCGCTTCGTATGGCAGCTCGCCGCCGGGGTCGCCGTCCTCGCGTACTGCCTGTGGGCCATGGAGGAGGGCGGCACCGCCGACGGCGGCACGCTGCCCTGGCGCCAGCTGTCCGTGACGGCCTTCATCCTCGCGGTCCTGCGCTACGCCGTCTTCGCCGACCGGGGCACCGCGGGCGAACCGGAGGACGTCGTCCTGCGCGACAGGGCGCTGGCCGTGATCGGCCTCGTGTGGGCGGCCATGTACGGCCTCGCGGTCGCGGACTGGTGACACCGCCCAACCCGCCGCCGGAACCCGGCCGGAAGCGGGCCAGGCCCTCACGGCGCGAGCGGCTGCGGGCGATGGGACCCGAACTCCTCGGCTTCGCCGCCGCCGGTGCCTGCGCCTACGCGGCCGACCTCGGCCTCTTCATCTGGCTGCGCGGCCCCGTGGGCCTCGACCCGCTGACCGCCAAGGCCCTCTCCTTCGTCGCGGGCTGCTCCGTGGCGTACGCGGGCAACGCGCTCGGCACCTACCGGCGCAAGGCCGCCCGGGCGTCACGGCTGCGCCAGTACGTCGTCTTCTTCGCCGTCAACATCGCGGGCGCCCTCGTCCAACTGCTCTGCATCGCCGTGTCGCACTACGGCCTCGGCCTCACCTCGCAGCGCGCCGACACCGTCTCCGGGGCGGGGGTCGGCATGGTCCTCGCCACCGCCCTGCGATTCTGGGGTACACGCACCCTGGTCTTCCGGGTGCCCCATGAGACGTCGGGGACCCCGGGCGCGAAAGCAGGCAGGGAGGCGTCATGGACTGGCTGAAGAGACTGCCCGGCATCGGGCCGCTGGTGGAGAAGGGCATGCGCACGCACGCGTGGCACGCGTACGAACGGCTCGACGAGGTCCACTGGACACGCCTCGCCGCCGCGATGACCTTCATCAGCTTCCTGGCACTGTTCCCCCTGCTCACCGTCGCCGCGGCCGTCGCCGCGGCGACCCTCTCCACGAAGCAGCAGGACACCCTCAAGGACAAGCTCGCCGAGCAGGTGCCCGGCATCTCCGACCAACTGGACCTGGACGCCCTCGTCGCCAACGCGGGCACGGTCGGCCTCATCGCGGGCGCCCTGCTGCTCTTCACCGGCATCGGCTGGGTCGGCTCCATGCGGGAGTGCCTGCGCGCCGTCTGGGAGTGCGAGGACGACGACGAGAACCCCGTCCTGCGCAAGGCCAAGGACGCCGTGGTGCTCATCGGGCTCGGCGGCGCGGGCCTCGCCTCGTTCGCCGCGTCCGGCCTCGCCTCCGTCGCCGTCGGCTGGACGGCCCGCCTCATCGGCATCGACGAGACCGGCTGGGGAACCGTGCTGCTCCGGGCCATCGCGGTCGCGATCGCCGTCCTCGCTGACTTCCTGCTGCTGCTCTACGTCCTGACGCTGCTGCCCGGAGTACAGCCGCACCGCCGCGACCTCGTCACCGCCGCCCTGATCGGCGCCGTCGGCTTCGAACTGCTCAAGCTGCTCCTCGGCGGCTACATGAAGGGCGTCGCCTCGAAGAGCATGTACGGGGCCTTCGGAGTCCCCGTAGCGCTGCTCCTGTGGATCAGCTTCACGGCGAAGCTGCTGCTGTTCTGCGCCGCCTGGACGGCGACGCGCGCCGTCAGTCCTGCGGAGTCCGCCGGCCGGCCTGCCCCGGGAGCGGCATCCGGCGCCTGAGCACGAAGGCACCCGCACCGAGCACCAGGACCACGCCGCCCGTCACCGCGAGGGCGACACCCATGCCGCCGCCGCCCTTGTCCGAGGCGTGCGCCATGTTCGCCGCGGCGCCGCCGCTCTTGCCGCCGGGAGCGCCCTTGCCCGAACCGGTCGCCCCCTTCGGCGCGACGAGCTCACCCACGGGCTCGACCTTGTCCGCGGCCGCGAAGCCCCAGTCGAAGAGCCGCGCGGTCTCCGCGTAGAGCGCGTGCGGCTCTCCGGACGAGGGGTTCATGACGGTCACGAGGAGGACCTTGCCGTCGCGCTCGGCGACCCCGGTGAACGTGTTGCCCGCGTTCGTGGTGCTGCCGTTCTTGACCCCGGCGATGCCCTTGTAGGGGCTGACTCCGTCGGCCCCGGTGAGCAGCCGGTTGGTGTTCTGTATCCCGAAGGACCCGCGCTTGGTCTTGCCCTTGTCCTTGCCCTTGGTGACCTTCTTCGTCTCACCGGGGAACTGGGCGGTGGCCGTCGAGCAGTACTCGCGGAAGTCCTTCTTCTGGAGCCCCGACCGGGCGAACAGCGTCAGGTCGTACGCGGAGGAGACCTGCCCCTTCTCGTCGTAGCCGTCGGGCGAGACGACGTGTGTGTCGAGCGCCTGGAGCTCCTCGGCGTGCTCCTGCATGTCCTTGACGGTCTGCTTGACGCCGTCGTTCATCGCGGACAGGACGTGCACCGCGTCGTTGCCCGAGCGGAGGAAGACGCCGAGCCACAGGTCGTGGACGCTGTACGTCTCGTTCTCCTTGATGCCGACCAGGCTGCTGCCCGCGCCGATCCCGGCCAGGTCGGAGAGCGCGACCTTGTGCTTCTGGCTCTTGGGGAACTTCGGCAGGACCGTGTCCGCGAACAGCATCTTCAGGGTGCTCGCCGGAGGCAGCCGCCAGTGCGCGTTGTGCGCGGCGAGGACCTCGCCCGACTCCGCGTCCGACACCATCCAGGAGCGCCCGGAGAGGTCCTTGGGCAGCACGGGGGCGCCCGGCTTGAGCTGCACCTGGGTGCCTGGTCTGCCGAGCTTCGCACCGCCGACCGTCGACATGGAGGAGGGCGGCTTGGGCTGCCCGTTCTCGTCCGGCTTGTCGTCCGCGAAGGCGGGGGCCGTGGTCGACATGGTCAGCAACGTCGCGGAAGCGAGGAGCAAGGCGGCTTTTTTGGAGGCAGACACGGATGTGAACGTACAGGGCCCCGCTGTGGAGACCCGCGCCGAGGTGCTCCCCGTCATGACGTCCCCACCCCGGCGGTTGTTCGACAGGACGGATCGCGATACTGAGCGTATGAAGCTCAGCCGCCCTGTCTCATGGTTCCTGCTCGCCTTCGGGGTGTGGAGCTGGTTCATCTGGATCACTTTCGTCAAGAACCTGTGGAAGGACGGCAGCGGGCTCGCCTTCGACGACGCGGACAACCCGACCGGGTACTTCTGGGTGCACCTGACGCTTGCCGTTGTCTCCTTTGTCTTGGGGACGGTGGTAGGGACCATCGGGTTCCGTGGAGTCCGTGCTCTGCGGAGAACGTCATAGCCATGATCGTCGTCGCGGTCCTCGTGGGCCTTCTCGTCCTCGCCGCCTTCGCGGCCCTGCACTGGTACGCGTGGCGCCGCCTGGTGCGGGACACCACCGCGGGGCCGGGGCTCGCCCGCCGCTCCGGCACGGTGCTGTTCGTCGTCGCCCCGGTGGTGATGTTCGCCGCCCTCGTGGCCGAGCGGGCCGGAGCGCCCTTCCTGCTGCAACAGGTGCTGGCCTGGCCAGGCTTCATGTGGATGGCCCTCTCGCTCTACCTGCTGCTCGCGCTGCTCGTGGGCGAGTTGGTACGTCCGCTGCTGCGCCGCGGGCTGGAGCGGAGGGCTCACGGGGGCAGCGAGGCGCCCCCCGCGCAGGAGCCTGCCGCCGCACAGCAGCCCGCCGCCGCGCAGGAGCCCGTCGCCGCGGGGGCTGCTTCCGCTGCCCTGAAGCCGGCCTCCGGGGAGCGCGCTGCCGGGAAGCCCGCGCCGGAGGAACTCGTACCGGAGGAGCCCGTACGGGAGGAACCGGCGTCCGAGCGACCCGCATCCGAGCGGCCCGAATCCGAGCGACCCGCGTCCGAGCGGCCCGTGTCGTCCGCGCCCTCCCGCCGTCTCTTCGTCTCCCGGATCGTCGGGGGCGCCGCGGCGGCCGCCGCCGTGGGGACCGTCGGGTACGGGACGTACGGCGTGCTCAGCGGCCCCAAGGTCAAGCGGCTCACCGTCCCGCTGGCCAAACTGCCGCGCGCCGCGCACGGGTTCCGGATCGCCGTGGTCAGCGACATCCACCTGGGTCCGATCCTCGGCCGCGGCTTCACGCAGCGCGTGGTCGACACGATCAACGCCACGCAGCCCGATCTGATCGCCGTGGTCGGCGACCTGGTGGACGGCAGCGTCGAGAACCTCGGCCCGGCCGCGGCACCGCTCGCCGGGCTGCGGGCGCGCCACGGCGCGTACTTCGTCACCGGCAACCACGAGTACTTCTCCGGGGCCGACGAATGGGTCGACCACGTACGCGAACTCGGCCTGCGCCCGCTGCGCAACGCCCGTACCGAACTGCCCGGCTTCGACCTCGCGGGCGTCGACGACGTGGCCGGAGAGGACGAGGGCGCGGGCCCCGACTTCGCCGCGGCGCTCGGCGACCGGGACCGCGAGCGGGCCTCGGTGCTGCTGGCCCACCAGCCCATCGTGATCCACGACGCCGTCGAGCACGGCGTGGACCTCCAGCTCTCCGGCCACACCCACGGCGGCCAGCTCTGGCCGGGCAACCTCGTGGCCGACCTGGCGAACCCGACGCTCGCGGGCCTGGAGCGGTACGGCGACACACAGCTCTACGTGAGCCGCGGCGCGGGCGCGTGGGGCCCGCCGGTGCGGGTCGGGGCGCCCTCGGACATCACGGTCGTCGAACTGGCCTCGCGGCACGCCTGACGGGCCTCACGGCCCGGACCTCAGGGACCTCAGGAGGTGCGGGCCAGCTCGGGCCGTTTGAGGTAGTCCGTGAAGCCGATGACGTTGCCCCACGGGTCGGCGATCTCCACGGTCCATCCGGTGGACACGGAGAACGGTTCGGCGAGGAGCACGATGCCCGCGTCCGCGAGGGCCCGCCCCTTGGCGCGCGCGTCCGGGACCTCCAGCCAGAGCCGGGGCGAGGGCCACAGCGGCGTACGGGGGACGATCCCGTCCTCCAGGCGGAGCAGCACGCCCGGCGTCTCCTTGCCCACCTTCAGGATCGCGAGCCCGATGTCGTCGAGCCGGAAGGCGACGGGGAAGCCGGCCCGCTCGTAGAACCCGACGGCCTCACCGAGGTCGCCGACGGGGAACAGGACGTTGTCGAAGCCGAGCAGCGCGGTGGACGGCTCCGCGGACTGGTCAACGGACAGGCCGACGGACTGGTTGTCTGACATTCCGTCAGCGTAGGACGGCGGGCGCCGCGCGGACGCAGGCGCGCGAGAGCCGTGCCGCCGGGCGGCGCCATCTTCGGCCGTCCGGCGGCACGGGCGCCGTCCGCGGCACGGGCGCGCCGTCCGGCGCGGCCGTCACCGGTTGATGGACTGGATCTCCTGGACGCCGACGTCCTGGGCTCCCTCGAAGGTGCCGTTCGGCAGGTCGCCGCCCGCGTTGCCGGTGCCTTCCCAGGTGATCTCCCAGGTGATGGACGCCTTGAGCCGGTACGGTTCGCCGCCGGTGGCCCGCAGGTACGTGACGCCGCACGGCGGGTCCTCCTTCGAGGAGCCCTTCGTGTACGGGGTGCCGATGCTGCCGTCCTCGTTGACCACGCATTCGCCGTCGGCGGGAAACGTCTCGGCGTCCGCCGTGCCGGGGTCCAGGTGGAGGCTCACGGGTTTGGCGGTGGTCTCCGCGTACAGGTTCGTCCCGGGCAACTCGGCGCGGACCTTGACCGGCTCGAACTTGCCCTTGTCCAGCCAGATCCAGGTCGGCAGGTTCACGGTCGACTTGCCCTGGGGCTTCATCTCGACGTTGGTGTCGGGGACCTTGATCTGGTTGTACGCGTACGAGGCGAGGACTTCGGGTGTCGGGGCGTGAGCGATCTTCGGGACGGTACCGGCGTCCTGCCAGAAGAGGTTCTTCTCGCAGTCGTACGCCTCCGGGTCGTCCTCCATGTCCGGGTTGACGACCCCGCGCCAGAACTTCCCCTTCTTGCCCATGTTGAAGTTCTTGTAGCCCTCGGCGCCGTCGGACTGGGTCTTGCCCTTCTCGTAGTGGTCGACCATCAGCCGCTCTCCCCAGTACAGGGAGGGCGTGACCGGCACGAGGTTCTCGTTGGGAGTCTTCTTGAGCTGGTCCACGGCGGCCTTCACCTGCGCGGAGGTGGCCACGGGTTCGTACCAGCAGGCCGGAGGCTTCCAGTTGGGGTCCACCGGCACGACGGGCTTGGCGGCCGCGCCTCCCCGGCCCCCGCTGACCTGTGTGACCTCGATGCTGGTGGTTCCCGCACCGGCCATGAGCGTGTTGCCCCTGGCGCCACCGGACGGGCCGGACGGGCCGGACGGCGCCTGGTTGTCCTTGTCCCCGATGGCGTAGGCGGCCGTCGGGCACAACGTCGTGGCGAGGGCAGCGGCGATGAGGAAGGTGCTCGTCCTGGAGACGGCTCGCATCACTTGCAGCCTCCCGCCACCGTCTCGAGGGAGACGGTCTGCCACACGCCCTGCGACGATTTCGTGAGCCTGGCCCGGTACTGCAGGACAGATTCCGGGCTGTCGGGAGTCTCCGTGACCTTCTTCGTCTTGCGGTTCTTGGTGGCCGACTTGCGCTCGTCGACGCAGTAGAAAAGCACCCCTGCGCCGTTGTCGCTGACGTGAACCTTGGGGTTGTAGGCCCTGACCGAGCCGATCAGGCTGTCATCGGTCTCGACGAAGCTCTTGATCCACTTCCGGGCCGTGGTGAGGGACGCGCCGGAG
This sequence comes from Streptomyces sp. NPDC046335, assembly GCF_055587985.1. Classification (NCBI taxonomy): domain Bacteria; kingdom Bacillati; phylum Actinomycetota; class Actinomycetes; order Kitasatosporales; family Streptomycetaceae; genus Streptomyces; species Streptomyces sp. NPDC046335. The sequence goes on along the minus strand of NZ_JBVJFF010000012.1, from coordinate 51,154 downwards.
TCGTAGAACGTCACGGCGTCCGACTGCGGGTTCGCCTCGGTGATCGCCGCGTACTTCGCCCGCAGCTCCTCGCGCCCGTCGTCCAGGATCTGCTGCAGCTTCGGATCACTGTTCGTCCAGCCGACGAAGTCGGCCTTGAACGTGGCCGGCAGTTTGATCTCCGGCCGGTCCGCGCCGCCCGGCTTCTTGCCGGGGGAAGGCGAGGCGGAGGCCTTGCCGGCCCCCTCGTCCGCCCCCTTGATCCCGTCGGAGGCGTCGTCGTCGCCGCCTCCCGAGCCGCACGCGGTCAACAGCAGGGCCGCGGACACGGTCAGCGCGGCCGTCATGAGGCGGAGAGGGTGCTTCACTCGGGACTCCAGAGAGGTAAGAACGTGGGGGGACGGGCCGTCCGCGGGAGGGACGCGAGCGGATCAAAGCTATAACCGCGGGCGTTGCGTACGCACATGGGCCCCGCTCCAAGAGGAGCGGGGCCCATGGGACGTACAGGAGGAAACAGGATCAGAAGCGGCGGGTGATCAGCGCGCGCTTCACTTCCTGGATCGCCTTCGTGACCTCGATGCCACGCGGGCACGCGTCCGTGCAGTTGAACGTCGTGCGGCAACGCCACACGCCGTCCTTGTCGTTCAGGATCTCCAGGCGCTGCTCGCCCGCCTCGTCACGGCTGTCGAAGATGAAGCGGTGCGCGTTCACGATCGCGGCCGGGCCGAAGTACTGGCCGTCGTTCCAGAACACCGGGCACGACGACGTGCACGCGGCGCACAGGATGCACTTCGTGGTGTCGTCGAAGCGCTCGCGGTCCTCGGCGGACTGAAGACGCTCGCGCGTCGGCTCGTTGCCCTTCGTCACCAGGAACGGCATGACGTCGCGGTAGGCCTGGAAGAACGGGTCCATGTCGACGACCAGGTCCTTCAGGACCGTGAGCCCCTTTATGGGCTCGACCGTGATCGGCTTGGACGGGTTGATGTCCTTGATCAGGGTCTTGCAGGCAAGACGGTTCTTGCCGTTGATCCGCATGGCGTCGGAACCGCAGATGCCGTGCGCGCAGGAACGGCGGAACGTGAGCGTGCCGTCCTGCTCCCACTTGATCTTGTGGAGGCCGTCGAGGACGCGCTCCTTGGGGTCGATCTCCATCTGGAAGTCTTCCCAGACCGCGTCCGCCGAGACCTCGGGGTTGAAGCGGCGGATGCGGAAGGTGACCGTGATGTACGGGGAGTCGGCGAAGCCCGCCTCGGGCTTGGCGTCTTCCTTCGTGAGGGTCGGGGTAGCCATCAGTACTTACGCTCCATCGGCTGGTAGCGGGTCTGGACGACCGGCTTGTAGTCGAGACGGATCGTCTCCGTGCCGTCGTCGCCGACCTCGCGGTACGCCATGGTGTGGCGCATGAAGTTGACGTCGTCGCGGGTGGGGAAGTCCTCGCGGTAGTGACCGCCGCGCGACTCCTTGCGGGCGAGCGCCGACTGCGCCATGACCTCGGCGAGGTCGAGCAGGTTGCCCAGCTCGACGGCCTCGAGGAGGTCGGTGTTGAAGCGCTTGCCCTTGTCCTGGATCGAGACGTTCTTGTAGCGGGCGCGGAGTTCGGCGATCTTCTCCACGGCCGTCTTGATCGTCTGCTCCGTGCGGAACACCATGACGTTGGCGTCCATGGTCTCCTGGAGCTCGGTGCGGAGCACGGAGACCCGCTCGTTGCCCTTGGCGTCGCGCAGCTGCTCGACGAGGGAGACGACGAGGCTCTCGGGGTTCTCCGGCAGCTCGACGAAGTCGTTCTTCGCGGAGTACTCGGCCGCGGCGATGCCCGCGCGCTTGCCGAAGACGTTGATGTCCAGGAGCGAGTTGGTGCCCAGGCGGTTGGCGCCGTGCACCGAGACGCAGGCCACCTCGCCCGCCGCGTACAGACCCGGGACGACGGTGGTGTTGTCCGCGAGGACCTCACCCTCGACGTTGGTCGGGATGCCGCCCATGGCGTAGTGCGCGGTCGGCTGGATCGGGATCGGGTCCGTGTAGGGCTCGATGCCGAGGTAGGTGCGCGCGAACTCCGTGATGTCCGGGAGCTTGGCGTCGAGCTGCTCCGGCGGGAGGTGCGTGAGGTCGAGGTAGACGTGGTCGCCCGCGGGACCGCAGCCGCGGCCCTCACGGATCTCCGTGTAGATGGAGCGCGAGACGACGTCACGGGACGCGAGGTCCTTCATGACCGGCGCGTACTTCTCCATGAAGCGCTCGCCGTCCTTGTTGCGGAGGATGCCGCCCTCACCGCGGGCGCCCTCCGTGAGGAGGATACCCATGCGCCAGATGCCGGTCGGGTGGAACTGGAAGAACTCCATGTCCTCCAGCGGCAGCCCGCGCCGGTAGCAGGCCGCCTGGCCGTCACCGGTGAGCGTGTGCGCGTTGGACGTCACCTTGAAGAACTTGCCGGTGCCGCCGGACGCGTAGATCACGGCCTTGGCCTGGAAGATGTGGATCTCGCCGGTCGCCAGCTCGTACGCGACGACGCCCGCGCTCTTCTTGACCCCGTCGACCTCGACGATGAGCTGGTCGAGGACGTAGAACTCGTTGAAGAACTCCACACCCTCCTTGACGCAGTTCTGGTAGAGCGTCTGGAGGATCATGTGGCCGGTGCGGTCGGCCGCGTAGCAGGACCGGCGCACGGCGGCCTCGCCGTGGTTACGGGTGTGACCGCCGAAGCGGCGCTGGTCGATCGTCCCGTCCGGCGTGCGGTTGAACGGGAGGCCCATCTTCTCCAGGTCGAGGACCGCGTCGATGGCCTCCTTCGCCAGGATCTCGGCGGCGTCCTGGTCGACCAGGTAGTCGCCGCCCTTGACCGTGTCGAAGGTGTGCCACTCCCAGTTGTCCTCCTCCACGTTGGCGAGCGCGGCGGCCATGCCGCCCTGCGCGGCGCCCGTGTGGGAGCGGGTGGGGTACAGCTTGGTGAGCACGGCGGTGCGGCTGCGCTTCGTCGCCTCGATGGCGGCGCGCATGCCGGCACCGCCCGCGCCGACGATGACTGTGTCGTACTTGTGAATCTTCACTGGGGTCGCCTCGGCTTTAGCGGATGTTCGGGTCGAAGGTGAAGATCACCAGCGTGCCCAGAAGGATGGTGAACACCGTGGCGGTGTACAGCAGGCCCTTGAGCCACAGACGCGTGTTCGGCCGCTCGGCGTAGTCGTTGATGACCGTGCGCAGGCCGTTCGCGCCGTGCAGCATCGCGAGCCACAGCATCAGCAGATCCCAGACCTGCCAGAACGGGGACGCCCAGCGGCCCGCGACGAACGCGAAGCCGATCTTGGAGACGCCGCCGTCGAGCACGAGCTGGATCAGCAGGTGGCCGAGGACGAGGACGACCAGGACGACACCGGAGAGGCGCATGAAGAGCCATGCGGCCATCTCGAAGTTGCCGCGGGTCGAGCGCGGGGTCTTGGTCGTGCGCTTGCGGGGCGGCTCGATGACCGGGGCCGGGTTGTCGGCGTCGTAGAGCGAGGCTCCTTCGACGGGACCGACTCCGGACGTACCGGACGAGCCGGACTTCTCAAGCGTGGTGTCAGAAGACATGTCTGGCCTCAGCTCCCGAAGACTTCGCGGACGGCGTGGCCCAGGACGGGGTAGAGCGCCCCGACCATCAGGACGACCCAGATGCCGACAACGGTCCAGAGCATCTGCTTCTGGTAGCGGGGACCCTTCGACCAGAAGTCGACGGCGATGACGCGCAGGCCGTTGAGGGCGTGGAAGAGGATGGCGGCGACCAGGCCGTACTCGAGGAGTGCGACGAGGGGCGTCTTGTAGGTGCTGACGACATCGTCGTACGCCTCCGGGGAGACGCGGACGAGAGCGGTGTCGAGCACATGCACGAACAGGAAGAAGAAGATGAGGACGCCGGTGACTCGATGAGCCACCCAGGACCACATTCCTTCCCTGCCGCGATACAGCGTTCCAGCCGGCACGGCAGAACCCTCCGGGAGCGGGGATTGGGGCCGGCCGCCAACTTTTTGCCGATTAGACACACAGTTTGTCGGTCGAGCCCGGCCGGGTACGGTCCACCGGCCGCTCGTCATCGTATCGACGAGTTGTCGGTGACCTTGCCCCGGGTCGGCAGGTGTGATCAAACAGGCAATCAAACAGGCACGTACGGGCTATCAGGACGCGATTGCGGGCGAGTGGGGCGTTGGGCGTGTCCTGGGGCCCCGGCGCCCGTGTTTCCGGCGTCGTCGCAGGTCGTGGTGGCCGTGGAGCGCACGAGGCGGGTGAGCCGGCCCCGGATGAGGCGGCGCAGCTCGTCCGCGGCCACGACGCGCTCCTCGTCCGGATCGTTGCCGAGGCGTGACCGGATGCCGGAGAGCAGGTGGTCGAGGGCCTCACCGGGGTCGACGTCGTCGAGACAGATCACGAACGTATGTCCGAACCGGCTCTCGTACGCGGCGTGGGCGGCGCGCAGAGCGGTGTCCGCGGCGCCGTACGTGCCCTGCGGCGCGCTGTGACCCGGAACGCCCGGAACGCCTGGAACGCCTGGATCGAGAGGCTCGCAGGTCAGCGCCTCGACGAGATGGGAGGGCGGCAGGTCGTACGACGCTTCGTCGGAGGCGGCGAGCAGCGCGTCGAGGTCGGGGTAGGGCCGGTGGGCAGCGATACGACGCGCCCAGCGGCGGCTGCCGCAGCAGGTCAGGAGGGCGGCTTCCGCGGCGTCCGGGTCGGCGGAGTTGAGCTGATCCGGCGTGACGACAGGGGCGGCGTGGGATACGTCACCGGGGAGTCGAGGAGGACGGTACGGAGACAGCGGGCGCTCCTGGGCAGGGGGCGGTCGGGGACGGGGTGCGGGGGGAGGGGGGCGCGCGGTGGTACCGGTGGTGGGGGTAGTGCGCGGGGTGGTGCGGGGTGGCGCGTATGTGGGAGTCGGTAGTCACGCTAGCGAGCGTGGGCTGAAGGCGTCGGACCGCCGAGTGAATTTCACCTGAATGGGCGAGTTTCGTCTCGTGGTTTGGACGTTGGGTGGTCGGGGCGGCGTGGGGAGGGGGCCGGAACTCTCGGGGTCTCGGGGCGTCGGGGCCTCGGGGTCCTCGGGGTGGCCTCCCGGTGGACGGGTGAGCCGCGCGGACGCGCCGTAGCGTGGTGGGCATGGCTGTGACTTCTGGTGCGATGGCTGTGACTGCTGGTGCCTGCGATGCCGCTCGGCGGCGAGGCGGTACGCGAAGGGTCTGTACGCGACGGGTCGGCGTACGGCGGGCCTGTGTCCGGCAGGTCTGTCTCCGGCAGGTCTGTCTCCGGCAGGTCTACGTACGGCGGGCCTGCGCCTGCGCCTGCGTCCGGCAGGACGAGGACGAGCACATATCCCCGCCCCCGCGGGAACGGCCCGCCGCCCCCGGGAGCGAGCGGTGAGCCCCGGACCGCGGCGCGGCCCCCTCGTGGCCGGGGGCGTCACGGCCGCCGCAGTCGCCGCCGCGCTGACCGTGGCCCTGTGGCCCGGCGGTGCCTCCACCCCGCAGAACCGGCCATCGGCGGGGAAGTCCGCGGCGGCCCCGAGCCCGAAGGAGACCCCGACGCCCGGCAAGAGCTACGCGCTCTCGAAGGCCCCGGCCACCATCCCCGCCGTACGGGAGCACACTCCGGCCCGCGGCCCCGGCTGGCGCCCCGACGGCAAGGGCCGCGTGGTCACGGGCGACGACGGCCTTGCGGACGAGGGCCGCCTGCTCGCCGGCGAGCTGAAGCTCCGGTACGCGGGGGACGAGAAGCCCCGCGAGGGCGACGTGGAACTACGGCTCAACAAGGACGCGAAGGATTCGCGGGGCGGCGGCCCCGAGTCGTACACCCTGTCCGTCGAGGGACGGACGGTACGGATCACCGCCCCGGACCAGGCAGGCGTGTTCTACGGCACCCGCACCCTCAAGCAAGCGGTGAAGGGCGGAGGGACGGCCCCCGAGGGTGTCGTGCGCGACCGGCCCGCCAAGCCGCAGCGGGGCTTCATGATCGACATCGCCCGCAAGCACTTCGACGCCTCGTGGATCGAGGACCGGATCCGCGAGCTCGGCGACCTCAAGTACAACCAGCTCGGTCTGCACTTCTCCGACGACCAGGCCTTCCGCATCGAGTCGGACTCGCACCCCGAGATCGTGTCGTCCGACCACCTCACCAAGGACCAGGTCCGCCGCATCCTGAAGCTGGCCGAGAGCCGGCACATCACCGTCGTGCCGGAGATCGACTCGCCGGGCCACCTCGGCGCCGTCATCCGCGCCCACCCCTCCCTCCAGCTCAAGAACGTCCAGGGCGCCGCCACCAAGGGAGCCGTCGACATATCGAAGCCGGAGGCCGGGCGGATAGTGGACGATCTGCTCAAGGAGTACGGCAAGCTCTTCCCCGGCGCCTACTGGCATCTCGGCGCCGACGAATACCTCGCCCTGACGGTCCGGGACCCCGAGGCCTCGTTCCCGCAGCTCGCCGCCGCCGCCCGCGAGCGGTACGGGCCGAACGCCCGCGTGCAGGACCTCACGACGGGCTGGCTCAACGACCGCGCGGACGCTGTGCGCCCGCTCGACAAGAAGCTCAAGGCCTGGAACGACGGCTTCTTCCGGGGCGGCGAGACCCAGGCGGCCGACGACCTGGAGGTCGCGTACTGGACCGGCAAGGAGATCGGCGCGCGCGAGCCCGACGAATACCTGCGGGCCGGCCGCAAGCTCACCAACTACAACGACGAGTACCTCTACTACGTGCTCGGCCAGCCCAACGACTTCCGCTATCCGACCGGGCAGCGGATATACGAGAGCTGGACCCCGCGGGTGATCCGCGGCACGAGCCCGGTGAGCGAGAAGTACGACGACCAGATCCTCGGCGGCTCGTTCGCGGTCTGGTGCGACCTGGCCGGGTCGCAGACGCAGGAGCAGGTCGCACAGGGCATCCGCATGCCGCTCGCGGCGACCGTCCAGAAGCTGTGGGACCCCAGAAAGCCCGCGCTGTCCTGGAACGATTTCGCGAAACTCGCCGATACGGTCCGGTAACCGCCGGTCCCCCGGCCCGTAGTTTCCCGCTACCGGTAGCGAGATCGCGTACGTCTGTGGTGTATTCGGCCGAGAACGGCACGGAGCACTGCGGGGGGACGCGACATGGGTTACTGGGGTTACTACGTCGTGGGCAAGAGCGAGCGGCCGCTCGTGGAGTTCGCGGCGGTGGAGGGCGTACGGGACGAACTGGCCCTCCTGGTACAGCGGCCCGACGGCTGGCAGGTCTGGGAGGTGCCGGGCGGCGACGACGGACGCGACGTGGGCAACATGAACGCCCTCGCCCTGGAGACCGGCGCGCCCGCCCTTTTCGGCTACGTGATGGACAGCGACTGCGTGGTCATCGAGGCCGCGGCGCCGGAGAGCGGGGCATGGACCACGTGCCTGGCCCGCGACGCCATGGCGGGCTACCTCGGCGACAGCGGCCTGACCGTGGAGGACTACTTCCTCGAACCGCGCGACGCCGCCCAGCGCGCGGTCGCCTGGGCCGCCGAGTCGGGCAGGACGGTACGGGCGACCCCGCTCCTCGACGTACTGAACGCCGACGCCGAGCCATCGGCGGAGGAACTCTTCTTCCGCTTCCTCGACCGGCTCGGCGTCGTGCCGCAGTAACGCCCGCCGCCGGCTGAGCGGGCGCTCCGCCGCGGCGGCCGGGGCGGCCGGGCGGCGCAGGTGGCACGCCCGTAGGAGCCGAACGCGGTGGCACGCCCCCGGTGTTCACCCCGGACGGAAAGCGCACACCTGGCCTCGCCGCCACGCTTCCCGAGCCGAATGCTGACGGCCGCCCCCGCGCCGAGCGGTACACGCACCGTCTTGTGCCACGGCAGTGCGACGGCCGTCTCGACGGCGGCGCCGCCCTCCGCGTTCTGTGGGATCAATGGGGAGCCATCATCAAATCCCCGATCACCCGGCAGCCGACACGAGCGGCCAGCCATGGAGCCCGTTCCGCCTCGATCTGCTTCACATGTACGAACACCGTGTGATCGGCCGCGGGTTCCAGCAGGTCCAAGTCGCGGACATTCATGCACAGCGTCACGAATGCGCCTCTGATGCCACCCACCCCCAGCCCGGCCTCGGGAGCCGCCGGCCAGCCGTCGAAGTCCCACCGCAGCGCCGCGGGGGTGTCGCCCACCACCGGCAGGAGGGACGGGACGGTGTCCGGCGACATGCCCCAGCTCTGCATCCAAGCGGCCTCCTCGGTCCAGCGATCCGCTTCAGGGAGGACGGCCATCAGCGGCTTCAGAGCCTGCTCCGAGCCGGCTCGGGCCTCGAAGTCGACTTCGAGGCGACTGGTGTCGGCAAGGGCGAGCAACTGTTCAACGACGCGTAGGCCATCCGCGAGTTCGGTCGTTCTGTGGATGGGTTGCGCGTATGAGTTGGACACGGCGATCAGTCTCCCAGAGGTGAATTGCAGGAGGGGGCGCTTCAGGCGGGCCAACGGTTGTATGAAACGCAGGCCTTGTTCGTTTGAAAAGAGGCACCGCCCGGAGCCGTCATGGCAGAGAGGCGCCTTCCGCTTGATAATTTGTCGCTCATGTGACCGCGCGGAACCGGTTACCGCTCGACTTCTCCGTCGCAAGCCTCCGCGTCGTCGACTTCCAATTGCCTTGAGCGGGGCGGAACGGACGGCTCCGAAGTGTCGCTCCAAACCTTTTACATCACCTTGCCGGGCCGTGTGCGCCACGCGGCGTGATATCGACGCCGGTGAATTCTTGAGACTTCTAGTGAGCCGTGTAGCGTGAAGCATGGGCGCAGGCAGGGCACGGGCACGGTGGGCAGTGCCGACGGCGTTAAGAGGAGAGCGTGGCGCCGGGTGGGGTACATCGCCGTTCGACGGATCGCGATCAAGGGCTGACGCGGGCCCTGCTGACGCGCGGGAAGGGGACGAGGACGCTTTCGCTTTCGTCTATCGGTGCGTTCACCCGGGAATTCTCGGATACCTGCGCGGACTCGTCCGCACCTCACGCTGATCGAGCAGGACGTCCTCGACTTCCCGGCCGTGGACGACACGGCGGGCCGGGCCCTGGAGACGCTCTCGACGGAGCACGTCCTCGCCCTGGACGCCGCCCTGCCGCCCACCGCGGAATCCGGCGTCTGTCACGGCAGTTGGCGCGCGCCCCGGACACTCCGGGGCCGGCCGGCCGGTGGCGGGCGGCCGATCGGGCCGAGTGCGGGCGGGCGGCGCCGGGGCGCGTCGTCGTACCCACGTGATTGAGTGGGGAACCGGCCTCACGGAGAGGCGGAGCGGCCCGCCCTCCAATACGGTGAGGGGAGCGCCTGCGACGAGCCGGTTGCCGTGGTGGAGCTGAACAGCCAAACGTGAGGCGCCGCTCCCCGGTTCGGCCGGGGAGCGGCGCGACATGTCGTGTACCGGACCGCTACGGCGTAAGTGCCTGGCCCAGCTTCGCCCCTGCCGGGGTCCCCAGCAACGTACGCCCGTAGTAGACGCCGCTCGAACCCGGGACGCCCGAGCTGGTGCTGTCCAACTGGAGGATCGTGCCGTCGGCCGAGTCCTCGCCCTCGACGCCGATCGCGAGGTCCGCGCGGCCGTTGCCCGTGAGGTCCGCCAGGGTGACCGAGGTGCCGAGCCGGTCGCCCGACTCCGTGGAGCCGGGGACGCCGGGCTCGTCCTGCGAGAAGGCCTTCGCGCCGGTACCTGTGAGGCCGGACGAGGTGCCCTTCAGGAGGAGGGAAGTGCCCGCGTCCTTGCGGTTCTTGTCGGAGCGGGTGATGTCCTCGTTCGGGGCGCCCGCCAGGACGTCCGCGTAACCGTCGTCGTTGTAGTCGCCCGCCGCGACCGACCAGCCCATCGCGTCGCCCGCCTCCGCGGCGCCCGGCACGCCGGACGTCGCCTGGTGGACCGTCCTCATGCCCGTCGTGGTGAAGCCCGTCGACGTGCCGGGGACCACCGTCACCTGCCCGCCCGCGTGCGCGCCGGACTCGGCGGTGTACGGCTGGCCGATGACCAGGTCGTCGTAGCCGTTGCCGTTGACGTCGCCCACGGCGACCGAGCGGCCGCCCGGCACGGAAAGCACGCCGGCCCGGCTCAGCCCGGAGCGGCCGCCCCGGAACCAGGCGACCTTCCCCTTGCCTGCCTGGTCGCGGTAGGTCAGCGCCACGTCCGCGTAGCCGTCGCGGTTGAAGTCGCCGGACGCGGCGTCGGGATACGCGATCGCCGTGTCGCCCGGGGTGAGGCTGCCGCCCGACTCGTGTTCGGCGTCGAGCCGCGCGGCCCACGAGCCGCCCGTGCCGGTCGCCACCGAGAAGACGTCGTCCTTGCCGTCGGCGTTGAAGTCGCCGGACGCGACCGCCGAGCCGAACCTGGCGCCGGGGTAGTGGAAGTCGGCCGAGAGCTGCATGTCCGTGCCGGACCTGAACTTCGGGCCGTACAGCATGGTGACCGCGCCGCGGTCCTTGTGCGAGGAGTCGTCCTCACCGGGGGCGCCGATGACGAGGTCCGCGTGGCCGTCGCCGTTCAGGTCGCCCCAGGCGGTCGCGGCGCCCCACTCGTCGCCGGCCTCGGATACGCCGGGGACGCCGGTGCTGGTCTGCGTCAGGGAGATCTTCGAACCGCCCACCGGGCCGTCGAGGCCGCCGGGGACGACCGTGACGCGGCCGCGGCTGCTCGAAGCCTTCGGGGTGGCGGCTATCAGGTCGGTGATGCCGTCGCCGTTGTAGTCACCGTCGCCGGTCTCGGGGGCCTCGGGGGCCTCCTCCTCGGCCGCGAAGGCGACGGGAGCCATGGCCGTTGCGCACGGCACCGCGCCCGCGCCCCCGAGCACGACGGCACCGATCGTCAGCCACGCCCTGCGCCGCAGACCCAACGGTCCGTACGCATGCGTGCTACGCGCCTTTTCACGCGGTTTGCGCGGGCTCAAGTACCCCACCCCTTAGTGAATGACAGGTAAAAACCAAGCGAGTTCGTACGACTGACCGAGGGGTCAAAGGGTTGTACTCGCGGCGGACTTTTGTCGAGTGACGTATCCCGCACGCCGCAGGTGTGACGACCCGTCCGACCGCCGCGCTGAGACATGTGACAGTTGTGCTGCGGCACGACGGGTGGAATCCGGGATTCGGGCGGGGGATCAGGTGGCACAGCGTGTGAACGGCCGGTCGGCTGCGATACGTGGGCGGTGGCCGCGACGCGCGGTCGCGCTCACCCTCGCCCTGGGCGCGGCGGCGACCACGCTCACGGCGTGCGGCGCGGACGGCGAGGTGACGTACTCCGGCGGCACGCTGGACGAAGCCACGCCCGCCACCACGGCGGAGGCCACGTCCGCCGACGAGGTGCGCGGCAAGGAACTCGCCGTGGAGGGCATGGAGTTGCTCCGCACGGCGGACACCGTGCGCATCGGCGTCGACATGGTCACCCCGAAGGGCCACCAGAAGGTCACGCTGCACATGGACCGCGACAGCAACTGCACGGGCACCTTCGACGCGGGCCCCACGCAGCGCGGCGAGCTCATCATGGTCGCCGGGGAGGCCACGTACGTACGGTTCTCCGACGCATCGCTCGACGCCATCCGGGAGATGGGTGAGCGGCGGGGGCCCGACGGGGCGGCCACCATCAGGGAGCGGACCAACCTCGCGCGCGGCAAGTACCTGAAGATCCCCGCGGGAGCGAGTGGGGGAGCGGGTGGAGGAGCGGGTGGGGGAGCGGCCGTACCGGGGATGAAGTGCGACCTCGACGAGCTGACCGACAAGATCGTCGGCGGCCCCTCCGCGGACGACGTCATCCGGGCCATGCCCGAGACCCGGCGCTACGGCCGCGATGTCACGCCACTCGTGGAGACCGAGGACGACGGGGACGGCGCGAACGGTGCGAACGGCGGGGACGGTGAGGAGACGACGGTCTACGTGGCCTCGTCCGGCAAGCCGTACATCCTCGGCGTCGAGGGGATGAAGGACGGCGGCCAGAGCATGAAGCTGCGGATGTCCGCGTACGACGAGCCGGTCGCCGCACGGGCCCCGGCGGCGGCGCTGACCATCGACATCTCCCGCATCCGCGGCGACGGCGCACTCTTCGAGGTCTGATGCTTTTGGCGCTCCCGGCGTGCGCCCCCCTGTGACATTTCCACCCCTACTGACGCTGGTGAGCGTGAGGGCACGTGCGCGGCCGGGCGTGCCTCGTCGGCCGGATGGGAGAACGTTGGGCCAGGGTGGGGAGCACCGTCGCGCGCGGGCGCACGACGAGAAGCTTGGCGAGGCCGTCGCGGCCGCGCAGGCCGGCGACGAGGCGGCCTTCGCGGTCGTGTACCGCATCGTCCAGCCGGGGCTCGTCGGCTACGTACGGGGCCTGGTCGGCGCGGACGGCGAGGCCGCGGAGGACGTCGCGGCCGAGGCCTGGCTCCAGATCGCCAGGGACCTCGGGCGGTTCCGCGGTGACGGGGCGGGTTTCCGCGGCTGGACCGCGACGATCGCGCGCCACCGTGCCTTCGATCATCTGCGCAGCCAGAAGACACGGCCGCGCCCCGCCACCCTCGAACAGGACGTGCTCGAACTCCCGGGTTCGCACAGCACGTCGGCGGCGGCCCTGGAGGCGGTCTCGACGGAGCAGGTCCTGGCCCTGGTGGCCACCCTGCCTCGCGACCAGGCGGAAGCCGTACTGCTGAGGGTCGTGGTGGGTCTGGACGGCCCGGCAGCCGCCCGGGTCCTGGGCAAACGCCCCGGAGCGGTACGGACGGCGGCCCACCGAGGCCTGAAGAAACTGGGCGAACGCCTGCGCCTGGCCGGCGTGGCGGACGAGGGCCCCGGGGCGCTTGGGGGATCACGATGAACACGGACGGCCCGATGCCCCCTGGCGGCGACCGAGATCTCACCTCGACCGAGGGGCTTGGCGTGGCCGAGGGGTCTGGGGTAGCTGACGGGCCTGGCGTGGCCGAGGAGCGCGGCGTGGCCAAGGGGCCCGGTGCGGCCGAAGGGCACGGCGTGGCCGAAGGGCCTGGCGTGGCCGAAGGGTCCGGCGTGGCCGAGCCGGAGGGTGGGGACGGGCTGCGGGCTGCCGTTGAGGCGTTTCGGGTGGCGCGGGACTCGGGGGCGCATCGGGCGCGTACCCGCCGCCGGGACGACTGGCGCCCCCGCGAGCGCCGCCGCGGCAGGCTTCCGCTGCGGGCCGCCGGGGGCGTGGTCCTGGCCGGAGGCCTCCTGGGCGGCGTGGCCCTGGCCACGGGCTCCCCCCTCGAACTCCCCGGCGACGGCCCCCGCCCGGCCCCTTCGTCCCCCCGCCTCACCCCCGACCGCACGGCCACGCCGCCCCGCCCGCTGTCATCACCGCCCCGAAGCCGGGAGACGAACGAGACGCCCAAGGGTGCGGGCAGGGGAGAGGGCAAGGGCAGGGACGAGGACGAGGCAAGGGGCAAGGACCGAAACGAGGCCGCCCCCAAGGGCGAGAAGGCGAAGGACGAGAAGGCGAAGCCTGGAAAGGCAGGGCCCGGCGAGGCGAAGCCCGACAAGGCGAAGGCCCAGAAGCCCAAGCCCACGAAGCCCAAGCCCGACAAGGCGAAGCCCGACAGGGCGAAGGCCGAGAAGCCCAAGCAGGCCAAGCCCAAGCCCGGGAGGGCCAAGCCGGCTAAGCCCAAGCCGGCGAGGGCCAAGCCTGCGAAGGCCCAGACCCCCGACAAAGCCGGGACCCCCAAGAAGGCCATGAGCCCCGACAGGGCCGTGACGCCCAAGAAGGCCGGAACTCCCGCGAAGGCCAAACCGCAGCAGCCGAAGCAGAAGAAACCCTGAGGGCGAGAGCGCGCCCAGCCCCAGGGCGGAGTCGGCGGGGTCGCTGGGACTCAGGCAAGCGACGATGCGAGGCCGACGGCCAACGACCGGGGGCGTACGGAGCGCGCGCCTGGCCCGCGGCTCGGGGTCAGGTCGGCCGACGGCCGGGAGCGTACGAAGCGTGCGCCAACCCCCGGCTCGCGGCCCGGTTGGCCCCGCCCGGGGGTGTACGGAGCGCGCGTCGACTCCGGCTCGTGGTCAGGTCGACCCCTGCCCGGGGGGTACGGAGCATGCGCCGCCCCCCGACTCACGGTCAGGTCGACCCCCGCCCGGCGGGTGTACGGAGCCGTGCGCCGGGTCCGCGACTCGCGGGTCAGGTCGGCCCCCCGCCCCGGGGGCATAACGACCGTGCGTCGGCCCCCGGTCGGCGGTCCGGTCGGCCCCCGTCCGGGGATGTGCGGTGGCCGACCGGAGTGGAACGCTCCGCGAGGGTTCGGTCAGTGAGGTGACCGGCGTGTCGCGATTCCGTGCTCATTCTGGGCGGCCCGGCCCCGCGAACCCAGCTTCCTTACAGGAAGCTGCCAGTAGGCCCCAGCGGCGTGCCCGGACCCGGGCGGCTCTCCGGTGGCGCCGCTCGCGGGACCGGGGCGGGCAGCAGGCCCAGTTCGGCCGCCCGCAGGCCCGCCTGGAAACGGGAGTTCGCGCCCAGGGCCGCCGTGATCTCGGCCACGTAGCGCCGGTACGTGCGTACGGACACCGACAGCTCATCGGCCGCCTGCTTGTCCGTCATCCCGGAATGCAGACAGCCGAGGATCGACTTCACGAACTCCGCGCGGGCGTGACCGCCCCAGTCGATCCGGGCGGAGACCGGCACAGCGCCGCCCCACACGGCGACGAACAGGGCGTGCAGAGCCCCGACCACGCCGCCGGCCCGGGCGAGGGACACCTGTGGCCCGATGGCCGAGTCGGCGATCAGCAGAGCGCTCCGGCCGTCCATGACGACGCAGTCCGTCAGCGGTACGCGGGCGATCCGGACCTCGACGCGCTCGCTCGCCGCGAGCTCCTCCCAGGGCTCCGGCTCCGGGACCCTGTTCTGCCCGTGTTGCCCGTGCTGCCCGTGCTCGGAGCGGTCGAAGAGCAGTCGGGCCCGGACCGATTCATGCCGGGCCCGCAGGAGTTCGAGGAACCAGGGGACACGGGTCGTGTACTGGGCGAAGCAGATGTCCACCGACTGCCGCGCCTGGCCGATCTGTTCCGCGATGGCCGCCATGACCGACGCCTCGTCAGGACCCACCGGTATCGCCAACGGCTGGTTCCGGGCGGCCTCGTCCCTCTCGGCCCGGGAGCCCGTATGACTCCCCTCCCACGCATGCACCGTACGCACTTCCGATCCCCCCGTCTCCATGAATCTCATCGCCCGTAACAGGACGTCAGCCCCAGCGCGACGGCCCGCGCGCCCGCCTGGAAGCGGGAGTCCGCCTCCAACGCCTCCATGAGCTCGGCCACGTGCCGCCGGTAGGTGCGCAGGGAGACGCTCATCTCCCGGGCCCCGGCGTCGTCGGCGAGCCCCGCGCCGAGCCGGCGCAGGACACCGAGGGTCACCTCACTGCGTGTGCGGTGGCACAGCCGGTCGTGGTCCGCCAGCGGCACGGCCGTCGTCCAGGCGCCCGCGAACAGGGCCTCGAAGACGCGCACGACGGCGGGGCCGCGCACTGTGGCCGGGCCGTGGGCAGGGACGAACGCGACGCTGCCGTCCACGATGACGACCGGCTCGGCGCCGGTCGCCGTCACCCGGGTGACGGATGCCAGGCCGTTGTGCTGGAGGTCGCGTGACATCTCGCCGGCCAGCGCGTCCGGCCCGCACAACAGGCGGATGACCAGGCCCCGTCGGCGCGCGTCGGCGAGCCTCTCCAGGACCGGACCCACGGCCCGTGCCCGCTCGCCGCAGTCCGGCAGCACAATGCCGGCCGACCACTGGGCGAGTGCCAGCAGCCGCTCCACCTGCGGGACGGTGTCGTCGAGGTGGGGCGGCACGCCCAGGGCGTCGAGGGCGCTGTCGTCGGGACCGCCGCAGGCAGCGTGACGATCCGTGGGCCTTTCCTGGTACGGAGGGCCGAACGGCTCCCACCGGTGGTCCACCGCTCTCATCTCTGCCTTCCGTCGGCGCGCAGACAACTGCCTGTCGACCACTACTGCCTGTCAGTGACACTACTGGGAACTGGCGGGGTCAACGCGATCAGCCGGCCCCCGGCCGTCCTTCTCCGAGGAGCCGGAAACCACGGGAACACTGACCCACGGACCTGACCGTTAGTCATTTTTTGGCAGCAAGGTGCGCCCATGGCGGGCGGTACGGCGCGCCGTGTGGATCGCGCGCGCCGCCCCGCCCTTCGTACGCCCGGGTCAGGAGCGGCCGCCCGTGGTCACCGGCTCCTGCTCCTCCTGGCGGTCCCCGGCGAGGGGCTGCTCGGGGTGGTCGGGGCGCTGCCCGGACCGGAGCCGGGGCCACCACGCCTTCGGGCCGATCAGTGCCGTCAGTGTCGGCACCAGGAGCAGCGCCATGACGAACGCGGTCAGCAGGATGCCGAAGGCCACCGCGAAGCCCATCTGCTGGAGCATCGAGTTGTCCGCCAGCATCAGGACGCCGAAGGTGCCCGCCAGGATGACGGCTGCGGAGCCGATCGTCGGGGCCGACTGGGAGACGGCGAGGCGTACGGCCTCGGCCGTGGACCTGCCGTTGTGCACCTCCTCGCGCAGCCGCGCCACCATGAGGATGTTGTAGTCGGTGCCGATGGCGACGACGAAGAGGTACACCACGATGGGCAGCGAGAACAGCAGCCCCTCCTCGCCCTTGATGTTCTGGAAGAGCAGGACCGCCGAGCCCAGCGTGGCGGCGAAGCCGAGGCCGACGGCGAGCATCAGGTAGAGCGGAGCGACGACGCTGCGCAGCAGCAGCCCCAGGATGAGCATGATGGCGAGCGCGGCGATCGGGAAGACCAGCTTGTAGTCGTGCTTGACGGCGTCCTCGATGTCGGCGAGGACCGCGGTCTTTCCGCCCACCAGCGCCTTCGTCCCCTCGGGCGCGCTCTTGTGCACCGCGTCCCTGAGGTCGCCCGCGACCAGGTCGATGGCCCGGTCGGATGAGGGACGGAAGTCCAGCACCACGTGGTACTGCGCGACGTCGCCCTTGGAGCTCAGGCGGGCCGGGGAGACCTCACCGACGCCGGACACCCCGGCGATCGACTGCCGGAACGAATCAAGGGCGGATTTGTCGAGCGGCGTGCCCTGAGGCGAGGTGACGAACACCAGGCTCGGCTCGGCCTCGCCCGCCGAGAAGCTCTTCTGCAGATCCGCGTTGGCCTGGATCGACTCCAGGGACTTGGGGAGCGAACTCTCCTGGTCGAAGCCGGGCTTGAAGCCCAGTGCCCCGATGGCGAGCACGGCGAGCACGAGCGTGGAGGCGGCGGCGACCAGGCCGGGGCGCCGGGAGGCGAAGGTGCCGACC
The DNA here is from genome assembly GCF_055587985.1 of Streptomyces sp. NPDC046335. Classification (NCBI taxonomy): domain Bacteria; kingdom Bacillati; phylum Actinomycetota; class Actinomycetes; order Kitasatosporales; family Streptomycetaceae; genus Streptomyces; species Streptomyces sp. NPDC046335. The sequence goes on along the minus strand of NZ_JBVJFF010000012.1, from coordinate 33,970 downwards.
TTGCCGGCCAGGCGGTTCTCCGGGGTCCGCTGCCATGCCTTGGACGGCCAGAACGCCTTCGTGCCGAGGAGCGAGAAGATCGCGGGCACCAGGGTGAGCGCGGCGACGAGGGTGACGGCGACGGAGATCGCGAGGGACGGGCCCATCGCGCGCAGGTTGCCCATGGTGGAGAACAGCAGTGCCAGGAAGGCGACGATCACCGCGCCCGCGGCGGAGGCGATGGTCTCGCCGACCCGCGAGACGGCGTCGATGAGGGCCGCCTTGGGCTCGTGCCCGTCGCGCAGGTGCTCCCGGTACCGGAACAGCAGGAACAGGATGTAGTCCGTCCCGACACCGAAGAGGACCACGATCAGGATCGCGGAGTTGCTGCTGTCCGCTTCGAGGCCGAAGAGTTCACTGGCGGTGGCGATCAGGCCGTTGGCGACGATGAACATCAGCGCGATGGAGAGGACCGGCAGCAGCGCGATGAGCGGGCTGCGGAAGATGGCCCCGAGCAGCACGATGATCAGGATCAGCGTGGCCATCATGATCATGGCGTCGGTGTCACCGGCTGCCTCCTTGGCGTCGAGCGCCAGGGCGGTGGGGCCGGTGACGCCCATCTTCAGCCCGGTGCCCCGGAGCTGGTCCTTGCCGTCCTCGCGCAGTTGGCCGACCGACTCCTGGCCCTCCTCGGTGGCCGGGTCCTTCTCGGCGGAGGCGACGCTCGCGAGCGCCATCCTGCCGTCCTTGGACACCGCCTCGGGCGAGGTCATGACCTTGTCGAAGGTCTTGTACCGCTTCGCCTGGAACTCCTTGGCCGCCTCGGTGACGGTGGCCTTGTCGGCGGCGGTCAGCCTGCCGCCGTCGGTCCGCTGGAAGACGACCACGGCGGCGGGCGTCTCCTGCTGCGGGAACGCCTTCTCCTGGACCTTCGTGACCTGGGCCGACTCGTACCGGGATGGCAGGAAGTCGGCCTGGTCCGTACTGGACTTCAGCTGGGGGGCCAGGGTGGCCAGGGCGACCGCCGTGACGATCCAGGCCACGATGGTCAGCCAAGGCCGGTTGACGGAGAACCGTCCTATCCGTCCGAACATGACGCTCCTTTGGAAAGGGATGGTGGTGCGTGGCCGTAGGTCCGCGGCAGGGCAGCACCTGTGGCCGCCCGTTGTCCGGGCGGCGGCGACACAACGCGGGGTGGGAGGCAGCGCACGGTCCCGGCGGCACGAGGGCACGCCGCTTCGAGCCGCGGCCGGGGTTCGAGCGCTGCCCGCCAAGTCTCCCGCCCCACCCCGGAATCACAGGCTCCGAACAGGCTGGTCGGCACGTTGCTGACAGCCGGAGCGGAACATCCGGCGGAATGTCGCCCGAACCGATGGCCGTGCGTCCCCGGACGATTCCGCGCTGTCCTCTTGCGGACGGCCGAGGTGGATTCCCTGTCCCGGCCGTGCGTTCCCTTCCTACGGTTCGGCGTGATGGGCCGTGACGACGCAGACGTGCCCCGAAGGAGGGGCAGATGTCGCAGGTGGCCACGCTGATCGCGAAGGCGCGCGGCCGGTCGGTGCTTTCCCGGATCGCCGTACGTGAGAACGAGCTGGAGTCCCGCCTGACCACCCGCCTCGGGCGGGTGGAGGAGCGGCTCCGGGAGCTGTCCGCGGGAACCGCCGACCCGTGCGTGGCCGAGGTGGTCGGCTACCTCGTCGCGGCGGGCGGCAAGCGGCTGCGCCCGCTGCTGACGCTGGTGGCCGCCGAGTTCGGGGAGCCCGACGCCGCGGGTGTCGTGGACGCCGCCGTGATCTCGGAGCTGGTCCACGTCGCCTCGCTCTACCACGACGACGTGATGGACCAGGCCCGCATGCGGCACGGCGTGCCCAGCGTCAACGCGCGCTGGGGCAACTCCGTCGCCGTCACGGCGGGCAACTGGCTGCTCGCCACCTCCGCCCGGCTCTCCGCCGGCCTGGCGGCGGAGACCCTCCCGCTGCACGCCGACGCCTCCGGACGGCTGGTGCGGGGCCAGTTGCGGGAGCTGCTCGGCCCGGGCGCGGCCGACGACCCCCTGGCCCACTACTTCAGCGTGGTGTCCGACAAGTCGGCGGCACTGATCTCCCTCGCGCTGCGGCTCGGCGCGCTCCAGGCCGGGGCGCCCACCGCCGTCGCCGACGCGCTCGCGGAGTACGGCGAACACCTCGGCGTGGCGTTCCAGATCGCCGACGACCTGCTCGACATCACCTCGTCGTCCGCGCTGAGCGGCAAGGAACAGGGCAAGGACCTCGCGGTCGGCGTGGCCTGCCTGCCCGTCCTGCTCGCCCGCGCCGACGACGACCCCCGCGGTGACGAACTGCGGGCCCTGCTGAACGCCCCCTCGGGAGTGGCGGGCGAGGCGCACCACAGGGCCCTCGCACTGCTCCAGCGGTCTCCGGCCATGGCACAGGCCCGCACGCTCATGGACGGGCGGATCTTGCTGGCCCGTTCGGCCCTGGAGCGGGTGCCTTCCGGGCCGCCGTCGCGGGCCCTGGACGCGCTGTGCGATGTGGTGGCCCACCGTACGGAATAGCGGGGTGACGGCCGCCACGGGTGCCGGTCCGTCTCCCCCGCGCGGCGGAGACGGATGGCCCCGCAGGCTGAGGCGCGGCTCCGCCGCGGCGACGAAAGTGAATCACATGCTGAGGAACGCAATCCCGGACGTGCCGCGCTGGGCCGTCCGCACCGCCTGCGCCGTACCGCTGGTCACCCTGCCGTCGGGCCTGTGGCGGCTCGCTCTGGTCGCCGGGCTCCCGGTGTCGTCGGAGCCGGTGCGCACGGGCTGGGGCGCGGTATACGTCCTGGTCCTCACGGTGGTCACGGAGGCTCTTGCCCTGCTGACGCTCGGCCTCGTGCAGCGCTGGGGCGAGGTCGTGCCGCGCTGGGTCCCGCTGATCGGCGGCCGTCAGGTACGCCCGCTCGCGGCGGTGGTCCCGGCGCTCGCCGGGGCGTTCCTGCTGTTCGCCCTGAGCATCCTGGTCGGCTTCGTCCAGGGCGGCAACCTGGCGGGCGGCGCTCTCACGGACACCGGCGCCCAGAAGGCCCTCCTCATCGTCTGCTACACCCCGCTGCTCGCCTGGGCTCCGCTCCTCGCGGTGTCGGCGGTCGCGTACTACCGGCGGCGCACCGCCCCCGCTCCCGTGCCGGAAAAGGCGACAGCCATATAGAGGTATTCAATGGATGAGGGCGCTACGGCCGGTTGATATCTAGGGTTTGACCCATGTCGACCGAACGGGGGCCCAACTCCGCGGTGGCGACAAGCGATTCGGTCGACCGAATTCGATGTCACTGATGACAGTGGCCCGGCCCGGGATTCCCGCTGAGGGACCGACCACGGACCGGACCGCCCCGCGAGATGGAGTGGAATCCATGCAAGGACACGTGCCGCCGTTCGCGGTGATTTCCGGCGCTCAGGTGGAAGGGGTACTCACCGGACACGAGCCGCAGGTGACGAAACTGATCGAGAGCGCCTACCGGACGCACGGCCAGGGCGACACGGTGAATCCGCCGTCGTACTTCCTGCGCTTCCCCGACCGCCCGAGCTCGCGCATCATCGCGCTGCCCGCGTCGATCGGTGGCGATACCCAGGTGGACGGGGTGAAGTGGATCTCCAGTTTTCCGGAGAACGTCGCCGCCGGGATACCCAGGGCCTCTGCGGTGCTGCTGCTCAACGACCAGGACACCGGATATCCGATCGCCTGCCTCGAATCGTCCATCATCAGCGCCGCGCGTACCGCCGCCTCGGCGGCCCTGGCCGCCGACGTCCTCACCCGGGAGCACGGCCGCCCGCGCCGGATCGGCTTCATCGGGGTGGGCCTGATAGCCCGCTACGTGCACACCTACCTCGCCGCCAACGGCTGGACGTTCGACGAGGTGGGCGTGTACGACCTGGCGGCCGAGCACGCGCGAGGGTTCGGTGACTACCTCAGCGGCAGTGGCTGCGAGAAGGTCACCACCCACGACCGGGCGGAGGACCTGATCCGCCGGTCGGACCTGGTGGTGTTCGCGACGGTGGCCGGCGCCCCGCACGTCACGGAGCCGGCGTGGTTCGCCCACAACCCGCTGGTCCTGCACGTATCGCTGCGCGACCTGTCCCCGGAGATCGTGCTGGCCTCGACCAACATCGTCGACGACGTCGAGCACTGCCTCAAGGCCAACACCTCGCCCCACCTGGCCGAACAGCTCACCGGCAACCGCGACTTCCTCCACGGCACCCTGTACGACGTGCTGATGGGACGGGCACCCGGGCACGACGGGAGCAGACCGCTGGTGTTCTCGCCGTTCGGCCTTGGCGTCCTCGACCTCGCACTCGGCAAACACGTGTACGACCAGGTGACCGCCGCCGGCGAGCTGATGGTCGTACCGGACTTCTTCCACGAGCTCAGCCGCTACGGGTCGAGGGGCTGAGGGCTTGCCCATCGTCAGTGCTCCTGAGCAGTTCAACCAGGAAGACCTGTATCTCGACCTGCGATCGACCATGGACCTGCCGATCCACCTCAAGTGCGAGGGCTTCAACTTCGCGGGGTCGATCAAGATCAAGGCGGCCACCGAGATGGTGGACGCCGCCGAGCGGGAAGGTCTCCTCGACTCCGACTCGGTCCTGATCGAGTCCTCGTCCGGCAACCTGGGCGTGGCCCTGAGCATGATCGCCGCGAGCCGGGGCTACGCCTTCGAGTGCGTCACCGACGCCCGGTGCAACCTGGCCACCCGGCTCCTGATGGAGGCCATGGGCAGCCGGGTGAAGGTGATCACCGAAGAGGACCCGGAGCGCGGGCTGCTCGGCGCCCGCCTGGACTACGTGCGCAAGCAGTGCGAGGCCGACCCGCGCTACGTCTGGCTGAACCAGCACGCCAACCCGAACAACTGGAGGGCGCACTACCGGAGAACCGCGCCCGCCGTGGCGGAGCGTTTCCCGGACCTGGACGTGCTGTTCATCGGGGCCGGCACGACCGGCACCCTGATGGGCTGCGCCCGGTACTTCCACCAGGTCAACCCCCGGGTGACGATCGTCGCGGTGGACAGCGTCGGCTCCGTCACCTTCGGCACGCCGGCGGGCCTGCGGATGATTCCTGGCCTTGGCACCGGCGTGCGGCCCAAGCTGCTCGACGAGTCCTTCGTGGACCACGTCGTGCACGTGCCGGAGGCCGAGACGGTCCGGGTCTGCCATCGCCTCGCCCGTGCCGGGTTCCTCTTCGGCGGCTCCACGGGAACCGTCGTCGCCGGCGCGCGCCGCTGGCTCGCGGAGCACCGGCCCGGGGGCGGGGGCCCCGCGGTGGCGATCGCCCCCGATTTCGGCGAGCGCTATCTCGACACGCTATATCACGCCAACTGGGTGCGGGAATTCTATGGTTCGGACGTCCTGGACGGCCTTTCCCCCGACGAGCAGTACACGCATTGACAAGAATGGAGCGGAACGACCATGACAAATCCCTTTGAGGACCAGGACGCCCATTACTACGTCCTGGTGAACGACGAGGGCCAGCACTCCCTTTGGCCGGCCTTCGTCGACGTTCCGCGGGGGTGGACCACCGTGTACGGGCAGGACGGCCGGCAGGCGTGCCTGGAGTTCATCGAGCGCAACTGGACCGACATGCGCCCCAAGAGCCTGGTCGCCGCGATGGCGGGCCAGGCGGGCTGACGGACCGCCCGGCGGCGGCCCGCTCTCAGCAGCGGGCCGCCGAACCGGGCCTCCCACGGGCCAGGGTCAGGCCCAGTTCGGCGGCCCGCACCCCGGCCTGGAAGCGGGAGCTGGCGCCGAGCAGCGACATGATCTCCGCCACGTAGCGGCGGTAGGTCCGCACGGAGACGGTCAGCTCGCGGGCGGCGACCTCGTCGGTGACCCCCGCTTGCAGTGCGCCCAGGATGCGCTGGGCCAGGGCGGCCCGGTCGCGGTCGCCGAACACGATGGTCTCGCCCACCGGCACGGCGTCGCTCCATACGTTCTCGAAGAAGGTGCGCAGGGTGTGCAGCACCTCCGGCACCCGGATCACCGAGGAGCGGCGCCCGACGGCGGATTCCGCCACCACGAGCGCGGCACCGCCGTCGACGATGAGCGCCTGGAGCGGGGGCATGCGTGACACACGGACCGCCACCGGCCGCTCCCGGCCGAACTGCTCGCGGACGAACTCCTCGTCGAGCAGGGGAGGAATGGTCAGCATGCGTACGGAGACCCCCTCGGCCGCGCCGTAGAGCAGCTCGCGCTCCGCCTGCTCCGAGTGGCTCGCGGCCAGATCGGAGGCGCTCGGCCGCCGGGCATGGACGATCTCGATGCTCCGCGAGGCCCCCTTGATCAGGGTCCGGGCGGTGTCGAGGACTGCGGCATAGCCGTTCTCCACCGTGGTGATCAACTGCTCCTGGGCACTGTGGTCGCGGTGGATGGCCACGGACGACTCGATGAGTGACCGCACTTCGAGCAGCGCTTGTTCCAGTTCGTCCTCGCGTCTGTCGGACACGTCTTCTCGCTCTCCCCGTTCGCCTTGTTCCGGGTGGGCGCCCCGCACGGGGGCGCCCACCCGGAGATGCCCCTGCCTGATCAGGCCGACAGCAGGCCGTACTCGACCGCGCGTACCCCCGCCTGGAAGCGGGAGTTGGCGTCGAGTTCCCGCATGATCTCGGCGACGTAGCGCCGATAGGTGCGCAGGGACACGCTGATCTCGCGGGCGGCCGCCTCGTCGGTCTGGCCCGCGCGCAGCCGCTCCAGGATGCTCCGGACGAGTTCGGTGCGCAGGCGGGGGCTGAGCCGCAGATGGTCCGCGAGGTCGCGGCCGCCGGACCAGGCGCCGACGAACAGCAGTTCAAGGGCCCGCACGGCGGCGGCGTCCCGGACGACGGCGAACTGCCCCCCGGCGGCGTGACCGGGCGCCTGGACGAGCGCGACCCTGCCGTCGACCACGAGGACCCTGCGCAGCTCGCTGTCGGTGACGCGGACGTCGAGCCGCGGCTCCGGGAGCTGACGGAGCCGGTCCCCGGAGACCTGCGTGGCATCGGCGGTGCACAGCACCCGGACGGTCGCCCGGTCCGGGCCGCCGACGAGCAACCGCAGGGCGGATTCGGTGAATTCGCCGGGGCCGGTGAGAGCGAGGGCGACGGAGTGCCGGGCGCGGCCGATGAGCTGCTCCATGGCATCACCGAGCTGGGCATTGTTGTTGTGCGCGATGGGAGAAGGAAGAACCTGGCGCTCACGGTGCATCGAAACCGTGGACTCGATCAGGGCTCTGGCCCGGAGCAGCGCCTGCTCCAGGTGAGCGGCGTGGCCACCGGCCCAGTTACTCGTCGCGCGCGTGGCCGACGGTCTGACTATCACATCCACTTTGTACATCCCCCCGTGTGCTCGCCCCACCTGCTGTTTTCCGCTCCGCGTTCCCAACCGTCCGGCAACGTCGAGGGGCGCCTCAGCCCCGCAAACAAGTTGCGGATTGAATAAGTTGGATCGCGGTCGTCGCTGGGCGGGCAGCAATTAGCTTGAACCGTCCAGACATTAGAGCGAGCGGTCAGATTCGGTCAACCAGCGTTTGGCGGACTTCAGATGTGGTGTACCCGACGAAACTCCTTACCGGCCTTGCCAGGACTTGCCGGTGGTGTCACCAAGCTGCAGTCGGGGCCTGGAAAGTGGCAGAAGTCATTACTATTTATATCGCGTAAAGTAGCCAGTTGATCACGTACTGTCGGCCTGGTGTCCACTAGGGGTCATGCGGTCACCCCTATAGGCACCTTCCTGCATACGGTGCGTAGCGTGAACACCAGTCCTTGGCAGCCCCCAATCGCCTCTCTCCCGACCCGCGGTGGAGTCGGCGCATCCGGGTGAGGAGTGCAATACGGGACGTCCTGGGCCCGGGATATCGGTCATGACCGATGGAAACCAGCCCCTGATGGACGGGACGTCCTGATCGTCGAACGGCCGCCCTCTCGCCGGGAATGAGCCCCTCATGAATCAGTTCATGGGGAATTCCCTGCGCGTTAACCGAAAAGGTCGTACGGCGTGCCGGCTTTATGGAAATTCCGCACTTTCCCCTACGACGCCGGCCGGGTCCGCACGCCTTGCCGCGTCCTGAGGTATCGGAGAAGCCCTTGAGTACCGCAGCACCGCAGACCATCGCCGACCTGCTCAGGGGTGCCGCACTTCAGCACCCCGACTCGGGGCTCCGCTACTGCTCCGGGGGCTCGACCGCCGAATACCGCGACCAGGGTCACGCGGAACTGCTCAACGACGCCCTGCGGCTGCTCGGCACGCTGCGCGCGCGGGGCATGCGGCCGCGGGACAACGTCGTACTGATCCTGGAGGACCCGCGGGAGTTCCTCACCGCGTTCTGGGCCGCCGTGCTGGGAGGCTTCGTACCCTGCCCCGTGGCGCCACCGCAGGGCGACCTCGACCGCTGGACCGCCCACCTGGCCCACGTGAACCGCATCCTCGACCGCCCTCTCGTCGTCACCAGCGACGCACTCGCCGCCGGACTTCCGGCGCTCGAACGCCTCTTGGTGCTCTCCGCCGGCCGCTCGGCCGAGGGGCCGCCCGCCACCCCGTACACCGCGCGGCCCGAGGACACCGCCGTCCTCGTGCTCACGTCGGCGTCGACGGGCCCGGCCAAGGCCGTCATGCTCAGCCACGCCAACCTGCTGGCGTCGATGGCGGGCAAGAACGGCGCCCATCGGCTCACCGCCGCCGACACCACGCTGAACTGGATCTCCTTCGACCACGTGGCGGCCCTCCTGGAGTGCCACCTGCTGCCCCTGTCCACCGGCAGCCGGCAGCTCCACGTGGCGGCTCCCGTCGTCCTCGGGGAGCCGCTGGAGTTCCTCCGGCTCATCGCGCGGCACGGCGTCACCATGAGCTTCACGCCCAACTTCCTGCTCGGCCTCCTCAACGCGGCGGCGCCTCGGCTGAGCGGGGCCGGTGAACGTCTCGACCTGTCCCGGGTGCGCCAGATCATCAGCGGTGGAGAAGCCGTCGTACGCGCCACCGGTGAGGCGTTCCTCGACGCGTACGCGCCGCACGGCCTCGCCCGCGACACCCTGTGGCCGGCCTTCGGCATGACGGAGACCTGCGCGGGCAGCGTCTACTCCCGGGCCGCCTTCCCCGACGCAGACCAGGGGCGCGAGTTCGCCGGCCTCGGCACCCCGATCGAGGGGGTCCGCATCCGGATCGCGGACCCCGACGACCGCGCGCTGCCCCCGGGCCAGGTGGGCGAACTCCAGATGTCCGGGCCCGTGCTCACCCGCGGCTACCTCAACGACGAGCGGGCCACGCGGCAGGCGTTCACCGCCGACGGCTGGTTCCGCAGCGGCGACCTCGGTCGCCTCGACGAGGGACGCCTCGAACTCGTGGGCCGCAGCAAGGACAGCGTCATCGTCAACGGCGTCAACTACTTCAGCCACGACCTGGAGAGCGTCCTGGAGACGCTGGAGGGAGTGGCGGGGTCCTACTGCGCCGCCTTCCCCGTCCGCCCGGCAGGCAGCGACACCGAGCACCTGGTGGTCGCCTTCCACCCGGAGGTCCCGGACGACGACGCGGCGCTGCACCGGGTGCTGACCGCCGTGCGCGGCAGTGTGGTCGCCCACTGGGGGTTCAGGCCCGCGCTCATCCTGCCGCTGCCCAAGGACGCCTTCCCCAAGACCAGCCTCGGCAAGATCCAGCGTGCCCTCATGCGGGAGCGGCTGGAGTCCGGCGCGTACGACGCCGCCCGGCGCTCCGTCGCCGCACTCGCCACGCGCATGCTCGGCCGGCACGTCGCACCGCGGGGCGCGACGGAACAGGCGGTCGCGGAGGTGTACGCGGAACTGTTCGGCATCGAACCCGGCGCCGTGGGCGCCACCGCCAACTTCTTCGACCTGGGCGGGACTTCGCTGGACATCCTGCGGCTGTGCGGCAAGCTCGCCGAGCGGTTCGGCGGCACCCGTCCCGAGGTCGTCACCGTCCTCAAGGCGCCGACGGTCCGGGCCCTCGCCGCCCGGCTCGCCGAGCGGGAGGTGCCGGGGGCGGCGGAGTACGACCCGCTCGTACATCTGCAGACCGGCGGCACCAAGACCCCGCTGTTCTGTGTGCACCCGGGCGTCGGAGAGGTCCTGGTGTTCGTCAACCTCGCCCAGTACTTCACGGGCGACCGGCCCTTCTACGCCCTGCGCGCCCGCGGCTTCGGCACCGACGAGAAGCCCTTCGCCACCTTCGACGAGATGGTCGACAGCTATGTACGGGCCATCCGGGCCCGGCAGCCGCACGGCCCGTACGCCGTCGCCGGCTACTCCTTCGGCGCCGCCGTCGCCTTCGAGATCGCCAAGGAGCTGGAGAGCCAGGGCGAGCGGGTCGACTTCGTCGGCAGCTTCAACTTGCCGCCGCACATCAAGTACCGCATGAAGGAGCTCGACTTCGCCGAGACGGCCGTCAACCTGGCCTTTTTCCTGGGACTCGTCGACAAGCGGCAGTCCCGCGAGCTGCCGGCCCGGTTGCGCGGCCTGCGGACGGAGGAGCAGGTGGCCCGTCTCCTGGCCGCGGCGTCCCCGGAGCGGCTCGCCGCCCTCCAGCTGGACGAGGAGAAGTTCGGGGACTGGGCGGAGCTCGCCGACTCCCTCACCGACCTCGGCCGCGGCTACGAGCCGAGCGGCACGGTGCCCTCGGTCAGCGTCTTCTGCGCGACGCCGCTGCGGGGCACCAAGGAGGCGTGGGTCCGCGACGAACTGCGCCGGTGGGACGAGCACACGACCGGACCGAACCGCTACATCGACGTGCCCGGAGAGCACTACACCCTGATGGGCCCCCGGCACGTCGCCACCTTCCAGGCGATCCTGCGCCGGGAACTCGACCGGGCCCTGGAAGAGGCCGACCGCGTCGCCGCGGGCAGAGCAGCGGACCGGCACCACGACAGCCACTGATCCACGACGAGGAAACCGACGATGAGGCACAACGGGGGGAACATGATGCCCAGGCATCAGCAGGACCGGGCAGCGGCCCCGAGAGGCAAGAAGATCCTGGTGACCGGCGGCACCGGCCAGGTGGCCCGGCCGGTGGCCGAGGCGCTGGCGGAGCACAACGAGGTGTGGTGCCTGGGGCGGTTCGGCACCCCGGGCATCGAACGCCGGCTCAACGAGCACTCCATCACCACCCGGTACTGGGACATGGCCGACTCCTCGGCGCAGGCGCTCGCCGGCGTGCCGGACGACTTCACCCACGTCATGCACTCGGCCGTACGCCGGGGCGAGGACGGCGACGTCGACACGGCCATCGAGGTCAACTCGGCGGCGGCGGGCAGACTCATGGCCCACTGCCGCGACGCCGAGGCCTTCTTGTACGTGTCGACAGGCGCGGTGTACGCCCGGCAGTCCCTGGACCACCGCTACACCGAGACCGACCCGGTCGACGGAGTCGCCGACTGGCTGCCCGCCTACCCGGTGGCCAAGCTCGCGGCCGAGGGCGCGGTCCGCGCCTTCGCCCAGGTACTCGGCCTGCCCACCACCATCGCCCGGCTGAACATCGCCTATGGGCCCGGAGGCTACGGCGGCGTGCCGATGCTGTACTTCAAGCGCATGCTGGCGGGCGAGCCCATCGCCGTGCCCCTGGAGGGGCAGAACTGGTGCTCTCTGCTGCACAGCGACGACCTGGTGGACCAGGTGCCCCGGCTGTGGGAGGCCGCCACGTATCCGGCGCGGCTGGTCAACTGGGGCGGCGACGAAGCGGTCGGCATCACCGACTGCGTCCGCCACATGGAGGAACTGACGGGCGTCGAGGCGAAACTCGTGCCCAGCGCCGTCACCAGGGAGACCTACCAGTTCGACCCCACTCTGCGCCGGGCGCTGACCGGCCCCTGCGCGGTCGGCTGGCGGGACGGCATCCGCCGCACCCTGGAGGCGCACTTCCCCGGCCACGTCCGTGTGCCGGCCCACATCTGAGGAGCGAGATCCCATGAACCCCACTCCCGTGCTCGCGCCCTCGCGCCAGCTCGCCCTGATCCAGGCGGCCTACGAGGCGTTCCACGCCCGTGACGTCGACGCTCTGCTCGGCATCCTCGACCCGGAGATCCAGTGGGTGCACCCCGACGGCATGACCGACTACGGTCTCGGCGGCTCCCGCACCGGTCACCAGGGAGTCAAGGCCTTCCTGTCCCGCGTCCCCACGTTCGTCGCCGGGATGCGCCTGTACCCCCAGGAGTTCGTGGAGTCCGGCGACCGCGTCGTGGTGTTCGGCTTCCGTGACGTCACGTCGCTGAGCGGGCGGACCGAGCGGCTGAAGTTCGTGCACTCCTGGACGCTGCGGGGCGACCGGGCCGTGCGTATGGAGGACGTCTTCGACACCGTCCTCTTCCACCGGCTCATCGAGAGCTGAACCGGGCCACCGAGGAGCCGGGCCGTACCGCGGTCCCCGTCCACGCGACGGGGGCCGCGCCCTCACGCCTCGATCCGGCGGCGGACGGCGGTCAGGATCTCCCTGCGGACGAGCCCGGCGGGCAGCCGGATGACCGTCCAGTACCGGCGGAACCGGCTCCGGGCCACCTCGTCGGTGCCGAAGACCCGGGTCTCCGTGCTCAGGACGCCGTCGACGAACCGGAAGTCGAAGGCCACCTTCGTCGAGGCGGGCTCGGCGTAGGCGCGGAACCAGGTCACGCGCGCCCCGTCGGCGTCGTCCGGCGGGAACGGCTCACCGCCCGACACCGCGGCGAGCACCAGCTCCCGGTCGTCGCGCGTCAGTACCGCGAAGCCACTGGAGAGGAACTCGCCGAGGACCGCGCCGGCCGGGTCACGGCGTACGCGGCCGAACGACGCGGCCCGCAACAGCGAGCTGAACAGCGGCACTTCCGACCACGTGACCTCCATGACGGCCCGGAGGACCTCCTCGCGCGGCCCGTCGATCCGCATGCGGTGCGGGCGCTTGCGGAAGTGCCACCGCGGCATCACGTCGTCCAGACGGGCCCCGGGACCGCCCCCGGCGTTCTCCTCGGTGCTCATTCAGCGGGCCGTGGCCTTGCCGAAACTGCGCAGGGTGGCCGGGACGATCAGCGCGAACAGGACCGCCAGGGACACGAGGGCCACCACACCGGGGTGATCGGCGGCGAACCCGTCGCCGTGGGCGGTGGTCGAGTTGCCCCACAGCCGTCGGCACTGGTCGGTGACCGCGGTCAGCGGATTCCACTGGGCGACCGTGCGCAGCCAGCTCGGCAGCCCGTTCAGCGGGATGAAGGCGCTCGACAGGAACATGAACGGCATGACGATCACGAAGCCGAGGGAACCCACCGCCTCGGCGCTGCGCAGGGTGAGCCCCAGGAGCGCGCCGCCCCAGATGGCCAGGAATCCGAGCAGCATGATCAGGCCGAACCCGGCGAGGGCGGACCAGAAGCCGCCGTGAATGCGCCAGCCGATCGCCAGACCGACCACGGACATCACGGCACAGGCGATGGCCGAGAGGAGGAGATCCGACACCGTCCGCCCGATGAGGACGGCGGACCGGGACATGGGCAGGGACCGGAACCGGTCCATGATGCCGTTGCTCAGGTCCTCGCACACGCCCACACCGGTCGTGGTCATCCCCGCCACCATGACCTGGGCGAACACGCCCGCCATGAAGTACTCGCGGTAGTCGGCTCCCGGTACGTCCATGGCGCTGCCGAGGATGTACCCGAAGGCGAGGACCATGGTCACCGGCATCACGGTGACGGAGAGCAGCTTCTGCGGGACCCGGCGGATGTGTTTGACGTGCCGGCCGATCAGGGCCATGCCATCGACGACTACCTCGCTCATGCCGCGTTCCCCGCTTCTGCGTCCGGCTCCGAATCCTGGACCGGTGTTCCGTGACCGGTCAGGCTGAGAAAAACATCGTCGAGCGACGGCTTGCGAAGGCTGAAGTCGACGATGTGCGCGCCCTCGCCCTTGAGCGCGGTGACCGCGGCCGCGACCGAGTCGATGCCGCCGTCGACGGGCACGGTCACCCGCCGGCCGCCTTCCCCGACAGTCGCCGCGCCCACGCCCCACTCACGCAGTGCGCGCGCGGCGTCCTGGGCCCGCACCGGATCGGCGAGGGTCACTTCGAGGCGCTGCCCGCCGACACCGACCTTCAGCTCGTCGGGGGTGCCGTCGGCTATCGTCCGGCCGTTCTTGAGCACGACGACACGGTCGGCGAGCTGGTCGGCCTCTTCGAGGTACTGGGTGGTCATGAGCACGGTCGTGCCGCGGGCGGTCTGCTCGCGGACCAGCTCCCACATGGCGATGCGGTTGATCAGGTCCAAGCCCGTCGTCGGCTCGTCGAGGAACACCACGGGCGGGTCGGCGAGCAGACTCGCCGCCAGGTCGAGACGCCGGCGCATACCGCCGGAGTACGTCTTGACCTGGCGGTCCGCCACGGCGGTCAGGTCGAACCGCTCCAGCAGGTCGTCGACCCGGCCGCGGACCTGGTGGCGGCCGAGGTGGTAGAGGGTCCCGATGAGCCGGAGGTTCTCCAGGCCGGTCAGCCGCTCGTCGACCGCCGCGTACTGCCCGGCGAGGCCGATGTTGCGCCGGACCTCCTTGGCCTGTCGGACCACGTCGAGTCCGACGATGCGGCAACTGCCGGAGTCGGGCCTGAGCAGGGTCGTCATAAGCCGGACCGTGGTGGTCTTGCCGCAGCCGTTCGGACCCAGCAGGCCCAGCACCGTCCCCCGGGGGACCGCGAGATTGAGCCCGTCGAGAGCCTTGTGACGTTCGTAGCTCTTGGAAAGGTCGTGGGTCTCTATGGCGTACTCCACGCCAGCCTCCTCGATCGGTGCAACGACCTGGATCCGTTCACACACCGCCGGCGACAGGCCGACGGGCGCCCTGACGGTACGCAGTTCGCGGGCCCGCCCTCCAATCCACTGCGAATACTTCGATATGGCGCGGCTCCGGCGCGCTTGTAACACCTCCCGGCCGCGCGGAAGGCGTCTCTACACGTTCCTGCACCGAATCGCCCCTCCGGTGCGGTGCGGCGTGAAAATGGTGCCGACACGGTGGGACGGAGTCTTTCTCGTCCACGGACAGCGAATTGTTTGAGGAGAGTTGGTCATGCACGAGCGAGAGCTCCGCGCCTTCGTCTCGATCGCAGAGACAGGGAGAATGGACCAGGCGGCCAAGTGCCTGGGCTATTCCCAGCCGGCCGTCAGCTATCAGATCAAATGCCTGGAGCAGGCCCTGGGCACCAAATTGTTCGTCCGGGACTCGACCGGGGCCCGGCTGACCCGCGAGGGACGGATGATCCTGCCCTCGGCGCGCGCCATGCTCAGCCTGTTCGAGAGCATCAAGAGCGTCGCCGCCTGACCGCGTGGCGGCCGGCCCGGGCGGCGGCCACCCGCCCCGCCAGTGTCGTCGTGATCGGCGTATGCGGCCAGCGGCGCATTCAGGCTTTGAAACTGGATTGGCCCACGGCCTGTTCGGGCGGCCAGACTCCCCTCGGCGGAGCGGCACCGGCACTATCCGGGGCCAACGGCCTTTCGCTCACAGTGACTTCGCGGGCGCCGGAAGCGTGGCGAACACCACGTTCCAGCGACGAGCCGTCGGCCGGGGCATCACCCGTGATGGCACCTTCTGGACACGACATCGGACTGAGCCGGGAACCTCGGCTTAGCGTTGGCGCGCTCGGCGACCCCGACCGCGGCAACAGGGAGGACGGTATGAGCACGTCGGTACGTCCGGATCGGACGCGGGAGCCGTGTGCGCCCCCGGCGCAGGCCCCGGCCGCGCGCACGGCGGGGTGGCGCGGACGTCCTCCCTACGGCTACCGGGTCACCACCGGTGCGTACCGGTCGGCGCTCGCGGTCGTTCCCGACGAGGGCGCCGCGGCAGTCGTCCGCCGGATCTTCTCCGAGTACGCCGGGGGCAAAGGCCTCCAGGAGATCGCCGAGCGGCTGACGGACGACGGCATCTCCAGCCCGAGCGCACATGCCGGTGCGGAGGATGACGGGGCATCGGCCCGGTCGGCCCACGGGACGGCCTGGTCCAAGGGGGCCGTGCGGTCGATCCTGGTGAACCCGCGCTACGCGGGGGATTCATCGGCGGCCTTCCAGCCGATCGTGCCGACCGCGGTGGCGGACCGCGTCACCGAGCTGTTCGCGGCCCGCCGGACGAGCACCGGCCGGTCCCTGCCGTCCGGGCGTACCTACGTCCTGCGCGGCCTGGTCCGCTGCACGTGGTGCCACCGGCTGATGCAGGGCACCCACAACAACGGCGAGTCCTACTACCGGTGCCGCCTCCCCGGAGCCTCCACGCGGGCCGGCGGCCAGGACGAGCATCCGCGCAACGTGTACCTGCGGGAGCAGGCGGCCGTCGGCGCGGTGCTCACCTGGCTGCGGGGTGCGCGCGCCGCCGCCCACAAGGCCGGCCGCGTACTGGGGGCGCTGCCCGACGTCCCGGGTGAGGAGCACGCCGCGCTGTTCCGCTCCCTGGGGCTGCACATGACCTACTCGGACACCTCGCGCACCCTGCGGGTGAAGGCCGCCGTCGGAGCCGGGGGCATGCCCCTGAGCGGCGCGCTGCGCCTGTGACCCGCAGGCAAGAAACAGAAGGAGCAACGATGTCCGCTGTCACCCTGCTGCCGGGGGAGACCCTGACGCGCCTGGACGACACCGGAGTCACCCTGAGCGTGGCAGTCGACCCCAAGGCGCCCGTGTTCGCCGGGCACTACCCCCACTTCCCCCTGCTCCCCGGCGTGTTCCTGCTCGACCTGACGCAGCGCGCGGTGCGCCGCTTCGCCGACGGGCACGGGCGCGGCATGCGGCTGGAGTCCGTCGTGTCGGCGCGCTTCCTCGCCCCGGTCGCCCCGGGCGCCGAGCTCACCGTCGACTGCACCTTCGCGCGGGGCGAGGACTCGCTGTGGACGGTGAGCGGCCGCTGCACGGCCGACGGCGCGAAGGCGGCCACCTTCCGCCTGCGCTACCGCGAGCTCCAGTGACTCCCGCCCACCGACCGGCCAACCGCATGAGAAAGGCAGACCGCACATGTCCGCTACGTTCGGGCCCGGAACGGCGAAGTCGCTGATTCCGCACCGCTACCCGATCCTGCTCGTGGACCGGGTGCTCACGGTCACGGCGGGCCACGGCATCTCCACCCTCAAGGCCGTGACGTGCAACGAGCCCTGGTACCAGGACGTCCCCGAGGGCGCGGAGGACGGCGCGTACGCCTACCCCACCGCCCTGCTGATCGAGTCCTGGTGCCAGAGCGCCGCCCTGCTCGCCGCCCGCACCGATCAGGGCGGAACGGGGGAGGGTGACGTCGTCCTCTTCGGCGGCATGTCCGATGTGGCGGTCCACGGGCAGGCGTACCCCGGTGACGTGGTGCGCCACGAGGTGAAGCTGGTGCAGCGGACGGCCGGCGCGACGTTCTTCGAAGGCACCGCGTCGGTCGGCGGCGAGCCGATCCTCACGGTCGGCCGCGCGGTGACGCTGGTAAAGCCCGCCACCGCCCTGGAATCCGCGGCCGGACGCTGATCCCAAAAGAATTCACGGGCGTTTTCGAAATGCGCCGCCCGTGTGTTTGGCGTGCCGATTTCCGGCCGGAAAGCCGATTAGTTCTGAACCCCCATAAAGGCTGGAAGTGCCGGAGTGGGGCGCATTAATCTCACTGTGTAAAGGCGAGATTCGCCTCTCTGGAAGATGGAGAATGAGAATGCCAACCGTCATGAAGCAGGAGCAGCTCGAAGAGATCCGCGAGATCGTGGCCGAGGTTCTCGAGGTGGAGCCCGAGGAGATCACCGAGACCAGCAACTTCGCCGCCGACCACGAGGCGGACTCGCTGCGCGCGATCGAGATCCTCGCCCGCCTGGAGAAGAAGTACAAGGTCGAGATCCCGCAGTCGGACCTCCCGAAGATGGAGAACCTGACCGCGGTCTACGAGATCCTCGCCGAGCGCGCCGGCTGGCTGGACTGATCACATGCGACGGGTAGTCATCACGGGCCTGGGGCCTGTCTCGAGCATCGGTATCGGAGCGACCGCTTACGAGCAGGCGCTGCGGCAGGGCGTCAACGGCGTCTCGCCCATCGAGTGCTTCGATACCACGGGTTTCCCTTACTACATGGCCGGAGAGGTGCACGACTTTCGGCCGGAGGACATGGTCCGTCGGCTGTCTGTCGAAGAGTGGGGCCGCACCAGCCTCTTCGCCGCGTCCGCCGCCCGCCTCGCGGTGGCGGACTCCGGCATCGACGAGGACGTCCTGGCGTCCTCGGCGGCCGGCTCCACGATGGGAACCACCGGCGGTGAGACGCAGATTTTGGAGCGCCTCACCGCCGACTCCCTGGCCGTCGGCCCCGCCGGCCTCGACGCCGGCCTCGTGCGGCAGGTGTCCAGCGCCCGCATCTCGCAGGCGGTCAACCGCGAACTGCGCCTGACCGGCGACGCGGTGACGCTGTCCACCGCGTGCTCGGCCAGCAACTACGCCCTCGGCTTCGCCAGCGACCTCATCCGCTCCGGCGAGATGGATTACATGATCGCCGGTGGTGCGGACTCGGTGCACCGCTGGTCGCACGCCGGGTTCTACCGGCTGGGCGCGCTCACCGAGAAGGCGTGCTCGCCCTTCGACAAGGACCGCGCAGGCATCATCACCGGCGAGGGCGGCGCCGCCATGTTCCTGGAGAGCCTGGACTCGGCTCTCGCCCGGGGCGCGCGGATCCACGCCGAGGTCCTCGGCTACGGCCTCAACTGCGACGCCAGCCACATGGTCGCGCCGGACCGGGCGAGCATCGCCGCGTGCATGCGCCTCGCCCACAAGAACGCCGGGATCAGGCCCGAGGACGTGGACTACATCTGCGCCCACGGCACCGGCACACCCGCCAACGACTACACCGAGGCCAGCGCGGTGGTCGACGTCTTCGGCGACGACCCGCCGCCGATCAGCTCGACCAAGTCGATGCTGGGCCACGCGATGGGCGCCGCGAGCGGCCTGGGCGCGATCGCCTCGGTGCTCGGCATCACCGGCTCCTTCCTGCCGCCGACCATCAACTTCAGCACTCCGGACCCGGCGCTGCCCGCGATCGACCCGGTACCCAACCACGCCCGGGACGCGGACGTCCGCATCGCCCAGGTCAACGGATTCGCCTTCGGCGGCAACAACGCCATCGTCGTCCTCGGGAGGATGTCATGACGACCGCGCCCAGTAGTACCGCGGCCGCCCCGGCGCCGAGGACGGCGGCCACCGCGACCCTGGCGATCACCGGCTTCGGCGTGCTCTCGGGAGCGGGCCTCGGACCCGAGGCCCTCGCCGCGGCGCTCGGCAACCCGAGCCCGAGCGACGTCTCCGGGATGTACGAGGAGCCGCTGCCGCGCCAGGAGGCGCACGCACTGGTCGACTTCAAGGTCCGCGACCACCTCGGCCGCAAGGGCACCTCGTTCTTCGACCGTTCGACCGCGCTCGGCCTGGTCGCCTGCAAGGCCGCGCTCGCCGACTCCGACCTGGAGGTCGACGACGGCAATCGCGACCGCATCGGCATCACCATGGGCACCACCACCGGCAGCGCCAAGTCGACCAGCGACTACAGCAAGGACACCTTCACCCAGGACCGTCCCTACCTGGTCAACCCGCTGCTGTTCCCCAACGCCGTGATGAACTGCACGGCCGGGCAGGCGGGCATCTGGTTCGGCCTCAAGGGCCCCAACGCCACGGTGGCCGGCGGCCACATGGCGATGCACAACGCCCTGCGGTACGGCCGCAACCTCATCAACTGCCACTACGCGGACGCCCTGCTCGTCGGTGCCGTGGAGGAGTTCAGCCCGCACACCGCGTGGGCCGCGCACTACACGCAGTCCGTCGAGGGCGGTGACCTGCCCGCCGGGGAGGGCGCCGCGGTGTTCGTGGTCGAGCGCGCCGAGGAGGTGCGCGCGGCGGGGCGCGCGATGGACGCCGAGGTGCTGGCCGTCGAGGCCGGTGTCTTCGAACCGCCCGGTCCCGACGGGGCCTTCGCCGCGGGGCTGGAGACCTGCCTGCGGCGGGCCCTGGACCGCGCCGGGGTGGCGCCCGGCGACGTCGCCACCGTGGCGACGGCCTGGAGCGGGATGCCCCGCCTGGACGACGCCGAGGAAGCGGCCGTCACCGCCGTGCTGGGCACGGACGTGCCCCGGCTGCGGGTCAAGGAGTCCACCGGCGAGGCGCTCAGCGTCACCGGTGCCTTCCAGGTCGCCGCGGTCCTCGCGCGCCACCGTGCCGAACCGGACCGCGACGGCGAGATCTCGGTCATCACCACCCGCTCCGCGGAGGGCGCCGCCGGTGCGGCGGTCATCAGGGGGTGGAGCCGTGCCGGCGGCCATCACGGGTAGCTCCATGGTCACCTGCCTCGGTGACCTGGAGGCCACCTGCCTGGCCCTCCTGGAAGGGCGCGACGGGGTCGCTCCGCTGACTCTCGGCGACCCCGGCAAGCTCGGCGTCACCCACGGCTACGAGATCCAGGACGATCAGGCGAGGCCCCGGTTGCGCCTGGCCGGGGACTGGCTCGCCGGCTGCGTGACCGAGGCCCTGCGCGCCGCCGGGGTCGACCCCGCGCGGCGCCGGGTGGCGGTGGTCGTGGGCACCGGCCTGCGTGAGCTGCGCGGCGTCGAGCAGTGGCACGCCGACGGCGCGCAACTGCGCCTGGCGCAACTGCACTTCGGAGAGGCCGTACGGGCAGCGGTGCCCGAGGTCACCGAGGTGCACACCATCGCCAACGCGTGCGCGGCGTCCGGATACGCGCTCGCGCTCGGCGCGGACATGCTCGAACTGGGCGACGCCGACGTGGTGGTCGCCGCGGGCTGCGACACGATGACGGAGAGCATGCTCACCGTCATCGGCAAGGTCACGGCCGGCACCTCCGACATGGTCCGCCCGTTCGACGAGGACCGCCCGGGCGTCCTGCTCGGCGAGGGCGCGGCAGCCGTCGTACTGGAGCGCCCCGAGGACGTCACCGACGGACGGCCCACTCTCGGCGTGCTCCGCGGCGTCGGCCTCACCTGCGACGCGTACCACGAGACCGCGCCCGACCGGGCCGGGATCGTCGCGGCCATGCGCCAGGCCCACGAGTACGCCGGGATATCGGCGGACGACATCGGTCTGGTGGTGGCGCACGGCACGTCCACCGGCCTCAACGACCCCACCGAGGGGGCGGCCCTGCTCGACGTGTTCGGCCCCGAAGGACCGCCGGTCACGGCCATCAAGGGCGCGATCGGCCATACGTCGGGCGGCTCGGCACTGATGAGCGTGCTCGTCGCGCTCACCGCCATGCGCGCCGGGACCGTCCCGCCGGTGACGGGGCTGCGCAAACCGATGCCGGAGGCCGAGAAGCTCAACCTCGTGCACGGCGCCCCGCTCCGGGTGAGCCCGCGCCTCGCGCAGGTCGACGCCTTCGGTTTCGGCGGGGTCAACGCGGTGACGATTGTGGAGGCGACTGATGGCTGACCGCGACCCGCAGGTCGTACTGGCGGGCTGGGCCGTGCACGTGCCCGGCACGGGGGCGGCCGAACTGCCCGGCTCCCCGCAGGAGCCCGCCTGCTCGGCGGCGGACGCCAAGCTCGTCCTCGGCCGCAAGGGACTGCTCGGCAAGGAGCCGGCCACCCGGCTGGCCCTGTGCGCGGTGCACCGGGCGCTCGGCCTGCCCGCGGGCCGGGCCGCCGGGCCGGTGGACCGGGCGGCGGGCACCGCCGTCGTCGTCGCCTCGAACCTCGGCAACGCCGGGACCGTCTGCGCGATGGTCTCGGACATGCGCGAGGGCGGCGGCGCCGCGGTGAGCGTCCTGGACGCGCCGAACGCCTCCAGCAACATCATCGCCAGCAGCATCGCGATCCGGTACGGCTTCACGGGACCGAACCTCGCGGTGTGCAGCGGCGCGACGGCCGGACTCGACGCCGTGCAGCTCGCCGCCCGGCTGCTGCGCGCCGGCCGGGCCCGGCGCGCCGTCGTCGTGGGGGTCGAGCCCGCGGACCCGGTGGCCCGGGGCCTTGATGCGCTGCGCCCGGACGGCGGCCGGCTGACCGAAGGCGCAGGCTGTGTCCTGCTCGGCGTGGACGGCGCCTGGCCCGGCCGCGCGGCCGTCGCCATCGGCTCCGTCGAGCGGTACGGCGAACGGCCCGCCACCGCGGAGCCCGGCATGGGCAGCCGCTACGGCGCCGACGGTGTCATCGGCCTGGCGGTCGCCGCCGAGCGGCTGGTCACCGGGCAGGCCGCGGGCCCGCTCACGGTGGCCTGCGGCGACCGCGAGGACGCCTGGGCCGGTGTGACCGCGGCCCTGCGCGAACCGATCGGCGGCGCGGCATGACCCAGTGGGACACGGTGGCCCGGACCGACGGCCTGGAGGTGCGGCGCGGCCCGGGGGAAGGGCCCGTCCTCGTCGCCGCCCACGGCATCGAGGACTCCTGGGGCATCTGGTGCGACCTCGCGGACCGACTGCCCGGATACCGCCTGTACGCGCTCCAGCTGCCCTGGCACGGCGGCAACTCCTACGCCTGGCGGGCCGAGGGCTCGCCGGGCGAGTGGCTGCGCCGCGCCCTCGACCTGGTACCCGAGCGGCCCGCCGTCCTGGTGGGCCACTCGTTCGGGGCCAACGCCGTACTGGAGTACCTCGCCGGGTGCGAGGACGGCCCCGGCATCGAGGCGGCCGTGCTCGCGGCACCGTTCTACCGCCCGGTCGGCTTCCCCGTGTCCCCCGCGGTCCGACTGCGGCAGGAGGGCGCGCTGCGCAAGGTGATCCGCCAGGGAGTCACCCTCGCGCTCGGCCCCCGCGCGGCCCGGATCGACCCGGAGATCATCGCCTCGATGACCCGCAAGGCGAGCGATCGCGCCGTCGTCGGCGGACTGCCCGTCTTCCGCCGGGAGTTCGAGGCGTCCGGCAGGCTCGACCTCTCCGGCGTCACGGTCCCCACCCTGGTCCTCGCCGGGGTGGACGACGAGTCGCTCACCCCGATGCGGGCCGCCGCGCTCGACCGCGCCATGCCCGCGGCCACCGTGCGGCTGCGCGGGGTGTACGGGCACTTCTGCCATGTGACGCAGGCGCGGGAGCTGGCCCGGGAAGTCGACGCGTTCCTGCGCGGCATCCCGTCCGCCGCGCCTGTTCCCGGCGCGGCCCCCGAACCCGTATCCGCACGTGAATCCGTACCTGCACCGGAATACGTATCCGCATCGGCGGAATCCGTGTCCGGACCCGAATTCTACGAAGAAGGCACTGTGACGAATCTGCTTGACGGCGCCCCCACGACCTATGTCGGAATGCCCCGCTACGAAGGCGCCAACATCCGCACCTGGATCGGGTTCAAGCACTTCATGTACCTGGCCGAAGAAGCCGTACTGGAGTACTTCCGCGAGCGCGGTGTCGGGGCCCGTGACATGTACCACCGCTACGGCCTCGGCCTGGAGATCGTCGACTCCTCGGTGCAGCTGCCCGCGACGCTCTTCGTCGACGACCGGGTCTACGCCACGGTGGTCTCGGCCACGCCCAAGCCGGAACAGGGCGCGCCGTTCACCGTCACGCTGACCGTCGAGCGGGACGGCGAGGCCGTCACCGTACTCAAGGGCAAGATGCGTGTCGCCCTCGTCACCGTCAAGGACGGCTCGGGCACGGAGCCGGTGCCCGCGATCCTCGAAACCTTTGTGGTGCCCGAGGTGGCGGCCCTCGCCAACGCCAAGTCCGCGAGCCTGCCCATCGCCCCCGGCCAGGAGGTCGCCGACGTCCTCGTCCCCGAGGGCTCCGGCGCGCACCTGTGGTCCTGGCGGGCCCCGTACTACTACTGCCACTTCTCCGACCGGCTCCAGCACTCGGCCTACGTGCGCACGCTGGAGGAGGTCGTCGACCGCTTCCTGCACGCCCGGGGCCTCGCCATCGGCCGGCTGCTCGAGGAGCGGGCGTGGATCCCGGTCGTCTCCCGTGCCCGTGTGCAGATGCTGTCCGACATCTTCATGGAGGAGACCGTGCACACGGTCTTCACCGTCGAGGACGTCATCAAGGACACCGTCTACACCGCCCGTATGGACTGCTACGTGCGCCGGGGCGACAGCCTGGAGCTGGGCGCGACGGCGACGATCATGCACGGCTACGCCATCAGCAAGGGCGAGAAGGCCGGCACGGTCGCGCTGTTCGACGAGGACGTCAAGGCGGCGCTGCTCGGGGGGCAGGCGTGAGGAGGCCGCCCCGCCTGTACTTCTCGCTGCGCAGCCCGTTCAGCTGGATGGCGGTGCGCCTGCTGGAGGAGCGGATTCCGAACGCGCAGGAACTCATCGAGTACGTGCCGTTCACCGAGCCGGACGAGCAGAGCCTCGCCGAGCTCGAAGCGCGCGGCGGCGAGTTCCACTACGTCGCCATGAGCAAGGCCAAGCACCTGTACATCCTCAGCGACACCAAGCGCCTGGCCGCGAAGCACGGCTTCGCCATGAAGTGGCCGATCGACACCGGCGACGAGTGGTGGGAGCTGCCGCACCTCGGCTGGCTCAAGGCGCGGGAACTGGGCGTGCACCGCGAGTACTACAGCGCGGTCATGGCCGCCCGCTGGGAGCGCGGCGAGGACATCTGCGACCGCGAGACGCTGCGCCGCGTCTGCCGTGAGGCGGGCCTGGACGGCGACGTCCTGGCGGCCGCCCCCGAGGACCCGGCCATCCGGGAGCAGGGCGTCCAGGCACTCATGGACGTGTACGAGGACGACGTGTTCGGCGTCCCGTACTTCCGGCTCGGCAGGCACCGCTACTGGGGCCTCGACCGCCTCGACGACTTCATCACCGCGCTCGAACAGCAACTGGCGGCCACCGCCGCGAAGGGCTGAGACATGAGCGTGAGCACCCCGCGCCGACGCCCCTGGGAGCCGCTCCCGCCGGCGGCGGGCGACACCAGGACCGATGACCCGCTGGCGGACGTCCCCCTGGTGCTGGAGGACCGATTCGCCTTCTTCGTCGCCGCGCTGGAGCGGCAGCTCGCCGCCGTCACCGTCACCGGAAGGGAATGAGGAAGAGGAATGAGTACGACCACGAACGCCTCGCGGACTGACGGTCCCGGGGAGCCGTCCACCGGCTACCCGCTGGTGGACGAGGAGTGGGGCGAGGACCCGCTGGCCGGCATCCCGAAGGAGGCCGTCGGCCGCGTCGGCGCCCTGGACCGGGACACCGCCGGCGGCTGCGGCTGACATGCCGCCCGTGTTGATCCACCTACTGGCTGAGGAGAGAGAGCAGTGACCGAAGAGGGATGCACCGTCGTCACGGGCGGTTCCAGGGGCATCGGACGCGCCGTGGCCGTCCGCCTGGCGCAGGAGGGCCGCAACATCGCCTACTGCTACCGCTCGGGTGTGGAGGCGGCGGAGGAGACCGAGAAGCTGGTCCGCGAGGCGGGCGTGCAGGTCTACCACGCCCCGTGCGACGTGTCCGACTTCGACGCCGTGCAGGCGTTCGTCGCCGACGCGGAGAAGGCGATCGGTCCGGTCCGCGCCCTGGTCAACTCCGCGGGCATCGTCCGCGACAACCCGATGGTCCTGATGCCCCCGGAGGACTGGCGGGCCGTCATCTCCACCAACCTCGACGGCACGTTCAACTTCTGCCGCGCGGTGGTCTTCGGGTTCATGAAGCGCAAGGAGGGCGCGATCGTCAACATGTCCTCCGTCGCGGGCATCGACGGCAACGCCACGCAGACCAACTACTCCGCCTCCAAGGCGGGCATCCAGGGCATGAGCATCTCGCTCGCCAAGGAGCTGGCCGCCTACGGCGTGCGGGTCAACGTGGTCGCCCCCGGCTTCATCGAGACCGACATGACCGAGGTGCTCACGGAGAAGGTGCGCGCCCAGGCGCTGAAGAGCATCCCGATGCGCCGCTACGGCGGTGCCGACGAGGTCGCCGACCTCGTCTCGTTCCTGCTGTCCTCGAAGGCCGGTTACATCACCGGCGAGGTCATCCGGGTGGACGGCGGAGTCGTGCTGTGACCCCCGTCGTCCCGCCGCCCGTGCCCGGCGCCGCCATCGAGGCCGGCCGCCGGGCACGGGCGGTCCCGCTCCCGGCTGTGGACGGCTGCACCGTCCTGTCGGCCACCGAGGTCACCGCGCACAAGCTCGTCCGTGCCGACGACCCCTACATGGAGGGCCACTACCCGGACTTCACCATCTACCCGGGCGCGTTCCTCATCGAGTCCGTCTACCAGGCGGTCCTGCATCTGGTGTGGGAGAACCACGGCGAAGGGGCCTTCGCGGAACCGGCACGGATCATCTCCACCCGTTTCCTCGCGGCACTGCGCCCCGGCGACCGGCTCGACATCCACTGCGTGGCCAGGGCCGGGGCCGGGGGCCCGGACGAGCTGGAGGTCACCGCCGACTGCCGCCGGGGGGACGCCCTGGCCGCGAAGGTCTCGATGGCCTTCCGGATCGTCTCCGGCGCCGGCGCCGGCACCGGCACCGGCGCGGCCACCGGGACCGGCAGTGGTGGCACACGGACCCCCGCAACCGGTCCGGAACCGGCGCTCCTTGAGCACGCCGAGATCCGCGGCACGATCCCGCACGCCCACCCCATGCTGCTCGTCGACCGGGTCCTCGCCCTCGACCCCTACGACCGCATCGTCACCAGCAAGGCCGTGACCGGCAGCGAACCCTGCTACGCGCGGCTGGCACCCGACGCGGGGGAGCGCGCCCTGCGCTATCCGCCGTCCCTCCTCATCGAGTCCTGGGGACAGAGCGGTGCCCTGCTGTGGCTGCGGCGCGAGCGGGACAAGGGACAGCCCGGCGGCAACGCCCCGATCCTGGCGACCGTGCGCGACATCGTCTTCCACCGGGGCGTCCACCCCGGGGACACCCTGCGGCACACCGTCCGCATCGACCAGTACACGTCCGTCGGTGTCGTCATGAGCGGTCAGATCCACCGGGGTGACGAGCTGGTCGCCGAGATCGGCCAGGCCCTCGCCGTGCTCCGCCCGTCCGGCGAACTGTTTTGAAGTATTGAAAGCAAGCGCGACCTCCGCGTGCTCCGCGCATATTCTCACTGTGCTGCCGGATCGGATCAATGAGCTTCAGTGAAATCTGAAAGTGCCGCCGATTACCGGAAAAGGCGAACTTCGCGCGTTGACGAGAAATTCCACCGTGGTTTCGACCTTGCCGGACCGGTGCCGAGAAAACCAACGGAGGGGAACAACAATGTCAGCAGTGCCTGCTGAAGCCATTGATCTCACTGCGGCGCAGCGCGGCATGTGGTTCGCTCAGCGGCTGGACCCGGACAACGCCATCTACAACATCGCCGAGTACGTCGACATCCGGGGCCCGCTCGACCGGACGGCGTTCACCGAGGCGCTGCACCGGGTCCTGGGCGAGGCCGAGGCGCTGCGGACCGCGTTCCACCAGCACGACGGCGAGCCGGTGCAGAGCGTGCACCCGGCCCCGCCCGCCCGGATCCGCACGGTCGACGTCAGCGCCGAACCGGTCCCGGAGGCGGCCGCCCTCGACTGGATGCTGGCCGACGCGCGCACGGCGGTGGACCCCGCCCGGGACCCGCTGTACCTGTTCGCCCTCATCGACCTCGGCGGCGAACGGCTCCAGTGGTACTACCGAGCCCACCACATCGCCCTCGACGGCTTCAGCGGCGGCCTGATCGCCACGCGCGCCGCCGAGCTCTACCGGGAACTCACCGGCGGCCGGGCCCCCGACCCCGGGCGGGCGTTGGGCGGCCTCACCGAACTCGTCGCGGCCGACGCGGCCTACCGCGCGTCCGACGGCTTCGCGGCCGACCGGGAGTACTGGCTCGACCGTTTCGGGGACCGCCCGGAACCCGCCAGCCTCTCGGGCGGCCAGCCGACGATGCCCTCCTCCTTCCACCGGCGCACCGGCCGTCTCCCCGACCCGGTCACCGAAGGGCTGCGCCGGCTCGCACGGGAGACCAACACGAGCTGGCCGGTCGTCACCGCCGCCGCCATCGCGCTGTACATGGCGAAGATGACCAACAGCACCGACGTCGTCCTCGGTCTGCCGGTCGCCGCCCGCCGCGTCGGAGCCGCCCGCCGCATCCCGGGCATGGTCTCCAACGTCCTGCCGCTGCGCGTCCCCGTACCGGCCACGGCCACGGTCGCCGAACTGGTCAAGGCGGCAGCCGAGGCGATGCACGGCGCGGTGCGACACCAGCACTACCGTTACGAGGACCTGCGCCGCGACCTGAAGCTCATCGGCGACGACCGCCGGCTCGTCGGCCCACAGGTCAACTTCCTGATGTTCGACACCGACTTCTCGATCCCGGGCTGCGAGACGGTCTCGCACAGCCTCACCGTCGGCCCCAACGACGACATGACGTTCGTCGTCGACGGCCGTCCTGGCCGTCACGGCCTCGCCATCGACCTGCACGCCAACGGCGACGTCTACGAACCCGGCGACGTCGACCGGCACGGCGCCCGGTTCGAACACCTCCTGGCCGAGCTGGCCCGTTCCGCGCCGGAGCGGCCCCTCGGCCGCATCGAGGTGGCGACCCCCGCCGAACAGGACCGCCTCGTCCACGGCCTGAACGACACCCGCCACGACACCGGCACCCTCAGCGCCCTCCTCGAAGCCCAGACGACCCGCACCCCCGACGCCGAAGCCCTCGTCTTCGGCGACGAGTCGCTGACCTACCGGGAGCTGCACATCCGGGCCAACCGGCTCGCGCACCGGCTCATCGACCAGGGCATCGGCCCCGAGGACCGCGTCGCCGTCGCGCTGCACCGCTCGGTGGACCTGGTCGTGGCGCTGCTCGCCACGCTCAAGTCCGGCGCCGCCTACGTGCCCGTCGACCCCGGCCACCCCCGCGACCGCATCGAGTACGTCCTCGACGACGCGCGGCCGGCGGCGGTCCTCACCACCACGGGCTCCGCCGCGCACCTGCCCGCCACGGACTGCCCGCGGCTGTGCCTCGACGACCCCGGCACCCGCGAGGACCTCGCCCGGTACCCCGGCACCGACCCCACCGACCGGGACCGCACCACCGCACTCCGGTCGAACCACCCGGCATACCTCATCTACACCTCGGGCTCCACCGGCCGCCCCAAGGGCGTCGTCGTCCCGCACGCCGGAATCGCCAACCGGCTCCAGTGGATGCAGGGCCAGTACCGTCTCACCGGCGATGACCGTGTCCTCCAGAAGACCCCCTCGGGCTTCGACGTGTCGGTCTGGGAGTTCTTCTGGCCGCTGGCCGAGGGCGCCACCCTGGTCGTGGCGCGGCCCGACGGGCACAAGGACCCCGCGTACCTCGCGGAGATCATCCGCGCACAGCGGATCTCCACTCTGCACTTCGTCCCCTCCATGCTCCAGGCGTTCCTGGCCCGCGCCCCCTTCGCCGAGACCTTCCCCGGCCTGCGCCGGGTCGTATGCAGCGGCGAGGCACTGCCCCGCGAGACCCAGCGCCAGTTCTTCGCCGCGCTCCCCGAGGTGGAACTCCACAACCTGTACGGCCCGACCGAGGCGTCCGTCGACGTCACCGCCTGGCAGTGCGGGCCCGACGACAGGGACGACAGCGTGCCGATCGGCGCGCCCGTATGGAACACCCGTGCCTACGTCCTCGACGCCGCGCTGCGGCCCGTACCTGCGGGCGTCCCCGGTGAGCTGTACCTCTCCGGCGTCCAGCTGGCCCGCGGCTACCTCCACCGCGCGGCGCTGACCGGCGAACGGTTCGTCGCCGACCCGTTCCGCGACGGCGAGCGGATGTACCGGACCGGTGACCTGGCCCGGTGGCGCGACGACGGCAACCTGATCTTCCTGGGGCGCTCCGACGACCAGGTGAAGATCCGTGGCTTCCGCGTCGAACTCGGCGAGATCGAGGCGGCACTCTCCGACCTCGACGAGGTGACGCAGGCCGCGGTGATCCTGCGGTCCGACGGCCCCGGCGGCAGCCAGCTCGTCGGCTACGCGACCCTGCGCCCCGGCACCGACGCGCACCCCGCCGACCTGCGCCGCGCCATGGCGGACCGGCTGCCCGAGTACATGATCCCGGCCGCCGTCGTCGTCATGCCCGACCTGCCGACCACCGCCAACGGCAAGCTGGACCGCCGTGCCCTGCCCGCGCCGGACTACGGCGGCCTCACCACGGGCACCGCCGCCCGCGACGAGGCCGAGGAGATCCTCTGCCGGGCCTTCGCCGAGGTGCTCGGCCTGGACACCGTCGGCGTCACCGACAACTTCTTCGACCTGGGCGGCGACAGCATCGTCGCGATGCGCCTCGTCTCCCGGGCCCGCGCCCGCGGTCTGCTCGTCACCGCCGAGGACGTCTTCGCGTACAAGACCGTCGAGGCCCTCGCCCCACGTGCCACGGCCATCGGGACGGGCGGCGCCGACGAGGTGGGCCCGGTGGGCGACGTCCCCGCCACACCGATCATGGAGTGGCTGCGCGGCCGCGGCGAACACATCGACCGCTTCGGCCAGTTCGCCCTCGTGCAGACCCCGGCCGGCGTCCGCGCCGAGCACCTCGACACCGCGCTGCGCGCCCTGCTCACCCACCATGACGCCCTGCGGGCCCGCCTGGTCCGCTCCCCGTCGTGGCGGCTCCACATCGCCGATGCCGCCGACGCCACCGCCCTCACCCAGGTCGTCGATGTCGCGGACCTCGGCCAGGAGGCCCTTGCCGCCACCATCGCCACCCACCGGGAGGCCGCGGCGGACCGGCTGGCCCCGGACGACGGCGTGATGGTGCAGGCGGTCTGGTTCGACGCCGGAAGCACGCGGCCAGGCAGGCTGCTGCTCGTCCTGCACCACCTCGTGGTCGACGGCGTCTCCTGGCGTGTCCTGCTCGACGACCTGGAGAGCGCCCACGGCGCCGCGGCAGCCGGCCGCACCCCCGACCTCGGCGCGCGCGGCACCTCCTTCCGCGCCTGGGCCCACCGGCTCACGGACGAGGCCCGCAAGCCCGAGCGGGTCGCCGAACTCCCGGCCTGGACCGCCCATGTCACCCGCCCCGCGCCGCTGCTGCCGGGCGGCGACCCGCTCGACCCGGCTCGCGACACCGTGGCCCACCTCGTCTCCCTCGACACCGCACTCGGCCCCGCCCTGACCGAGCCGCTCCTGACCACCGTGCCGGCCAGGATCAACGGAGCCGTCACCGACGTCCTGCTGGCCGCGCTCATGATGGCGGTCCCGCAGTGGCGCGGCGCCGACGAACCCGGCGGAGGACGGCTCACCGTCGCCCTGGAAGGCCACGGCCGCGTACCGCTCGGCGAGACGCACGACCTGTCGAGGACCGTGGGCTGGTTCACCTCCCGCCACCCGGTGACGCTCGGCCTCGACCCGGCGGACGCGCGGGCCGCGAGCCGGGGCGGCACCGCCGCCGACGACGCCCTCAAGCAGATCAAGGAACAGCTCCGCACCGTCCCCGGCGACGGAATCGGCCACGGACTGCTGCGGCACCACAACCCGGACACCGCCGCCGAACTCGCGGACCGGCCCGAACCCGACGTGGGCTTCAACTACCTCGGCCGCTTCGACGCCGCCGCCACCGGACCGGACACCTGGGGCCTCGCGCCCGGCGAGGCCCTCGGTGAGATCACCGACCCCGCCATGCCCGCCGCGCACCGGATGGACATCAACGTCATGGTGCGGGACGGTGCGGACGGCCGCCGCCTCACCGCCCGGTGGACCTGGCCGAAGGCCCTGATCACCGAGGAAGCGGCCACCCGCCTCGCCGACCTCTGGCAGCGCTGCCTGGAAGCCCTCATCACCAGCGCGGAACAGTCGGACACCGCCGTCCAGACGCCGTCGGACCTCACCTTGAACACCCTCAGCCAGAGCGATCTTGACGCGCTCGAAGACGAGTTGGCCCGAGAATGGGAGATTGCCCAGTGAAGCAGTCGCGTATTGAAGACGTCCTTCCGCTCGCGCCCCTTCAGGCCGGCCTGCTCTTCCACGCACAGTTCGACGAGACCGCCCCCGACGTCTACACCGTGCAGTTCGCCCTTTCGCTGAGCGGCCCGGTCGACGTCCCCGCCCTGCACAGAGCCGCGGCCAAGCTGCTTGAGCGCCATCCCGGCCTGCGGGCCGGCTTCCGCGCCCGCCGCGACGGCGACTTCGTCCAGGTGGTGCACCGCACCGTCCCGCTGGACTTCACCGAGCACGATCTGAGCGCCCTTGACCCGGCGGACCGCGGACGGGAGCAGGAGCGCCTGGTCGCCGAGGACCGCGCCCGCCGCTTCGACCCGGCCGTGCCCCCGCTGCTGCGGTTCACCCTGATCCGGCTGACCGACGACAGCCACGTACTGCTGCTCACCAACCATCACATCCTCCTCGACGGGTGGTCGATGCCCCTGCTCATCGAGGACCTCCTGCGCCTGTACGCCGACGCCGAAGGCCGCGACCTGCCGCCCGCCGTCCCGCACCGCACCTACCTGGCCTGGCTGATGCGCGAGGACGCGGCGGCGCACAAGGCGGCCTGGGGCGAACTCCTCGACGGCGTCGAAGAGGCGACCCTCCTGGCACCCGACGTCCCCGCCGACGCCGACAAGACCCCCCTGAACCACTTCGTCCAGCTCTCCGCCGAGACCACCGAAGAGCTGAACACGTTCACCCGCGCGCACGGCCTGACCGCCAACACCGTGGTGCAGGGCGCCTGGTCGCTCCTCCTGGCCCACCACACCGGCCGCGACGACATCCTCTTCGGCGCCACCCTGGCGGGCCGCCCCGCCGAGGTCCCCGGCGCGGAGTCCATGGTCGGCCTGTTCATCAACACCGTCCCGGTACGCGCACGGGTCCGCCCCGACGAGGCGGTACTGCCCCTGCTCGAACGCCTCCAGCAGCAGAGCCTGCGCATGGCCCGGCACCAGTACGTCGGCCTCGCCGACATCCAGCGCACCGCCGGCATGGGCGAACTCTTCGACTCCCTGGTGGTCTTCGAGAACTTCCCGCACGAGCTGGACCGCGAGATCCCCGGCACCGGACTGCGCCTGGCCGGCGTGGAGCCGCACGACGCCACGCACTACCCCCTGGCCCTGGTGATGGCCCCCGGCCCGCGTCTCACCCTGCGCTTCAACTACCAGTCGGGCGCACTCGACCGCGCCGAGGTGGCGGCCATCTCGGACCGCCTCGTCAGGATCATCACCGCGATCATCCGCGACGCGGCTCAGCCGGTCGCGGCCATCGACGTGCTGGGCGAGGCAGAGCGCCACCGGGTCCTGGTGGAGTGGAACGAGGTGCCGGGTTCGGCGGCGACCGAACCGTCGACGCTGCCGGCCCTGTTCGAGCGCCAGGTCGCGTCGGTGCCGGATGCGGTGGCGCTGGTGCGCGGTGACGTGGAGCTGACGTATGCGGAGCTGAACGAGCGCGCGAACCGCCTGGCCAGATACCTGATCGGCCGTGGTGTGGGCCCGGAGCGTTTCGTCGCTCTGGTGATGCCGCGTTCGGTGGAGCTGGTGGTGGCGTTGCTGGCGGTGGTGAAGGCCGGTGGCGCGTATGTGCCGGTCGATCCCGGCTATCCGGTGGAGCGGATGGCGTTCATGGTGGCTGACGCGGCGCCGGTGGTGGTGCTGACGCTGGACGGCGTGAATGTGGGTGATGTCGGCGCGGCCGATGTGGTGGTCGTGGATGATCCCGCGGTGGCCGGGCAGGTGGCCGCGCTGTCGGCGGCCGATGTCTCCGACAGCGAGCGGGACGAGCCGTTGCGGGTGGAGCACCCGGCATACGTCATCTACACGTCCGGTTCGACGGGCCGCCCCAAGGGTGTCGTCGTCACCCACCACGGCATCGCCCACCTGACCGCCTCCGAGATCGACCGCTTCGGCGTGGACGCCGCGAGCCGTGTCCTCCAGTTCTCATCGCCGAGCTTCGACGCCTCGGTGCTCGAAGTGTGCATGAGCCTCCTGGCGGGCGCCGCCCTCGTCGTCCCCACGACCGACGTCCTCGCGGGCGAGGAACTGGGTGCTCTCCTCGCCGAGGCCCGGATCAGCCACGCCCTCATCTCCCCCATGGCCCTCGCCGGCGTCCCGCCCCTCGAACTCCCCGAGTTCCGCGGCCTCGTCGTCGGCGGTGAGGCGACAAGTGCCGATGTGGTGGAGCGTTGGTCGGCCGGTCGGCGGATGGTGAATGCGTATGGTCCGACGGAGTCGACGGTGTGTGTGTCGATGAGTGGTCCGTTGGCCGGTGGTGG
>NZ_JBVJFF010000011.1:173006-454833 GCF_055587985.1 Streptomyces sp. NPDC046335 | reverse complement strand
GGATGCAGTACCGACCCGGCCTCATCGACGGCCTCATCGCCAAAACCGGCCTCGACCTCCAGCCGCCGTAACCCCAGCCATTGAAGATCTCTAGAAGCTCACTCCACGTCATCGGCACCCCCGTCCAGGATTGGTTGAGGCAGAAGGTCATACCCGGCCTCGAACGAGCGCAAGCGTCTGGCACTGCCGCAGGTGCACACGGCTCCGGAGGGGCTTTCCGTACACGGTAATCGGCCAGGTCAGCGCAATGGACCGGTTAGAAAGCGGTGGGTCCGTCCACAAGGTGTCCACGCCTCTCGGCGGGCGGCATGAGTCCCCCCCCGGGGGCTACATAAACTCTGAGTAGCCCTCGGGGAGGAGGCGGCTGGCGTTGAGGGTGGAACTAGATCGGGAGCTGCCCCTGCGCTGAATCTTGTGTGTCGGGACTGCGAGGCGCGACAACCCGCGGGGCTGCGTCCGGTGTCACCGGCGTCCAGCCGCCGGCCGTTGCTTCGACACGTTCCAAGAAATCCTTGTGTGCCCGCTTCGTGGAGTCGAGTACCTCATGCCATGTCTTCCGTGAAATACGCGGATCGCTGTGTAGTGATGACAGTGAAACCGTATTGAGTCGATCGATGTGATCCACTACAAAGGTTAGCTTACGGTAGGGGAACTGTTGGCCCAGTTCGGGATTATCTTCGAGGAACTGTTCCAGAGAGTTAAGGTAGTTCATCGCGTTTAGAAACTCGGGGTCGGTTAGCTTGTAACCGAGCCTCTTGATTTCCACGATCCAGAGAATTCCAGAGTCGTGCAGCAGGACGAAATCTGGCTCCTTGGCTTTCCGCGTAATCGCGGTCGTGTTGATCTCGCTCCCATTCTTCTTTGCATACCAGACCTCGAAGCTTGCCCGCACGCGCTTCAGAGACTCGTTCATGCCTAGGGGGGTCCATTCGGGGGCAAGAAGCCACGGGGCTTGCTCGATTAGCTCTTGGAGTGGGCGTTCAAGCGTCTTGCCGTCAGTGATGAGGGCTTCCAGTTTTGCTACGACCTCCAGTCGTTCTGCCGCAACCTGCCCAAGGGAATACATTTCCGCTATGTGGGCTTTCTGGAACAAATCCATTACGGCATCGATTGTTGTTTCAGTCGTATCGGCTACTTCTCGCAGTGTCTGAAGCAGACTCCGGTGCGGGCCCAGCGACATTGCTAGTTTACTGATGCGCTCCACGTGCTCGGGGTCTGTGAGGGAGTCTCTGTCGGAGTCTCTAACGAGAAGTGCGGCGGCCTCCTTGACGCTGTCTCGGTACACAGGGTCCGACGGTGCCGCCTCTACAAGCTTCTCGTCCAGCTTCGATGCCTTCATGAAGTCGCGGGTCTTCGCTTGCCTGGCCTGCTCCTCACTTCGTTTCGCAAGTTCGCGCATAAGGGCCTGGCCCCATACACTCAGCGCTTCCCCGAGATCTGAGGACCAGATGATGTCTTGCCGGTCGGATCGGATCAGGTCCTCGTCCTCGTCCAGCCATTCCGCGTGAAGTTCCCCCACAATGGAACTCCGAAGTTTGAACTCCCCATGAAAGCCGGTAGCAATTCCGAAGTCCATGGTCTGAGCCACGAATTTTCCACGAGCGTAGATCCGAACGCCGGCCATATTGGCGTCCTTGTAGGATTTTTCACTGTAAGCAACGTAACCCGTTACCGGCAGATACGATGATTCGAAAGGAACTGGCCGATTGGTTAGATCAATCCTTGTCCCTTCCATCAAGTCAATTTTGAGTTGCCCCAGAGTGAACTGTTCCGATTGCGATGAAGCGTTCTTTACGCAGACGCGCCAGTCGCTACGTTCGAGACCGAAACGGGCTGCTAGCTGTCGATTCAGTTCGTCTCGGCTCGGCACTCGCTTCCGCGAAAAATCTCGCAACTTGATCGTTGTACCGTGGTCGTTCGAGTAGGTTCCGTCCAGCTCGCCGATTTCTGGATTGTAATCGCTTTCTGTGTCCGCAAGCATGGCGGGCAGGTGAAGAATTAGGTGGGACGTCAGATATCCGTCCGGCGTCTTATCGCCACCCGCTGAAATAACCTCGACCGTCTTGCAGATTCCGAAGGGAGCGAGCTTGCCGATACCCTTCCGGCCCATTACGGGCCGGTTCTTGCCGCGGGACTTGTCGCTTCCCGTCCGGGTTCGTCTGTCAGCCCCAACGGTTAGGTAATGATGGTTCACCTCGGCGGGGGTCATGCCATGGCCGTCGTCGGAGATCACGACCTCGTAGGCGGCTGAGAGGTGAGGAGCCTTTGGGTCGTACAGGAATGCGCCCCACGGGAGCGTCACGGTGACGCTCTCCGCGTCTGCGTCGTAGGAGTTCGCGATGAGCTCGGCAAGCACAGCTGCGACGCGGTCATAGAGTTTGATGCCGAGCTTGTCGATCGTCAGCCGGCTGATACGCATGGTGTACACATGCGGTGTGGAAGCGTCCTCCCCGTCGCCCGCTGCGTGTAGTTGCTCGCCCTCGTCGCTGGCCTGCATGGGCAGCTGCGCATGGCCGTCTAACGACTCCGACATCAGGTCCCCCCTGGGATGGCAATGATGGTCCGCCATCTTGCATGAGGCATAGTCAACTTGACTAGGGCGCACGCAGGTTGCAGGAGCGCACACCATGGTCACGACGCGCGGGAGTGAGCTAACATCCAGCCGTGACACAGCCATCTGCCATCGACCTCTTTGCGGGAGCCGGCGGAGCCACCCAGGGGCTCGTGGGAGCTGGCTTCTCCGTCTTGGCCGCTGTAGAGAACGACCCCAACGCTGCCTCCACCCATGCGAAGAACAATCCCGATTCGCATCTGTGGGAAGCCGATATCCGGAAGCTGCCAGCATCGAGCATGCGCAAGCAGTTGCAGCTATCTGCTGGCGAACTGACGCTGTTGAAGACCTGCCCCCCGTGCCAGGGATTCTCCTCCCTGGCTTCCGGGAAAGGGCTGACGGATCACGAGCGTAACGATCTGGTTGTGCATACTACAAGGTTCGTGCGCGCATTCATGCCTAAAGCAGTCCTTCTGGAGAACGTACCGGGCTTGCGGAAGGATGCACGCCTGCAATACGTGCGGAGCTCTCTTGACGCACTTGGGTACACATCGATGGTCTATCGATTTGAGGCTTCAGAATTTCTTGTACCTCAGCGTCGACGTCGCTTGATTATGTTAGCTGTGAGGGGTAAGCGGCAGGTCCTTCCGCAAGATATCGCCGAGATCGTTCCCGATTTTCGAGGAACATCAACAGTTCGGCAAGCTTTTGAGGATCTGGAGTCTCAGGGGCGCACGAACGACCCACTTGCTCGCAAGCGAACCAGTTCGGAGAAAGTCCAGCGGAGGATTGCGGCTATTCCTGTAGGCGGGAGCCGTTTCGATCTACCCGAAGAGCATCAGCTTGAGTGCCATAAGCGACTCGATAAGAAGACCGCGACCGCTTCCTATGGGCGAATCAAGTGGGATGCTCCTTCACCCACGATGACGACGCGTTGCACCACGCCTGCTTGTGGCACATTTGTGCATCCGGAAGAGAACCGAGGAATCACCCTTAGAGAGGCGGCAACATTGCAGACCTTTCCGTACGATTACGATTTCCAGGGTGATTACGGCTCTATCGAGCGTCAAATTGGAAATGCTGTGCCCGTTCAAATGGCGACGGTTCTTGGGGTAGCGGTCCAGAGGATAATCTCTAGCTAGAATCATGGCGCTGTGTGTAGCTACTGCGTGGGACGCGGGTGATTTTCGTACTCACCTCAAGTGACGGGTTAACTCCTGCGGGTTTTCGACTATGTCGGTCGCGAGTGACCCTGTCTACCAGGAGGGCGGTTCCTGCTGTTCGATTTCTGCTCCACGGCTTAACCGGAACGGCGACCTCGACCGGCCATAATCCCGTCGTCCAAGATCTGAAAACCGTGAGGATGACCACCGTTACTACCAGCCAGGGCGATTGCAGCTCGTTCTGGCTTGGAAGCGGCACACTCTGATCAATGATGGTAGCGATATACGTCAGCTCGGTGATCCACTGCCAAGATAGTGACCTTCTTTGCCGCCTGATCGATTTCGTAGATCACACGATACTCGCCCCGTCGAGCACTCCATCGCCCCTCAAAGGGTGCTGACAACTCGGCACCAACACGCCGGGGATTTAGGGCGAGGTCCCCTTGGGCAAACATCAGGACTGAGTCGATAACAGCCGTTGGAACTTTGCCTGAGCCAAAGTCTCGTAGTACCGGTTTGGTGATCTGAACCTCATACGGTTCTAGCGAGGAACTCATGATCACTCCCCCGAGGCCATGGCCCGGCGAACGGCTTCCAGGCTGACGACTTCTCCGGCGTCGGCGGCGGCTTGACCCTCCTGAATCCTTTGGGTCAAGTCTTTGTTGGCTACGACGGCCAGGGTCTCCGTCATGCTGTAGTAGGCGGTCGGAGCTACGACCACTGCCACGACATTGCCGTGATCGTCTTCGACCTCGATCGAAGAAACGTGCTCGTCGTGCATCTTCCCGAGCCATGCGCTGAGCTCTGACCCGAGTTGCCTTGCATTGACTCGGACATTCATAGATTCAGAGTACTGCCGCGCCAGACTTTTGGCGTTGGTTCGGTTAGAGGTCGGCGGAGCGGCTTTGGGCTGGAGCTGCCATGGGGTGAGTGATCATGGCCCCGTAAGCTCATGGCGAGTCGGGCAGTCTGTGGACCTGCCCGTTAAAGCACGACGTTGGGGCCATGATCTTCGTGGCTCGCCCCATGGTGGCTGCCTAAAGCCGTGGAGCCGACCGCCCCAGCCACGGGGCAACGGCCCAGGTAGTGGGTTTGCCCGCCGGGTACCGCCACCACGATCCGGCCTCTTCGGTAACACAAATCTGTCCCTGGCCTGTGGTGCGGCAATCCCCTCATGCCCCATGGCCCGGTGCTGGGTTATTGGCCCCTGGGGTGGGCGACGGACGGGCGGCGGCGCGCAGCTGGTGGCGTAGACATGGAAGCGGCGGGGCGGCGGTCGGCCGGCGCCCCGCCCCCTTGTTGGGGGCCCTCGGTCCTTCGGATTGATCCCTTTCGGGGACGGCTGGGCCTTGTGGTATTCTTGTACGGGGTGGTCCTTCGTCGCGCGCTTCTCGGCCGTGCGGTTGTTCTTGGTCTTTTTCTCCCCTCCAAGGGCGGATCGTGGTGGCGGTACCCGGCGGGCAAACCCGCGTCACCAGGGCCAGAGCCCTAGGCAATGGGTGGTTGGTAGCCCTGGCCGTCCAAGGCGGCCAGCGAGCGCAGCGAGCCTTGATGACGTAGAGAAAGTCTGAGCCACCCGGGCCCCGTTACAGCCTGAACGAGAGCTCCAGCTCGTCGCCCGGTAGGTGG
This sequence comes from Streptomyces sp. NPDC046335, assembly GCF_055587985.1. NCBI lineage: Bacteria > Bacillati > Actinomycetota > Actinomycetes > Kitasatosporales > Streptomycetaceae > Streptomyces > Streptomyces sp. NPDC046335. Next base: position 449,490 of record NZ_JBVJFF010000011.1, on the reverse strand, counting down.
AACTCCTCCAGGGCCAGCGGCTTGTCCGTCTCCGCGAGCGTCACGCGGAGGATGTGCAGGAGCGGGACTCCGTCCGCGAGGCGGAGGGCCTGGGCCTGGTCCGGGAGCGGCATGCGCGTCCGGATGTACTCCGTGAAGTGGAGTTCGTGACCTAGCTCGGTCAGTGCTGTGTAGAGCTCCGGCGCCGGCGGTGGGGCCTCCTCCTCGTACTTGGTGTCGAGGAGTACTGAGAACGGCACGTACGTCCGGTGCAGTTGGCGCACGTGGCCTTGGTCCGCGGTCTGTAGCGCGTCGTACGTGAACATCGGCTCGCCCGGGGGGATGCGGAGCAGGTCCGCCAGAGCCATCGGGGCGTCCGTGCGCGTGGCTACGGGTGGTTCGGCGTCCGTCCAGCGCATGCCGTCGGCCTCGACGTAACGCCCGTCCGTGGTCCGGCGGACGCCGCGCGGGCGCGTGTGGCTGGGGCGGCCGTGGGGCGAGCGGGCGAAGGTTCCTCGGCCCATGATCGCTTCGACCAGGCCGGACGCCCGTAGCTCCGTGAGGCCCTGGCGCACGGTAGGGCGTGTCACTCCGAACTGCTTCGCCAACGACTCCTCGGAGGGCAGCGGTTGGCCGGCCGGGAAGGTGCCGTTCAGGATGCCTTCGCGCAGGTGGTCGGCGATCTGCCGGTACTTCGGCTGCGTGTTCTTCGGCGGCATGTGGGGCCCTCCGTGGGCGTGGGTTCTGCGATCGCGCGCTTCCCGTGAGCAACCTGCCCACGTTTGTGGACAACCTGCCCACGTTCATGGGCAGCTTCGCTTATTCCCAGACGGTTGACAACCCGTAGTACGGGTGGCCCACTCTTGTCTGTGTCACCCGTACTACGGGTGGTTAAGCAACCCGAAGGGTGGCCCTTCGGGTGCCAGAGATGAGGAGACCGAACAGTGGCAGCTCTTCCGATCGACACCGCGAAATTCACGGGGATCATCTGCGCCGTGCCCCCGGCTCCGCGGGTCGCCAACCGCGAGACCGGTCAGCTTCGCGTCGACCGCGAGACCGGAAAGACCGTGTACCAGGTCGGCCTCTGCCTGATGGCCGGAGGCTCGGCGGACGTCGTGAACGTGAGTGTGGCCGGGGAGCCGGCCGGAATTCAGCTCGGCATGCCGGTAGCCGTGCGGGATCTGGTCGCCACCCCGTGGGAGAACGACGGGCGGCACGGCGTCGCCTTCCGTGCCGCGGAGATCCGGCCCCTGAGCGCCCCGGCCACGGCGGGCAAGGGGGCCGGGCAGTGACGATCCTGGCCTCCACTCCTTCGGCTGGGGAGACCTGGTCGAGTGGGGTTCTGTTGGTGGCCGCCGTGCTGGTGTCGGGCCTGCTCATCGCAGGTCCGGCCCTGCGCCGCCGCTACCCCGCGGCTTGGTGGCTGTTACTCGGCTTCCCGGCCACCGCCCTCCGGGTCATGCACACCTGGCGAGCCTTGATGGCCGGGTGCGGACTGGCCGTCAGTCGTCGTCCGGCGCTGACGGTGGTGTCCGGGCTCGTCGGCAATGGGGCGCCTCCCCCTCAGCCGCGCGTGCCCCGGCGCGGCCTCGTACGACCGACCGCCGGTGGGTTCTGGCTGCTGGTGCGGCTGTTACCGGGGCAGGTGCCCGAGGACTTCGTCAAAGCTGCCCCCGCCATGGCTGAGGACTGGCAGGTCCACGCGGTTCGGGTGACCTCCTGGAAGCCAGGGATCGTGCGCGTCGCTGCCTCGATGTCCGACCCGCTGGCGGCTCCTCGGGTCTCGAAGCAGCGCGGGCCCGGTCATCTGCTCCGTGTAGCGGTGGGCGTACTGGAGAGCGGCGCCACGTGGGTGATCGATCTGCGACGCTTGCCGCACTGGTTGATCGTGGGGGCCACCCGCTCCGGTAAGTCGACGCTCATCAACGCGCTCGTGGCGGCCCTCGCGCCGCAACCCGTCGCACTGGTCGGCATCGACTGCAAGGGCGGCATGGAGCTGTCCCTCTACGAACCGCGATTGTCCGCTCTGGCGACCAATCGGAAGCAAGCGGTCCGGCTGCTGACCGCACTCGTCGACCTGACGCTCGACCGCATGACCGTCTGTCGGGCGGCTCGCGTCCGCAACATCTGGGGCCTGCCCGAGAAGGAACGCCCGGTCCCCGTCGTCGTGATCGTCGACGAGATCGCCGAACTCTTCCTCGTCGCGAGCCGGAACGAGAAGGACGAAGCGCAGGCGGCGGGTACCGCGCTGATTCGGCTGGCTCAACTCGGCGCTGCTCTCGGTGTCTTCCTCGTCGTCGCCGGCCAACGTGTGGGTTCGGACTTGGGGCCTGGCGTCACCGCCCTGCGGGCCCAACTCGGCGGCCGTGTGTGTCACCGCGTGGCCGACCCCGGCACGGCCGAGATGGCGCTCGGTGACCTCAACCCCGACGCGCTCAAAGCGGCTCAGGCGATCACCCCGGAACAGGCCGGCACGGCTGTTCTCGCCTCCGGTGACGGCTGGGAGCGCGCTCGGTCGCACCTGGTCACGGAGTCGGAGGCGGAAACCGTCGCAGCCGAGTACGCGCACCTGACTCCAGTCCTGACCGAACTGCACATCGAAGCGGCGTGAGGGGGGGCCTGCCGTGCTGGTGTCCATGTCCGCCGTGCTGCTGCTCGGCCTGCTGATCTGGTTCCTCCTGCGCATCCGCTACCTCCGGTGGGCCGATGCGCTGATCTGCGGAGCTTTCGGCTTCCTGCTCTCCCGAACTGTGGCCGCACCGTTCGTCCAAGCACTTCTCGACGGCGTGAACGGCTTCCTCGGTCAACTCCGCTTCTGAGCAAACCCACTGATCCGAGAAGGGGACTTCCATGTCCGACTACGTCATCCGCTCCGGTGACCGCGCTGCCTTCCTGGCCGGTCTGCGGGAGCTGATCGACTTCCTGACCGTCAATGCGGCCGCCTTCGTACCGCGTCACCTGTCCGTCGTCGTCCTGGTCGACGCGGCCGACTCCGACGCTCGTCGGGCAGGGGTGGAGCGCGTCGCCGTTCCGCTCGACGCACTGACGGAAGACATCGGCCTGGGCTACTTCAGCGCGCGCCGCGATTTCGGTCCGATCTCGTACGGCGTCGCCGCGGTACCGCCCAAGGAGCGGCAGTGATCGCCCGTGCGAAGGGCTCCCGACGGGGCGCGAAGTCGCCAAACCCGACCCCGTCAGGAACCCGCTCCATCCGCCACATGAGCAGTGAAAGGAGTACCTACACTTTGTCCACCGCGCATCATTCGCGCAAATTTCCGTTGCCCGACTGCGTACTCAGGCTGCGTGACGCCCAGGCCTCGGCCTGTGCCGGACGAGAACAGATCGTCCTTGTCGGGCTCGACGGAGCCGAGCAGCGACTGTGCCCCGCGCACGCTGCCGCACTCTGGCTCACGAACCCGACGCTCCGCTTCAGCGCCAAGACCCGGCCGGAAGGCATCGCGGCCGTGATGGGGCAGGCATTCGGTGGCGGGGGTGGTTGCCGATGACCAACGCCCTCCCCGAAAACGTCGCTGCAATTGTCGTCAAAGCATCCGAGCCGGAGTTCAAGGCCTGGCGGCGGAACATCGTCCGCCTCGGCGGCTGCACCAACCCGATCCACCTGGTCGGCGCGGCAACCGTCTACGACACGACCACCGGGGCGGCCCTGCTCTCGTACGGGTCGGACGTCTACGGCGGTCGCCTGCTCACCGCTTGCGGCAATCGGCGGGCGACGGTCTGCCCGGCCTGTTCGGCCCTGTACCGGGCGGATACGTACCACCTCGTCCGAGCCGGACTCGTCGGCGGCAAGCACGTCCCGGAGGTCGTCAGCGGACATCCGCGCGTGTTCGCCACGCTCACCGCTCCTGGCTTCGGCCCGGTCCATACCCGCCGTGAACGCGACGGACGCGTACGGGCATGCCGTCCCCGCCGTGCGGGGGAGCACTGCCCCCATGGAACTCCGTCCGGATGCGGCGAGCGGCACTCGGTCCACGATCCACGCCTCGGCGAACCGCTCTGTCCGCGCTGCTACGACTACGCGGGGGCCGTGCTCTGGCACGCGTTCGCAGGTCGGCTCTGGCACCGGTTCGGGCTGGAGCTGCGGCGGGAGGTTGCCCGGCGGGTCGGCCTTTCGCGTACGGAGTTCAAGGAAGTGGCCCGGCTGTCGTACGCGAAAGTCGCCGAATACCAGCGGCGGGGCCTGGTCCACTTCCATGCCGTGATCCGCCTCGACGGGGCAGAAGGTCCCGGTTCGTCCCTGCCGGGATGGGCGAGTGTGCCGCTGCTGGTGGATACCGTACGGGCGGTGGTCGGCCGGGTGCGGCTGGTCGCTCCGGGGGCGGACGTCATCGGCCCGCGGGTGCTGCGCTTCGGCACTCAGATCGACGTGCGGCCGGTCACCTCGCTCGGGCGCGGAGCGGATGAGCGAGGCCCTGCTTCCGCGGTTGCCGTGGCGGGCTACATCGCGAAGTACGCCACCAAGGGAGCGGAGACCGCCGGCGCGGTGGACGGCCGTATTCACCACGCGCACGACATGGTCACGCTGCCGGTTCGGGCGCATGTGCTGCGCATGATCGGCACGTGCTGGTGGCTCGGCGGCCTGCCGGAGTTCGCGCCCCTCGGGCTGCGCCGCTGGGCGCACATGCTCGGATACGGCGGGCACTTCTCCACCAAGTCACGCCGCTACTCCACCACGCTGACCGCCCTCCGCAAGGCACGTGCCGACCACCGCGCCGAGCAGCAGTGGGCCTCGCTCGGCCTCGCGGACCGCTCGACGGCCAAGGCCGGCCAGTGGCGCTACGCGGGGCGCGGCTACTCGCCGGAAGCGGCGCTCCTGGCCGCCTCCGTACGGGAGAGCGGTGGTCGTCATGGCGCGTGAAAGCGGCACACGACGGGCCGAACTGCTCACCGTGCGCCAGGTGCTCGACGAATTGGGCGGCATCTCCCGACGCACCTTCTACCGCTGGCGAGAGCTGCGCCTCGCTCCGTCCTGCATCCGGTTACCGAACGGGGAGTTGAGGGTCCGGCGGGGCGCGCTCGACGACTGGTTGGAGGAGCGAGCGGAGGGGGTGGCGTCATGAAGTCGTACATAGCCTCCGTCTGGAAGCTTTCGCTCAACAAGACCACCAAGAAGCCGACGTACCTGGTGCGCTGGGTGGTCGACGGCCAACCGTTCAGCGAGTCGCACAAGACCAAAGCGCTGGCCGACCGCTTCCGCGCCAAGCTGGTACGGGCGCTCGACAAGGGCGAGCCGTTCGACACCATCACCGGTCTCCCCGACTCGCTGCGCGGTGGCAAGGCTGCTCTGTCGTTCCTGGACCTGGTGCTGAAGTACGTGGATGCCCGATGGGCTGAGGCATCGGCCAAGCAACGGGACAGCATGACGGATGCGTTGGCGACGGTCGTCCCCACCCTGGTCAAGCCGGGACGCGGGCGCCCCGCTTCGGACGTTCTGCGGCGGGCGCTGCGGTCATACGTCCTTCCGGTCCCCCGCCGGGAACGGGAGCGGCCGGACGGAATCGCGGCGGCGGTCCGGTGGATGCAGAAGAATTCCCTGCCGATCGGAGAGCTTCAAGAGATCGCCCGCGTGCATGAACTGATCGATGCGCTGGGACGCAGGCTCGACGGCAAGCCCGCTGCTACCCAGACGTACCGACGGCGGCGCGCGGTCGTCTTCAACGCACTGGAGTACGCGGTCGAGCTGGAGCACCTGCCGTCCAACCCGCTGAGCCGGGTCCGGCGCAAGCGGGGGAAGCGGGCCGTGCAAGAGGTCGACCGCCGAGTGGTCGTCAACCCGCGGCAGGCCCGGGAGCTGCTGACGTCCCTCACGTACGTGGGTGGCTACGACCGGGCGAGCGGCCGACGGCTGCGGGCGTTCTTCGGGTGCCTGTACTACGCGGCCATGCGGCCGGGGGAGGCCCTGGGGCTTCGCCGCTCCGACTGCACGCTTCCGGCGTCGGGCTGGGGCCGCATCGAGCTGGCGGAGACGCGCCCCACGGCCGGTAAGGCGTGGACGGATTCGGGAGAGGCGCACGACCGGCGCGGCCTGAAGCAGCGGGCCGACGGTGAGGTGCGCATCGTGCCGATTCCCCCTCCGCTGGTCCGCCTGCTCCGCGAACACGTACGGGAGTTCGGCATGGCGAGCGACGGCCGGCTGTTCGCCAGTGAGCGAGGCAACGTCATCGCGGCCTCGTCGTACTCCCGCGCGTGGAAGCAGGCTCGGCAACTGGCACTCGTGCCGCACCAAGCCGCCTCAGTCCTGGCCTTCCGGCCGTACGACCTCCGCCACGCGGGCGTCTCCCAGTGGCTCAACTCAGGAGTGCCCGCCCCGGAGGTCGCAGCTCGCGCCGGCCACTCCGTGGACGTCCTGCTCAAGATCTACGCCAAGTGCATCGACGGCCAGGAGCGGGAGATGAACGGCCGGATCATGCAGGGGCTGGGAGAGGTGGACGACGCCGCGGACTGACGCCGTATCACGACCGACGACCAACGGACCGAAGCCCCGGAGCGCGGAAGCTCCGGGGCTTCCGTCCGTCCACATCTGGTCCACGGAGCTAGGCTGAAGAGCCCGCGAAACGGCCTCTGACCTGCCGCTCGGGCGCTGAAGATCAACACGCCATTACAACGTGATCACTGACAAACGGCTGCTCGCGGCGGCGTCTGCCTGCATACGGCGGTGGATACGCGAAGACCCCGTCCTCAGCGAAACCGCTGATGGCGGGGTCTTCGGGCACCTCATACAAGGTGCCCCCGGCAGGATTCGAACCTGCGCACACGGCTCCGGAGGCCGTTGCTCTATCCCCTGAGCTACGGGGGCGTATCGATCCGCTTGCGCGGCGATGGGTAGAACCCTACCAGCTCTCCAGCGGCTCTCGTGAACAGGTATTTCCGTGATCCATGGCCGCGGGGCGGGGCTCTGGTGGGCGCCCTTCGGCGTGGGTGGTCCAGGCTCGTGGGAGGAGGCGGGCGGAGGGGGGCCGCGGCGTGAGGAGATGTTCCGCGCGGGGCGGAAGTAGGGAAAACCGGGACGCGGTGGTGGGGGCGGACCTACTCTCGAGTTGTGCCAGGCATGCCCGGCCGAGTGCTTGTTGTGGACGACAACAAGGTCATTCGGCAACTGATCAGGGTCAATCTCGAGCTGGAGGGCTTCGAGGTCGTGACCGCGGCTGACGGTGCCGAGTGTCTTGACGTCGTGCAGCAGGTGCAGCCCGACCTCGTCACTCTCGATGTCGTCATGCCCCGACTCGATGGGCTGCGGACCGCCGCCCTTCTTCGTGCCGATGCTCGGACGCGGCATCTGCCCATCGTCATCATCAGCGCCTGTACCCAGTACGAGGTGGAGAACGGGCTCGAGGTGGGTGTTGACGCCTTCCTCGCCAAGCCCTTCGAGCCGAATGAACTCGTAAGGGTCGTACGGCAGTTGGTCGAGGTCGGGCGTGGGCGCGTGCGCGGGGGAGTCGGCAGTGGGTATCTGGGTGCCGAGTCGAATGACGGCGGCGTGGTCGGCGGAGGGTCCGCATGCAGCGACGTCAGCGAGGCCGAGAGTGCCGAGCTCGTTGAGCGTGCCGAGCGTGCCGAGCGCGCCGCTCAGGCCGGTGGCTGACCTCGGCAGTACCCGGGGCTGACCGGGCCAGTACCCGGGGCTGACCGGGCCAGTATTCGTGGCCTGGTCCGCCTCGTTCGCCGCCGTCGTCGGCCGCTCAGAGGTGCATTGCGGAGAAGTGCCGGTCTGCCTTAAGAAACACCAGGTCACGAGGGGGCTGCTTAGCGGCGGGCGGGACTTTTGTGGGATGCGGGTGTGTAACTCGCGGTGGCGTGGGTGTTGTGGGCGTGGGTGTGGCGTGCTTGTTCGTCGGGCATCACCCTGGCCGTACCCGTCCACATCTCGGACCGGGTCCTAAACCAATTCGCGGACCCACCCCCCTCCTCCCATACGCTTGCCCCGTGACCCCCGTCGAGCTCTCCCGTACCGTGCTGCGCGCCATGCGTGCCGCCGTTGATGCCGGGGAGCTCCGGGTGCGTGTGCCGGAGGATGTCGGGAGTGTGCGGGTCGAGCGGCCTCGGCCAGGTGGGTGCGGGGACTACGCCACCAGCGTTGCCCTGCGGGTCGCCCGTGATGCGGGGATGCGGCCCCGGGACGTGGCCGAAGCGTTGTCGCCGTGGATCGCCGCCCAGCCGGGCATCGCCGGGGTCGACATCACCGGGCCCGGCTTCCTCAACGTCACCCTCGCCGGCGCGCCCTCCGAAGCCCTCGTCCGGGAGATCAGCGACAGCGGCCTCCGCTACGGGCACGCCCCCCGCGACTCCGGGCAGCCCGTCCACATCCACGTACCGCACGAAGTCCGCGCCCTCGTCGTCGCCGACAGTGCCCGGCGGATTCTGCGCAGCCAAGGCATGCCCGTCCGCGTCACGTGCGACGCCGCGCCGGAGGTGGCGTGGGTGGACGTCCTCGGCGTACGCGTGGATGGGCATGGGCGCCCCGCGGCCGCCTCGCCCACCCCCCAGCTCCATCCGGCTCACGTCACCCTGCGGCCCGTCCCCGCCTCCGGCGACCCCCTCCGCCTCGGCCGTGACGCCGCCCGCTGGGCCCTGCTGCACCCTGCCCCGCACGACCGCGCCCGCGTCGCCCCGGAGCAGGGCGGCGACGACCACCTCGTGCAGCGGGAGGGCAACCCCCTCTTCCGTGTCCAGTACGCCCACGCCCGCTGCCGCGCCCTCCTCCGCAACGCCACCGCCCTCGGCTTCACCCCCGCCCCCGGCGACCTCAGCCCCAGCGACCCGCACCCCACCCCCCTACTGACCGCCCTGGCGGACTACCCCCCCGTCCTCGCCGCCGCCGCGCGGCACCGGGGGCCCGATCGGGTTGCCCGGCAGCTTGTCGTGGTCGCTGATGCTCTGCTCGCGTATCAGCACGCCGTCCTGCCGCGTGGTGAGGAGAAACCCTCGGCCGCCCACCGTGCCCGGCTCGCGCTCGCCGAAGCGGCCGGGACGGTGCTCGCCGGTGGCCTGTCCCTGCTCGGCATCAGCGCACCCGAATACCTGTGACACCCCTGAGAGGCGGGTGCCACCCCGTGAGAGACGAGACACGCGAGTCATGAGCCGTTCCGCACACCCCGCCGGACCCCGCCACGCCGACGTGCTGCCCGAGGGGCACTACAGCGCGCCGCCCGCCGATCTCAACGCCCTGGACCCCAAGGTCTGGTCCCGTACGGTCGCCCGTGGCGCCGAGGGCGTCGTCAGCACGGGCGGGATCGAGGTGACGCGGCTCGCCGAGGAGTTCGGTACGCCCGCGTACTTCGTCGACGAGGCCGACTTCCGCGCCCGCTGCCGGGCCTGGCGCGACGCCTTCGGCAGTGAGGCCGATGTCTTCTACGCCGGTAAGGCCTTCCTGTCGCGGGCCGTCGTGCGGTGGCTGCACGAGGAGGGGCTCAACCTCGATGTGTGCAGCGGCGGGGAGCTCACCACCGCCCTCGCCGCCGGCATGCCCGCCGAGCGCATCGCCTTCCACGGGAACAACAAGACCCCGGCCGAGATCGAGCGCGCCGTCGAAGCCGGCGTCGGGCGCATCGTGCTCGACTCCTTCCAGGAGATCGCCCGCGTCTCGCACATCGCCGAGCGGCTCGGCAAGCGCCAGCCCGTGCAGATCCGCGTGACCGTGGGCGTCGAGGCGCACACCCACGAGTTCATCGCCACCGCGCACGAGGACCAGAAGTTCGGGATCGCGCTCGCCGGCGGGCAGGCCGCCGAGGCCGTGCGGCGGGCCCTGAAGCTGGACGGGCTCGAGCTCATCGGCATCCACTCGCACATCGGGTCGCAGATCTTCGACATGGCCGGGTTCGAGGTGTCCGCCCGGCGCGTCGTGCAGCTGCTCGCCGAGGTGCGCGACGAGCACGGCGTCGAGCTGCCCGAGATCGACCTCGGCGGCGGCCTCGGCATCGCGTACACCTCCGACGACGACCCCCGCGAGCCGCACGAGATCGCCAAGGCGCTGAACGAGATCGTCACGCGTGAGTGTGCCGCCGCCGATCTCCGTACGCCGCGTATCTCCGTCGAGCCGGGGCGCGCCATCGTCGGGCCCACCGCCTTCACGCTGTACGAGGTCGGGACCGTCAAGCCCCTCGAAGGGCTGCGGACCTACGTCTCCGTCGACGGCGGCATGTCCGACAACATCCGTACCGCGCTCTACGACGCCGAGTACACCGTCGCCCTGGTCTCCCGCTCCTCCGACGCCGAGCCCATGCTGGTGCGCGTGGTGGGCAAGCACTGCGAGAGTGGTGACATCGTCGTACGCGACGCGTTCCTGCCGGCGGACCTCGCGCCCGGTGATCTGATCGCCGTGCCCGCCACCGGTGCGTACTGCCGCTCGATGGCGAGCAACTACAACCACGCGCTCCGCCCGCCGGTCGTCGCCGTGAACGACGGCGCCGCGCGGGTGATCGTCCGCCGCGAGACGGAGGAGGACCTCCTCCGTCTCGACGTCGGATGACACATCAGAGCCAGGGCTCTGGTTCGGGGTCGCCGGTGTCGCCGGTGTCGAATGGCATCGGATAATGAAATACGTGTCTCATGATTCGGACAATGGACTGAAAGTCCATTCCGGTGGGTGAGACTGGTCCAATCGTAGATGTATGAGAAGTGAGGTCGGATGATGCGTACGCGTCCGCTGAAGGTGGCGCTGCTGGGCTGTGGGGTCGTCGGCTCAGAGGTGGCGCGCATCATGACGACGCACGCCGATGACCTCACAGCGAGGATCGGCGCCCCGGTGGAACTCGCCGGGGTCGCCGTGCGGCGCCCCTCCAAGGTGCGTGAGGGAATCGATCCCTCACTCGTCACCACCGACGCCACCGCGCTCGTCAAGCGCGGGGACATCGACGTCGTGGTGGAGGTCATCGGGGGCATCGAGCCCGCCCGCGCGCTGATCACGACCGCCTTCGAGCACGGCGCCTCCGTCGTCTCCGCGAACAAGGCACTCATCGCGCAGGACGGCGCCGCGCTGCACGCCGCCGCCGTCGAGCACGGCCGCGACCTGTACTACGAGGCCGCCGTCGCCGGTGCCATCCCGCTCATCCGGCCGCTGCGCGAGTCGATGGCCGGGGACAAGGTCAACCGCGTACTCGGGATCGTGAACGGGACGACCAACTTCATTCTCGACGCCATGGACACGACGGGGGCCGGCTACCAGGAAGCCCTCGACGAGGCCACCGCGCTCGGGTATGCCGAGGCCGACCCGACCGCCGACGTCGAGGGCTTCGACGCCGCCGCCAAGGCCGCCATCCTCGCCGGGATCGCGTTCCACACGCGCGTGCGTCTCGACGACGTGTACCGCGAGGGCATGACCGAGGTGACCGCCGCCGACTTCGCCTCCGCGAAACGGATGGGCTGCACCATCAAGCTTCTTGCCATTTGCGAACGAGCCGCCGACGGCGGGTCCGTCACCGCGCGCGTGCACCCCGCGATGATTCCGCTCAGCCACCCGCTGGCGTCCGTGCGCGAGGCCTACAACGCCGTCTTCGTCGAGGCCGAGGCCGCCGGGCAGCTCATGTTCTACGGGCCCGGCGCGGGCGGCTCGCCCACCGCTTCGGCCGTCCTCGGCGACCTCGTCGCCGTCTGCCGCAACAAGCTCGCCGAGTCCACCGGACCCGGCGACTCCGCGTACACGCAACTGCCCGTGGGTTCCATGGGCGAGGTCGTCACGCGCTATCACATCAGCCTCGACGTGGCCGACAAGCCGGGCGTGCTCGCCCAGGTCGCGACGGTCTTCGCCGAGCACGGCGTATCGATCGATACGGTCCGTCAGACGGGCAAGGACGGCGAGGCCTCCCTCGTCGTCGTCACCCATCGCGCGCCCGACGCCGCCCTCACCGGCACCGTCGACGCGCTGCGCAGACTCGACACCGTGCGTGGTGTCGCCAGCATCATGCGGGTTGAAGGGGAGTAGGCAGTAATGACCCACCAGTGGCGCGGAATCATCGAGGAGTACCGGGACCGGCTTCCGGTCTCGGCCACCACGCCGGTCGTGACGCTTCGCGAGGGCGGCACACCGCTCGTGCCCGCGCAGGTGCTCTCCGAGCGCACCGGCTGCGAGGTCCACCTCAAGGTCGAAGGCGCCAACCCCACGGGGTCCTTCAAGGACCGCGGCATGACCATGGCCATCACCAAGGCCAAGGAGGAGGGCGCGAAGGCGGTCATCTGCGCCTCCACCGGCAACACGTCGGCCTCCGCGGCCGCCTACGCCGTACGCGCGGGCATGGTCTGCGCGGTCCTGGTGCCGCAGGGCAAGATCGCGCTCGGCAAGATGGGCCAGGCGCTGGTCTACGGCTCGAAGATCCTCCAGGTCGACGGCAACTTCGACGACTGCCTGAACCTGGCCCGCGCCCTCTCCGAGAACTACCCGGTGGCGCTGGTCAATTCGGTCAACCCGTTCCGCATCGAGGGCCAGAAGACCGCCTCGTTCGAGATCGTGGACGCCCTCGGCGACGCCCCCGACATCCACGTCCTTCCCGTCGGCAACGCCGGCAACATCACCGCCTACTGGAAGGGCTACAAGGAGTACGCCGCCGGCTCCGTGTCGACGCGTACCCCCCGGATGTGGGGCTTCCAGGCCTCCGGTTCCGCGCCCATCGTGCGCGGCGAGATCGTCAAGGACCCCTCGACGATCGCCACCGCGATTCGCATCGGCAACCCCGCGTCCTGGCAGCACGCGCTCGCCGCGCGCGACGAGTCCGGCGGCTTCATCGACGAGGTGACGGACCGTGAGATCCTGCGCGCCTACAAGCTGTTGGCCTCGCAGGAGGGCGTCTTCGTGGAGCCCGCGTCGGCCGCCTCGGTCGCCGGTCTGCTGAAGGCCGTCGAGCAGGGCAAGGTCGACAAGGGGCAGCGGATCGTCTGCACGGTCACGGGCAACGGCCTCAAGGACCCCGACTGGGCCGTCGCCGGTGCTCCGCAGCCGGTCACCGTCCCGGTCGACTCGGCCGCCGCCGCAGAGCGCCTCGGCCTGGCGTAACCGTCACGGGGGTGGCACGGGGGGCCCACGACACGCATCGTGCGCCTCCTGTGCGCCCTATGTCGCCACAGAACCTTCCTTCGATAGGCTGTACCGAACCCACCCCGCCGCATATGCCGCGGTACCGCCGTTGTGCGGGTCGGGGCGCCGCCGTTGTGCGCGGCCTCCGGGTGTTCTGTATATGTGGCACGTAACAAAAAGTGGCACGCGACAAACTACGCAGCCTGAAAAACACGCAGCTCAAGGAGAGTCATCGAGCGATGGCCGGTCCAGCGTTCCGCGCCGCCGCCGTCCGGGTGCGCGTCCCCGCCACCAGCGCCAACCTCGGTCCGGGCTTCGACGCCCTGGGCCTGTCGCTGGGTCTGTACGACGACGTGGTCGTCCGGGTGGCCGACTCCGGCTTGAACATCGACATCGCGGGGGAGGGCAGCGACACCCTGCCGCGCGACGAGTCCCACCTGCTCGTACGGTCCCTGCGCACCGCCTTCGACCTGCTGGGCGGGCAGCCGCGCGGCCTGGAGATCGTCTGCGCCAACCGCATCCCGCACGGCCGCGGGCTCGGCTCGTCGTCCGCCGCCATCTGCGCCGGCATCGTCGCCGCGCGCGCCGTGACGATAGGCGGCGAAGCCAGGCTGGACGACGCGGCCCTGCTCGAACTCGCCACCGAGATCGAGGGCCACCCCGACAACGTCGCCGCGTGCCTGCTCGGCGGATTCACCCTGTCCTGGATGGACGGGGGAGCGGCCCGCGCGATCAGGATGGAACCGGCCGGTTCCATCGTTCCGGTGGTTTTCGTACCCGGGAAGCCCGTCCTCACCGAGACGGCGCGCGGACTGCTCCCGCGCACCGTCCCGCACGTCGACGCGGCGGCCAACGCGGGCCGGGCGGCCCTGCTCGTAGAGGCCCTGACCAGGCGCCCCGAGCTGCTGCTCCCCGCCACCGAGGACCGACTGCACCAGGAGTACCGTGCCCCGGCCATGCCGGAGAGCACCGCCCTGGTGGAGCGGCTGCGCGCCGACGGCGTGCCCGCGGTGATCTCCGGCGCGGGCCCCACGGTCCTCGCGCTGGCCGAAGAGAGTGCGGCCGACAAGGTCGCGCGCCTGGCGGGAGAGGGCTGGGCGGCCAACCGCCTGGAACTCGACGCCGCCGGAGCGAGTGTGCTGCCGCTTGCGCCGTGAGGCAGTGAATACAGGGTTTCGGGGTGTCCCGATTCCGAGAGGGGGAATGTTTGTTGGATCCGGTAGTGTAATCTCAAGTCTGCACCCGACCTCACCATGGCGAGGTGCTTTGTGTCCCCGTCCGGGACAACCATTCTTCCGGGAGCCTCCCAAACTGCTTCGTGCCCCGCGCTGAGCAGTCCTGAGCACGCTCCGGAACCGGCGTGACCGAGCCGGGTGACACCGCACTTCAGTGACACCGCGCCGGGAATCGCCATCACCAATGAATTCTTCCGCCGCTTAGGCGGACCACCGCCACGGCACGGTCCACAGCACACAGCCAGGACCGATCGCCGGACAGCACAACCGGTCGCCGAGCCAGACAGGCCGACGTCCGCTCCAGGGAAGGACCCTTCGTGAGCGACACCACCGATCTGATGGGCGTGACTGCCGACACGCCCGCCACGGACGCCTCCGCGGCGCCTGCCACCGGTGCTTCGGCCGGGTCCCGGCGGCGCCGCGGCACCGGCCTCGATGGCATGGTGCTGGCGGAACTGCAGCAGGTCGCATCGGGCCTTGGAATCAAGGGCACCGGGCGCATGCGCAAGAGCCAGCTGATCGAGGTCATCAAGGAGGCGCAGGCCGGGGGCGGAGCCCCGGCGAAGAGCGCCGCGCCCGCCGCCGAAGCGGGCGAGACCAAGCCCAAGCGCCGGGCCACCTCGAAGGCCCGTACGGACGAGGACGCCGCGGAGAGCACCGCCAAGGCGGGCAAGCCGGACAAGGCGGATGGCGGCAAGGCCGGCAAGGCCGCCGCTCAGCAGCAGATCGACATCCCCGGCCAGCCTGCCGGCGGCCCCGCCCGCGCCGGTGAGGCCGAGCGTGCGGGAGACGACCAGCCCGCCGGTGAGCGCCGCCGGCGCCGGGCCACGGCCGACGCGGGCAGCCCCGAGACCATCACCGCCGAGGCGAGGACCGAGTCCAAGGCCGAGCCCAAGGCGGAGGCCAAGGGCGACGCCTCCGAGGCCAGGAACGACAAGGGCGGCGACAACGCCGGTGGCGACGCCGACGGCCGCCGCGAGCGCCGTGACCGCCAGGGCCGCGGCCGTGACCGCGACCGCCGCGGCAACAAGGGCGACGATCAGCAGGGCGGCGGCCGTCAGGACCGCCAGGAGCGTCAGGACCGCCAGCAGGGCGGTGGGCGCCAGGACCGTCAGGACCGGCAGGACCGGCAGCGTGACAACGGTCCGCAGGACGACGACGACTTCGAGGGTGGCCGCCGCGGCCGCCGCGGCCGTTACCGCGACCGCCGTGGGCGTCGTGGCCGCGACGAGCAGGGCTTCGGCAACGAGCCGCAGGTCTCCGAGGACGACGTCCTGATCCCCGTCGCGGGCATCCTGGACATCCTCGACAACTACGCGTTCATCCGTACGTCGGGCTACCTCCCCGGCCCCAACGACGTGTACGTCTCCCTCGCCCAGGTCCGCAAGAACGGCCTGCGCAAGGGTGACCACGTCACCGGTGCGGTCCGGCAGCCCAAGGACGGCGAGCGCCGCGAGAAGTTCAACGCGCTCGTGCGCCTGGACTCGGCGAACGGCATGGCGGCCGAATCCGGCCGCGGGCGACCGGAGTTCAGCAAGCTGACGCCCCTGTACCCGCAGGACAGGCTCCGCCTGGAGACCGACCCGGGCGTGCTGACCACCCGCATCATCGACCTCGTGGCGCCCATCGGTAAGGGCCAGCGCGGTTTGATCGTGGCTCCGCCGAAGACCGGCAAGACCATGATCATGCAGGCGATCGCCAACGCGATCACGGTCAACAACCCCGAGTGCCACCTGATGGTCGTCCTGGTCGACGAGCGTCCGGAAGAGGTCACCGACATGCAGCGGTCGGTGAAGGGCGAGGTCATCTCCTCGACCTTCGACCGTCCCGCCGAGGACCACACCACGGTCGCCGAGCTCGCCATCGAGCGTGCCAAGCGCCTGGTGGAGCTGGGCCACGACGTCGTCGTGCTGCTCGACTCGATCACCCGCCTCGGCCGTGCGTACAACCTCGCGGCCCCGGCCTCCGGCCGCATCCTGTCCGGTGGTGTCGACTCGACCGCGCTGTACCCGCCGAAGCGCTTCTTCGGTGCCGCGCGCAACATCGAGGACGGCGGCTCGCTGACCATCATGGCCACCGCGCTGGTCGACACCGGCTCGCGCATGGACGAGGTGATCTTCGAGGAGTTCAAGGGCACCGGCAACCTCGAGCTCAAGCTGGACCGCAAGCTCTCCGACAAGCGGATCTTCCCGGCGGTGGACGTGGACTCGTCCAGCACCCGCAAGGAAGAGATCCTGCTCGGCAGCGACGAGCTCGCCATCACCTGGAAGCTGCGCCGCGTGCTGCACGCGCTCGACCAGCAGCAGGCGATCGAGCTGCTCCTGGACAAGATGAAGCAGACGAAGTCGAACGCCGAGTTCCTGCTGCAGATCCAGAAGACGACGCCGGCGCCGGGCAACGGCAACGACTGATCGTCGTAGGCGCCTGAAACAGGGTGACCGGAAGGGGCCGGTCCCGTCACATGACGGGACCGGCCCCTTCCGTTTGCCGAGACCTTGACCACACACCCAGGAAGTTCTCACGGTCACTGCCGGTAGCGCTGCTCTGCGTGAAAGCGCAGGTGAGAGGCCAGAAATCGGGGACGACCGGAACTGTGTGTAGTGGCCGGACCCCGGGGCGCACACAGGGTGGCGTGCAACCCTTCTCTCGGTTCTCACGTCTGAGAAGTGACGGAAGGCCACGCCAGACCCTGAAAGCAGGGGGTACCGACCGACGAGGACTGAGGGGCGCATGACTGACGAGAGAAGGGCCGCCGACGCGCCGAGGCGCGGCAAGCGCGGCCGCCGCCGCAAGCCGCGCAGCACGGGCAGGAAGGCGCTCGTCGTCACGGCCTGGACCGCCGCGGGTGTGGCGGTCCTCGGGGGCACCGGTCTCGGCTTCGTGTACTTCAAGCTCAACGGCAACCTCAAGGGCGTCGACATCAACAGCGCGCTCAAGGACCGGCCCGCGGACGTCGACAACGGCTCCCAGGACATCCTCGTGCTCGGCTCCGACTCGCGCTCCGGCGACAACGCCAAGTACGGCAAGGACGAGGGCACCGCCCGCTCGGACACGGCGATGATCGTGCACGTCTACAAGGGCCACAAGAAGGCCAGTGTCGTGTCGATCCCCCGCGACACCCTGATATCCCGGCCCGACTGCACGACCGACGACGGCGAGACCACTCCCGGCGCCGAGCGCCAGATGTTCAACACGGCCTACGAGGTCGGCGGCCCCGTATGCGCGGTCAAGACGGTCGAGAAGATGTCCGGCATCAGGATGGACCACTACCTGGAAGTCGACTTCTCGGGCTTCAAGAAGCTCATCGACACGCTCGGCGGCGTCGACATCACCACCAAGAAGGCGATACGGGACAAGGACAGCCACCTCGACCTGGACGCCGGGACGCACACGCTCACCGGCGAGCAGGCGCTCGGCCTGGTCCGCACCCGGCACGGCGTCGGCGACGGCAGCGACCTCGGCCGCATCCAGCTCCAGCAGGCGTTCATCAAGGCCCTGCTCGACCAGGTCAAACAGGTCGGGGTCTTCGGCAACCCCAAGAAGCTGTACGACCTGGCGAACGACGCGACCAGCGCCGTCACCACCGACTCCGACCTGAACGACGTCAAGAGCCTGGTGGGCTTCGCGGGCGGCCTCAAGGGCATCGGCGCGGGCGACATGAAGATGGTCACGATGCCCATCCAGTACGACCCGGCCGACCCCAACCGCGTCCTGCCCCTCGAAGAGGCCGACCAGCAGGTCTGGGACGCCCTGAAGGCCGACAAGGCCATCCCCAGGTCCGCCACGGAGAAGTCCGCGGGCGACAAGGGCGACGTGGGCGACGTGGTCAGCAGCGAGTAGCGGGCCGGTCACCGTGACGGACCCGCCGGCCAGTCGCGGCGCCGGGCCGCCGGCCCCAGGAATAGATCCCGCCCCACCCCCGTTTTGGGAGATACGACCTGTCCTGGCAGACTGGTACGTCGGCCCCGGTTCACGTACGAGCAATCCGCGCGTACGACCCGGCGCCCTCCCGAAACTAGGAGACACCTTGAAGCGCGACATCCACCCCGAGTACTTCGAGACCCAGGTCAGCTGCACCTGTGGCGCGGAGTTCACCACCCGCAGCACGATCCCCAGCGGCACCGTCCGTGCCGAGGTCTGCTCCGAGTGCCACCCGTTCTACACGGGCAAGCAGAAGATCCTCGACACCGGTGGCCGTGTGGCCCGCTTCGAGGCCCGCTTCGGCAAGGCTGCCGGCTCCAAGAAGTAGCGAGCCACTGCGCCGGTCATCGGCCGCTCCCGGGAGGGGGTGGCCGGGACCGGCGCTTTTGCCGTCCCGCAGCCAAGTCGCAGCCCACTCGCGTGAAACGCAGCCAACTCGCGTGAAACCCGCGGAGAAAACCAGGAGCCCCCGATGTTCGAGGCGGTCGAGGAACTGATCGGTGAACACGCCGATCTCGAGAAGAGGCTCGCCGACCCTTCGGTCCACGCGGACCAGGCCAACGCGCGCAAGCTCAACAAGCGCTACGCCGAGCTGACGCCGATCGTCGGGACGTACCGCTCCTGGAAGCAGACCGGCGACGACATCGAGACGGCCCGCGAGCTGAGCGCCGACGACCCGGACTTCGCCGCCGAGGTCAAGGTCCTCGAGCGGCAGCGCGAGGAGATCACCGAGAAGCTGCGGCTGCTCCTGGTGCCCCGTGACCCGTCCGACGACAAGGACGTCATCCTGGAGGTCAAGGCCGGCGCGGGCGGCGACGAGTCCGCCCTGTTCGCGGGCGACCTCCTGCGCATGTACCTGCGGTACGCGGAGCGCGTCGGCTGGAAGACCGAGATCATCGACGCCACCGAGTCCGAGCTGGGCGGCTACAAGGACGTCCAGGTCGCCGTGAAGACCAAGGGCGGCCAGGGCGCCACGGAGCCCGGACAGGGCGTGTGGGCCCGTCTGAAGTACGAGGGCGGCGTGCACCGCGTGCAGCGTGTGCCGTCCACCGAGTCCCAGGGGCGCATCCACACCTCCGCGGCCGGTGTCCTGGTGACGCCCGAGGCCGAGGAGATCGACGTCGAGATCCACGCCAACGACCTGCGCATCGACGTCTACCGTTCCTCGGGCCCCGGCGGCCAGTCCGTCAACACCACCGACTCCGCGGTGCGCATCACGCACGTCCCCACCGGCGTCGTCGCTTCCTGCCAGAACGAGAAGAGCCAGCTCCAGAACAAGGAGCAGGCCATGCGCATCCTGCGCTCCAGGCTCCTCGCCGCGGCGCAGGAGGAGGCCGAGAGCAAGGCCGCGGACGCCCGCCGCAGCCAGGTCCGCACGGTCGACCGCTCCGAGAAGATCCGGACGTACAACTTCCCGGAAAACCGGATCTCGGACCACCGCGTCGGCTTCAAGGCGTACAACTTGGACCAGGTGCTCGACGGCGACCTCGACGCGGTCATCCAGGCCTGCGTGGACGCGGACTCCGCGGCCAAGCTCGCGGCGGCCTGACCCGCCGCACCGCACGACGCCCGATCACCCGTACGACGCCCCGATCTCCCGCAGCCCCGGAGGACCAGCGTGAACCTGCTGCTCGCGGAAGTGGCCCAGGCCACCCAGCGGCTGGCCGACGCCGGCGTGCCCTCGCCGCGCAACGACGCCGAGGAGCTCGCCGCGTTCGTGCACGGCGTGAAGCGGGGCGAGCTGCACTCCGTCAAGGACACCGACTTCGACGCCCGCTACTGGGAGACGATCGCGCGCCGGGAGGCCCGTGAGCCGCTCCAGCACATCACCGGGCGCGCCTACTTCCGGTACCTGGAGCTCCAGGTCGGCCCCGGCGTCTTCGTGCCGCGCCCGGAGACCGAGTCGGTCGTGGGCTGGGCGATAGACGCGGTCCGCGCCATGGACGTCGTCGAACCGCTCATCGTCGACCTGTGCACCGGCTCCGGCGCCATCGCGCTCGCCCTCGCCCAGGAGGTGCCGCGCTCGCGCGTGCACGCCGTGGAGCTGTCCGAGGACGCCCTGAAGTGGACGCGGAAGAACGTCGAGGGGTCCAGGGTCAAGCTGTCCCAGGGCGACGCCCGCGACGCGTTCCCCGAGCTGGACGGCCAGGTCGACCTGGTGGTCTCCAACCCGCCGTACATCCCGCTCACCGAGTGGGAGTACGTCGCCCCCGAGGCCCGCGACTACGACCCCGACCTGGCCCTGTTCTCCGGCGAGGACGGCCTCGACCTGATCCGCGGCATCGAGCGCACCGCGCACCGGCTGCTCCGCCCCGGCGGCGTCGTCGTCATCGAGCACGCGGACACGCAGGGCGGCCAGGTCCCCTGGATCTTCACCGAGATGCGGGGCTGGGCCGACGCGGCCGACCACCCCGACCTCAACAACCGGCCGCGCTTCGCGACCGCCCGCAAGGCGATGCCGTGACGACCAAGAAGCAGTACGTGTACGAGGAGGCCCGCTAGATGGCACGGCGATACGACACCAATGACGCGACCGACCGCACGACCGGTCTGCGCGAGGCCGCGTCCGCCGTCCGCCGTGGCGAGCTGGTCGTGCTGCCCACCGACACCGTCTACGGCATCGGTGCCGACGCCTTCAGCCCCGAGGCGTGCGGCGACCTGCTCGACGCCAAGGGCCGCGGCCGCAACATGCCGACCCCCGTCCTCATCGGCTCGCCGAACACCCTGCACGGCCTGGTCACCGACTTCTCCGAGATGGCCTGGGAGCTCGTCGACGCCTTCTGGCCCGGCGCGCTGACCCTGGTCGCCAAGCAGCAGCCGTCCCTTCAGTGGGACCTCGGCGACACCCGCGGCACGGTCGCCATCCGCATGCCGCTGCACCCCGTGGCCATCGAGCTGCTCACCGAGGTCGGCCCCATGGCCGTCTCCTCCGCGAACCTCACCGGGCACCCCGCCCCCGAGGACTGCGACGCCGCGCAGGAGATGCTGGGCGACTCCGTCTCGGTCTACCTGGACGGCGGCCCGACCCCCGGCATCGTCCCCTCCTCCATCGTCGACGTCACGGGCAAGGTGCCGGTACTGCTGCGCGCGGGCGCCCTTGACGCGGACGAGCTGCGCAAGGTGGTACCCGACCTCGAGGTGGCGAATTGACAGCCCCTGAGACGGGGCGTGGCATAGCGGGATTCCCGGGCTCTGCGGGCGCCTTCCGCATCCTCCACGTCAGCACCGGCAACGTCTGCCGTTCGCCGATCACCGAGCGGCTGACCAGGCATGCCCTGGCCGACCGCCTCGGTGATCCGCTCACCGGCGGGCTGATCGTGGAGAGCGCGGGCACCTGGGGCCACGAGGGTGCCCCCATGGAGACCAACGCCGAGACGGTCCTCGCCGACTTCGGCGCGGACGCCAGCGGCTTCATGGGGCGCGAGCTCCTCGACGACCACGTCATCCGCGCCGACCTGGTCCTGACCGCCACCCGCGACCACCGGGCGCAGGTCATCTCGATGGGCCACTCGGCGGGCCTGCGCACCTTCACGCTGAAGGAGTTCACGCGCCTCGTACGGGCCATAGACCCCACGACCCTGCCGGAGCCCGACGGCAACGGCGTGGTGGAGCGCGCGCGGGCCCTGGTGCGCGCCGCCGCGGCGCTGCGCGGCTGGCTCCTCGCGCCGAACGTCGAGGCCGACGAGGTGTACGACCCCTACGGGGCGCCCCTGCCGTTCTTCCGTTCGGTGGGCGACGAGATCAACCAGGCGCTCGACCCCGTGGTGACGGCGCTGACCGGGGTGCCCGCGCACACATAGCGGCCTACATTGGATCTGAGGTCACCCCTGCCAGGCCCCGGAGCCCACGATGTCGCTCAGCACGGTCAGTACCGCACCCACCACCAGCGGGACGTCGTACACCGATCTCGACGCGCTGCGCCGACAGGACCCCGAGCTGGCCGAGATCCTCGTGGCGGAGGCCGCCCGGCAGGCCGACGCGGTCCAGCTCGTCGCCGCCGAGAACTTCACCTCGCCCGCGGTCCTCACCGCCCTCGGTTCGCCGCTCGCCAACAAGTACGCCGAGGGCTATCCGGGCGCCCGCCACCACGGCGGCTGTGAGCTGGTGGACGTCGCCGAGCGGATCGCCGTCGACCGCGCCAGGGCCCTCTTCGGCGCCGAGCACGCCAACGTGCAGGCGCACTCCGGCTCCTCCGCCGTCCTCGCCGCGTACGCCGCGCTGCTGCGGCCCGGCGACACGGTCCTCGCGATGGGACTGCCGTACGGCGGCCACCTCACGCACGGCTCGCCCGCGAACTTCTCGGGGCGGTGGTTCGACTTCGTCGGGTACGGCGTCGACACCGCGAGCGGCCTCATCGACCACGAGGAGGTGCGCGCCCTCGCCCGCGCCCACCGTCCTAAGGCGATCGTCTGCGGGTCCATCTCCTACCCCCGCCACCTCGACTACGCGGCCTTCCGCGAGATCGCCGACGACGTCGGCGCGTACCTCATCGCGGACGCGGCGCACCCCATGGGCCTGATCGCCGGGGGAGCGGCGCCGAGCCCGGTCCCGTACGCCGACGTGGTCTGCGCGACCACGCACAAGGTCCTGCGCGGCCCCAGAGGCGGGCTCCTGCTGTGCGGGGCGAACCTCGCCGAGCGGATCGACCGGGCGGTCTTCCCGTTCACGCAGGGCGGCGCACAGATGCACACGATCGCCGCCAAGGCCGTCGCGTTCGGTGAGGCGTCGGCGCCGGCCTTCACCGCGTACGCCCATCAGGTGGTCGCCAACGCCCGGACGCTGGCCGACGGCCTCGCCGCCGCCGGGTTCGCGGTCGCCACCGGCGGCACGGACACCCACCTCGTCCTCGTCGACCCGTCCCCCCTGGGAGTGGGCGCGCGGGAGGCCCGCGGCAGACTCGCCGCAGCCGGGATCATCCTCGACACCTGCGTCCTGCCGGACGGCGAGACCCGTGGCCTGCGGCTCGGCACCGCCGCCGTCACCACCCAGGGCATGGCGGGCCAGGAGATGGTGCGGCTCGCGGGGCTGCTGGCCTCAGCGGTGCGCGACGAGCCCGACGTACGGGAAGAGGTGCGCGAACTGGTGGGACGATTTCCGCCGTATCCGGCATAGGACGGGGTAGGCGCGTCGGTGACTCACACGTACTCGTGCAACCATCGTCGCTACCCGTAAGTCCCCAACCGTATGCGCGCAAAGCTAGGCTGTGGGGCTGAGATGGCCAGCGATATCTGTGGGGAAGCCCGTGCGTGAATATCTCCTGACGCTCTGCATCACGGCCGCGGTGACCTATCTGCTGACCGGGCCGGTGCGGAAGTTCGCGATCGTGGCCGGCGCCATGCCGGAGATCCGCGCTCGCGACGTGCACAGGGAGCCCACGCCCCGGCTCGGGGGCATCGCGATGTTCTTCGGCCTGTGCGCGGGCCTCCTGGTCGCCGACCACCTGCCGAACCTCAACGCGGTCTTCGAGAACTCCAACGAGCCGCGCGCGCTGCTCTCCGGGGCTGCGCTGATCTGGCTGATCGGCGTCCTGGACGACAAGTTCGAGATCGACGCCCTGATCAAACTCGGCGGCCAGATGATCGCCGCCGGCGTCATGGTCATGCAGGGTCTGACGATCCTTTGGATCCCGGTCCCGGGCGTCGGCACGGTGTCGCTCACCTCGGGCCAGGGCACCCTGCTCACGGTGGCGCTCGTCGTCATCACCATCAACGCGGTGAACTTCGTGGACGGCCTCGACGGCCTCGCCGCGGGCATGGTCTGCATCGCCTCGGCGGCGTCCTTCATGTACGCCTACCGGATCTGGTACGGCTACGGCATCGAGGCCGCGGCGCCCGCCACGCTCTTCGCCGCCATCCTGATGGGCATGTGCCTGGGCTTCCTGCCGCACAACATGCACCCCGCCCGGATCTTCATGGGCGACTCCGGGTCGATGCTGATCGGCCTGATCCTCGCGGGCGGCGCGATCTCCGTCACGGGGCAGGTGGACCCGGCGGCGATGAAGCTCAACTTCGGCACCGGCCGCGATGCCACGCACGCGATGCTGCCCGTCTTCATCCCGCTCCTGATGCCGCTGACGATCATCGCGATCCCCTTCGCCGACCTCGTCCTCGCGATCGTCCGGCGCACCTGGAACGGCAAGTCGCCGTTCGCCGCCGACCGGGGCCACCTGCACCACCGGCTCCTGGAGATCGGGCACTCGCACAGCCGCTCGGTGCTGATCATGTACTTCTGGTCGGCGCTCATCGCCTTCGGCACGGTCGCGTACTCGGTGCACTCCACGAGCGTGTGGATCCTCTTCGTCATCGTCGCGCTGAGCGCGCTCGGCCTCGTGCTGCTCCTGCTGCCACGCTTCAGGCCGCGCACCCCGCGGTGGGCCGAGGCGTTCGTGCCGCCGCGCTACCGCCGCCGTCGCGCGGCCACCGGACAGGACGCCGCGCCAGCGACGTACGGGACGGCTGAGAGCGAACAGGGCGCGAGTGACGCGGAGGTGAAGGCTCCGGTCGGCGCGGGCGTCAACGGAGCTACCGCCCTCGGTGCCCGCTCGCGCCTCCAGGACCGGGGAGAGGCGCCTTCGTCGCATTGACACGCGACGCCGAACCGCCCCATTACCAGACAACTCGCCTCGTGGAGTGCACATGCGCGCGGAATACTTCTCATGTGTGACGGCGAGCACACCCAGCAGGTAAAGACCTCATCAAATAGTTTGTGATACCGTTCACGAAAGCCCGGGATAGAGCCGAAGGACCGTAGTGCGACGGTCCATCCGGCCCGAGTGTCATCTCGATCCGGGTCTACGCTCGTCCATGACGACACCCTGCCCCCATCAGTTAGCGGAGCTGCCGCCATGCCGTCTCAAGACACCCGAATTCTCCTTCAGTCCGCTGTGCCCGCAGCTGCCGTCGGCGCGATCGTCGCCGTCGTCAGTGGTGTGGTCGCGGGCGGCAAAGGGGCCATCGGAGCTGTCGTCGGCACCGTGGTCGTGATCGCTTTCATGGGACTCGGGATGTTCGTGCTGCAACGGACGGCGAAATCGCTTCCGCACCTGTTCCAGGCGATGGGCATGATGCTCTATGTCGCCCAACTGCTGCTGCTGCTCATCTTCATGGGGCTGTTCAAGGACACCACGCTCTTCAACCCGCGGGCGTTTGCCGCCGCACTCGTGGCGGCGACTGTCGCGTGGATGGCCGCTCAGGCTCGTGCGTACATGAAGGCCAAGATCCTTTACGTCGATCCCGACTCCGACAGTGGCTCCTCGAAGAAGGACAAGCCGGAGAAGTCGGGGTCCTCGACGTGAAGGGTAGGGCCGGGATAAATAGCCGTTCGAGATCCTGCTATCGTCCGGTGCCAACTGCGGCACTGCCGGCGCGGGCATCTGAGCTGACGCCTGCACGATCGCGAGGCTCGATGCCTGAGCGCCGCTCACACTTCCGAAACACCAGTCCGGTGCCGCCCCGCGGCTGCGCGCCGCGCCGACACGACAACGAGGTTGCCGTACCTATGCGTCACGCCGAAGGAGCCCGCGGTGAGTGCTGACCAAACTGAGCTCGCCTTCAACTGGAGCTGTCGGATCATGTCCGACGACGGCTGTGGCTTCCCGGCTCCGGGCCTGCACTCGTTCCTCTTCAAGCCGATGTTCACCGTCGGTGGGTTCGAGTTCAACAAGGTCATGCTGCTCGCCCTGCTCACCACGCTCGTCGTGGTCAGCTTCTTCTACATCGCGTTCGGCAAGGCCAAGATGGTCCCGGGCAAGCTGCAGATGATGGGCGAAGCCGGCTACGACTTCGTACGCCGCGGAATCGTCTACGAGACGATGGGCAAGAAGGACGGCGAGAAGTACGTCCCGCTCATGGTCTCGCTGTTCTTCTTCATCTGGATCATGAACATCTGGTCCGTGATCCCGCTGACCCAGTTCCCCGTCTCGTCGATCATCGCCTACCCGGCGGTGCTCGCGGCGGTCGTCTACCTGGTCTGGGTCCCCCTCACGTTCAAGACGCACGGCTTCGTGGGTGGCTGGAAGAACATCACGGGTTACGACAACTCGCTCGGCCCGATCAAGTGGCTCGTGTCGTTCATCGAGTTCTTCTCGAACCTCCTCGTGCGCCCCTTCACGCACGCGGTGCGACTCTTCGCCAACATGTTCGCCGGTCACCTGATGCTGGTGATGTTCACCGTCGCCTCCTGGTACCTGCTGAACAGCTTCTTGATCCCGGCCGCCGGCGTCTCCTTCGTGATGACGATGGCCATGATCGTTTTCGAGCTTTTCGTGCAGGCTGTTCAGGCGTACGTCTTCGTGCTCCTCGCCTGCTCGTACATCCAGGGCGCTCTCGCCAAGCAGCACTGAGCCCCTCCGATACCCCTAAGCGCCCGGTGGCCAACCCCCACCGGTCCATGAAAGAGAAGGAAGTAACGGCATGTCCGCGACTCTCGAGCTCGCCGCCCTCCAGGGTGACATCAAGGCCCTCGGCTCCATCGGCTACGGCCTCGCGGCCATCGGCCCCGGCATCGGTGTTGGCATCGTCTTCGGTAAGGGCACCGAGGCTCTCGCCCGTCAGCCCGAAGCTGCCGGCCTGATCCGTGCCAACCAGATCCTCGGTTTCGCCTTCTGTGAGGCGCTCGCCCTCATCGGCATCGTCATGCCGTTCGTCTACGGCTCCTGATCGCCCGAGACGATTAGCCCCGTTCGACGAAAGGCAATGATGTGATCGCCAACCTGGTACAGCTGGCGGCCGAGCACGCGGAGGAGCAGAACCCGCTCATCCCGCCGGGTCCCGAGCTGCTCGTCGGCGCCATCGCCTTCGCCATCGTCTTCTTCTTCTTCTGGAAGAAGCTCCTCCCGAACATCAACAAGGTTCTGGAAGAGCGCCGGGAGGCGATCGAAGGCGGTATCGAGAAGGCCGAGGCCGCTCAGACCGAGGCCCAGAGCGTTCTTGAGCAGTACAAGGCTCAGCTCGCCGAGGCACGGCACGAGGCCGCGCGTCTGCGCCAGGAGGCGCAGGAGCAGGGCGCCACGCTCATCGCCGAGATGCGGGCCGAGGGCCAGCGTCAGCGCGAGGAGATCGTCGCCGCCGGCCACACGCAGATCGAGGCCGACCGCAAGGCCGCCGCGCAGGCGCTGCGACAGGACGTGGGCCAGCTGGCCACCGACCTGGCAGGCAAGCTCGTCGGTGAGTCCCTCGAGGACCACGCCCGGCAGAGCCGCACCATCGACCGCTTCCTCGACGAGCTCGAGGAGAAGGCCGAGGCGGCTCGATGACAGCGCACGGAGCTAGCCGCGAGGCCCTGGCCGCCGCGCGCGAGCGCCTCGACGCGCTGACGGACAACACCGCGGTCGACGCCGAGCGTCTCGCGGACGAGCTGGCCGCGGTCACCGCGCTGTTCGGCCGTGAGGTCTCGCTGCGCCGGGTCCTGACCGATCCGGCGCAGTCCGGTGAGGCCAAGGCCGAGCTGGCCGGGCGCCTGCTGACCGGAAAGGTGGGCGGCGAGACCGCCGACCTGCTGGCCGGCATGGTGCGCTCGCGCTGGTCGCAGTCGCGTGACCTGGTGGACGCCCTCGAGGAGCTCGCCAACCTCGCCGACCTGACCGGTGCGCAGAAGGCCGGCGCGCTGGACGACGTCGAGGACGAGCTCTTCCGGTTCGGCCGGATCGTCGCGTCCAGCACCGGGCTGCGCTCGGCGCTGACCGACCGCGCCGCCTCCGGTGCGGCCAAGAGCGAGCTGCTGCGCAGCCTGCTCGGCGGTCGCGCCCAGTCGGTGACGGAGCGGCTCGTCGAGCGCCTTGTGACCGCGCCGCGTGGACGTAGCCTGGAAGAGGGCATCGAGTCCCTCTCCAAGCTGGCCGCGGACCGCCGCAACCGCATGGTCGCCGTCGTCACTTCCGCTGTTCCGCTCTCGGACCCGCAGAAGCAGCGTCTCGGCGCCCTCCTGGCCAAGGTGTACGGACGCCCGATGCACCTGAACCTCGACGTGGACCCCGAGGTCCTCGGCGGGATCACGGTGCAGGTCGGCGACGAGGTCATCAACGGCAGCATCGCGGACCGCATCGAGGAAGCCGGCCGCCGCGTGGCCGGCAAGTAACGCAAACGAAGAGCATGACCTACGGCCCTAGTTGGGCCGTGCAGAGGATTCCTGGGGGCTGACCCCAGACCCCCCAAGAAAACTTCGGGCCCAACAAGGAGAGCAGGGAACCCAGATGGCGGAGCTCACGATCCGGCCGGAGGAGATCCGGGACGCGCTGGAGAACTTTGTCCAGGCGTACAAGCCGGACGCGGCCTCGCGCGAGGAGGTCGGTACGGTCACCGTCGCCGGCGACGGTATTGCCAAGGTCGAGGGCCTCCCCTCGGCGATGGCGAACGAGCTGCTCAAGTTCGAGGACGGAACCCTCGGTCTCGCGCTGAACCTGGAAGAGCGCGAGATCGGCGCCGTCGTCCTCGGCGAGTTCAGCGGTATCGAGGAGGGTCAGCCGGTGCAGCGCACCGGTGAGGTTCTCTCCGTCGCCGTGGGCGAGGGTTACCTCGGCCGCGTCGTCGACCCCCTCGGCACCCCGATCGACGGCCTCGGCGAGATCGAGACCAGCGGACGTCGCGCCCTCGAGCTGCAGGCTCCGGGCGTCATGGCCCGTAAGTCGGTGCACGAGCCGATGGAGACCGGCTACAAGGCCGTCGACGCGATGACCCCGATCGGCCGCGGCCAGCGTCAGCTGATCATCGGTGACCGCCAGACGGGCAAGACCGCCCTGGCAGTCGACACGATCATCAACCAGCGCGACAACTGGCGCACGGGCGACGTGAACAAGCAGGTGCGCTGCATCTACGTCGCCATCGGTCAGAAGGGCTCCACCATCGCCTCCGTGCGCGGTGCCCTCGAAGAGGCCGGCGCGCTGGAGTACACGACCATCGTCGCCGCCCCGGCGTCCGACCCGGCGGGCTTCAAGTACCTGGCGCCCTACACCGGTTCGGCCATCGGCCAGCAGTGGATGTACGAGGGCAAGCACGTCCTCATCATCTTCGACGACCTCTCGAAGCAGGCCGACGCCTACCGCGCCGTGTCCCTGCTGCTCCGTCGCCCGCCGGGGCGCGAGGCCTACCCGGGTGACGTCTTCTACCTGCACTCGCGTCTGCTCGAGCGCTGCGCGAAGCTCTCGGACGAGCTGGGCAAGGGCTCGATGACCGGTCTTCCGATCGTCGAGACCAAGGCGAACGACGTGTCGGCGTTCATCCCGACCAACGTCATCTCCATCACCGACGGCCAGTGCTTCCTGGAGTCGGACCTCTTCAACGCCGGTCAGCGCCCCGCGCTGAACGTCGGTATCTCCGTCTCCCGAGTCGGTGGTTCCGCGCAGCACAAGGCGATGAAGCAGGTCTCGGGCCGTCTGCGCGTGGACCTCGCCCAGTTCCGTGAGCTGGAGGCGTTCGCCGCCTTCGGTTCCGACCTGGACGCCGCGTCGAAGGCTCAGCTCGAGCGCGGCCAGCGCATGGTCGAGCTGCTCAAGCAGCCGCAGTACGAGCCGATGGCGACCGAGGACCAGGTCGTGTCCGTGTGGGCCGGTACCACCGGTCGCATGGACGAGGTGCCGGTCAACGACATCCGCCGCTTCGAGAAGGAGCTCCTGGAGTACCTGCACCGCAAGGAGCAGGGCCTCATGACCTCCATCAAGGAGGGCGGCAAGATGTCGGACGACACGCTTCAGGCCGTCAGCGACGCCATCGCGGAGTTCAAGAAGCAGTTCGAGACCTCGGACGGGAAGCTTCTCGGCGAGGACGCTCCGGCCGCGGCCAAGTGACGTAAGGAAGGGACCTGACTCATGGGAGCTCAGCTCCGGGTCTACAAGCGTCGCATCCGATCCGTCACCGCGACCAAGAAGATCACCAAGGCGATGGAGATGATCGCCGCCTCGCGCGTCGTCAAGGCGCAGCGCAAGGTGGTGGCCTCCACGCCGTACGCGACCGAGCTCACCCGCGCGGTCACGGCGGTCGGCACTGGCTCGAACACGAAGCACCCGCTGACGACCGAGGCGGAGACGGCGACCCGTTCCGCGGTTCTGCTCCTCACGAGCGACCGCGGTCTGGCCGGCGCCTTCAACTCGAGCGCCATCAAGGCCGCGGAGCAGCTGACCGCGCGCCTGGAGGCCGAGGGCAAGGAGGTCGACACGTACATCGTCGGCCGCCGCGGTCTGGCCCACTACAACTTCCGCGAGCGCAAGGTCGCGGAGTCGTGGTCGGGCTTCACCGACGAGCCCACGTACGCGGATGCCAAGAAGGTCGCGGCGCCGCTGATCGAGGCGATCGAGAAGGAGACGGCGGAGGGCGGCGTGGATGAACTCCACATCGTCTACACCGAGTTCGTCTCGATGATGACGCAGACGGCCACCGACGGCCGTCTGCTGCCGCTCAGCCTCGAAGAGGTAGCGGAGGAGTCGCCCACCAAGGGCGAGATCCTTCCGCTGTACGACTTCGAGCCGTCGGCGGAGGACGTCCTCGACGCCCTGCTGCCGCGCTACGTCGAGAGCCGTATCTACAACGCGATGCTCCAGTCGGCTGCCTCCAAGCACGCCGCCACGCGCCGCGCGATGAAGTCGGCCACCGACAACGCCGGGGATCTGATCAACAGCCTCTCCCGGCTTGCCAACGCGGCCCGCCAGGCCGAAATCACCCAGGAAATCAGCGAGATCGTCGGCGGCACAGCAGCGCTGGCCGACGCGACCGCGGGGAGTGACAAGTAATGACGACCACTGTTGAGACGGCCGTTGCCACGGGCCGCGTCGCCCGGGTCATCGGCCCGGTCGTCGACGTGGAGTTCCCCGTCGACGCGATGCCGGAGATCTACAACGCCCTGCACGTCGAGGTCGACGACCCGGAGACCGCAGGCGCGCGGAAGACGCTGACCCTCGAGGTCGCCCAGCACCTGGGTGACGGCGTGGTCCGCTCCATCTCGATGCAGCCCACCGACGGCCTGGTCCGCCAGGCGCCCGTCACCGACACCGGCAAGGGCATCTCGGTGCCGGTCGGCGACGTGACCAAGGGTCGTGTGTTCAACACGCTCGGTGAGGTCCTGAACGACGACCCGTCCACGGTCGCCGACGCCGAGCGCTGGACGATCCACCGCAAGGCCCCGGCCTTCGACCAGCTCGAGTCGAAGACCGAGATGTTCGAGACCGGCCTGAAGGTCGTCGACCTTCTCACCCCGTACGTCAAGGGTGGAAAGATCGGTCTGTTCGGTGGTGCCGGTGTCGGCAAGACCGTTCTGATCCAGGAAATGATCGTCCGTGTGGCCAAGCTGCACGACGGTGTCTCCGTCTTCGCCGGTGTCGGCGAGCGCACCCGTGAGGGCAACGACCTCATGGTCGAGATGGAGGAGGCCGGCGTTCTCGACAAGACCGCGCTGGTCTTCGGCCAGATGGACGAGCCGCCGGGCACGCGTCTGCGCGTCGCCCTGGCCGGTCTGACCATGGCGGAGTACTTCCGCGATGTGCAGAAGCAGGACGTGCTGTTCTTCATCGACAACATCTTCCGCTTCACGCAGGCCGGTTCCGAGGTCTCGACCCTGCTCGGCCGCATGCCCTCCGCGGTGGGTTACCAGCCGAACCTGGCCGACGAGATGGGTCTCCTCCAGGAGCGCATCACGTCGACCCGTGGTCACTCGATCACCTCGATGCAGGCGATCTACGTCCCCGCGGACGACCTGACCGACCCGGCCCCGGCCACCACCTTCGCCCACCTCGACGCGACGACGGTTCTCTCCCGTCCGATCTCGGAGAAGGGCATCTACCCGGCCGTGGACCCGCTGGACTCCACGTCCCGCATCCTGGACCCGCGCTACATCGCGCAGGACCACTACGACGCCGCCATGCGCGTCAAGACGATCCTGCAGAAGTACAAGGACCTCCAGGACATCATCGCGATCCTCGGTATCGACGAGCTCGGCGAAGAGGACAAGCTCGTCGTCGCCCGTGCCCGTCGCGTGGAGCGCTTCCTGTCCCAGAACACCCACGCCGCCAAGCAGTTCACCGGTGTGGACGGTTCGGACGTGTCCCTCGACGAGTCGATCGCGGCCTTCAACGCGATCTGCGACGGCGAGTACGACCACTTCCCGGAGCAGGCATTCTTCATGTGCGGTGGTCTTGAGGACCTCAAGAAGAACGCCAAGGAGCTCGGCGTCTCCTGAGGCCGGCTGCTCTGATGGAGAGGGGCGGGGAGCACCCCGCGCAGGGGTGGTGTCCCGCCCCTCTCCGCACGCCCACTAGAATTTGACCCAACACCCGGCGAAGCCGCCGGGTGGTGACCCGAGGAGCCACCCTTGGCTGCTGAGCTGCATGTCGAGCTGGTCGCGGCGGACCGCAGTGTCTGGTCCGGTGAGGCCACCCTGGTCGTCGCGCGCACCACGTCCGGCGACATCGGCGTCATGCCCGGTCACCAGCCGCTGCTCGGTGTGCTGGAGTCGGGCCCTGTGACCATTCGTACGAGCGACGGCTCCACGGTCGTCGCCGCCGTCCACGGGGGATTCATCTCCTTCGCGGACGACAAGCTGTCGCTGCTGGCCGAGATCGCGGAGCTGTCCGACGAGATCGACGTCCAGCGTGCGGAGCGGGCGCTGGAGCGCGCGAAGGGCGAGGCCGACGCCTCCGCCGAGCGGCGCGCCGACGTCCGACTGCGTGCGGTGGCGGCGCGCTGACCCCAGCGCGCGGCGTAACGTGACTCAGCCGCGGCCAGGTCCGGGAACATCCCGGACCTGGTCGCGGCTGAGGCAATGCGGGTGCAATGTCGGTCCGTTTTCGAAGAGGCGAGGAGGTCGGTGCCGATGATCCTCACTCTGCTCGTGTGCGGACTTGCTGTGATCGCGCTGGTTTTGGTGGGGCTCTTCGTCTTCGGGCTGAGGCGCCGGCTGATCCAGCGCTCCGGCGGCACCTTCGACTGCAGCCTGCGCTGGGACGCCCCCGAGAAGGGCGACACCTCCGGCAAGGGCTGGGGCTACGGCGTGGCCCGCTACAACGGTGACCGTGTCGAGTGGTACCGCGTCTTCTCCTACGCCCCCCGGCCCCGCCGCGTCCTTGAGCGCTCGGCCATCGAGGTCGTCGACCGCCGGGCGCCCGACGGCGAGGAAGAGCTGGCGCTGCTCTCCGACGCCATAGTCCTCGGCTGCCTCCACCGCGGAGTGCGCCTGGAGCTGGCGATGAGCGAGGACGCCCTGACGGGTTTCCTGGCGTGGCTGGAGGCGGCGCCGCCCGGCCAGCGGGTGAACGTGGCGTAGTTTCTCCCGCACGCATGGAGAAGCCGGGAAGACAGGGGGCGATCCTGTCTTCCCGGCTTCGTTCGTGGGGCGGTCCGGAGGCTACTTCAGACCGTCGTTGATCGCGCTGACCAGCTCACCATTGCTGGTGTCACCGCTGAACTCCCAGAAGAAGGCACCGCCGAGCTTCTGGTCCTTGGCCCAGGCCATCTTGGACTTGATGGTCGCCGGGGTGTCGTAGGACCACCAGTTCGTGCCGCAGTGCGCGTACGCGGTACCGGCGACCGTCCCGTTCGCGGGGCAGCTGTTCTTGAGGACCTTGTAGTCCTCGATCCCTGCCTCATACGTCCCGGGTGCCGCGCCGGTCGCCGTGCCGCCCGGCTCCTTCTGGGTGACGCCGGTCCAGCCGCGGCCGTAGAAGCCGATGCCGAGGAGCAGCTTTTCCGCGGGCACGCCCTTGGCCTTGAGCTTGGAGATCGCGGCGGCGGAGTTGAAGCCGTCCTGCGGGATGCCCGCGTAGGACG
Organism: Streptomyces sp. NPDC046335; assembly: GCF_055587985.1. Lineage (NCBI taxonomy): Bacteria > Bacillati > Actinomycetota > Actinomycetes > Kitasatosporales > Streptomycetaceae > Streptomyces > Streptomyces sp. NPDC046335. Next base: position 415,588 of record NZ_JBVJFF010000011.1, on the reverse strand, counting down.
TCAGCGGGGAGTGCGGGGCCGTCGGGCCCTTGGCCGCCCAGGCGCCGAAGAAGTCGTACGTCATGACGTTGTACCAGTCGGCGTACTGCGCCGCGCCGCCGTAGTCGGCGGCGTCGATCTTGCCGCCGCTGGAGCCGTCCGCGGTGATGGCCGCGGTGACCAGGCTCTTGGAGCCGAACTCGGACCGGAAGGCCTGCATCATGTTCTTGAAGACGGCCGGGCCCGAGGTGTCACAGGACAGACCGCAGGCGTTGGGGTACTCCCAGTCCAGGTCGACGCCGTCGAAGACGTCGGCCCAGCGCGGGTCCTCGACCAGGTCGTGGCAGGACTTGGCGAAGGCCGCCGGGTTCTTCATGGCGTCGGTGAAGCCGCCGGACCAGGTCCAGCCGCCGAAGGACCAGAGGATCTTGATGTCCGGGTACTTGGCCTTCAGCTTGCGCAGCTGGTTGAAGTTGCCGCGCAGGGGCTGGTCCCAGGTGTCGGCGACGCCGTCGACGCTCTGGTCGGCGGTGTACGCCTTGTCGGTCGCCGCGTAGGCGTCGCCCATGGTGCACTTGCCGCCCTGGACGTTGCCGAAGCTGTAGTTGATGTGCGTGATCTTCCCGGCGGAGCCGGAGGACGCGATGTTCTTGGCGTGGTAGTTCCGGCCGTAGACGCCCCACTCGGTGAAGTAGCCGAGCTTGACCTTGTCGCCGGGCTCGGGCTCGGGACCGCCGCCGCCGGTGGTGCGGACCTTGACGGCTTCGCTCGCCGGGCCCGTCTGGCCTGCGGTGTCGCGGGCCTGCACGCTGTACGAGTAGTCGGTGCCGGCGGTGAGGTCCTTGTCGGTGTACGAGGTGTCGGACACCGTGGAGACCTTGGCGCCGTCCCGCAGGACGTCGTAGTTCTTGACGCCCTTGTCGTCGGTGGCGGCGCTCCAGTCGAGCTTCACCGAGGTGTCGGTGATGCCGGAGGCCTTCGGGGTGCCGGGCGCGGTGGGCGGCTTGTCGCCGGGGACGCTGCCGCCGTCACAGCTGTTGCCGTTGAGCGTGCACTCACTGGGGGAGCCGGAGCCGGTGCCGTTGAACCCGAAGGAGACCGAGGCGCCGGGGGCGAGCGTCCCGTTCCAGCCGAGGTTCTTGCCCGTCCAGCGGGCGCCGGAGTTGGTGACGGTGGCGTCCCAGGCGGAGGTCACCTTGGTGTCCGAGGGGAAGTCCCACTGGACGTTCCAGGAGCTGAGCGTGGTGGTGCCGGTGTTCTTGATGGTCCACTTGCCCTCGAAGCCGCTGCCCCAGTCCTGGGTCTTGGCGTACGTGGCGGTGGCCTCGGCGGTGGCATCGGGGGCGGCCTCGGCGGAGCCGCCGAGCGCGACGAGGGTGGCGAGCGGGAGCAGGAGCGTGGTCATTGCGGCCACGGCTCTGTGTCTGCGCCTGAGTCTTGGGCGTGCGTCGGTCTGTGTGAAGCGCACGAGGTGCTCCTCGGGTGAGTTCCGGGGGTCATAGGGGTAGATCCCTGCGCCGCCCGTGAGCACGTGGAACACGTGGGGGAGTGCTCACCGCAGTGCGGTGAGAATAGAAAGGTCTGGACCATCGGTCAAGAGGTCTGAACCAATGGCCGGATCGCACCGCTCCGATGGGATCAGGCAACCCCGCCCGAACGGATCAGACACCCAATTCCTGCGCGAGCACGGCAGCTTGCACCCTGCTGCGCAGGCCGAGCTTGCCGAGCAACCGGCTGACGTGGGTCTTCACCGTGGCCTCCGCCATGGAGAGACGGCCCGCGATCTCCGCGTTCGACAGGCCGCCGCCGATGCAGGCGAGGACCTCGCGCTCGCGGCGCGTGAGGCTGTCCAGGACCGCGGGGTCCGGCGCGTTCCCGCTGCGCACCGCCTTGGCCGGGGCGGCGAACTCGGCGATCAGACGGCGTGTGACGGCGGGGGCGATCAGGCCCTCGCCGCGCGCCACCGTGCGGACGCCCTCGATGAGGTCCTTCGCCTCGGTGTTCTTCAGCATGAACCCGCAGGCGCCCGCGCGCAGCGCCCCGAAGACGTACTCGTCGAGGTCGAAGGTGGTCAGGACGAGGACGTCCGCGAGCCCTTCGGCGACGACCTGCCGCGTCGCCGCGACCCCGTCGAGGCGCGGCATCTGCACGTCCATCAGGACCAGGTCGGGGCGGAGCTCGCGCGCGAGGGCCACCGCCTGCTCGCCGTCCGCCGCCTCGCCGACCACCTCGATGTCGGGGGCGCTGCGCAGGATCAGGACGAGTCCCGCGCGTACGGCTGACTGGTCTTCGGCGACAAGCACCCGGATCATTCCTCGGCTCCTTCGTCTGCGGGGTCGACGGGCAGGGTCGCGGAGACGATCCACACCTTGCCGTCAGGGCTGTTCTCGGGGCCCGAATCGAAGGCACCGCCGAGCAGTTCGGTGCGCTCACGCATGCCGACGAGGCCGGCTCCGGAGCCGGGGGCGCGCGGCCCGGACGGATCGCCGTACGGGCTGCTCACGCGGACCTTCAGGGCGCGGCGCCGCTGGACGAGGCTCACGGTGACCGGGCCGGGCGAGGCGTGCTTGAGGGCGTTCGTCAGGGACTCCTGGACGATGCGGTACGCGGCGAGCCCGACCGGCGCGGGCAGCTTCGGCTCCCGCGGGGTGCGGGCGTCGTCGAGCGTGACGTCGAGGCCGTTGGTGCGGGCGCCCGCGACCAGGGCGGCGAGTCCGTCGAGGGTGGGCGCGACGGCCGGTTCCAGGTCACCGCTGTCGTCGCGCAGGATGCCGATGAGGCGGCGCATCTCGGCCAGGCCCTCGACGCTGTTCTCCCGGATCACGACGAGCGCGTCCGTGCTCGTCCTCGGGTCGTCCAGGGAGAGGGCGGCCGTGGAGTGGATGGCGATCGCCGAGAGGTGGTTGGCGACCATGTCGTGCAGTTCGCGGGCCATCCTCGCGCGCTCGGCCGTGACGGCCTGGACGCGGTCCATCTCGGCGAGCAGCGCCGTCTGCTCGGCCCGCAGCCTCGCCGCCTCCGCGGCCTCGCGGTGGTTGCGCACCAGGACGCCCGTGGTGGCGGGGGCGAAGGAGATCACCCCGGTGACGACGCCGAGCAGGATGGCCTCGGGGTCCCTGAACCAGGCGAGGAAGCCGACGGTCACCGCCACGGTGATCAGCCCCGTGGTCACCGGGATGCGGCGCGCGGCGGCGGGCGTGCCGTACACGACGGCCGCGTACACGATGTCCGTGAACATCATGATCGAGGCGAGGTTGCCCTCGGTGAACTGGTCGGCGACCAGGGCGAGCGTGCCGACGGTGAGGGCGACCTGCGGGGCCGTCCTGCGCACCAGCTCCAGGCAGGCGAGGACGGCCAGCGGGATGAGCGCCCAGGCGCCGCTGAAGTGCCTGCCCGGCTGGGTGTGCAGCCCGAGCGCCCACAGCGCCAGCCCGCTGAGCAGGCTGAGCGTGGCGATCCCGACGTCGACGCGGTGCGGGCGGGCGAGGGACAGGGCCATGCCCCCATCCAACACGGTGGGCTCGGGCCATTGCCTGGTCCTGGGGGAGGAACCCGGCCGGTGGTGACTACATCGAACTGGGTACGGCGCTGGTTGCGGACGCCCGCGCCCAGGGCCCGGGGCCGCCGCTACATCGAAGGATGCAGCCCGGCTTCGTCACTGACGACGACGACCGGCGGCTCGTGGGACGCCAGCCTTGAAGGGTGACCGAGGAAGCGACCCTGAGGAGTGAGCCGTGATCGTCACACTGATCATCATCTGCGAGGTCGGCTTCTGGGTGCTGCTCGCCGCGGGTCTCGCGCTGCGCTACTGGGCGAAGATGCCGCGTACGAGTGTCGGCGTGCTGCTGTGCGAGCCGCTCCTGGAAGTGCTGCTGTTCGTGGTCACCGCGATCGACCTGAGGAACGGGGCGGAGCCGGACTGGAAGCACGGCCTCGCCGCCGTCTACATCGGCTACTCCGTCGCGCTCGGCCACTACACGATCAAGTGGGTCGACGTCCGCGTCGCCCACCGCTTCGCCGGCGGGCCCGCCCCCGTGACACCGAAGTACGGGGCCGCCCGCGCCGTCCACGAGTGGAAGCTCGCCGCGCGCTGGGTGCTCGCCGCGCTGATCGCCATGGCGCTGCTCCAGGGCGCCGCCTGGTACGTGGGCGGCGAGGGCGACACCGGTTCGCTGCGGATGTGGCAGCAGCGGATGCTGTGGCTGATCGGCATCAACGTCGTCATCGCCGCCACGTACACCCTCTTCCCGAAGAAGGCACCGGCAGCGGAGGCCGGCAAGGAGCGCGAGAACGAGGACGTCCTGACCAAGCTCTAGCGGCGCCGGGTCTAGCGCTCGCCGCCCGGCACCCACAGCACGTCGCCGACCGCCTTGTTGGCCGTGCGCGCCAGGATGAACAGGAGGTCGGAGAGGCGGTTGAGGTAGGTGGCCGTCAGGGGGTTCATGCTCTCCCCGTGGACCTCGATGGCCGCCCACGTCGAGCGCTCGGCCCGCCGCACCACCGTGCACGCCTGGTGCAGCAGGGCCGCGCCCGGCGTGCCGCCCGGAAGGATGAAGCTGCGCAGCTTCTCCAGCTCCTCCAGGAAGCGGTCGCAGTCCTCCTCCAGCTTGTCGACGTAGGACTGCTCGACGCGCAGCGGCGGGTACTTCGGGTCCTCGACGACCGGCGTCGACAGGTCGGCGCCCACGTCGAACAGGTCGTTCTGGACCCGTACGAGGACCTTCACGACCTCCGCGTCGAGCTGTCCGAGCGCGATCGCCGTGCCGATGGCCGCGTTGGCCTCGTTGGCGTCGGCGTACGCGGAGATCCGCAGATCGGTCTTGGCGGTCCGGCTCATGTCCCCGAGGGCGGTGGTGCCCTGGTCGCCGGTCCTGGTGTAGATGCGCGTCAGATTGACCATGCGTCCGAGCGTAGTCAGGCACCGGCCCGCTTGAAGACCCGTGTGCCCACCGTCACGGAGAACAGCACGAAGGCGACGGCCATCAGGACCCCGTACAGCATGGTGGCGGTCGCGTACTCGCCCACGTACGCCGCCCGCACCGCGTCGACCAGGTAGCGGAACGGCATGAAGTGCGACAGGACGTCCAGCCAGGCCGGCGCGAGCGCCATCGGCAGCATCAGTCCGGAGAGCAGCATCGCGGGCATGCTCACCGCGTTCACGGCGGGGCCGAACTCCTGCGGCTTGCCGACCTTCATGGCGAGCGCGTACGAGAGCGAGGCGAGCCCCGCGGTCAGGAGCGCCACGAAAGCGAATCCGATGAGGACGCCGGCGAGGGGCGCCCTGAGCCCCATCACCAGCGCGGCGAGCACGAGCAGCACCGCCTGGAAGACGAAGAGCGCGGCGTCGCGCAGGATGCGGCCGAGCAGCAGCGCGAGGCGGCTGACGGGCGTCACCCGCATCCGCTCCACCACGCCGAACTGCTTCTCGATGATGAGCGCGAAGCCGCTGAAGGTCGCCCCGAAGAGACCGAGTTGCAGCAGCAGCCCCGGGACGAGCACCTGCCAGGAGTCGCCCCGGGAGCCGAGCGGCAGACCGGTGAGCAGGGGCCCGAAGAAGAGCAGGTAGAGCAGGGGCGTCAGGACGCCGAAGAGGATCTGGAACTTGGAGCGCAGGGTCTGCCGGGCGTACCGCCCGAAGATCAGCGCGGTGTCGGAGAGCAGGACGGGCATGGGGTCCCTCGGTGCTGTGGGCGGGCGGGTGTACGGGTCAGACGGCGACCGGCGCCTGCTCCTCGGGTGCGAGGTCGCGGCCGGTGATGGCGAGGAAGGTGTCCTGGAGCGTGGCGTCGATCGAGCCGCCGTACCGCAGCTTGAGCGCGCTCGGCGTGCCGTCGGCGACCACGACGCCCCGGTCCACGACGACCAGGCGGTCGGAGAGCGCGTCGGCCTCGTCGAGGTAGTGCGTGGTGAGGAAGACCGTCGTGCCGTACTCGTCGCGCAGCCGCCGCACCAGCGTCCACAGGTCGGCCCGGCTGCCCGGGTCGAGCCCGGTGGTCGGCTCGTCGAGGAAGAGCACCTCGGGCCGGTGCGTGAGCCCCATCGCGATGTCCAGGCGCCGCCGCTGGCCGCCGGAGAGCGCCGCGCAGGGCCGCTCCATCAGCTCGGTCAGGCCGAGGTCGCGCGCCAGCTCCTCGGCGCGGGCCTCGGCGCGCGCCCTGGGCAGGCGGTACAGGCGCCCCTGGGTGATCAGTTCCTCGCGTACGGAGACGCTGAGGTCGACGCCGCCGGACTGGGCGACGTAACCGATCCGGCCGCGCACGCCCGCCGGGTCCTCCGTCAGGTCGTGGCCCGCCACGGTGGCGGTGCCGCCGGTGGGCGGGAGCAGCGTGGTCAGCATGCGCAGCGTGGTGGTCTTGCCCGCGCCGTTCGGCCCGAGGAAGCCGAGGATCTCGCCCGCCCGCACGCTCAGGTCGATGCCGCGGACGGCCTCGACGGGCCCGCCCTTGGTCCGGAAGGTCCGGGCGAGGCCGGACGTGCTGATGATTGCCATGGCCCCACAAAAACAGAGTCCCTTAAATTTTGCAACGCCACCAAATTTCTATGCTCCGCAAAATTCAAGGGCGACCAGCGACGCATACGATGACCGCATGACCGAAGGGCTCAGGGAGCGCAAGAAGCGGCAGACCAAGCAGCGGATCTCCGACATCGCCACGGGGCTCTTCCTGGAGCGCGGCTTCGGCGCGGTGACCGTCGCGGAGATCGCGGACGCGGCGGACGTCTCCGCCAACACGGTGTACAACTACTTCCCCGCCAAGGAGGACCTCTTCCTCGACCGGGGCGAGGCCGTCGTCGACCGGCTCGCCGGGTACGTGCGGGGGCGCAGGAGCGGGGAGTCGGCGGCCGCCGCCGTCCTGCGCGAGCTCCGCTCCGACGTGGAGGGCGTCTCGCCCTCCATCGGCCTCTTCGCGGGCTGGGCCGACTTCATGAAGGTCATCACCGACGCGCACCCCCTGCGCTCCCGCCTCTGGGAGATCCAGCAGGAGGCGCTGGCCCGGCTCACCGGGACGCTCGCCGAGGAGACCGGCGCCGCCCCCGGTGACCCGCTGCCCGGCCTGGTCGCCGGTCAGCTCTCCTGGCTCCATGCCACGCTCATGGCGTGGATCGGCGACGAGATGGTCGAGCGCCGCGACGTCGCCGAAGTGTCGCGCGAGGCCCTCTGTCTGCTGGACGAGATGGAGGACCTCCTCGGCGAGAAGGTCCTCAACTACGCGACCCGGCCCGCCGGATGACCCGTACCCCCGCGTGACGCGCCGCACAGCGCGGCCCGTACCAGTGTGATGTCCGTCATTTGAGACGTGACGCGCATCTCTTCACGGCCACAGGTGCGCCCCCGACCGCTAATGTCCGCCGCAGAGGCATGCGTAAGCCGCGTGTAAGCCAAGCGTGATAAGCGGTAGGGGAGTCGGAACAGTGGCACGGAAGCTCGCCGTCATCGGAGCCGGACTCATGGGGTCCGGTATCGCTCAGGTCTCCGCCCAGGCGGGCTGGGACGTCGTCCTGCGCGACGTCACCGATGAGGCCCTGACCCGTGGCACCGACGGGATCAAGGCGTCGTACGACAAGTTCGTGGGCAAGGGCAAGCTCGCCGCCGACGACGCCGAGGCCGCGCTCGGGCGCATCACGGCCACCACCGACCTGGACGCCGTCGCCGACGCGGACATCGTCGTCGAGGCCGTGTTCGAGAAGCTGGAGGTCAAGCACGAGATCTTCCGCACCCTCGACAAGCTCGTGCGCGACGACGCCGTACTCGCCTCCAACACCTCCGCCATCCCGATCACCAAGATCGCGGCCGTGACGGACCGTCCGGAGCGCGTCGTCGGCGCCCACTTCTTCTCGCCGGTCCCGATGATGCAGCTCTGCGAGCTCGTGCGCGGTTACAAGACCAGCGACGAAACCCTCGCCCGCACCCGCGAGTTCGCCGAGTCCGTCGGCAAGACCTGCATCGTCGTCAACCGCGACGTCGCCGGCTTCGTGACGACCCGTCTGATCTCCGCGCTCGTCGTCGAGGCCGCCAAGCTGTACGAGTCGGGTGTCGCAAGCGCCGAGGACATCGACATCGCCTGCAAGCTCGGCTTCGGCCACGCCATGGGCCCGCTCGCCACCGCCGACCTCACCGGCGTCGACATCCTGCTCCACGCCACGAGCAACATCTACACCGAGTCCCAGGACGAGAAGTTCGCCCCACCGGAGCTGATGCGCCGGATGGTTGACGCCGGTGACATCGGCCGCAAGAGCGGGCAGGGCTTCTACAAGCACTGAACCAGCACTGACGTACGCCGCCTGACGCCTCGTCTGACCTTTCAGTGGCCTCCGGGTCACCCCTCGGAGTGAATTCGGTATCGGTTCGCTTACGGACGGCAACTTCCTCGCCCAAGCGGCAGTCAGTTGCTGTGACATACGCAGATCGCCGCAAGGATCAGCAGACGCCTACGGACCATCCGTCACAGCAGACACAGCACTCTGCACACAGCACTCTCGGGGAGCGCATATGCACATCAGGGGCGACCAGGCCCAGCTGGTCGTCGGGGGACGCCTCGACGTACGCAGCGCGGCGGACGCCCGTACGGTCCTGCACTCGGCCGTCGACGACGGCGCCGGCGACCTGGTGCTCGACCTGTCCGAACTCGACTCGTGGGACGCCACGGGACTCGGCGTCATCATGGGCGCGCACCGCCGCGCCGGACGGTGCGGACGCAGGCTCGTCCTGCGCCACGTGCCGCCGCAGATGCAGCGCCTGCTCGTCGCGACGAGGCTCCACCGCATCCTCGCGATCGAGGGCGGCATCGGCGTCGAATCGCTCCCCAGAGCCTGAAGCACGCATTCCTCATGAGACTGTGACGTCTCGGACGGGGCGGTACCCCGCTCTCTCGTAGATACTGGACGAAGGTCTAGGGTTCGGTCGCCCACCGATATACGAACCCGCGCGGGGGCACCGGACCAGAAGCGACAGCGCAGTGTGCACGAAGGCCGGAGGGGGCTCTGCACATCACGCATCTGGGGGGCTGGGACCATGGACCCGATGAACCGGGAACCCGAAGAGTACGGCCACGGGCAAGGTGGCGACGACCACGACGGCTCCGCGCGACCGCAGCGTCCACGCGATCCTCTGACTCCGGACTTCGGCCAGCAGGCACCCGCCCTGGCCCGCACCGTACAACTGGTGTCCGGTGACTTCCTGCTCACCGTCAACCCCGTCGACGGCAGCGAGATCGAACCCTGCCCGCCCGGGGAACGGCCGGACACACCCGCCAAGCGCACCGCGGGCGAACGCGCCGAGCTGCGCCGCGCCGCCATGCCGCCCGTGCCGCCGGGACCCGCGCTCCCCAGGATGCCGCTCCTGGAGCGCCAGGAAGAGCGTGAGCGCCTCGTACGGCTGCTCGCACGCGGCAGGTCGGTGCGGCTCACCGGGCCCGCCGGATCGGGACGCACGGCGCTGCTCAACGCCGTCGCCGACGACTGCGCCGATCTCGCGCCCGACGGCGTGGTCCGGCTCTCCGGCTGCCGCAGGACACCCGGCGAACTGCTCCAGGACCTCTTCGCGGCCGTCTACGACGCACCCCTGCAGCGGCCCGACCACGCCTCCCTGCTCGAACTCGTCAACGGCATCGGTGCCGTCGTCGTCCTCGACGACCTGGAGTTCGGCGGCGCGGGCCTCGACGAGGTGCTCGACGCGACGCCCGAGTGCGCCTTCCTCATCGCCACGACACCCGACGTCGCCGCCCCCTCCACCGGCTCCCACCTCGAAGAGGTGTTCCTCGGCGGACTCGGCCGCGGCGGCAGCCTCGAACTCCTGGAGCGCGTCGTCGGCCGCGTCCTCGACGACGAGGAGGCCGGCTGGGCGGGCGACCTGTGGTTCGAGTCCGAGGGCCTGCCGCTGCGCTTCGTCCAGGCGGGCGCCCTGCTCCGCCAGCGCGACCAGCTCCGCGCCGACCCGCACGCCTTCGAGGACAACGGCTACTTCGCGGACGTCCCGGTCGACGCGCCCTTCGAAGCCGACGACACCGAGGTCCCGCTGCCCTCGCTCGCCGACGGCGCCGCGCCCGCGGCCCTGCTCGCCTCCCGGCTGAGCCCCTCGGCCCGCGCCACCCTGGAGTTCGCCGTCGCGCTCGGCGGTGAACTGCCGCACCAGGCACACCTGCCCGCCCTGGTCGGCGACACCCACGCCGACGCCGCACTCGCCGAGCTGGTGAGCTGCGCCCTGGTCACCGCGGTGGGCGCGCACTACCGCCTCGCCCCCGGCGTGCGCACCCAGCTGGAGAGCGCCGGGTACGCCGACGACAGCGCCGAGCGGGCCCGCGCCGCCGCCCAGCACTACGCCTGGTGGGCCGGACACCCCTCGGTCGCCCCCGGACGGGTCGCCGCCGAGGCGGACGCGGTCCTCGCGGCGCTCTCCGCGCTGGTCACCGCGGAGAGCGGCACCGCGGTCCTGCTGGCCCGCACCGCGGCGCCCGCCTTCGCGGGGGGCCTCGCCTGGGGCGCCTGGGAACGCGCCCTGCGGTCCGGCCAGGAGGCGGCGCGCAACGCGGGGGAGGTCGCCGAGGAGGCGTACTTCCACCACGAGCTGGGCATCCTCGCGCTCTGCGGCGGACGGCTCGACCGGGCGCGCGCCGAGCTGGAGGCGTCCATCGGGCTGCGCGGCGCCCTCGCCGACAAGCGCGGCATGATCTCCGGACGCCGTGCCCTCGCCCTGGTCGCCGACCGCTCGGGCGGCGCACTGCCCGGCGGGCGCACCGCCGCGGGGGAAGAGGTCCCCGACGCGCGCTACGAGGAGTCGGCGTCGCCGCCCGGCGGCGTCCCCGCGGCCTTCGTGCCGCCGGTGCCGCCCGCGGAGCCGGAGACCCTGGTCAGCAGCAGGGTCACGCCGGTCATCGTGCCCGCCAAGGCGCCTAGCCGCCGCTCCATCCTCAGCGGCACCCGGCGCAACCTCGTCGCCGCGGGCGCGGGAGCCCTGCTCGTCGCCGTCCTCGGCACGGTCGTCACGCTGGGCGCCACGTCCGACGACGGCCCCGGCGAACGGGTCAAGACGGAGCAGTCCGCCACGGAGGACCAGGGCGACGACGGCCTGACCGCCGACAAGCCGCAGGACGCCACCAGCCGCCCCGGCTCGGGCGACGACGGCGCCATCGGCACCTCCGACGGCCCGACACCGAGCGGCGAGCCGTCGGACGGCCCGAGCGACAGCGGTGAGCCGTCCGGCAAGCCCTCGGACGAGCCGAGCGACGAGCCGACCACGAAGCCCCCCACGACGAAACCGCCGACGACCAAGCCCCCGACGACGAAGCCGCCCACGACGAAGCCTCCGACGACCAAGCCGCCCACGTCCCGGCCCCCGACGTCGGAGCCGCCGACGAGCGACTCCCCGCCCACCTCGCCCGACAACTCGAACTCGGCGAGCCGCCCGACGGGCTCACCGGCGACGCGAAGCGCCGTCGACCCCTCCAGCGGGTCGACGGCGCCAGGGACGGTGTAGGGCCGCTCAGAGCCTGTGTCATAACCCCGGCCGGGCGCGCGACGCCTGGCACGCACGCTCGCGGCGTTGCCGAAACGCCCTAGTAGCTCCGCTACGAGGACGCTCCGGCGCCTTGCGATCGCACGCACCAGACGCCGCACGCTGATCCGACCGGGGTTATGACACAGGCTCTCAGAACAGCCGCAGCTTGTCGTCCTCGATGCCGCGCATCGCGTTGTAGTCGAGGACGGCACAGCCGATGCCGCGGTCCGTGGCGAGGACGCGGGCCTGCGGCTTGATCTCCTGGGCGGCGAAGATGCCCCGGACCGGCGCGAGATGCGGGTCGCGGTTCAACAGCTCCAGGTAGCGGGTCAGTTGCTCGACGCCGTCGATCTCGCCGCGGCGCTTGATCTCGACGGCGACGGTCTGCCCGTCGGCGTCGCGGCAGAGGATGTCGACCGGGCCGATCGCCGTCATGTACTCGCGACGGATGAGCGAGAAACCATCGCCCAGTGTCTCGATGCGGTCGGCGAGCAGCTCCTGGAGGTGCGCTTCCACGCCGTCCTTGATGAGGCCGGGGTCCACGCCGAGTTCGTGCGAGGAGTCGTGGAGGATTTCCTCCATCGTGATGATGAGCTTCTCGCCCGCCTTGTTCACGACGGTCCACACACCGGCGTCGTCCCCTGCTCCCTCCTTCAGCGTGCAGGGCGGGGACATCCAGTTCAGGGGCTTGTAGGCCCTGTCGTCCGCGTGGATCGAGACGCTGCCGTCCGCCTTCACGAGGATCAGACGGGGGGCCGACGGGAGATGGGCGGTGAGCCGGCCCGCGTAGTCCACGGAGCATCGGGCAATGACGAGACGCATGGGGCGCAACGCTACTCGACTCGGGGTGGTGCACGCGATTCGCCCTCAGCCGCCGGCGGCCGTCGCGCGGCTCGCACCACTTGTCCGTCGATGGACCTGTTCGATCCTGGCCGGTTATGCGTCCAATCTCCTGGTGCGGCGCCCGACCGGTGCCTACCGTAGAAGCGGGAGGTCGTCATCCGCGCACGCTGCGTATGCGGACTCCGTCCCTGTCCGTAGGCCCCCGCTCCCCGGGGGTGTGAGAGGAGAACCCATGTCGCTCGACGTCTCACCGGCACTGTTGGAACAGGCCGAGCGAGGCGAGGTCGACGAAGCAGCATTCGTCGACTGCGTCCGGACCTCCCTGCCTTACGCATGGGAGATGATCAGCTCCCTGGTGGCTCAGCTGAAGGTCGACGGCGGAGAGTTCGCCGACAACCAGACGCCGCCGCCGGACGAGCAGGCACGTGGGCAGCTGCTGCGCGCGCTCGCGAGTGACGCGATTCGCGGCGCGCTACAGCGGCACTTCGGAGTACGTCTGGCGTTCCAGAACTGTCACCGTGTGGCGGTCTTCCCGCTGGACTCGGCGGTGGATGACCGGCTCGCCCGATTCACCTCGATCCGGGGTCAGCTGCTCAACCAGTCACCCGAACTCCGGGACTGCTGACGTTTGTTGCTGCCGCTCCGTACGCGGGAGGTGTGACGGTCCGGAGCGGCAGCTCCCGTCTCAGCCGAGCTGGGGCAGTACCTCGGCCCCCAGCCTTCGTACGTTCTCCTCCGTGGTCGCGAGATCGCCGGAGCCCTCGACGAGCAGCGCGAAGCGTGTGATGCCCGTCCGCTCCGAGGTGGCGGCGATGCGGTCGGCGCACACCTGCGGGGTGCCCACGGGGTGGAGCCCGCAGAGCATTTCGGTGTAGGCCAGCGGGTCACGCATGGCGCGCTTGCGGCCGTCCACCGTGACATGTGCCTCCAGGCCCTGCTTGAGCCAGCCCGGCATCGCTTTCTGTAACGTCTCCGCGGCCTCCGGGCGGTGGTCCGCGATCTGCACGACACCCGCGGAGACGTGGCACGCCGCGGCCAGCACGTCCGGCGGGTGCCCGGCTGCACGTGCGTGCCGGTTCCACAAGGCCACCATTTCGGCCTTCTCGTCGTCGCCCACGTGCATGCCGAGCAGCATCGGCAGTCCGCGCCGCGCGGCGAGCCGCACGCTGGACGGCGAGGTGCAGGCGACGATCACTTCGGGGCCGCTCGCGCCCTGGCCGTTGAGGGCCTCCTGCGGCCGGGGCACGACGTCGACCTCACGGAAGGGGAACCGCTCGTCGCGGCTCCCGACCCGGGGCTCGCGCAGCCACCGGAGCAGCAGGTCGAGCGAGTCGGGGAACCCCTTCTCGTACGCCCCGAGGCCCGCTCCGAAGACCTCCAGGTCCACCCACGGGCCGCCGCGGCCGACGCCGAGCGAGAACCTGCCGCCGGACGTGATGTGCAGCAGCGCGGCCTGTTCGCCGAGTGCCACCGGGTGTACGGTCGGCAGCACGCTGACGGCGGTGCCGATACGGAGCCGTCGCGTACGCCCCAGCAGCAGTGCCGCCAGGGTCGTCGCCGACGGACAGGTGCCGTACGGAACGAAATGGTGTTCGGCGAGCCAGACCGAGTCGAGCCCCGCCTCCTCGGCCACCTCGGCGGACCGCACCGCCCGGTGCAGCGCCTCCCCCTGCCCCTGTCCGGGGAACTGGGCGGCCAGAACAAAACTACCTACACGCATCGAACTCCTGCCTCCTTGACGCCGACGCAGGCACTCCCCCTACGGGCAACAACGCGTGACACGTGCCAAAGGCACGGCTTGGCAAGAAGATTGTTGGATTTTCCGTGCAGCGTGTGGCCGTGCGGTGCGCAGGGGTCGGCGCGCCGGTCCCGGACGGGTACCCATGGGCCCGGCGCTAGGCTTGGGGCACCCCTGATCGCCCGTACAGCCGTGAGGTGTCACGTGTCCCCGCGTCGTAATCGCCCCAAGGGCGCCGGAGAGCCGAGGGCGTCCGCGGGCGCGGAGCCGTCGGGCCGCTACGGCGGCTTCCAGAGCTCGGAGAGCTGGCAGGGCGACGAGTGGAGCGTGCGGCACGTCGCGGGCGCGAGCACGGTGGGCAAGCGGTACCGCTGCCCCGGCTGCGACCAGGAGATCCCCGCGAGCCTGCCGCACGTGGTGGCCTGGCCCGAGTACTCCGGCGTCGACGAGCGCAGGCACTGGCACAAGGCGTGCTGGAACGCGAAGGACCGCCGCACCACGCGGGTGCAGCGGTCCCGTAACGCGCCGAGGTACTAGCTTCCGGCTAGACGTCCCGCTTCTCCAGCAGGGCGAACGAACCGCCGACCGCGAGCACCGTCACGACGATCAGCACGACGAGCTGCGACGTGCCGTTGGAGCCGTCCACGCCGTCGAGGCCGAAGATCTTGGCGAGCGAGTTGATGGCGTTGTAGTCCGTCATCTTCTCGCCGAGCGACTGCGTGCTGTCCCAGATCAACAGGAACGCCGGCAGGATCGCCGGTACGAGGACCACGCCGAGCATCGCGGTGATGGCACCGGCGGAGTGCCGCAGCATGGAGCCGACGGCGAGGGCGACCACGCCGAGCAGCGACACGTACAGGCCGCCCTTGAGGACCGTGCCCGCCCACGGGACGTCGCCCGCCTCGGGGCCGCTGTTCATCGCGGAGGTCGCGAGACCCACGAGCAGGATGGAGCCCGCGGAGACGACGAACGCCACGGCGAAGAAGACCAGGATCTTCGCCGCCAGGACGCGGTGCCGCTGGGGGGACGCCGTGAACGTCGTACGGATCATGCCCGTGCCGTACTCGGACGAGGTCACGAGGACGCCGAGGGTGATCAGACAGATCTGGCCCAGCATCAGGCCGAAGAAGGCGGGGAGCGTGAACGGCACGTCGTAGTAGTCGTGCGGCTGGGTGTTCGCGGCGGCGAGCAGGCCGATGCCGACGACCAGGGCGACGAAGATGCCCAGGGTCCACACCGTCGAGCGGACCGACTTGATCTTCGTCCACTCGGAGGCGAGGGCGTTGCCGAGGTGGGTCTTCCTGACCGGGATCGGCGAGGAGTACGCGTTGTTCATCGCCTGCTGCCACGCCGAGGGCGGCGCGGGGGCGGCGGGCGCGGGCGGCGGCGGGAGGGCCACCGCGGGGGCGCCGGCCGGTGCGTACGCCTGCTGGGGGTGCTGCTGGGGCTGCTGCGGGGCCTGCTGCGCCTGCGGCTGCTGCTGCGGAGTCGGAGGCGTGGTCATCGGGCGGCGTCCTCGTTGTCGGTGGCGCCCTTGGTCAGGCCGGGCGCGGGAGCGGGTGGGGCGGCGGGAGCGGGGGCGGCGGGCTGCTGCGGGGCGGCGGCGTACGGGTTCGGCGTCCCCGCCGGGGCCTGCGGCTGCGGCATCGCGAAGGGCTGACCGCCCTGCTGGGGCGGCGGCGGCGCGTACCAGCCGGGCTGGCCCTGGCCGGGCACCGGCATCTGGCCCTGCGGCATGGCGCCGGGCGGCAGCTGTTCCTGGAGGCCCGCGCGCTGGTCGACCGTGGAGCGGTAGTCGACGGCGCCCTGCGTCATGCGCATGTACGCCTCCTCCAGCGAGGCCTGGTGCGGGGAGAGCTCCCAGAGGCGTACGTCGGCGCCGTGCGCGAGGTCGCTGATGCGGGGGAGCGGCAGGCCGAGCACCCGCAGCGCGCCGTCCTGCTCGGGCATGACCTGGCCGCCCGCCTCGGTCAGCGCGGCCGTCAGCTTCTCGCGGTGCTGCGGCTCGCTGTCGGGCGTGCGCACCCGCGCGAAGTCGGCGGAGTTCGCCGAGATGAAGTCCCTGACGCTCATGTCGGCGAGCAGCTGGCCGCGGCCGATCACGATCAGGTGCTCGGCGGTGAGAGCCATCTCACTCATGAGGTGGGACGACACGAAGACCGTGCGCCCCTCGGCAGCGAGCGCCTTCATCAGGTTGCGCACCCAGAGGATGCCCTCGGGGTCGAGGCCGTTGACGGGCTCGTCGAAGAGCAGCACCTGCGGGTCGCCGAGGAGCGCCGCCGCGATGCCCAGGCGCTGGCCCATGCCGAGCGAGAAGCCCTTGGAGCGCTTCTTCGCCACGTCCTGGAGGCCCACGACGCCGAGGACCTCGTCCACGCGGCGGGCCGGGATGCCGGAGAGCTGCGCGAGGCACAGCAGGTGGTTGCGGGCGTGCCTGCCGCCGTGCACCGCCTTGGCGTCGAGCAGTGCGCCGACCTGGCGAGGGGCGTTGGGGAGCTTGCGGTAGGGGTAACCGCCGATCGTCACCTGCCCCGTGGTGGGCGCGTCGAGCCCGAGGATCATGCGCATCGTCGTCGACTTGCCCGAGCCGTTGGGCCCGAGGAAGCCGGTGACGGTACCGGGCCGCACCTGGAAGGAAAGGTTGTACACGGCTGTCTTGGCGCCATAGCGCTTCGTCAGGCCGACTGCCTCGATCATTCTCCGCACCCATCGAATGGTTCAGGACGTCGGGGCACACGCCCCCGTAAGGGTTAGGAGGATAACGCCGCGCTGACGGTTCCAGTTAAGAGAGGGTAAAACCGTGGGACCGCTCTGCCCGCGGTCAGGCGTCCCGCTTCTTCAGGAGCGCGTACCCGCAGAGCAGCGCGAGAACCACCCACGCCAGCATGATCGCCAGACCTCCCCAGGGCCCGTACGGGGTGTCGTCGTCGAACGGCGCCTTGACCTGCATGATCCTGCTGCCGGCCTGGTCGGGCAGGAAGCGGCCGATCTTCTTCGTCGCCGACACGTTGCCGAGGATGCTGGAGATCAGGAAGAAGAACGGCATCAGGATGCCGAGGGACAGCATGGGGCTGCGCAGCATCGTCGCGACGCCCATCGAGAACATCGCGATGAGCGTCATGTAGAGCGCGCCGCCGATGACCGCGCGCAGCACACCGGGGTCGCCGAGGTCCGCCCTGTACGGGCCGAGCACCGCCTGCCCCACGAAGAACGTGAGGAAGCTGGTGGCCAGGCCCACGGCGAGGGCCAGCAGGGTGGCCACGAGGATCTTGCCGAAGAGGAACGTGCCGCGCTGCGGCACGGCCGCGAGCGAGGTGCGGATCATGCCGGTGCTGTACTCGTTCGAGACGACGAGCACCCCGAAGACGATCATCGCGAGCTGGCCGAGCGACATCCCGGCGAAGCTGATGTACGTCGGGTCGAAGGTCAGCCGGTCCCTGGCGTTCAGGCTGTCGTAGTCGTTCTTGGACAGGATGCTGATCAACATGCCGAGGGCGATCGTGACGACCCCGGCGAGGCCGAGCGTCCAGACGGTCGAGGAGACCGAGCGGATCTTGGTCCACTCCGACTTCAGTACCTGTGCCGCGGCCATCGCTCAGGCCCCTTTCCGCTGCTGCCAGCCCTCGCCCCAGGCGGGCCGCTCGTCCGCGGGGACCGCGCCGCCCGCCGGGCCCGAGTGCGCGTGGTACTCGACCGACTCCGCGGTGAGCCGCATGAAGGCCTCTTCGAGCGACGCCTGCTGAGGGCTCAGTTCATGGAGTACGAGCCGGCGGCTCGCGGCGAGTTCGCCGAGCCGCTCGGACGACGTGCCGTCCACCTCCAGGGCGCCGTCACGCGCCTCGACGGCCCCGATGCCCGCCTCGTGCAGGACGTCCAGGAGCAGCTCGCGCTGCGGGGAGCGCAGTCGTACGTACGAGCGTGAGTTCTGCCGGATGAAGTCGGACATGGAGGTGTCCGCGAGGAGCCGGCCCTGGCCGATGACGACGAGGTGGTCGGCGGTCAGTGCCATCTCGCTCATCAGATGCGAGGAGACGAAGACCGTGCGGCCCTGCGCGGCGAGGGACTTCATCAGGTTCCGGATCCAGTGGATGCCCTCGGGGTCGAGCCCGTTGACCGGCTCGTCGAACATCAGGATCTCGGGGTCGCCGAGCAGCGCCCCCGCGATGCCGAGGCGCTGGCCCATGCCGAGCGAGAACCCCTTGGCCTTCTTCCTGGCGACGGCGGTGAGCCCGACGGTGTCGAGCACCTCATGGACGCGGGCGCGCGGGATGCCGTTGCTCTGCGCGAGGCAGAGCAGGTGGTTGAAGGCGCTGCGCCCGCCGTGCGTGGCCTTGGCGTCGAGGAGCGCGCCGACGCACTTGAGGGGGTCCTTGAGCTGGGAGTAGTGCTTGCCGTCGATGCGGACGGCACCGGCCGAGGGGTTGTCGAGCCCGAGCATCATGCGCATGGTCGTGGACTTGCCCGCGCCGTTGGGCCCGAGGAAGCCGGTGACGATGCCGGGCCGAACGGCGAAGGTCAGATTGTTGACGGCCACCTTCTCGCCGTATCGCTTGGTCAGCCCGTCGAGCGTGATCATGCGGCCACGCTAGAACGCGGCAAAGCCCCCCGCCACCGGAGTGGCGGGGGGCTCCCGCGTGTTCGCGTACCCGGTCCGCCTGCCTCAGCGGGTCTGCTGCGCGGGCACCCCGCGAGAGACCGGCTCGTCCTCGGCCGGCGTCCCGGCGGCGGCGACGGCCGCACCGGTGAGCGTGGCCAGCATCTCCCGCACGTTGGTGAGCTGTGCATTGATGCTGTCCCGGCGGTTGGTGAGCGCCGCGAGCTCCCGCTCGGACTCGCTGCGAATACGGTCCGCCTTGGCGTTGGCGTCGGCCACGATGTCCTCGGCCTGGCGCTGCGCGGTCTCCACCGTCTGGCGGGCGCGCCGCTCCGCGTCGGTGCGCAGCTTCTCCGCCTCCAGCCGAAGCTGCTCCGCGCGGTGCTCGATCTCCGCGAGGCGCTTCTCGGCCTTGGCCTGACGGGACGCCAGGTCGCGCTCGGACTGGTCGCGGCGCTTGGCGAGGTTCGTCTCGAAGTCCGCGGCGGCCTGGGCGGCCTTGGCGCGGGTCTCCTCGAAGAGCGCGTCGGCCTCCTCGCGCTTGGACTGCGCGTCCTTCTGGGCCTCGGAACGCAGTGCGCCCGCCTCGCCCTTGGCCTTCTCGACGATCCGGACGCCCTCGTCCTCCGCCTTGGTCTTGCGCTCGGCGGCGAACGACTCGGCGTCGTTGCGCACCTGCTGGGCGGCGGACTCGGCGAGCTCGCGGTGCTGCTCGGCCGCGCGGCGGGCCTCCTCGCGCAGATCCTTCGCCTCCTCCTCGGCGAGGCGGAGGATCTTCTCGACGCGGGCGCCGAGCCCGGCGTACGACGGCTCGGCGTCGGTCACCTGGGCCTGGGCGTTCTGCGTTTCGAGGTGCAGCTCCTCGATGCGCTTTTCCAGGGCGGTGATGCGGGCGAGGGCGCTGTCACGGTCGGAGACGAGTTTGGAGATACGTTCGTCCACCTGAGCGCGGTCGTACCCACGCCGCACAAGCTCGAAGCCGTAGGGGGAAGTGTCGCTCATGGGGTTCCTGTCGAATGAGACCGGTGAGGTGATAAGGGAATCCTAGGGGTCAAGGCGGCGTGTCATCGAGCGGATGCCCGTTTGATCTGGAGAATGACACCCCTTTTGAGTGGCTAACCGTCAGAGCACTTGCCAGCGACAGGGCCAAAGGTCCTCACAAGCATGGTTGTCGCGCTTTGGCTAGCTATCTGACTGCTTGCCACCCGAACGGGTCGACCCTGCCGCGGCTCCGGCCTTGACGCCACCCGACGCGGAACCCCCGCCGGACGCGGACTTCCCGCCTGTTGACGGGGCCTCAAGGGAACCCAACGCCTCCAGGACATCCTGGACACGGGAGATCTCCGCGTTGATGTCGTCGCGGCGCCGTACCAGTACCTCCAGCTCGTGCTTGCCCTCCTCGACCACGCGGGTGGCCTCGGCCTCCGCGTCCGCCTTGATCCGCTCGGCCTCACCGACCAGCGAGGCCTTCTTCGTCTCGGCCTCCTTCAGGAGCCCCTCGGCCTTCTTGACGGCGGAGATCCGCACCTTGCTCGCCTCGGACGTCGCGTCCGAGACCATCTCCTTGGCCTTCGCCTGGGCCTCGGCGAGCTGCTCCTCCGCGGCCTTCACCAGCGCGTCACAGCGCTCGCCCGCGGTCTTCATCGCCTCGGCGGACTCACGGCGGGCACGCTCGTGCAGCTCCTCGATCTCGGCGGTGATCCGGTCGCGCTGCTCCTCGGAACGCTCCCTTATGGCGGTCGCGTCGCGCCGGGCGCCGACGAGCAGCTCGTCCGCGTCCGTACGCGCCTTCTCCACCCGGGAGTTGCCCTCGATCGTCGCCTCCGCGACAAGGCGGTCGGCCTCCGTGCGGGCCGCGCCGACCATCGTGTCGGCCTGCGCCTCGGCGTCCGTGGTCGCCTTGAGCGCCTTCTCCTGGGCGTCCGCCGTCAGCTTCTCCGCCTCGGCGGCGGCCTCCGTGATGAGCGTGTCGACCTGCTCGGCGGCCTCCTGGCGACGCTTGTTGGCCTCCTTGCGGGCCTCGTCCAGGGTGCGCTCGGCCTCCTCGCGCGCCTCGGAGGTGAGCCGCTCGGCCTCCCTCGCCGCGTCCGCCTTGACGCGCTCGGAGTCGCTGCGGATCCGCTCGGCGTGCTGCTGCGCGGAGTTCACCGTCTCCGACGCCTCGGCGCGCAGCCGCTCGGCGTCGCCCGTCGCGTCCGAGATGAGCTTCTCGGCCTTGGCCACGGACTCCGCACGGACCCGCTCCGCCTCGGCGGCCGTCTCCGCCTTGAGCCGCTCGGCCTCGGCGGTGGACTCCGCGAGGACCCGCTCGGCCTCGGCCGTGGACTCCGCCCGCAGCCGCTCCGCCTCCGCCGTCGACTCGTCCCGCAGCCGCTCGGCCTGCTCGGTCGCCTCCGTGCGGACGCGCTCGGCCTCCGCGATCGTCTCGTTCTGCAGCAGCTCGGCCTCGCTGCGCGCCTCGCCGATCAGCGTGTCGGCCTGGCTCGCGGCGTCGCCGCGGATGCGGTTGGCGTCCTCACGGGCGTCCGCACGCGTACGTGCCGCGTCCTGCTCGGCCGACGCCTTCGTGTCGGAGGCCTCCGTACGCACCCGCTGGACGTACTCCGAGGCGTCCGAACGCAGCCGCTCGGACTCCGCGATCGCCTCGGCGACCGTGCGCTCGGCCAGCTCCTTGGCGGCCTCCGAGGACTCCGTCGCCTCGCGACGGGTGCGGTTGGCGTCCTCGGTGGCGCGCTCCCGCTCGGCGTAGGCGTCGGAGCGGACGCGGTCGGCCTCCTCCTGCGCCTCGGTCCTGGTGCGCTCCGCGGCGTGCTCGGCGGCCGAGCGCAGGCCCGCCACCTCTTCCTGCGCCGCCTCGTGCAGACCCGCGACGGAGTCCCGTACGGACTGGGCGGTCTGTTCGGCGGCCGAGACCAGCTCGGTCGCCCTGCGGTCGGCCTCCTCCACCAGGCGCACGGCCTCGGCCTGCGCCTCCTCGACCCGCTTACGGGCCGAGGCGAGAAGCTCCTCGCTCTGCTCGCGGGCCCGCTCACGCTCCTGGTCGGCCTCGGCGCGCGCGGAACCCAGCGTCTCCTCGGCCTCGCGACGGCGCCGCGCGGCCTCCTCCTGGGCGGCGGACAGCGCCTCGGCGGCCTCCGTGCCCACGCGCTCGGCGGCCGCGGCGGCCTCCGCGCGCACCCGGTCGGCCGACTCCTGCGCCTCGGTCTTCAGCCGCTCGGCCTCCGCGGCGGCCTCCGAACGCAGCCGCACGGCGAGCGCCTCGCCCTCCGCGCGGGACTGCGAGGCGTCCGCGGCGGCCTCCGTGCGCAGCCGCTCCGCCTCGGTCTCGGCCTGCGCCTGCACGGTGCGGATCCGCTCGGCGGACTCCGAACGCAGCCGCTCGGTCTCCTCCGTGGCCTCCTTGCGCATGCGCTCGGCCTGCTCACGGGCGTCGGCGAGGGCCTGCTCCGCCGCGGTCAGGCGCTCCTCGGCCTCCGTGTGCAGCCGTGTCAGCTCCTCGGCGGCCTCGGCCTGCCGCGCCGCTATGGCCCGCTCGGTCTCCTCGTGCAGCGCCCGGGCGGCCTCCTCGGCCGCGGACTTCGTCGCGTCGGCCTGCTCGACGGCCTCCTCGCGGTGCCGCTCGGCCTCCGCGCGGGTGCGCTCCAGGGTGTCCTCGGCCTGCTTGCGCAGCGTCGTGGCGCGCTCGACGGCCTCGGCGCGGACCCGCTCGCTCTCGGCGGCCGCCGCCGTCCGCAGCTCCTCGGCGTCGGCCTTCGCCTTGGCGAGCAGCTCCTCGGCGGACTTGGCCGCCTCCTCGATCTCCTTGACCGCCTCGCGCCGCGCCTCGCCCCGGATGCGCTCGCCCTCGGAGACGGCGTCCGCGCGCAGCTGCTCGGCCTCGCCGCGCAGCCTGCGCGCCTCCTCCTGGAGCTCGACGGTCTTGGCGCGGTACTCCTTGGTGTCGTCCTTCGCCGCGCCCTTGAGCTCCTCGGCGATGTCGTGCGCCTCGGCCCGCAGCCGGTCCGCCTCGGTCTCCGCCTCCGTACGGATGCGCTCGGCCTCGTCGGTGGCGGCCTTCGTCGTCTCCTTGGCGTTCTTCGAGGCCTTGTCCAGGACCTCCTCGGCCGTCCGCGCCGCCTTCGCGAGCTGGCCCGCGGTCTCCTCGGCGGTGATCGTGCGCGCCTTCTCGGCGGCGTCCGCGATCAGCTTCTCGGCCTCGGCGCGGGCGTCGGCGATGAGCTGCTCGGCCTCCGACTTGGCGGACTCCGCCTCCTTGGTGGCCTCGCCGACCAGCCGCGCGACCTGCTCCTTGGCCGTACGCGTGCGCTGCTCACCGGCGGACTCCGCCGCAGCGATCTCCTTGCTCGCGGCGTCCTTGGCCTCGGCGAGGACCTTCTCGGCCTCCGCCCGCGCCTCGCGCAGCGCCGTGTCGGCCTCGGTCATGCGCTGCTCGGCGGCCCGGCTCGCCTCGGCGGCCCTGCGGCGGGCCTCCTCGGACTCCGAAGCGGTGGTGGAGCGGAGCTGCTCGGCGTGGTCGGTGGCTTCCTGGGCCTGGGTGGAAGCGGCGTTCAGGAGGCGCTCGGCGTCGGTGCGGGCCCTGCGCAGCAGCGCCTCGGCCTCGGCGCGGGCGGCCTCGGCGTCGCTCGCGAGACGCCGGCGGGCCTGCTCGGCGACGCGCTCGGCCTCGGCGCGGGCGGCGGCCAGGGCCTGGTCGGCCTCGGCGCGCGACTCGTCCAGGAGGCGGCGGGCCTGCTGCTCGGTGCGGGCCCGGAGCTGCTCGGCCCACGCCACGTTCTCGTTGACGTGCGACTCGACGGTCCTGCGGCGCTCGGAGAGCTCCTGGTCGAGCTGCTGACGGCGCGACACGGCCTCGGCGTGCAGCTCGGACTGGAGCCTGGCCTGCTGCTCGGCGTGCTCCTGGAGGATGCGCTGCGTCTGCGCACGGGCGTCGCGCAGCTCCCGCTCGGCGTCCGCGCGCAGCTGGTCGGCCTGGACCTGGGCGTTGCGGAGCATCTGCTCGGCCTGATAGCCGATGTCCGCGCTGTCGTAGGCAGGGCGTGACGCGAGGCTGCGGCGCGCCTCGTGCAGCTTGGCGCGCAACACCTCGACCTGGTAGCCGAGGTCCTCGGCATGCTGGACGGCTTTCTCCCGCTCGGTCTTCAGCCGGTCCATCTCGGCCTCGAACCGCGAAAGACTGTCGGTCTCAGCCCGCGAGTTCTCTTGGCGTTCGTAGCCCCGCACTGCGCGGTCCCATCCGTCCCCTGGTCGAAGTCTCCAACGAGCCCCGTCCATCCGACGGACGAGGCCCCCGGGGGAATGGTGTCAGATCAACGGCGGAGCATGGGTTGCTGCCCCGACGCTCGTCCCCCGAAACCCGGACCCCGGCACGCGACCGCCCAGCCTTCGGACGGCCTGCCGCCCCGACTTCGGACGGCCAGGCGCTAACCCTACCGGCCCGGATATACGGAGGTCAGTGCTCCTGGGACTCGGAGGGCGCCGAAGTGACGAGTTCGGTGAGCACGCCGTGGCAGTCCTTGGGGTGGAGAAACGTGATCCGGGACCCCATGGAACCCGTCCGCGGCTCGTCGTAGAGGACCCGTACGCCCTTGTCCTTGATCGCCGCGGCGTCGCCGTCCACGTCCGCGGTGCCGAAGGCGATGTGGTGCACGCCCTCGCCGTTCTTGGCCAGCCACTTGCCGACCGCGGAGTCGTCGCGGGTCGGTTCGAGCAGTTGCAGGTAGGAAGCCCCTCCGTCACTGGTCTCGTTGATCTTGAGCATGGCCTCGCGCACGCCCTGCTCCTCGTTGACTTCGGTGTGGAAGACGGTGAACCCGTACGTCTTCCGGTAGAACTCGACGGTCTTGTCGAGGTCGAAACAGGCGATCCCGATGTGATCGATTCGCGTCAGCATGTTTCAAGTGCAGCGCCTCGCACCGTGATTACGCAACGTGCGCGCGATCACACTCGTGGCCCGGTGACGGGCGGGGTACCGCTCAGTACATTCAGATAAACCCTCGTTAACTTCTCCTCTCCAAGGGGCCGTGGCACATGTCTGGAACGACCGGTACCACCTCAGTGATCGTCGCGGGCGCGCGCACGCCCATGGGCCGCCTGCTCGGCTCCCTGAAGTCCTTCTCCGGCGCCGACCTGGGCGGCTTCGCGATCAAGGCCGCGCTCGACCGGGCCGGCATCGGCGGCGACCAGGTCCAGTACGTGATCATGGGGCAGGTGCTGACGGCCGGGGCGGGGCAGATCCCGGCGCGCCAGGCCGCCGTCAAGGCCGGCATCCCCATGAACGTCCCCGCGCTCACCGTCAACAAGGTCTGTCTCTCCGGCCTCGACGCCATCGCACTCGCCGACCAGCTCATTCGCGCCGGCGAATTCGACGTCGTCGTCGCGGGCGGCCAGGAGTCGATGACCAACGCCCCGCACCTGCTGCCGAAGTCCCGTGAGGGCCACAAGTACGGCGCGATCGAAGTGCTCGACTCGATGGCGTACGACGGCCTCACCGACTCCTTCGACGGCGTCGCGATGGGCGAGTCGACCGAGAAGCACAACACCCGCCTCGGCATCGCCCGCCCCGAGCAGGACGAGGTGGCCGCCCTCTCGCACCGGCGCGCCGCCGCCGCCCAGAAGAACGGCCTGTTCGAGGCCGAGATCACACCCGTGGAGATCCCGCAGCGCAAGGGCGACCCGGTGCTCTTCGCCAAGGACGAGGGCATCCGCCCCGAGACCACCGCCGAGTCCCTCGGCAAGCTGCGCCCCGCCTTCGCCAAGGACGGCACGATCACCGCGGGCACCTCCTCGCAGATCTCCGACGGCGCCGCGGCCGTGGTCGTCATGTCCAGGGCCAAGGCGGAGGAGCTCGGCCTGGACTGGATCGCCGAGATCGGCGCCCACGGCAACGTGGCCGGTCCGGACAGCTCCCTCCAGTCCCAGCCGTCCAACGCCATCAACCACGCCCTGAAGAAGGAGGGCATGACGGTCGAGGACCTGGACCTCATCGAGATCAACGAGGCCTTCGCCGCCGTCGCGGTGCAGTCAACGAAGGACCTCGGGGTTTCCCCGGAAAAGGTGAACGTCAACGGCGGCGCCATCGCGCTCGGCCACCCGATCGGGATGTCCGGCGCCCGCGTCGTCCTGCACCTCGCCCTGGAGCTGAAGCGCCGCGGCGGCGGTGTGGGCGCGGCGGCGCTGTGCGGCGGCGGTGGCCAGGGCGACGCCCTGATCATCAAGGTGGGCAGGAGCTGAACCGCCCGTCCGCCGTCCCGTACGAAGTGAAGTGAACGGAGCTGTCACATGCAGGACGTCCCCTCCCTGGTGGCGCAGGCCCGCGAGGGCAGGCCGCGGGCCGTGGCGCGGCTGATCTCCCTGGTCGAGGGGGCGTCGCCGCAGCTCCGGGAGGTGATGGCGGCGCTGGCCCCGCTGGCGGGCAACGCGTACGTGGTGGGGCTCACCGGATCGCCCGGCGTCGGCAAGTCGACGTCGACGTCCGCGCTGGTCAGCGCCTACCGGCGGGCGGGGAAGCGGGTCGGCGTGCTCGCCGTGGACCCGTCGTCGCCGTTCTCCGGCGGCGCGCTCCTCGGCGACCGGGTGCGGATGTCGGACCACGCCTCCGACCCCGGCGTCTACATCCGCTCCATGGCCACGCGCGGCCACCTCGGCGGGCTCGCCTGGGCCGCCCCGCAGGCGATCCGCGTCCTGGACGCGACGGGCTGCGACGTGGTGCTCGTGGAGACCGTCGGCGTCGGCCAGTCCGAGGTCGACATCGCCTCGCAGGCGGACACCTCCGTGGTCCTGCTCGCGCCCGGCATGGGCGACGGCATCCAGGCCGCCAAGGCCGGAATCCTGGAGATCGGCGATGTGTACGTCGTCAACAAGGCGGACCGTGACGGCGCCGACGCCACCGCCCGCGAGCTGAACCACATGCTCGGCCTCGGGGAGTCCCGCGGCGCGGGCGACTGGCGGCCGCCCATCGTGAAGACGGTGGCGGCACGCGGCGAGGGCATCGACGAGGTCGTCGAGGCGCTGGAGAAGCACCGGGCGTGGATGGAGGAGCGGGGCGTCCTCACCGAGCGGCGGACCGCGAGGGCCGCCCACGAGGTGGAGACCATCGCGGTCACCGCGCTGCGGGAGCGGGTCGGCTCGCTGCACGGCGACCGCAGGCTCTCCGCGCTGGCGGAGCGGATCGTGGCCGGAGAGCTCGATCCGTACGCGGCGGCGGACGAACTGGTCGAGGGCGTCACCACCGGCTGACGGTCCTGGACATGCCACAGGGGCGGCGTCGGTGACGCCGCCCCTGTGGCGGTGGCGCTGGTCCCGTGGGTGGGACTGTCAGTCGTCCGAGCCGTCGTCGTCCGAGCCGTCGTGGTCGTCGTGGTCCTGGCCGTCGTCGTCGTGGTCGTCCGAACGGTCGGCGGTGACCTTGCCGTTCGTCAGGCTGACGTGCCAGTCGGCCTCGGCGCCCTTGGCGCCGGTCGTCTCCACGTCCCAGGCACCGGCCTTGCCGTCGTCGTCCAGGTCCACGGAGGTCACCGTGCCCTTGTCGGCGGCGGCCCGCGCGGCGTCGGCGGCGCTGGTGGACGCGCCCTTGAGCGCGGAGTTCACCCGGGCGGCGTCGGCGGCGTCGTCACCGTCGTCGTCCTTGTCGACCCAGGAGCCGAGGACCTTGCCGGTGCCGGGGTCGACCTCGACGTTGTGCCAGGTGCTTCCCTTCAGGATGTCGACGTCCCAGACCAGGCCGCCGTCCTCGTCGTCGAGCTCGGCGGAGACCGCGGTGCCGGACGTGTCGGCGAGGGCCGCCTTGATCGCGTCCGCGGCCGTCACCTCGGCGGCCTTCGCCTCCGCGGTGTTCTCCGCGGCGTCGTCGCGGTCATCCTTGCGGTCGTCGGAGTCGTCGTCCTTACCGTCGTCCTTGCGGTCGTTGTCCTGGAGCTGGACGCTCGACTTGCCCGCGGCGCTGTCGTCGTCCCCGCCGGTCGCGAAGGCGGTGGCGGTGCCGCCGCCGATCAGGGCCGCGGCGGCGACGGTGGCGATGACGATGTTGCGCTTCATGAGGGTCCTCCCGAGAAAGTGAGCGGTGCCGGCGGCGGCCGGGGGGCCGCTGCCGTTCGCTTTCGACATGGACCAATCTGGCGGACCGACCCTGAACCGAAGCTGAAGCCGCCTGAAGGACTCTTCAGGTTCGCTCTGCGACCCTGAACGCATGCGCCTGTTGATCGTGGAGGACGAGAAGCGGCTTGCCCTGTCGCTCGCCAAGGGTCTGACCGCCGAGGGCTTCGCCGTGGACGTCGTCCACGACGGCCTCGACGGGCTGCACCGCGCGAGCGAGGGCACGTACGACCTGGTCATCCTCGACATCATGCTCCCCGGCATGAACGGCTACCGGGTCTGCTCCACGCTGCGCGCGGCGGGCCACGACGTGCCGATCCTGATGCTCACGGCGAAGGACGGCGAGTACGACGAGGCGGAGGGCCTGGACACGGGCGCCGACGACTACCTCACCAAGCCGTTCTCGTACGTGGTGCTCGTGGCCCGCGTGAGGGCGCTGCTGCGCCGCCGCGGCACCGCGGGCCCCTCCCCGGTCCACACCCTGGGCGACCTCAGGGTCGACACGGCCGCCCGGCGGGTCCTGCGGGGCGAGGAGGAGATCACCCTCACGGCGAAGGAGTTCGCGGTCCTCGAACAGCTCGTGCTGCGGGCCGGGGAGGTCGTCTCCAAGGGCGACATCCTGGAGCACGTCTGGGACTTCGCCTACGAGGGGGACCCCAACATCGTCGAGGTGTACGTGAGCACCCTGCGCCGCAAGCTGGGCGCGGCCCTCATCAAGACGGTGCGCGGCGCCGGTTACCGCCTGGAGGCCCCGCGATGAGGCGGCTGTTCGGCTCCGTCCGGGCCAGGGCCACGCTCGGCGCGAGCCTGGTCGTCGCCCTTGCCCTGGTCGCGGCGGGCGCCGCCGTGCTGCTCGCGCTGCGCGCCAATCTGACCGCGCAGGCGGAGGGCCGTGCCGACTCCGCGGCCCGTGAGGTCGCCGCGCAGCTCGTGGCGGGCCGGCCGTACGCGGAGCTCGACCTGCCGGAAGAGGACGAGAACCCCGTGCAGGTCGTCGACGACGAGCACAGGCTGGTCGCCGCCAGCGAGGACCTGGAGCGGATCAGCGGCACCGGGACCACCGCGGTCAAGCCGGTGGCGGCCACCGCGCGCCCCGGCGGCCAGGGCGACGGCGAAGCGAACGGCGACGACAGCGCCGACGGGGACGACAGCGCCGACGCGGACGACAAGGGCGAGGCGTCCGAGCCCGGGGAGATCGACGACGCCGATTACAGCTCCGGGTCGGCCACCGTCGACGGCGACCGCGACGACTACCGCTTCGCCGCGGTCGAGGTCAGCACGGAGGAGCGCGGCGACTTCACCGTCTACGCGGGCGGCTCGCTCGCCGACGAGAAGAGCGCGGTGTCGACGGCGCTGACGTCGATGCTGATCGGCTTCCCGCTGCTGCTCGCGGTCGTCGCGGGCGTCACCTGGCTGGTGACGCGCCGCGCGCTGCGCCCGGTGGCGGCCATCACCGCGGAGATGTCCGCGATCACGGCCTCGGAGGATCTGGCGCGCCGGGTGCCCGAGCCGGACACGCACGACGAGATCGCCCGCCTGGCCCGTACGACGAACGAGACACTCACCGCCCTTCAGACCTCGGTGGAGCGGCAGCGGCGCTTCGTGGCGGACGCCTCGCACGAGCTGCGCAGCCCCATCGCCTCGCTGCGCACCCAGCTGGAGGTGGGCGCCGCGCATCCGGAGCTGCTCGATGTCGACGGGGCGGTCGAGGACACCGTGCGGCTCCAGGAGCTCGCCGCCGACCTGCTGCTGCTCGCCCGCCTCGACGCGGGGGAGAAGCCCGGCGAGACGCGCGTGGATCTGGCGGCCTTCGTCCGCGAGGAGCTGTCGCAGCGGACGCGGGACCGTGCCGAGGTGCGCACGGACCTGAAGAGCACGGAGGTCGCGGGCTCCCGGAGCCAGCTGGCCCGGGTGCTCGGCAACCTGCTGAACAACGCCCAGCGGCACGCCCGCTCCCGGGTCACGGTCACCACCCGGTCCGATGGCGCGTGGGCGGTCCTCGAGGTGTCCGACGACGGCGAGGGTGTGCCGCCCGGCGAACGGGAGCGGATCTTCGAACGGTTCGTGCGCCTCGACGACGCCCGGACACGCGACGAGGGCGGGGCCGGCCTCGGTCTCGCGATCGCGCGGGACGTGGCGGCACGGCACGGCGGCACGCTCGTGGTCAGGGAGGCGCCGTCCGGTGGTGCGCTCTTCGAGCTCCGGCTGCCCGGCGGCCCCGACCGTCACCCGTCGGCGGACTGAGGCGGGCTGGGGCCGGCGCGGCGGGCCGGACGGGTCAGGGCTTGCCGCGCTGGGAGCGCAGGTGTTCCGCGATCGGGGTCAGGGCCTTGTGCAGCTCGCCGAGCGCCTCGGGCGAGACGAGGTCGACGAAGTGCCGCCGCACGGAGGCGACGTGGTGCGGGGCGACCCTGCGCATGGTCTCCATGCCGTCCTCGGTGAGGACGGTGTAGAGGCCGCGCCGGTCGGACTCGCAGTTCTCGCGGCGCACCAGGCCCGCGTTCTCCATGCGGGTGATCTGGTGGGACAGCCGGCTCTTGGACTGCAAGGTGGCCGCGGCGAGGTCACTCATGCGCATCCGCAGGTCGTCCGACTCGGAGAGGTGCACGAGAATGTCGTAGTCGTTCATGGTCAGGTTGAACGGCTGGAGGTCTTTTTCGAGCTGATACGTCAGCATCCTGTTGACCTCCACGTGGGTGCGCCAGGCGCACTGTTCCTCGTCGGTCAGCCACTGCGGGGCCGTCTCGGTCTCCATGGAATCGATTCTACCTAAGAAGTTGAAAGGTGAACGAACAGGGGAATGTGACGCGCCTCGCACCCCTGGTCACACGGAAGCGCACAGGCGTTCGCCGTCACACTCCGCAGACTACCGCTCACAGCCCGAAGCGACGCTGGAGGTCCCCCAGTTGTCCGGGAAGACGCGGTGCGCCCGTCTGCTGCCCCGGCTGACCCGACGCGCCCCGCGCGCCCGGCACCCCCGCCTGCCGCGGCACCTCCCCGGCGGACTGCTCGGGGACGAGCGTCTCGGTGGACTGGAGCAGCACCGTGCCCGCCCCGACGAACTCGAACTGATGCTCTTCCCCGGAGGTCCCCCCGATGCCGGTCAGCGCCCGCACGCCTCCGATCACCCCCGTGAGATACCCGTGGTCGTAGTGATGGCAGGGCGAGGGGCAGTCGGCCCAGCCCACCAGGGCCTGCGGATCGACCCGGATCGGCGGCTCCATGAACACCACCGGACCGTTCGACGCCGCGACGAACTTGCCGGTTCCGATGAGTGTCAGGAAGCCGGGGACGATCGACTGCTTGAGTGCCAGAGTTGGCTGAAAAGCGAGGAGGTTGCCCGAGCGAATGGTCAGGTTGCCCTCATCAAGGTCGTACGAATTGACGTCGAAGGCCCGGTCGGCGAGGAGCATCTTGCCCTGGCCGTCCGCCACCACCCAGTCACTTGCGTGCAGCGGCGAATGAAAACTGGTCCGGACCAAGCGGTCCAGACGGCCGTGCCCGATGCCGTTGAACTCCATCCGGCCGTAGTAGGCGATCATCTTCCCCTTCTGCAGGAACCACTGGCTTCCCTTGAGCTCCACGCAGAAGGTGTACGCGTTCACGTTGTCGTCGCTCGGCAGCGTCATCGGGTCGAAGACGGCCGGGGCGCCCGCGGGGGTCGAGACGTTCGGGTTCACAGCTTCTCCTCCGAGGCCTGGACGTACACCGAGCCGGTCCCCGACAGCTCCAGCTGGAACGCCTCGCCGGAGCCGCGGCCCACCATGTCGCGCCAGCCGAGCGCCGTGGACAGTTTGTTGCGCACCTCGCCGTGGTGCGCCACGTACGCCTGCGGGTCGACGTGGACCGGGCGCTGGGGGGTGATCGGCACCTCGATGACGCCGCCGTGCGCCATGACGGCCACCGCGCCGTGTCCCTTCAGGGTCGTGGTGAACAGGCCCTGGCCGCTGACCTGGCCGCGCACCATGCCCATGACGCCGCCCTGGGAGCCCATGAACATCGTGCCCTGCTGGAGCGTGCCGTCGAAGGCCAGCAGCCGGTCGGCCTCCACGCAGAGCGTGTCTCCGGAGAGGCCGATCACCTGGATGTGGTGGCCGCCGTGCCCGAAGAGGACCGTGCCCGCGCCCTCCACGGTCATCAGGGGCGTCGCCTCGCCGGCCACCCTGCGTCCGATCATCGACATCAGGCCGCCCTGTCCGCCCTGCACGTTCGGGGTGAAGGAGACGTCCCCCTGGTAGGCGAGCATGGCGCCGCGCTGGCTGAAGATCTTGGCGCCGGGCCGCACCGTCGCCTCGACCATCTTGGAGTTGATCTCTCGGAAGGGCATGTCAGACGTCCCCCGCGATCGTGGTGCGCTCACTGGGCTGTACATAGACGAGGCCCTCGCCCTCGAAGCGGATCTGGAAGGCCTCGCCGCCGCCCTCGCCCATGAAGGTCCGGAACGTCACGCCGGACTGGAAGCTCTGGCGCACATCCCCCTGATGGGCGATATAGGCCCCCGGGTCCACCGTCAGGGGATACTGCCGGGAGACGCGCAGCACCACCGCCGGTCCGTCGGAGACGATCGCCGCCCGGCCCGTGCCCTCGACGGTCGTGGTGAACAGACCATTGCCCTGCGAGGCGCCCCGCAGCCCCGTGAAGCTCGTGCCCGTGCGCAGGCCGACGTCGGCGCAGAGCAGATTGCCCGCCTCGACGAACAGCTTGTCGCCGCGGAGGTCCACGAGGTTGATCTCGGTGGCCCGGTCGGCGAACCAGCAGGTGCCGTGCCCCTTCACCTCCATCACCGTCATCTGCTCCCCGGTGACGCGGCGCGTCACCATGCCGCGGATGCCCTCGCCGCCCCCGGTCATCTTCTTGAAGGCCATCTGGCCCTCATAGGCGACCATCGAGCCGTTCTTCGCCTTCACCGCGTCGCCGGTCATGTCGACGGCGAGCACTCTGCTCCCTTGGAGCCGGAACGTAGCCACGAATCGACGGTAGCCGTCGCGTACCGACGCGGAACAGGGTGAAGGGCCCTGAGCGAACCCGGAGAGGACCCCGATGTCACAATGGGGGTCGCTTGTGCGTCCATTCACAAGATCAGGTCGCCGAGCGCCCGCCCCTCTTCCGCCGCCCCTCACCGAAGGTGACCCGTGGACATCAAGACTGCCGCTGCCCTGCACCGACTCCGACTCGTCTCGATCCCGGAAGCCATCTCGTTCCCGATCCTGCTGGTCTGCTCGGTGCTCAAGCGCACCACCGACTTCAACGGTGTCCCGGTGATGGGATGGATCCACGCGATCCTCTTCCTGGCCTACGTCGTCTTCCTGCTCGACGCCTGGAACCGCACGAAGTGGCCGTGGAAGACGGCCGCGGTGTACTTCCTGCTCGCCATCCCGCCCTTCGGCGGCCTCTTCGCCGAGCGCAGGCTCAAGCGTGAGGCCGAGGCCGCGGTCATCGCCTCCCGCGCCCGCCGCGAGGGGGTCGTGAACGCATGATCGTCGCCTTCTCCGTGACCCCCCTCGGCGTCGGCGATGACGTCGGTGAGTACGTGGCCGACGCGGTGCGCGTCGTACGCGAGTCGGGGCTGCCGAACCGGACCGACGCGATGTTCACCTCCGTGGAGGGCGAGTGGGACGAGGTCATGGACGTCGTCAAACGCGCCGTGGCCGCGGTGGAGGCGCGGGCGCCCCGGGTCTCCGTCGTCATGAAGGCGGACATCCGCCCCGGCGTGACGGACGGCCTCTCCTCCAAGGTCGCGACCGTGGAGCGTCACCTCTCCGAGTGACACCCGCGGTATCCGACAAAGCCCCCGCTCTCGGGTGAATTCCGAGGGCGGGGGCTTTGCCGTGTGCCCGGACAGGCGCCCCGCGGCGGCGAGCAGAACCCGAAGCCGTCCGCAACCGCTCCAAAACCCCTCAACCTAAAACCCCTCACACGGACGCACCCCGTTCGACACGCCGGAGAAACTCCACTTCTGTGTGGTTATCGGCACGTGCTGAATCGACGTTCGACGACGCAAACCTGGAGGGCGCTGTGCGGCAGCCGGAGGGGTACGACTACGAGACCCACAGCATGCTCGCGGGAGCGCTCACCGAGCCGGGCAGGGGCGAGCGCGAGGGCGGCGGCACAGGCGGCTACCAGGTCCAGTACCGCAAGCTGCTCGCGGGCGAGCCGCACCGGATACGTGCCGTGCTCCTGATGACGCTGGCCCCGGTGCTCACCGGCATGCTGCTCCTCTACCTCGTCTGGCCCTCCCACTGGACCGAGCGCGAGGGCGCCGACGGCTGGCTCGTCGGCCTCGACGTCACGATGCTCGCGGCCATCGGTCTCATCGAGCTGTTCATGCTGGTCAACGTCATATCGATCGCCCACGCCACGATGGTCGCGCGCGACCCGGTGCCGGTCTTCCCCGAGCAGGGCACCCGCGTCGCGTTCCTCACCACGTACGTCCCCGGCAAGGAGCCCCTCTCCATGGTCCGGGCGACCCTGGAAGGCGCGGTGCGGCTGCGCCACACGGGCCCCCTCGACGTCTGGCTCCTGGACGAGGGCGACGACTCCGGCGCCAGGGCGCTCTGCGAGGAGCTGGGCGTCAGGCACTTCACCCGCCTCGGCGTACCGGAGTGGAACCGCGAGAAGGGCCCCCACAAGACCCGCACCAAGCACGGCAACTACAACGCCTGGCTCGCGATGCACCACAAGGAGTACGACTTCTTCGCCTCCGTCGACACCGACCACGTACCGCTCCCCAACTTCCTGGAGCGGATGATGGGCTACTTCCGCGACCCGGACGTGGCGTTCGTCGTCGGACCGCAGGTCTACGGGAACTACGAGACGCCCGTCACCAAGGCGGCCGAGTCCCAGCAGTTCCTCTTCCACGCGCTCATCCAGCGCGCGGGCAACCGCTACCGGGCACCCATGTTCGTGGGCACCAACAACGTCGTGCGCATCACGGCGCTCACCCAGGTGGGCGGCCTGTACGACTCGATCACCGAGGACATGGCGACCGGCTTCGAGCTGCACCGCCGCCGCAACCCGCTCACCAACAGGCACTGGCGCTCGGTCTACACCCCCGACGTCCTCGCCGTGGGTGAGGGCCCGGCCTCCTGGACGGACTTCTTCACCCAGCAGATGCGCTGGTCGCGCGGCACGTACGAGACGCTGTTCAAGCAGTACTGGCGGGCGCCCTTCTCGATGCCGCCGGGACGGCTCCTCTCGTACACCCTGATGCTCGTCTACTACCCGATGACGGCGGTCAACTGGCTGCTCGGCGTCCTGAGCTGCGTCCTCTTCCTCTGGTTCGGCGCCTCCGGCACACAGGTGGCGGCCTCGGTCTGGCTCATGCTCTACAGCGACGCCGCCGCCCTCCAGATCTGCCTCTACCTCTGGAACCGCAGGCACAACGTCTCCCCGCACGAGCCCGAGGGCTCCGGAGGCCTCGCGGGCATGGCCATGTCGGCGCTCTCCGCGCCCGTCTACGCCAAGTCCCTCGGCGCGGCCGTCGTGCGCCGCCCGAGCCGCTTCGTCGTCACCCCCAAGGGCGGCGACGCGAGCCCCGACCGGCTGCTCACCTTCCGCATCCACCTCTTCTGGGCGGCGGTCCTCGGCGGCTCGCTGGTCGCCTCCTTCGCCCTCGGCCACTCGCACGCCGCCATGCGCACCTGGACGGTCCTCGCCCTCGCCATCTCGCTGGCACCGGTCTCGATCTGGGCCTTCACCCGGTTCATGGAGGGCAGGGCGGCCCGGCGGGCCGCCCAGGAGCTGCGGGACACCGCCGCGCGGCCGGCCGCGAAGACGGACGGAGAGCCGGAGCCGGCGTTCGCCACCGGCACGACCACAGGAGGGAACTGAGCCATGGCCTACCGGCCCTCGCGACGCACCAGGAAGACGCTCATCGGAGTCGGCGCGGGCACCCTGCTCGTAGGGCTGAACGCTCCCGCCGCGCTCTCCTTCGCCGAGGAGCAGTACTACGAGTACAAGATCGCCCAGCCCGGCTACAAGGCGAGATACGGCTCCTGGCAGCAGGTCGACATCCCCGAGGAGTTCCGCACCAACGCCATTCACGCCGCACTCCTGCACACCGGCAAGGTGCTGATCGTCGCGGGCTCCGGCAACGAGCAGAAGAAGTTCGACGCGGGCTCCTTCGACACCATCCTGTGGGATCCGAGGAACAACACCTTCAAGAAGATCCCGACACCCGAGGACTTCTTCTGCTCCGGGCACGCCCAGCTCCCCGACGGCAGGCTCCTGGTGGCGGGCGGCACGGCGCGCTACGAACTGCTCGACGGCGAGGTGGAGCGGGCGGGCGGCGGCATGCGGGTCAAGAACGAGAACCCCGACAAGGCCGTCGTCCTCAAGAAGGGCACGAAGTTCCGCTCGCCGTCCGGCATCGAGTACGTCAGCAAGTTCGACGTGCACGTCCCCAAGGCCAAGCGGGACTACGAGATCAAGTACTCCAAGTCCGGCGTCATGCAGCCCTGGAAGACGAAGGTCAAGGCGAGCGAGGCGCGGGTCTTCGTCGAGGCGCTGGATCCGGGCGAGCAGTCGGTCAACGACAAGTCGGCCCAGTACGAGATCGAGGGCCTGACCGGCGACGAGGCCGACAACACCTACGGCATCGCCGAGAAGATCGACATGGAGAAGCAGGACTTCCAGGGGATCAGGGCGGCGTACGAGTTCGACCCGCGGGCCGAGAAGTACATCCCGGTGGAGCCGATGAAGAAGGCCCGCTGGTACCCCACGCTGGTCGGCCTGGAGGACGGCAAGGTGCTCGCGGTCTCCGGGCTCGACGACGTGGGTGTGATCGACCCCGGCGACAACGAGATCTACGACCCGAAGACCAAGAAGTGGACGGACGGCCCCAAGCGGTACTTCCCGACCTACCCCGCCCTCTTCCTCACCAAGGGCGGCAAGCTCTTCTACCCGGCGTCCAACGCGGGCTACGGCCCGGCCGAGAAGGGCCGCGAGCCGGGGCTCTGGGACCTGGACACCAACACGTTCGAGAAGGTCCCCGGGCTGACCGACACGGACCAGACCGAGACATCGGCGTCCGTGCTGCTTCCGCCCGCGCAGGACCAGAAGGTGATGATCCTGGGCGGCGGGGGAGTGGGCGAGTCGGACAAGGCCACGGGCCGCACGGCCGTGATCGACCTCAAGGAGGAGAACCCGTCCTTCAAGACCGGGCCCGAACTGCCGCAGGGCACGCGGTACCTGAACAGCGTGATCATGCCGGACGACTCCGTCTTCACCTCCAACGGCTCGTCGGACTACCGCGGACGCGGCGCCAGCAACATCCTGAAGGCGCAGTTCTACGACCCGAAGACCAACTCCTTCCGCGCCGCCGCGTCGCCCAAGGTGGGCCGCAACTACCACTCCGAGGCGCTGCTCCTGCCCGACGGCCGCGTGGTCACCTTCGGCTCGGACCCGCTGTACGACAACGAGCAGAACACCAAGCTCGGCCACTTCGAGCAGCGCATGGAGGTCTTCACGCCGCCCTCGCTGCACAAGGGCGCCAAGACCCGCCCCGTGCTCGGCGCGGGACCCGAGCGGCTCGCGGCCGACGGCCGCGCGACGTTCCGCACCGAGCGCCCCGGGGAGATCGCGTCCGCCCGCCTGATGCGCCCGAGTGCCGTGACGCACACGACGGACGTCGAGCAGCGCTCCATCGCCCTGCGGCTCACCCGCGGCAAGGGCGAGGTGACGGTCGACGTGCCGCGCGAGGACGCGGCGCTGGTGCCGCCCGGCTGGTACATGCTGTTCGTCACGGACAAGGACGGGACGTCGTCCGAGGCCAAGTGGATCCACGTGGGGCCGAAGGGGTGACGGGGGCTACGCGCCCTTGGCGTTGTGCGCCAGGCCGAGCGCGTAGTCCGGCCACCAATGGCCCGCCGCCGGGCCGCCTCGGCAGGGACCGTCGGAGTCGCCGGGGCGCTTGATCCACAGGACGGCGTCGAGCAGCGGGTCGTCCGTGCGGTCGGTCGGCGGGGTGCCGAGGCCGCGGCCCGGCGGGTTGCACCAGGCGTCCTGCCGGTCGCCCGCCAGCGGGCCCTTGCCGTTGCGGCTGGTGTCCATGACGAAGTGCTTGCCGCCGACGGTCGCCGACAGGGTGCGGCCGTACGACTTGGTGGTCGCGTCGCTCTGGAAGTTGGAGACGTTCAGCGAGAAGCCGTCGGCACGGGCGACGCCCGCCTGCCGCAGCGGCTCGGAGAGCTTGTGCGCGTCGGTGATCCAGCCGGGGTTGCCCGCGTCGAGGTACACCTTGACGTACGGCTGCCGCTTCAGCCGCTGGATCGCCCCGGAGAGCAGGTCGTAGCGGTCGGCGTGGTACTCCTGCGGGGTGCAGCCGTCCACGATGTGCGGGATCGCGTCGGGTTCCAGGATGACCAGCGCGGGGGCGTCCCCGATGGCATCGGCGAAGCTGTCCACCCAGCCGCGGTAGGCCTCCGCGCTGCCCGCGCCGCCCGCGGAGTGCTGGCCGCAGTCGCGGTGCGGGATGTTGTAGGCGACGAGCACGGCCGTGCGGCCCTCCTTCATCGCGCCCTCGGTGGCCGCCCTGACGTCGGACGCCGGGTCGTCACCGGCCGGCCAGACGGCCACGGGCTGCTCGGAGATCCGCCGGAGCACCTCCGCGTCCCGCTCGCGCCCCTCCCGCCGCCACTCCTGGACCTGGCGGGCCGCGGGGCTGTCGGGGTCGACCCAGAACGTGTTCGGCGGCGCCTTCGAGGCCGCGGCGGACGGGTCGGTCGCGGCGGCGCCCTCCGGCCGCGTGGCACCGGCCTCGGAGCCGGAGCCGGACCCCGAGGAGCAGCCCGCCGTGAGGCCGAGTGCGGCGAGAGCCGTGAGTGCCGTGAACGTGCGGAGCAGCCGGTGCATCCAGACCCCTTGGGCGACGGTGGGAGCTCTGATGGTCAGTCAGCCCGGCAATCGTTGCATATGGGGTTATTCCTGGCCTCGTGCCACACCGCCGTCGAGGAGCGCGATACCGAGGGGGGTCCGCTCGTACAGCACCTGGTGGCCGTACCGCCGCGCGTCGAGCAGTCCCGCGTCCCGCAGCGCGCCGAGGTGCGCCGACACGGAGGACGCGGCGAGGCCGAGCCGCCGGGCCAGCTCCGTCGTGCTGCCGGGCACGTCCAGCGCGGCGAGCACCGTGGCGCGGCCCCGGCCGAGGACGCGTACGAGCGCTTCGGGCGTGCGCTCGGCGGGTTCGCTCCACAGGCCCGCGATGCCGCGCGCCGGGTAGGCGAGCGAGGGCTGCCATGGAGGGTCGAAGCCGCTGATCACGTCCGGCCAGGAGAACACGCTCGGGACCAGCACGAGGCCCTGGCCCCCGAGCTGCCGCACGGACTCGTCCCGCCACTCGACGGTCAGGGTCGCGGAGTTCCAGGAGAGCCGCCGGTCGATCTCGGGGAGCAGCCCGCCGAGGCCGACCTCCGCGAGCCGCCGTGAGTGGTGGGCGACATCGGCTTCGAGGAGGGCCCGCAGGCGGGGCCAGTCCGGCTCGATGAGGGCGTGCCAGGCGGCCTCCATGGCGTCCGCGAGCTCCGCGACGGCGCGGGCGGGGTCGGCCAGCAGCGCACGGCCCTTCGGCGAGGCGGCGGCGCCCGGCGTGCAGGCGAGCGCCCGCGCCATGTCGTCCCGCGCCGCCCCGGGGTCGGTCGCGCGGACCGCGGCGATCTCCTCCTCGAAGCGGGCGGCGGGCCCGATCGGGGGCGGTCCGAGGAAGTCGGGGGAGTGGCCCCGCTGCGGCATCAGGAGCCACACCGCGCCGAGGTCGACCTCGCGGGCCGCCTCGCGGATGCGGCGCAGCCACTGCGGGTGGTAGCCGTGCCGGTCGGGCCGCTTCAGGGTGCGCACGGCCTCCTGGGTCTCCCACAACGGCGACACCGCGAACCGGCAGCGCAGCAGATCATCCCGGCCGAACCGCAAACGAAACGACATGCACACCTCCCTCACGGGGCTTGCTTTGGCCTTGCTCCGGCCCACCCCGGCACCGCTCCGGTTTCGGAGATTCGGCTGGTGCCGAAACTCTAGGGGCGTCGGTGGGGCCGCGTCAGGCTGCGGTCATGGAAGACGCCTCCGAGCCCGCCACCGGTTATCTCCGGGTCTTCGCCGTCCGGGAGTTCCGTGCCGTCTTTGTCGCGCACGCGTTCTCCCTGCTCGGCGTCGTCATCAGCGAGATCGCCCTGACCGTGCTCGTCTACGGGCTCACCGGGTCCCCGCTGCTCAGCGCCCTCACGTTCGCGCTCGGCATGCTGCCCTACCTGGTCGGCGGGACGCTGCTCTCCGGGATCGCCGACCGGTTCCCGCCGCGGCGGGTGCTCGTCGTCTGCGACGTGGTGTGCGCCGGGTGCGCGGCGCTCATGGCGTCACCCGGGACACCCGTGTTCGGGCTGCTCGCCCTGCGCTGCGCCATCGCCCTCGTCGCGCCCGTCTTCAGCGGCACCCGGATGGCCACCCTCACCGACATCCTGGGCGACGGCGACCTCTTCGTACTCGGCCGCTCCCTCCTGCGGATCGTCTCGCAGAGCTCGGTCCTCGCCGGCTTCGGGCTCGGCGGCATCCTGCTCACCTTCGTGTCGCCGCGCGGGGCGCTCGTCATCACCGTCGCCACGTTCGCCGCGTCGGCGCTGCTCCTGCGGTTCGGCACCCGCAAGCGGCCCGCGCGCGGGGGCGGTGGCGCGGCGCTGGTCCGCTACTCGCTCGCCGGCGCGCGCCAGGTGCTCGGCGACCGCCGGGTACGGGCCCTGTTGCTGCTCTTCTGGGTGCCGCCCATGTTCATGGTCGCCCCCGAGGCGCTCGCCGCCCCCTACGCGGACCAGATCGGGGTCGGCGTCGCGGGCGTCGGGCTGCTGATGTGCGCGCTGCCGGTGGGCACCATCGCGGCCGAGCTGTACGCCGGGTCCGCGCTGTCCGCGGGTTCGCGGGCCCGCATCGTGCTGCCGCTCGCCTCCCTGACCCTGCTGCCGCTCGCCGTGTACGTGTGCACGCCGGGCCTCGGCTGGGCCGTGGCCGCGCTGGTCCTCGCGGGGACGGGGTCCGCGTACACCCTGGGGCTCGACCGCTGGTTCGTCGACGCCGTGCCGGAGGAACTGCGGGGGCGCGCGATGACCGTGCACACGGCGGGACTCATGACCGTGCAGGGCGTGGGCATGGCGCTCGCGGGCCTGGCCGCCGAGTTCTGGGCCGTGAGCACGGTCGTCGCGGGGGCGGGCCTCCTCGGCACGGTCTGCTGTCTGCTCCTCGCGGCGGAGGTGCGGCGCACAGCGGCCGCCGCGCCCGCTCCGAAGGTACGTAAGCCCGAATTGCGAGACGGGGCAGACCAGCATATGACCGGCGGGTAAGGTCTTTGGCGTGCCGAAGCCGCTCAGTCTTCCCTTCGATCCCATCGCCCGCGCCGACGAGCTCTGGAAGCAGCGCTGGGGATCGGTGCCGGCCATGGGCGCGATCACCTCGATCATGCGCGCGCACCAGATCCTGCTCGCCGAGGTCGACGCCGTCGTCAAACCGTACGGACTGACCTTCGCGCGCTACGAGGCGCTGGTGCTCCTCACCTTCTCGCAGGCCGGCGAGCTGCCGATGTCGAAGATCGGCGAGCGGCTCATGGTGCACCCCACCTCCGTCACCAACACCGTCGACCGTCTCGTGAAGTCGGGCCTCGTCGACAAGCGGCCGAACCCGAACGACGGACGCGGCACGCTCGCCTCCATCACGGAGAAGGGCCGCGAGGTCGTCGAGGCCGCCACACGCGAGCTGATGGCGATGGACTTCGGGCTCGGGGCGTACGACGCCGAGGAGTGCGGGGAGATCTTCGCGATGCTGCGGCCCCTGCGGATCGCCGCGGAGGACTTCGAGGAGAAGTAGCGCGGTGCACGCGACGGACCGCCGGGCGGCGAAGCGAAGCCGTTCGTTCCGCCCGGGGCGGGGTCGGCGAAGATCGCGTGCAACGGGCCGTTACGCTCGTAGCCATGAAGCGAAGCGTGCTGACCCGCTACCGGGTGATGGCCTACGTCACCGCCGTAATGCTGCTCGTGCTGTGCGTGTGCATGATTTTCAAGTACGGCTTCGACAAGGGTGAGGGTCTGACGCTCGTCGTGTCGCAGGTGCACGGCGTGCTCTACATCATCTACCTGATCTTCGCCTTCGACCTGGGCTCCAAGGCGAAGTGGCCGTTCGGCAAGCTCCTGTGGGTGCTCGTCTCCGGCACCATCCCGACCGCCGCGTTCTTCGTCGAGCGCAAGGTCGCCCGCGAGGTGGAGCCGCTGATCACCGACGGCTCGCCGGTCACCGCCAAGGCGTAGCCTCCGCCGCCACGGGCAAGCTCGTGGCGGTTTCCCATCGACATTTACTAGGACGTCCTAGTAAATTCGGGGGTATGGACGCTGACGCGATCGAGGAAGGCCGCCGCCGCTGGCAGGCCCGTTACGACAAGGCCCGCAAGCGTGACGCGGACTTCACCACGCTCTCCGGCGACCCGGTCGACCCGGTGTACGGGCCGCGGCCCGGCGACACGTACGACGGGTTCGAGCGGATCGGCTGGCCCGGGGAGTACCCCTTCACGCGCGGGCTCTACCCCACCGGGTACCGCGGCCGGACCTGGACCATCCGCCAGTTCGCGGGCTTCGGCAACGCCGAGCAGACGAACGAGCGCTACAAGATGATCCTGGCCAACGGCGGCGGCGGCCTCTCGGTCGCCTTCGACATGCCGACCCTCATGGGCCGCGACTCCGACGACCCGCGCTCGCTCGGCGAGGTCGGCCACTGCGGTGTCGCCATCGACTCCGCCGCCGACATGGAGCTCCTCTTCCAGGACATCCCGCTCGGCGACGTGACGACCTCCATGACGATCAGCGGGCCCGCCGTGCCCGTCTTCTGCATGTACCTGGTCGCGGCCGAGCGCCAGGGCGTCGACCCCGGCGTCCTCAACGGCACGCTCCAGACGGACATCTTCAAGGAGTACATCGCGCAGAAGGAGTGGCTCTTCCAGCCCGAGCCGCACCTGCGCCTCATCGGCGACCTGATGGAGCACTGCGCGCGCGACATCCCCGCGTACAAGCCGCTCTCCGTCTCCGGGTACCACATCCGCGAGGCCGGGGCGACGGCCGCGCAGGAGCTCGCGTACACCCTCGCGGACGGCTTCGGGTACGTGGAGCTCGGCCTCTCCCGCGGTCTCGACGTGGACGTCTTCGCGCCCGGCCTCTCCTTCTTCTTCGACGCGCACGTCGACTTCTTCGAGGAGATCGCGAAGTTCCGCGCGGCGCGCCGCATCTGGGCCCGCTGGCTGCGCGAGGAGTACGGGGCGAAGACCGACAAGGCCCAGTGGCTGCGTTTCCACACCCAGACCGCCGGCGTCTCCCTCACCGCCCAGCAGCCGTACAACAACGTCGTGCGCACGGCGGTGGAGGCGCTCGCCGCGGTGCTCGGCGGCACGAACTCCCTGCACACCAACGCCCTCGACGAGACCCTCGCGCTGCCCAGCGAGCAGGCCGCCGAGATCGCGCTGCGCACGCAGCAGGTGCTCATGGAGGAGACCGGCGTCGCGAACGTGGCGGACCCGCTGGGCGGCTCCTGGTACATCGAGCAGCTCACCGACCGCATAGAGGCCGACGCCGAGAAGATCTTCGAGCAGATCAAGGAGCGCGGGCGGCGGGCCCGCCCCGACGGGCAGCACCCCATCGGGCCGATCACGTCCGGCATCCTGCGGGGCATCGAGGACGGCTGGTTCACCGGCGAGATCGCCGAGTCCGCCTTCCAGTACCAGCGGTCCGTGGAGAAGGGCGACAAGCGCGTCGTCGGCGTCAACTGCCTCGAAGGCTCGGTCACCGGTGACCTGGAGATCCTGCGGGTCAGCCACGAGGTGGAGCGGGAGCAGGTCAAGGACCTCGCGGGACGCAGGGCGGGACGGGACGACGCACGCGTGCGTGCCTCGCTCGACGCGATGCTCGCGGCGGCGCGTGACGGCTCCAACATGATCGCCCCCATGCTGGAGGCCGTACGGGCCGAGGCCACCCTGGGCGAGATCTGCGGCGTACTCCGCGACGAGTGGGGCGTCTACGTGGAGCCGCCGGGCTTCTAAGGCCGTGCCTCGATAGGGGCGCGGGGAACTGCGCGACTAGCCCCCACCGGCCCGCGGGTCTCCTGGCAACGTGAGGAAGAACGCAGGTTTAAGTCCCCCAGGTCAGGGCAGGCGCCGGATCCCAGTGCCCCCGACCCAGGAGACTCCGTGAGCTCGTCCGGCCACGCCCGCACCGCCGCCATCGCCATAGGAGCCGCCACCTTCACCGTCCTCGGCGCGCTGCTCGTGGGCGGCTCCGGCGAGGTCAGCGCGAGCCCGCCGCCCGAGCCGAAAGTGCAGGACGACTTCGACTCGCTCGGCCCCGAGGTGCGGGCGGCGAAGCTCGCCGACGGGCGGACGGCGCACTACTCGGACACCGGCAACACGGACGGCCGCCCCGTCCTGTACATCGGCGGCACCGGCACGAGCGCCCGCGCCTCGCACATGACGGACTTCTTCCGCACCACCCGCGAGGACCTGGGCCTGCGGCTGATCTCCGTGGAGCGCAACGGCTTCGGCGACACGGAGTACGACGCCGGGCTCGACAAGGGCGACTACGCCGAGGACGCCCTTGCCGTCATGGACCGGCTGAAGGTGAAGGACTTCACCGTGGTCGCCATCTCCGGCGGCGGCCCGTACGCCGCCGAACTCGCCGCCAGGGCCCCCGAGCGCGTCTCGGCGCTGCACCTCGCCGCGGCCCTGCCGCCCTACGGCACGGAGCCCGCGTTCTGCGGCATGAGCGACGAGGCGCTCGCCGACGCCGTGCGGGACCAGATCAAGGACCCGCGCAAGTGGTGGGCCTTCCCCGACGACAGCCC
Source organism: Streptomyces sp. NPDC046335 (assembly GCF_055587985.1). NCBI lineage: Bacteria > Bacillati > Actinomycetota > Actinomycetes > Kitasatosporales > Streptomycetaceae > Streptomyces > Streptomyces sp. NPDC046335. The sequence continues at coordinate 371,005 of NZ_JBVJFF010000011.1, read as the reverse complement.
CGTGAAGTCGATACCGGGCTTCGCCGACACCGCGTACGAGGAAGGCGCGCGGACCTACAACCAGCGCGGCCAGCAGTCCGACCCGGCGCCCCAGGTCCACGAGCAGCGGCTGTACTGCGAGCGCCCCGGCCCCGACCTGTCGCAGCTCGACGCGCCCGTCTACCTCTACGGCGGCAAGAAGGACACCACTGTCCCGCCGGAGACCCTGAAGGACTGGCAGCGGGAGCTGCCCGAGGTGCGCAAGGTGCGGACGTACGCCGACTCCGGCCACGACGTGCAGTACCGGCACTGGGACCAGATCCTGGTCGACATGGCCGGGCACGACGACCGCACGGTCGTCTGCAAGGGCAAGCACACGCGCGTGCTCGTCGCCAGGGAAGCGGACCGGCTCGTCGACAAGGGCCACGCCACGCTCGGCAGCTGCGCCTGGGCCAAGAAGTAGCCGACTTCGGAAGCCGCGGGCGAGCCCGGCTGATCAGCCGGGCTCGCCCGCGGCTTCCGCCGCCGTGGCCAGCCCGCTCAGCAGCAGCAGTGTGAAGCGGCGGGCCCACTCCTCGTCGACGGGTTCCGCGCTGACCAGCGCCCGGTGGACCACCGCGCCGGCGATCACGTCGAAGATGAGGTCCGCCGTGCGGGCCGCCGCGGCGTCGTCCGGCTCCGCGGGGAGCTCGCCCCGCTCCTGCGCCCGTTTCCGCCCCGCGAGGACCAGCCGCTTCTGGCGGTCCACGATGGACGCCTTGATGCGGTCCCGCAGCGGCTCGTCCGTCGTCGACTCGGCGACCACCGCCATGAGGGCCGTCTTCGTCTCGGGCCGCCCCAGCAGCAGCGCGAACTGCAGGACCACGCCCTCGATGTCCGCGGCGAGGCTGCCCCGGTCCGGCAGCTCCAGCTCGTCGAAGAGCTCCGCCACCGCGTCCACGACCAGCTCGCTCTTGCCCGCCCAACGTCGGTACAGCGTCGTCTTGGCGACCCCGGCCCGCGTGGCGACGGCGCCGAGCGTCAGTTTCGACCAGCCGAGTTCGACCAGGCCCTGCCGGGTCGCCTCCAGGATCGCGGCGTCGGCGGCCGGGCTCCGCGGACGGCCGCCGGTGCGGTGGGAGGGAGTGGGGGGACTCTGCATGCCCGCGACCATACCGGCCAGTACGGGCCCCTCCGGGGCACCGAGTGAGAGAGATCACCGGGGGTGTCTTCCCAGGTCCGCCGGGCGCCAGTTACGCTACGACCCGTAGCGAAAGCGACATCACGCCGAGCGACACCACACAGCACGACCAGAGCGCGACCACGCACACGATCACGCAGGACCCGAGGCGCGGGGTGGGGACCCCGGGCCAACCAGCGGTCCTCCTCGGGACCTTGAAGCCGTGCCCCTGGGACCCCGCGATCCGGCGGGACGTCACAGACGGGCGCGGTTCGCCCACGGCTTGGGGGAGGATGTACTCATGCAGCCACGGAACATGTCCATGAGCGGAGTCGTCGACCTCGCCGCGGTGAAGGCGGCCCAGGAGGCCAAGGCGAAGGCGGAGCAGGCGCGCGCCGAAGCGGCCCGGCAGGGCGGGGGCGCGGCGGGCGCCGCGGTCTCCCCGTCGAGCCTGGTCATCGATGTCGACGAGGCGGGCTTCGAGCTCGAGGTCCTGCAGCGGTCCACCGAGGTCCCGGTCGTCATCGACTTCTGGGCCGAGTGGTGCGAGCCGTGCAAGCAGCTGAGCCCGCTCCTCGAGCGGCTCGCGCAGGAGTACAACGGCCGTTTCCTTCTCGCCAAGATCGACGTCGACGCGAACCAGATGCTGATGCAGCAGTTCGGGGTCCAGGGGATTCCGGCCGTCTTCGCGGTGGTCGCCGGGCAGGCGCTCCCGCTCTTCCAGGGCGCGGCCCCCGAGGCGCAGATCCGCCAGACCCTCGACCAGCTCATCCAGGTCGGCGAGGAGCGCTTCGGCCTGACCGGTCTCGCGGTCGACCCCGCGGCCGGGGGCGAGGAGCCCGCCGAGGCGCCGGAGGTGCCCGCGGGCCCGTACGACGCCCTGCTCGAAGCGGCCGTCCAGGCGCTCGACGCGGGTGACCTCGGCGGTGCCGTCCAGGCGTACAAGAACGTGCTCAGCGACGACCCGGCCAACACGGAGGCCAAGCTCGGCCTCGCCCAGGCCGAACTGCTGGAGCGCGTGCAGAACCTCGACCCGCAGCAGGTCCGCAAGGAAGCGGCCGACAAGCCGGCGGACGTGCCGGCGCAGATCGCCGCCGCCGACCTCGACCTGGTGGGCGGGCACGTCGAGGACGCCTTCGGGCGGCTCATCGACGCGGTGCGCCGCACGGCGGGCGACGACCGCGACAAGGCGCGGGTGCGCCTGCTCGAACTCTTCGAGGTGGTGGGCGCCGACGACCCGCGCGTGATCGCGTCACGCACGGCCCTCGCCCGTGTCCTGTTCTGACCGCTCTCGGCTGACCAGTTACTAAACGCCGGGGCATGTGATGCCGGAGTGAAAACTTCGTCCCCCGGTGCACACAGTGGCCGCGCTTTACCAAAACTTGGTAAACGCGGCCACTGTTACTCCGAGTAAGGCATCGACTTTCTTCTGGGCGCTTTCGTCCGCCCATGTCCCGTTCACTCCCACCACCTGGGACACCGTCCGTGGCCGACCGATACCGGGCGGTCGCAGCCCGGTTATCCGCCCGTTACCAGTGAGTAACGAACCCCCTTGTGCGGGGACCGAGAATGCACCACGATCGGCGACGCTCGGTCCAATGACCCGCAGCCTCGACAGCCACTCGGGGAGCGGGCCTGAGGTCCCCACCGAGCAGACCGGTGACGCCGTCGCCGGTCTTGGACAGGGGGGTCTCTGCCGTTCCGGCAGGGCCTGTCCGTGAGGTTGTGCGTGATGCGTCAGGCGCGACCAGTGGTTGTCGCTCGGGGGTGATCGCCGGTGATGTGTGGTGCGGTACGCGCCTCCGATACGGGCGCTCTCCTTCCCGAGGACGTAGCACTTCTCCCATCCCTGCCCGGCTGAGCCGCCCGAACGGGAGCAGTCAGGGCCGGAGATGTACGTCCGAGAAGGAGGAAAGTCATGGAGTCCGTGGCTCGTGGCGGAACCAGATGGAAGCGGTTCGCCGTGGTCATGGTGCCGAGCGTCGCGGCGACAGCCGCGATAGGCGTCGCCCTGTCCCAGGGTGCGCTCGCGGCATCGTTCAGTGTGTCAGGTCAGCAGTTCAAGGTGACTGCCGACAAACTCGACGGCACGGGATTCGTCCAGTACGGGGCCTTGGACAGCGGCAAGTCGGGTAACCACCCGGTCACCGTCGTCGGCCTCGAATCGGCCAAGATCACCAACCTGTGCCAGTCCGTGGTCGTCCCGGTACCGGTCTTCGGCGATGTGTCGATGACCCTCAACGCCGGTGCGCCCGGTGGTCCGAAGGTCTTGGCGAAGAAGCTGTACATCGACGCCGACGACCTTCAGGCCAACGCGACCTTCAACAAGATCGACATCGGTGTATCGGTCGACCGGACCACCAAGGGTCCGGGTCCGGCCAAGGGTGACAAGTACGCCCCGGACTCGTTCGCGCAGCAGGCGGAGTCGGTGCAGTTCACCGACGTCAAACAGCGTGCGTGGGCGACCACCGCCGGCACCTTCAAGCTCTCTGGCCTCCACATGTCGGTCAAGAAGGGCAAGCACGAGTGCTACTAGGGCCAACGCTGCCCTAGTAGGTCGTACGCAGTTCGGTACGCACTCGATGCGATGAACGGCCGGGCGCGGGGGCGCGACGGCACTCGACGGAGCCGTCCCCGTGCCCGAATCCGCACGACACACAGAACCAACGCCATTCCCGAGGAGCTGTACGACATGAGCGCCGAAGCGCAAGTGGGACTGAGCGACAAGCTCGGCCGGATGCGCGGATCGTTCCGGGGGTGGCGCGGTCAGCGCCCGTTCTGGGGTGGTCTGCTGACTCTTCTCGGCGGCATCCCGATCATGTACTTCCCGTATGCGAACCTCACGCTCGGCACGATGACGATCCGGATGGCGACCACCGCCGGCGCCGGGTCGCTGATCATCGGCGTGCTGTTGGTCGTGCTCGGCCTGACCATGTGGTTCCAGCCGCACTCCCGGGTCTTCGCGGGCGTCGCGGCGATCCTGCTCGCCCTGGTCTCCCTCGTGGTGTCCAACTTCGGCGGCTTCGTCATCGGCTTCCTGCTCGCGCTGATCGGCGGCGCCCTCGGCGTCTCCTGGGCGGCCGCGAGGCCTGCCGGTGAACCCGCGAAGGGACGCAAGGCCCAGGGGGCGGGCGGCCCCGTGGACGACGGGGCGCCCGGGGCTCCCGACGCGGCGGCCGCGGGTGGGGTGAGCGGCGCGCAGGACGATCTGTCAGGAACGAGCCCGACGAACGGGACGAACGGGAGGCGCCGTGCCGGCTGACGAGGTGCACCACGAGAGCTCCGCGGGGGAGCTCCGTGCGAGAACCGGGCCGCGCCACGCGGCACCCAGGAAGCCGCTGCTGACCCGGCTTCAGGTACCCGCGGGCAAGGCGATAGCCATCGCGGCCATGCCGACCGCGGTCCTGATGGGCATGGGCCTGACCCCGACGCTCGCGCAGGCGAAGCCGGGAGTCCCCGACAACCCCTTCCAGGACGGCCCCTGCGTCACCGCGCCCGACAAGGACGCGGAGGACGAGGCGGGGCAGGACGCCGCAAAGGCGGAGGAAGAGGCCGCGGAGAAGGACGCTCAGGACGCCGCCGAGCAGGACGCCGGGAAGAAGGCGTCCGACGGGGACAAGTCCGACGGGGACAAGGCAGGCGCGGACAAGTCAGGCGCGGACCAGGGCGAGCAGGGCGACGACGCGCGGGGTGAGGGGAAGCCTTCCGCGACCGCGTCACCCTCCGCCGGGGACGGGGCGGACGCGGACGACAAGGACGAGCCGGCCTCGGAGCCGTCCGCCGACGAGCCCGAGCCCGCGGAGACCAAGAACCCCTGGGACCCGCTGGGTCTCGGCGACGCCCTGAAGGACGCCTTCACGCCCGACGACAAGGAGAAGGAGGAGGAGAAGGAGAAGGAGCCCGCGAGCCCGGCGCCCGACTCCTCCGACTCCTCCGGCTCCTCCGACTCCGAGGACAAGGTCACCGACCCGGTCAAGGACACGGTCGGCAAGGTCGGGGACGGCGTCGAGGACGGCCTGGAGAAGGGCACCGACGGTGTCGCGGACGAGGCAGGCAAGGCCGGGGACGAGGTGAAGGACGCGGCCGAGGAGAAGGACGCGGCCGAGGAGAAGGACGGGGCCGAGGCCGAGGACCCGATGGCGCCGGACGCGAACGGCAAGAAGCCGTTCCCGTGCGTGGTCGAGAAGAAGGTCGACGGCGAGGGAGAGCAGACGCCCGTCCCGATCCCGAACCAGCCGTGGCACCTGGAAGCCAGCTCGCTGACGCTCAAGGGCGCCGACTACCAGGGCGTCGTGAACCTGACGATGCCCAACGGCAAGACCAAGCAGGCCCTGAAGTACGTCGTGCAGAACACCGACATCGGCGACCTGCACCAGATCGTCGAGGGGCCGGGCGGCAAGAAGTACCACGTCGAGGCGGCCAAGGGCTCCACGTCCACCATCAGGGGCGGGGAGACCACGATGTACACCGAGCGGATCTCGGGCAAGCTGTTCGGGCTCATCCCGATCACCTTCGACCCCGAGCACCCGCCGCCGCTCAACATTCCGCTGATCCACTTCACGGATGTGACGGTGCAGCAGGCGGGCCAGTTCGGCGGGAACCTCACGATTCCCGGCCTGCACCAGTCGATCTCGGGCTGAACCGGCTGAACCGGCTGAGAGCGCTGAGGGCGCCCCCATGAACAAGGGGGCGCCCTCGACCGTCCTAGTTGCCGCCGCCGCCCAGGTGGTGCACCCGGACCATGTTGGTGGTGCCGGGGACGCCGGGGGGCGAGCCCGCGGTGATGACGACCGTGTCGCCGTCGTTGAAGCGGTTGAGCTTGATCAGCTCGGCGTCGACGATGTCGACCATCGCGTCGGTGTTGTCGACGTGCGGCACGACGTAGGTGTCCACGCCCCAGCTCAGCGTGAGCTGGTTGCGGGTCGACTCGTCGGTGGTGAAGGCCAGGATCTGCTGGGCCGCGCGGTAGCGGGACAGACGGCGGGCCGTGTCACCGGACTTGGTGAAGGCGACCAGCGCCTTGGCGCCCAGGAAGTCCGCGATCTCGGCGGCGGCACGGGCCACCGAACCGCCCTGCGTACGCGGCTTCTTGCCGGGCACGAGCGGCTGGAGGCCCTTGGAGAGCAGCTCCTCCTCGGCCGCCGCGACGATCTTCGACATCGTCTTGACGGTCTCGATCGGGTACGCGCCGACGCTGGACTCGGCCGACAGCATGACCGCGTCCGCACCGTCCAGGATCGCGTTGGCGACGTCGGACGCCTCGGCGCGCGTGGGGCGCGAGTTGGTGATCATCGACTCCATCATCTGGGTCGCGACGATCACCGGCTTGGCGTTGCGGCGGCACATCTCCACGAGGCGCTTCTGCACCATCGGGACCTTTTCGAGCGGATACTCGACGGCGAGGTCACCGCGGGCCACCATCACGGCGTCGAACGCCGCGACGACGCCCTCCATGTTGGCGACGGCCTGCGGCTTCTCCACCTTGGCGATGACGGGGACCCGGCGGCCCTCCTCGTCCATCACCTTGTGGACGTCCTTGACGTCGCCCGCGTCGCGCACGAAGGACAGGGCGACCATGTCGCAGCCCATCCGCAGGGCGAAGCGCAGGTCGTCGACGTCCTTCTCGGAGAGCGCGGGCACGTTCACGGCCGCGCCGGGCAGGTTGATGCCCTTGTGGTCGGAGATGACGCCGCCCTCGACGACGATCGTCTTCACGCGCGGGCCGTCGACCTCGACGACGCGCAGCTCGACGTTGCCGTCGTTGATCAGGACCTGGTCGCCCTTGGAGACGTCGCCGGGCAGCCCCTTGTAGGTGGTGCCGCAGATCGACTTGTCACCGGGCACGTCCTCGGTGGTGATGGTGAACTCGTCACCCCGCACCAGCTCGACGGGTCCCTCGGCGAAGGTCTCCAGGCGGATCTTCGGGCCCTGGAGGTCGGCGAGGACGCCGACGGCACGGCCGGTCTTCCCGGCGGCCGAGCGGACGCGGTCGTACCGGCCCTGGTGCTCGGCGTGCGTGCCGTGGCTGAAGTTGAAGCGGGCCACGTTCATACCGGCCTCGATCAGCGAAATGAGCTGATCTTCGGAGTCGACGGCTGGGCCCAGCGTGCAGACGATTTTGGAACGGCGCATGGGGGCGATCCTATCGGTTTGTTTCGCGTCGGAATATTCCGTCTGGTGGAATCTACAAATGGGCGGAAGTGCGCTCAGGCGTTGCGGTGCCGGGCCGAATTCGGATTCACGTTTTCGCCGGGTCACTGACCAGGGCGTAAGTCTGGTTCGCGATCTCCAGTTCCTCGTCCGTCGGAACGACGGCGACGGCCACGCGCGCGTACTCCGGCGAAATCAGCCTGGCTTCGTCGGATCGTACGGAATTCAGCTCGCCGTCGACCGCGAGGCCCAGCTCCTCCAGGCCGGCCACGGCCGCCTCGCGCACCGGCGCCGCGTTCTCGCCGACCCCGGCGGTGAACACGACGGCGTCCACCCGGCCGAGCACGGCGTAATAGGCGCCTATGTACTTCTTCAGGCGGTGGATGTAGATGTCGAAGGCGAGCGCGGCCGCCTGATCGCCCTCGTCGATCCGGCGCCGGATTTCCCGCATGTCGTTGTCGCCGCAGAGCCCGACGAGACCGCTCTTCTTGTTCAGCAGGTCGTCGATCTCGTCGATCCCCATTCCGCCCACCCGGGCCAGGTGGAAGATGACCGCCGGGTCCATGTCGCCGGAACGGGTGCCCATCACGAGCCCCTCCAGCGGTGTGAGCCCCATGGAGGTGTCCACGCATCTGCCGCCCCGCACGGCCGACGCCGAGGCGCCGTTGCCCAGGTGCAGCACGATCACGTTGACGTCCTCGGGAGCCTTGCCGAGCAGCTCCGCGGTGGCGCGCGAGACGTAGGCGTGCGAGGTGCCGTGGAAGCCGTAGCGGCGTACGCGGTGCTGGTCGGCGGTCGCCACGTCCATCGCGTAGCGCGCGGCGGACTCCGGCATCGTCGTGTGGAACGCGGTGTCGAAGACGGCGACCTGCGGCAGGTCGGGGCGGAGCGCCCGGGCGGTGCGGATGCCGGTGATGTTCGCCGGGTTGTGCAGCGGGGCGACCGGCACGAGCCGCTGGATCTCGGTGAGTACCTCCTCCGTCACCACGGTCGGCTCGGTGAACCTCAGGCCGCCGTGCACCACCCGGTGGCCGATCGCGGCCAGCTCGGGGGAGTCGAGGCCGAGGCCGTCGGCGGCCAGTTCCGCGGCGACGGCCTTCAGCGCCGCATCGTGGTCGGCCATCGGCTCCTCGCGCTCGCGGGGCTCCGAGCCGCCACCGGCCAGCGGCGTGTGCCGCAGCCGCGAGCTCGCCTCGCCGATCCGCTCGACCAGGCCGACGGCGAGCCGTGAGCGGTCCCGCATGTCGAGGAGCTGGTACTTCACCGACGAGGAGCCGGAGTTCAGGACGAGTACACGAGTGGAGGTCACTTACGCAGCGCTTTCTGTGGAAGTCAGCCGGTGGCCGGGGTCTGGGCCTGGATCGCCGTGATGGCGACGGTGTTGACGATGTCCTGGACGAGCGCGCCCCGGGACAGGTCGTTCACCGGCTTGCGCAGGCCTTGCAGGACCGGACCGACGGCGATGGCGCCGGCCGAGCGCTGCACGGCCTTGTAGGTGTTGTTGCCGGTGTTCAGGTCGGGGAAGATCAGCACGCTGGCCTGGCCCGCGACGTCGGAGCCGGGCAGCTTGGTGGCGGCGACCGAGGGCTCCACGGCGGCGTCGTACTGGATGGGCCCCTCCACCTTCAGGTCGGCGCGGCCGGCGCGCACCAGCTCGGTGGCCTCGCGCACCTTGTCGACGTCGGCGCCCGAACCCGACGTACCCGTCGAGTACGAGAGCATCGCGATCCGCGGGTCCACGCCGAACTGCTCGGCCGTCGCGGCCGCCTGGACCGCGATGTCCGCGAGCTGCACGGCGTTCGGGTCCGGGTTCACCGCGCAGTCCCCGTACACGAGGACCTTGTCGGTGAGGCACATGAAGAAGACCGAGGAGACGATCGTGGCCTCCGGCTTGGTCTTGATGATCTCGAAGGCGGGCCTGATGGTCGCGGCGGTGGAGTGCACCGAGCCGGAGACCATGCCGTCGGCGAGGCCCTCCTCGACCATCAGCGTGCCGAAGTAGTTCACGTCGGTCACCACGTCGTGGGCGAGCTCGACGGTGACGCCCTTGTGGGCGCGGAGCGCGGCGTACCGCGCGGCGAAGCGGTCCCGCAGCTCCGAGGTCTGCGGGTCGATGACCTCGGAGTCGGCGAGGTCGACGCCGAGGTCGGCGGCCTTCTTGCGGATCTGCTCGACCGGGCCGAGCAGCGTCAGGTCGCAGACGCCCCGGCGCAGCAGTACGTCGGCGGCGCGCAGCACGCGCTCCTCGGTGCCCTCGGGCAGCACGACGCGACGGCGGTCGGAACGGGCCCGCTCCAGGAGCTTGTGCTCGAACATCATGGGCGTGAGGCGGTCGCTGCTGGGCGCCGAGACGCGGCCGAGCAGGACCGCGGTGTCCACGTACCGCTCGAAGAGGCCGAGGGCGGTCTCCGCCTTGCGGGGCGTCGCGGCGTTCAGCTTGCCCTCCAGGGCGAAGAGCTCGGCCGCCGTGGGGAAGGAGCCGCCGGAGACGGCGATGACCGGGGTGCCGGGCGCGAGGCGGTCGGCGAGGGTGAGGATCTCCTGGCCCGGCTGTTCGTCCAGGGTGAGCAGGACGCCCGCGATGGGCGGCGTACCGGCGCTGTGCGCGGCGAGCGAGCCCACGACCAGGTCGGCGCGGTCGCCGGGGGTGACGACGAGGCAGCCCGGGGTCAGGGCCTTGAGGAACCTCGGCAGCATGGCGCCGCCGAAGACGAAGTCGAGCGCGTCACGGGCGAGCCCGGAGTCGTCGCCGAGCAGCACGCGGCCGCCGAGCGCATGGGTGATCTGCGCGACCGTCGGCGCGGAGAGGGCGGCCTCGTCCGGCAGGACGTAGCTGGGCACGGGCAGGTCGGGGGCGAGGAGCTCGTGTATCTCGGCGCGGTCGGCGGGGGCCACCCGGTTGGTGATCATCGCGAGGATGTCGCAGCCGAGGCTCTCGTACGCGCGGTGGGCGTTGCGCGTCTCGGCGCGCACCGACTCGGCGGTCTGCTTCCTGCCGCCGACCACGGGGATCACGGAGGCCCCGAACTCGTTCGCGAGCCGGGCGTTGAGCGAGAGCTCGTCGGGGAGCTGGGTGTCGGCGAAGTCTGTGCCGAGGACGAGCACGACCTCGTAGTCCCCGGCCACCGCGTGGAAGCGGTCCACGAGCCGTGAGACGAGCTCGTCGGTGCCCTGCTCGGCCTGGAGCGCGGACGCCTCGTGGTAGTCCATGCCGTACACCGACGCGGCGTCCTGCGAGAGGCGGTAGCGGGCCCGCAGCAGGTCGAAGAGGCGGTCGGGGCCGTCGTGGACGAGCGGGCGGAAGACACCGACCCGGTCGACCTGACGCGTCAGGAGTTCCATGACTCCCAGTTCGACGACCTGGCGGCCGTCGCCGCGGTCGATCCCGGTCACGTACACGCTGCGCGTCACGCGTGCTCTTCCCTTCTTCGCTGCTCTCAGGACGCCCGGAGCGGGCCGCCGAGCGAGCTGGACAAATTACCCGATATCGCGGCTGTGCCCTCTTGACAATACCTCTGTGGCTGAATAGGGGGCTTGTGAAGGAACTCCACGGCCGCCCGACGGTCGGGTGCCCTGGCTCGGAGGGCTCCATCCCTGTCGCACGAACATCCCTCAAACACCTGTGAGCGGCGTCCCCCCTCCGGCCGTGGAACAATCGGACCGGCTCACAAGTACCTGTAGCGAGCAGGAGACACAGCGCGATGCGTATCGGAATTCTCACCGCGGGCGGCGACTGCCCCGGCCTCAACGCAGTGATCCGGTCGGTCGTGCACCGTGCCGTCACGCACTACGGCGACGAGGTCATCGGCTTCGAGGACGGCTACGCGGGCCTGCTCGACGGACGCTACCGCGCCCTCGACCTGAACGCGGTCAGCGGCATCCTGGCCCGCGGCGGCACGATCCTCGGCTCGTCCCGCCTGGAGCGCGGCCGGTTCCGGGCGGCCTGCGACAACGCCAAGGACCTCATCGAGCGCAGCGGCTTCGACGCGCTCATCCCGATCGGCGGCGAGGGCACGCTCACCGCGGCGCGCATGCTCTCCGACGCGGGCGTGCCGGTGGTCGGCGTCCCGAAGACGATCGACAACGACATCTCCTCCACGGACCGCACCTTCGGCTTCGACACGGCCGTCGGCGTCGCCACGGAGGCCATGGACCGCCTCAAGACCACCGCCGAGTCCCACCAGCGCGTGATGGTGGTCGAGGTCATGGGCCGCCACGCCGGCTGGATCGCCCTGGAGTCCGGCATGGCGGGCGGCGCCCACGGCATCTGCCTGCCCGAGCGCCCCTTCGACCCCGCCGACCTGGTCAAACTGGTCGAGGAGCGGTTCTCGCGCGGCAAGAAGTTCGCGGTGATCTGCGTGGCCGAGGGCGCGCACCCCCAGGAGGGCACCATGAACTACGGCGTGGGCGCGATCGACCAGTTCGGCCACGAGCGCTTCCAGGGCATCGGCACGGCCCTCGCGTACGAGCTGGAGACCCGCCTCGGCAAGGAGGCCAAGCCGGTCATCCTCGGCCACGTCCAGCGCGGCGGCACCCCCACCGCGTACGACCGCGTCCTCGCGACCCGCTTCGGCTGGCACGCGGTCGAGGCCGTGCACAACGGGGACTACGGCAGGATGACGGCGCTGCGCGGCACGGACATCACGATGGTGCCGCTCGCGGAGGCGGTCACGGAGCTGAAGCGGGTGCCGAGGAACCGGATGGACGAGGCGGAGTCGGTCTTCTAGCGGCCGGGAGGCCGGGCCTATGCCCCGCCGCCCCGGACGAGACCCCAGAAGTGTTCGAGCACGCGCTCCAGATAGTCCCGCCCGGCCTCGCCGGAGGCGTCCGAACCGGCCCCGGAGCCCCAGCTCAGGGTCCGTGCCATGCGTGACTGGTAGTCGTCGTGCATCTGCCGCAGTACGTCCTCGACGTGCCGTTTCTCCACGGGCAGCAGCTTGGCCACGGGCCGTACGTACCCCTGCCAGCGGGTGGTGACGGCGCTGCGCAGCAGTTCGGCGAGGGGCTCGGCGCGTCCGGTGACCTCCACGAAGTCGGGCACGGCCAACCGCAGGGCGCGGGCGAGCGCCTGGGACTGCCGTTCGTTGCCGCGCCAGGTGTTGGTCTCCTCCATCCGCAGATACGCCTGGAGCTCCACGCCGGACTGCCGGGCGACGTCCTCCGGGGCGAGCCCGCACGCCAGCCGGTGCTCCCGCAGGGTCCTCGCGGCGCCCATGAGGTCCCCGGGGGAGCACCAGAGCGTGGCCGCGAGCGCGGTGAGCTCGGCGGAGCTGGGCGCCGACAGTCCGCGCTCCCAGGAGGCGATGGTGTCGGGAGTGATGTGGGTGAGCCCGTAACTGGCCCGCATTCCGTAGGCGACGTGCCCGTGCGCCATCCCCAGCGCCTCGCGCAGGCGACGGGCGGCCGGGAAGTTGAAGGGCGGCGTGGGAGGCTGCGGCGATTGGCTCGATTGCACGGGCACACGGTAAGCGCTGCGAGAGCCCGCGACTACGGTGTGTTCCTACGAGGTTGCGGATTGGGGGAAAGGTGCCGAAGGAAGGCCCTCAGCGGTTGATGGCCTGGATCTCCTGGACGACCACGTCCTGCTCGGCGCCGAACTCGCCGTCGGGAAGCTGCTGTTCGCCGTCCACGCCGGTGCCCGTCCAGTGGATCTTCCAGGTGACCGTCGCCTTCAGCGGGTACGAACCGTCTCCCGATGACCGCAGGTACTTCACCCCGCAGGGCGGCTCCTCCTTGGAGCTGCCCTTGGTGTAGGGCCGCCCGATCTTGCCGTCCACGATCTCGCAGACGCCGTCCGCGGGGTACGTCTCGGCGTCCGCCGTCCCCGGGTCGATCTTCAGGGAGACCGGTTCGGCGGTCGTCGTCGCCTCGATGCCGAGGACCTGGACCCTGGCCGTGACCGACACCGGCTTGAACTCCGCGCCGTCCAGCCAGGCCCAGGTGGGCAGGTTCACCTTGGTCTCGGCCTCGGGGGCCAGCGACACCTTCGTGCCGGGCACGCGGATCCTGGCGTACGCGAGCTTCGCGAGCACCTCCGCGTCGATGACGGGGAGACCGGCGGGCGGCGGCTCGCCCTCGTCGACCCAGAACGTTTCCTCGTCGCACTTGTCCCAGCCGGGCGGGAAGTCCTTGTTGGCGTACCCGTGCCACCAGTAGCCCTCGCCGGCCTTGTCGAGGTTGAAGTTCTTGTACGGCTCCCCGTCGACGTACCGCTTGCGCTGCTCCAGGTCCCACTCGGCCCCCGTGGACTCCGCCCCCCACACCGCCTCACGCTCCTTCTTGAACTGGGCGGGGGTGTAGGCGGGGCCGTACCAGCAGGGGGGCGGGCTGTAGTCACCCGTCGGGGCGATCGCGCCGGTCTTGGGGCCCGAGCCGTTCTTGGAGTCGTCGTAGCTGATGCCGCCGGCGGTGGCGAGGAGGGAGCCGCCCTCCTGGCTGCCCGACACCTCCGGTGCGGGCGCCGCCCCGGTTCCACCGCCGATGCCCTTCTCGGCGGCGGCCGGCGTGGCGGACAGGGTCACACCGGTCATGGCCGCGGCGGCCATCAGCGCCATCGACCTGTACTTCATGGCTGGCATTTGTCGCTCCCCCGAGTCGCGTTCAGCTTCGTGGTCACCCAGACACCTGACTTGTTCTTGCTGAGCTGGGCGGCGTAGAGCACGTAACTGTTCTTCGTGGCAGGTCCCTTGTCGACCTTGTCCTTCTTGAGGTACTTGTCGTAGGCCTTGCTCTGGTCCTCGCAGTACGTGAGGCCCGCGCTGTCGCCGTCCGCCGTGACGGCCGCTTCGTAGTAGCGGTAGGCGCCGGTCGTGCGGGCCTCGGCCTTCACGTATTCCTCGACGTACTTCTGCGCGTTGGCCGCGGCCTCGCCCTCGTAGTAGAAGCGCAGCGCCTTGTGGGCCGGGGACTTCTCGGCGATGGCCATGTCGACGGCCTGGATCGCCTGCTCCCTGTCCGCCAGCACGGCGTCCTTCACCTTGTCGCCCGTCTTCGCCCAGTCGAAGGTGAAGGAGACGTCCGACGGCAGCTCGATCTCCGGCCGGTCCGCCACCGGTGCCCGCTCGTCCGGCGGGGCCGGCTTCTCGTCACCGCCGCCCGCCTGCTCCGCTCCCGCGATCTTGTCGTCCTCCGGCTTGTCGTCGTTGCCGCAGGACGTCAGCAGCAGGGCCGCGGACGCGGTGAGCGCGGCCGTCGCGAGGCGGAAGGGGCGGTTCACTGTCAGCTCCTGGCGAAGTGGGAGGGAGGTCGTGGGTCTCGCACGCTAGTGCCGTCCAGGAGCCGGTACCAGGGAGATGTGTGCGTACGAAAGGGGCGCGGGGGACGTATCGCCGCGAAGTCGTGTCACAGTTCTGTGTCCGACGCCAGAGCTGGTTCAGGCCAGACCAGACCAGGCCGGGCCCGACCCCGGCAGGGCCGTGGTTCAGCCCTTCACCGCGCCGCCGAGCGCGAAGCCGCCGCCCAGGCGCCGCGAGATCAGGACGTACAAGAGGATCACCGGCGTCGAGTAGAGGATGGAGAACGCGGCGAGCTGGCCGTAGACCACGGTGCCCTTGTTGCCGAAGAAGTCGTTGATGCTGACCGACGCCGGCATCTGTTCCGGGGTGAGCAGGAGCATGAAGGGGACGAAGAAGTTGCCCCACATCATGACGAAGGAGAAGACGGTCACCACCGCCACTCCGGGGCCCATCAGCGGCAGGACGATCCGGAGCAGGGACTGGAAGGACGACGCGCCGTCCGTCCACGCCGCCTCCTCCAGCTCCTTCGGCACGCCGTCCATGAAGTTCTTCATCAGCCAGATGGCGAACGGGAGTTGGGACGCGGCGAAGAAGAAGATCGTGCCCTGCATGGTGTCGATCAGGTCGACCTGCACGAACAGCGCGTACACCGGGACCATGATCGCGGTGATCGGCAGGCTCGTCGCGAAGAGGATCGTCAGCATGAAGGGGCGGTTGAGGCGGGACCGGTAGCGGGAGAGGGGATAGGCGGCGAGGGCCGCGCAGACCACCGTGAGCAGGGTGCCGCCGCCGCAGAGCAGGAAGCTGTTCAGGAGCGGGGTGAAGGTGATCTCCGGGGTGAGGACCTTGTCGTAGTTGTCGAGGGTGAGGCTGTCCGGGAGCCGTACGCGCAGGTCCGCCTTCGGGTCGAACGAGGACAGGACGACCCAGGCGAGGGGGAGCACGAACGCGCCCGCCACGAAGAGGAGGCCCGCGTCGGCCGCGAGGCGGTGCTTCGCACGGCGGGAGCGCGGGGTGCGCGGAGCCCTGGTGGTCTTGACGGCGGTCTTGATGGCGGACACTCAGACCTCCGTACGCAGCAGGCGCATGTAGACGAGGGAGAAGAGCGAGCCGACCACCAGGAGGAGCAAAGCCACGGCGGTGCCGTAGCCGATCATGCTCTTCTGGAAGGCCTGCTCGTACATGAAGAGCGGCAGTGTCTGGCTGCGGTTACCGGGGCCGCCGCGCGTCATCACCCAGATCAGGCCGAAGACGGAGAGCGTCTGGAGGGTGTTGAGCATGAGGTTCGTGCCGATCGAGCGGCGGATCATCGGCAGCGTGATGTGCCACATGCGGCGCCAGCCGCCCGCGCCGTCGACCTCCGCGGCCTCGGTGATCTCCTTGGGGATCTCGTTGAGGGCCGCCGAGTAGACGAGCATCGAGAAGGCCGTGCCACGCCAGACGTTGGCGAACGAGACCGCCAGGATCGGCAGCGTGAACAGCCAGTTCTGGGACGGCAGATGGAGGAAGTCCAGGACCGCGTTCAAGGTGCCCTCGCGGCGGAAGAACGCGTACAGCAGGAAGCCGGCGACCACCTCCGGCAGGACCCAGGCCGTGATGACGACGGCGCCGGTGACCGTGCGGACCGGCTTCGACGCGCGCTGCATGAGGGTGGCCAGCGCGAGGCCGAGGGTGTTCTGGCCGATCAGGGAGGACAGGACGGTGAAGACGAGGGTGAGCCAGACCGCGTTGAGGAACCGTTCGTCGCCGAAGGCCTCGCGGAAGTTGTCGAACCCGATGAAGCTGGACTCGGCCTGGCCGGTCAACTGGAGGTCGGTGAAGGCGATGTACGCGCAGTAGCCGATCGGCCCGGCCAGGAAGAGCACCAGGAGGACGACGGCGGGGGACACGGGCAGGGCCCTGAACAGGCCCCGCCGGGCGCGGGCGGCCGTGCGGCGGGCGGGCGGCGGGAGGTCCGGGCCCCGTGACGTCTTGACGACGTCGCCGGGGCCCGCGGGGGGCGCGGTAGTCACGTACGGGCACTCACTCTCTGGTACCGGCACTCATTCGGCATCGGGCCACACGCACCGAACGGCACCACTGCGTCCGGGCACCACTTCGGCCGGGCGGTGCCGTCCAGGTCCGGGGGGTGCCGTCCAGGTCCGGGCGGTGCTGCTTCGGGTCGGGGGGCATCGTCCTGTTTGCGGGCGGTGCGCTACTTCTTGATGACCTCGCCGTCCGTGGCCGAGTCGACCTCTTCGTCGTAGCCGCTCGCCGCCTCGGCCACCGAGGCGTCGCCGGTCGTCACCGACTCCATCGCCTCCTGGATGGCGGTGGAAACCTTCGGGTACGCCGGATACGCCGGCCGGTAGTGCGTCGAGGCGACCAGGTCGGTGAAGAACTTGATGCCGGGCTGCGCCTTCACGTACGCGGGGTCGTCCGCGACGTCCTCGCGGACCGCGATGCCGGAGTTGGCCACGTACCACTTCTTGGCGTTGGCCTTCGTCTGCATGGTCTCGATGAACTTGAAGGCCAGGTCGGGATTGTCCGCCTTGGAGGGGATCGCCCAGGTCCAGCCGCCGGACATGCTCACCTTGCCGGGCGCCTGGCCGTGCTGCGTCGGCATGTGCGCGAGGCCCAGCTTCTTCGACCACTCGGGCCACTCGTGGCCCGCACCCTTGCCCCAGTCCTGCGGCAGCCAGGAGCCGTCGAGGTTGATGCCGAGCTTGTCCTCGGGCAGCAGCTCACCGCGGACGCGGGTGGCGAAGTTGGGGTCGAGGGCGTCCGAGACGTCCGGGCCGAGCTTCTCCTTGTAGACGGTCTCCACGAAGGTGAGGGAGTCCTTGAAGCCCTTGCTTCCGGTGACCCACTTCTTCGACCCGGGGTCGTACAGCGGGTCCTTGCCCGTGCCGTACGCCAGCATCTCGAAGCCCTGCATGGACGCGGCCTCGCCGGCCGGCTTGCCGGTGTAGACGTTGAGGGGGGTGACTCCGGGGACCTTCTTCTTGATGGTGCGCGCCGCGTCCAGGACCTCGTCCCAGTTCTTCGGCTGCCAGTCGGCCGGGAGCCCCGCCTTCTCGAAGATGGTCTTGCTGAACCAGAGGCCGCGCGTGTCCGTGCCGTCCGGCACCCCGTACGTCTTGCCGTCGGCCGCCTTCGCCGCCGTCTTGGCCGTGTCGATGAACTGGTCCCAGTCCTTCCACTTGGCCAGGTAGGGATCGAGAGGCTTCAAGTACCCGCTGGTGATGTCCGAGTTGATGAGGAACGTGTCCTCGTACACCAGGTCGGGCGCGGTCTTGGGGGAGCGCAGCATCTGCTGGAGCTTGGTGTAGTACTCGGAGTCCGGCGCCTTGATCGGCACCAGCTTGACCTTCTTGCCGGGGTTGGCCTTCTCGAACTGCTTCTTGATGTCCGCGAGATAGGTGTCCATGACCCTGATCTCGTTGTCCGTGGACTGCTTGAACGAGATCTTCACGGTGTCGGGGTCGTCGCCGGAGCCACCGCCGCACGCGGAGAGGGTGCCGGCGGTGAGCAGGGTGGCGGCGGCGAGGAGCAGTGGGCGGTGGGTGGGGCGCACGGGCACGACCTCCTACGGGCCGACGCGGCCGGGTCGCCGCGCGGGGCTCTGCCCGGTGAACGTAAGGGCGTGCTCGGAGCAAGGTCAATGCCTGTGCGGCCGCTTGGAGTCGTTGCCCGTCACCAACGTGACAACGTTGTTATCAGGCGTACGTTGATGAGGTGCCCGGGGTGGGAAAGGCGCGGGGCGGCCGTGGGTTCACTCGGTGGAGGTGAGCCAGCGGTACACCAGTTCGGGGCGTCCTACGTGGCCGTACTGGGGGCTGCGGGCGGCGCGTGCGGTGTCGACCAGGTGCTCCAGGTAGCGGCGGGCGGTGATGCGGGAGAGCCCGGCGGTCTCGGCCGCTGCGGTGGCGGTCAGGCCGCCGGGGGCGTCGCGCAGCGTGCGGATGACGCGCTCCAGGGTGGGGCCGCTGAGCCCCTTCGGCAGGGCGGCGGGGCCGGGTGCGCGCAGCGTGGCGAGGGCGCGGTCCACCTCGTCCTGGCCGGTGGCCTCGCCCTCGGCCGCGGCGGTGCGGAACTCCGCGTAGCGGGTGAGGCGGTCGCGGAGGGTGGCGAAGGTGAAGGGCTTCAGGACGTACTGGACGACGCCGAGGGACACGCCCTCGCGGACCACGGCGAGGTCACGCGCCGACGTCACCGCGATGACGTCCGTGGGGTGCCCGGTGGCCCGCAGGGAGCGGGCGAGCTGGAGCCCGTGCCCGTCGGGGAGGTGCAGGTCGAGGAGGATCAGGTCCACGTGCGTGCGTTCGAGGGTCCGGCGGGCCTCGGCGGCGGAGTGAGCGGGCCGCTCGATGGCTTCGAAGCCGGGCACGCGGTTGACGTAGAGCACGTGAGCGTCAGCAGCCACGGGGTCGTCTTCGACGACGAGAACCCGAATCACTCCGCACCTCCACGACTGCGGCTGCGGCTGCCGCTGCCGCTGCCGGGGGGTCTGGTGTCGGGCGGGGGCCCGGGGCGGTCGGTGTCGGGCACGCGTCCGGGTTCGGGGCAGCCGGGCTGCGCCTCAGGTCGGCGTCCGCGTTCGTCGCTCTCGTGCCCGGCCTTCGGCGGGCGTTCCCCGTGTCCGGGCTCCGCCGTTGAGGGTCCCCCGCCTTCGGCCTCCGGCAGGCGCCCCCCGCGTCCGGGCCTTGGCCGGCGTCGGCCCGCGTCGGTCCCGTACCGGGTCGCGGTGAGGCGGCCGCGGGTGGGTGCCGGCCGGGCGCTGGACGCGTCTCTGTCCGGCTCGGTCCCCGGCCCTGGCCCGGGTGGGGTGCTTTCGCGTGAATCCATCGCTCCCTCTGCGTCTCCGTTTCCGTCTTCGTCTCTGTCTTCGGCTTCGTTTCGGGCTTCGCCGTTTTCGGGGGTGGCGGGCGGTCCAGGGGGCTGCTTGGCGTCCGCGCCAGGTGTCCGTAGCGTCACCTCGAACTCCGCTCCGCCCTCGGCGGACTCCCGTACCGTCAGGTGCCCGCCGTTCCTCGCCACCGTCTGGCGGACCAGTGCCAGGCCCAGGCCGCGGCCCGTCGCCGCCTTGGTCGACCAGCCGCGTTCGAACACCGTCTCCCGTTCGGCCGGGCTCACCCCGGGGCCCGTGTCGGAGACGCGCAGGAGGAGGGCGGAGCCGTCGGCGCGGGCCGTCGCCGTGACGCGGGCCGACAGTGAGCCCTGCGCCGCGTCGACCGCGTTGTCGATGAGGTTGCCGAGGATGGTGACCAGGTCACGGGCGGAGAGGCCCGCCGGGAGCATGCCGTCGTCGATGCTGCTGTCGTCGGAGACGACGAGTTCGACGCCGCGCTCGTTGGCCTGCGCGGCCTTGCCGAGGAGCAGCGCCGCGAGGACCGGTTCGCTCACCGCGGCCACCACCTGGTCGGTCAGCGCCTGCGCCAGCTCCAGTTCGGCGGTGGCGAAGTCGACGGCCTCGTCCGCGCGGCCCAGCTCGATGAGGGACACCACCGTGTGCAGACGGTTGGCGGCCTCGTGGGCCTGCGAACGCAGCGCCCGCGTGAAGCCGCGCTCCGAGTCCAGCTCGCCCGCCAGGGCCTGAAGCTCCGTGTGGTCGCGCAGAGTGACCACGGTTCCCCGGCGTTCGCCGCCGGTCACGGGCGAGGTGTTGACGACGACCAGGCGGTCGGCGGTCAGATGCAGCTCGTCCACCCGCTGCTCGGCGGCGAGGAGCGCCCCCGTGAGGGGCACGGGCAGCCCCAGCTCCGCGACGTTGCGCCCGATGGGGTCGCCCCGGACACCGAGCAGCTCCCGGCCGCCGTCGTTGATGAGGGCGACCCGCCGCTGCCCGTCCAGCATCAGCAGCCCCTCGCGCACCGCGTGCAGCGCCGCCTCGTGGTAGTCGTGCATGCGGCTCAGCTCGGCGGCGTTCATGCCGTGGGTGCTGCGCCGCAGCCGGGCGTTGATGACGTACGTACCGATGCCGCCGATGACGAGCGCCGCCGCCGCGACACCGAGCAGCGCGAGAAGCTGGCCGCGCGCCTTGGCGGTGATCTCCTCGATGGTGATGCCCGCGCTGACGAGCCCGATGACCCGCCCTTCGCCCGCCTCGCCCGCCTCGTCCGCCCAGATCGGCGTGACCACCCGTACGGACGGGCCGAGCGTCCCGGTGTACGTCTCCGAGAAGGTCTTTCCCCGCACCGCGTCCGCCGTGTGCCCGAGGAAGTGCTCGCCGATGCGCCGCTCGTCGGGGTGGGTCCAGCGGATGCCCCGCGGGTCCATGATCGTGACGAAGTCGACGCCGGTGTGCCGCTGCACCCGGGCCGCGTACGGCTGGAGCAGCGCCGACGGGTCACGGCCGCCGATGGCCTCCCGTACGGAAGGGGAGTCCGCGACCGCGCGCGCCGCCGCGGTGGCCTGGTTGCGCGCGCCCTCCTCCGCCTGGTGCTTGTCGCTCAGATACGTGAAGAGCGCGCACCCCGCGACCACGGCGGTCACCAGCACGATCTGCATGGCGAAGAGCTGGCCCGCCAGGCTGCGCGGAAGGCGGCTGCGGCCGGTCGGACGGGTGGGGGACATGGTGCAAGTCTGCCTCTTCGTACAAGTGATCGTATCGGCGCGGCCGACCGCGCGGCCGTGCTCACCGCCGTGGCGGCCGTACGGCGTGTCCGTGGGGCGGGCGGTGCATAAGTGAACCGGTGGTCGTATAAGTGCGAACTAAATGAACGCAAGCGTGACGGTCCGCGCAGGGCGGGAGATAGTCGCCGGGATCCCCAGGACACCGATGAGACATCGGTGCGGGCATCGCCGAGGTACACCGCCCAGGACGTGAGCCGCACGCACTGCAGGCGCCACCAGGCACCACAACGCCGACGTCGTCGTTCAAGGAGGGCCCCCGTGACCAGCACGGCCGACCCGCAGAAGGCACCCGCGGCCAAGCGGGACCGCACGCATTACCTCTACATCGCCGTCATCGGCGCCGTGCTGCTCGGCATCGCCGTCGGCTTCATCTGGCCGGACTTCGCCAAGGAGCTCAAGCCGGTCGGCACCGGCTTCGTGAACCTGATCAAGATGATGATCTCCCCGATCATCTTCTGCACGATCGTGCTCGGCGTCGGCTCGGTCAGGAAGGCCGCCAAGGTCGGCAAGGTCGGCGGGCTCGCGCTCGCCTACTTCATGGCGATGTCCGTCGTCGCGCTCGCCATCGGCCTCATCGTGGGCAACATCCTGCACCCGGGTTCGGGCATGGACATCACCGAGTCCGAGAAGGGTGCGGGCCACACGGCGGCCGACGAGGCGGACAAGGGTCTCGTCGACTTCGCGCTCGGCATCATCCCGAAGACGCTCGTCTCCGCCTTCACCGAGGGCGAGGTGCTCCAGACGCTGCTGGTGGCGCTGCTCGTGGGCTTCGCGCTCCAGGCCATGGGGCGCTCGGGCGAGCCCGTCCTGCGCGGCGTCGAGCACATCCAGAAGCTGGTCTTCCGCGTACTCGGCATGATCATGTGGGCCGCCCCGATCGGCGCGTTCGGCGCGATGGCCGCCGTCATCGGTGAGACCGGCGTGGACGCGCTGAAGGCGCTCGCCACGATCATGATCGGGTTCTACGTCACCTGCGCGCTGTTCATCGTGGTCGTGCTCGGCACGCTGGTCAGGGTCGTGACCGGGGTCAACCTCTTCAAGCTGCTCAAGTACCTGGGCCGCGAGTTCCTGCTGATCCTCTCCACCTCCTCGTCGGAGTCCGCGCTGCCGCGGCTCATCGCGAAGATGGAGCACCTCGGGGTCAGCCGTCCGGTCGTCGGCATCACCGTCCCGACCGGCTACTCCTTCAACCTCGACGGCACCATGATCTACCTGACCATGGCCTCGCTGTTCATCGCCGACGCCATGGACCAGCCGCTCGGCATCGGTGAGCAGATCTCGCTGCTGCTCTTCATGATGATCGCCTCCAAGGGCGCGGCGGGCGTCTCCGGCTCGGGCATCGCGGTCCTCGCGAGCGGCCTCCAGTCGCACAAGCCCGCCCTCGTCGACGGTGTCGGCCTGATCATCGGCGTCGACCGCTTCATGAGCGAGGCCCGCGCGCTCACGAACTTCGCGGGCAACGCGGTGGCCACGCTGCTGATCGGCACGTGGACCAAGGAAGTCGACAAGGAGCGGGTCACGGAGGTCCTCGCGGGCCGGCTGCCCTTCGACGAGCGGACGCTGATCGACGACGGACACGGACACGGACCCGAGCCCGCGACCGCGCCCGAGCCCGCCGTGGCGCCGAAGCCGCGGGCCGAGGATGACAAGGAACCAGCGAAGGTGTAGCCACCCTTCACCCAGTTCACCGCGGGGCGCCACCCACGACGCAGCAGCCGACAAGCTGCCGCGCCAGGGGCGGCGCCCCGCGTTCGTATGTCCGGGGCCGGGCGCCCCGCGTCCCTGCGCCCGCGCCGGCCGGCAGGGCGCTACAGCGAACCCGTGATGATCTTTCGTACCCGTTCCGCGGGGACGCCCGCTGAGAGCAGGGCCGTTGAGGCGGCCGCTCTGCCCGCGTCGCCGGGGGCCAGGAGGCCGTCGTTGACGGCTTCCATCAGGCCGAAGAGCTGCTGTTCATGGACGTACGCGAGGGCGGCTGGCGGCAGCGACGAGGTGAACGAACCGTCGTCGAGGCCCTGCCGCAGCACGTTCACGCACTGCTCGCGCACCGGGGCGAGGCGCTGCCTGATGCCCTCCATCGCGACGCTGCGCTGCGCGAGGGCGACCAGCAGGCGGTAGCCGTCGGCGATCTCCCAGACGGCGACCATGGAGTGCGCGAGCGACTCGGCGGGGTCGTCGGAGCGCGCCCGGCCCGAGGCGTGGGCCGCGGCGACGGCCTCCACGGCGCCGTCGATGAGCGCGCCGATCAGCGCCTCCCTGCTGGGGAAGTGGCCGTACACGGTCCGGCGCACGACGCCCGCGGCCCGCGCGATCTGGTCCATCGACGCCTCCGGGTCGCGGAGGAGCTCCGCGAGAGCGACCTCCAGGATGCGGCGGCGGTTGGCGTCGGCTCGGCTCATGGCCTCCATTCTGCACGCGGCACACGGCCCCCCGCCCCGCACCGGTTTTGCACACCGCTGTGCAATGACGTAACTTGCACAGTGGTGTGTATTTGCACAGTGCTGTGCAAGCGCATCGGTGAACGGACACACACGGGGAACTGGGTCAGAAGGGGTGAGGCTTCAGTGGCGCTGGTCATGAAGCAACCGGTCGAGGAGATGAAGCAGCCGTACGGCCGCCGCTGGTGGGCGCTGGGGGTGCTCTGCCTGAGCCTGCTGATCATCGTGATGGCGAACACGGCGCTGACCGTCGCCGCGCCCGACATGACGAAGGACCTCGGCCTCTCCAGCTCCGACCTCCAGTGGGTCATCGACGGCTACACCGTCCCGTACGCGGCGCTGATGCTGCTGCTCGGCGCCATCGGCGACAAGTACAGCCGCCGCGGCGCGCTCGTCCTCGGCCTCGTCGTCTTCGGCGCGGGATCGGTCGCGGGCTCCCTGGTCGACAGCTCCACGGGCGTCATCGCGGCCCGCGCCGTCATGGGCTTCGGCGCGGCCATGATCATGCCCGCCACCCTGTCCCTGCTCGCGGCGACGTTCCCGCGGGCCGAGCGGGCCAAGGCCATCGTGCTGTGGACCGCCACCGCGGGTCTCGCCATCGCGGCGGGCCCGCTGGTCGCGGGCGCGCTCCTGGAGAGCCACGGCTGGTCGTCGACCTTCCTGATCAACGTGCCGGTGGCCGTCCTCGCGATCCTCGGCGCCTTCGTGCTCATCCCGCCGTCCAAGGCGGGCCACCACGACCGGATCGACTACGTGGGCGGACTGCTCTCCGTCGTCTGGACCGGCGCGCTGATCTACATGATCATCCAGGGCCCGCACTTCGGCTGGGACGCCAAGGCGGTCTCGGCGGCGGTCGTCGCGGGCGTCGGCCTGCTGGCCTTCGTCGGCTGGGAGCTGCGGCACCCGCACCCGATCCTGAACGTCCGCCGCTTCCTCGACCGCCGCTTCGCGGGCTCGAACCTGGCGGTGGCGCTGTTCTTCCTCGCGGTCTTCGGCGCGTTCTACTACCTCACGCAGCACCTTCAGTTCGTGCTCGGCTACAACCCGCTGGAGACCGGCGTACGCATGCTGCCGCTCGCGGGCGCGGTCTTCGTCGGCTCGGCGCTCACCGGCTACCTCACCCCGCGCATCGGCATGAAGATCACCGTGACGGCGGGCATGGTCGCGGGCACGGTGGCGCTCGCGCTGCTCACGCAGGTGGACGCCGGCTCCTCGTACGGGGACTTCGTGGCCCCGCTGATCGTCCTCGGCCTCGCCATCGGCCTGGCGCTCTCGCCCTGCACCGACGCGATCATGGGCGCCTTCCCGGAGTCCGAACTGGGCGTCGGCGGCGCGGTCAACGACACGTCCCTGGAGCTGGGCGGCTCGCTCGGCATCGCCATCCTCGGCTCGGTGCTCGCCAGTTCGTACTCCTCGAACCTCGCGGACGCCGCGAAGTCCTCCGGCGCGAAGCTGCCCGACGGCACGCTGTCCACCGCGCAGGACTCGGTCGGCGCCGGTTACGCGGTGGCCCAGGGCATCGGCGACCAGGCCCGCGCGACGGCCCAGAAGGCGGCGCAGGCCGGCTCGGAGCAGCAGGCGGCCCAGCTGAAGGGCCAGGCCGAGCAACTGGCGCAGGGTGCCCACAAGATGGCCGACGCGGTCGGCTCCGCCTTCTCCGACGCGGTCTCCCACACCAGCCTGATCGGCGCGGCGATCCTCGGCGTGGGCACGGTGCTTGTCGCGGTGCTGCTCCCGCGGAAGGGGCGGGGCGAGACGGCTCCGGAGGCCTCGGAGGGGGCCTCGGAGGAGCCCTCGGCCGAGCCCGCCGAACAGGAGGCGGCCGAGCCGCAGCCGCAGCGCTGACACAGCCTCAGGATCACCGCCGACGCCCCGGGTAACCTCGGGGCGTCGGCGTATGACCAGGGCCGACGGTGACGGGGACAGTCGAGGGACGGGGGAGAGCCATGGCCGTCAAGCCGGTGAAGGCCGCCATCGGGGACATGTGGATCAAGTGCCAGATCTGCGGCTCGGACACGTTCCGCGAGCGGGACGTGAAGCTGAACAGCTTCGGCATGGAGTTCATGAAGATGGCGTGGGCCGATGAGGCGGCGACCGGGCTGATCTGCTGGCGGTGCGGATACGTGCACCTCTTCGTGAACCGGGAGATCAAGCTGTTCCGGGCGGACAAGTAGGCGCCGCCTGCGCCCGGGTGCGCGAACGGGCACCGCCGCGACCCGTTTCCGGAAACCGTTGACACCACTCCAGGCGAAGTACTATGTTCTGACCACTTCAGGCAGAGTACAACGGGCGCCGTGATAGCCCGGCCCTGCGCGGCAACGCTTCCGAGGAGACCTGACTGACCAGCAGCAGCGACATCCGCCCCCGTCCGACCGACCGCGACCGTCACCAAGGAGCCCCCATGCGAAAGCTCGCCTACTTCATCGCCGTCAGCCTCGACGGGTTCATCGCCGGCCCCGACGGTTCCGACCCCACGGGCCCCGACGGCTTCTGGCCGGT
The DNA here is from genome assembly GCF_055587985.1 of Streptomyces sp. NPDC046335. Lineage (NCBI taxonomy): Bacteria > Bacillati > Actinomycetota > Actinomycetes > Kitasatosporales > Streptomycetaceae > Streptomyces > Streptomyces sp. NPDC046335. The sequence goes on along the minus strand of NZ_JBVJFF010000011.1, from coordinate 344,930 downwards.
CGGCCAGGACTACGTCCAGCACCTCGCGGAGACGTATCCGGAGACCCTGCCGGCCCCGGCCAGGGAGGCCCTCGGCATCACCGCCGAGGGGACGCACTTCGACACGATCCTGGAGGGGCGCAGGACGTACATGATCGGTGTGGACGCCGGGCTGCCCAACTGCTACCCGCACCTGCGGCACCTCGTCTTCAGCCGCACCCTCACCACGAGCCCCGACCCGGGCGTCGAGCTGGTCGCCTCCGACCCCGTCGAGAAGGTGCGGGAGCTCAAGCGCGAGGACGGCAAGGACATCTGGCTCTGCGGCGGCGGCGAACTGGCCGGGGTGCTGCGGGACGAGATCGACCGTCTCGTCGTCAAGATCGCACCGCTGACGCTGGGTTCGGGCACGCCCCTGTTCGCGCAGAAGACGCCCTTCGAGCCGGTGCACTACGAGCGTACGGACGCCGTGCTCCTCGACAGCGGCACGATGTTCGTCACCTACGACAAGCAGAGCTGACGCCGGGCAGCACTGACGGCGGGCAGAGCTGACGCTCAGGCAGTGCTGAGGCGGCGGCCCTCTCCCGCCGCCGCGCTCAGCAGTACGCCGGACAGTTCATCGGGCACCGACAGCATCGGCCAGTGCCCGGTGGCCAGTTCGAAGAAGGTCGCCCTCGGGTCCGTGAGGTGCTGGACCATCGGCAGGCCCGACGCCACCATCGCTTCGAGCGCGGCGATGTCCGCCGTACCGCCGGTGGTGCAGAAGACGCCCGTCGTCGGCAACGCGGCGACCCGCTCCGAGATGCGCAGCTTCTGCGTGGACGGGCCGAGCGGCATCGGCGAGGACAGGCGTGCCAGCCGGTCGAGTGCTTCGGGGGAGACGCCCGCGAGGTTCCCGTGCTCCAGCCACTCCGCCCGGGTCGGCGCGGGGAGGCGCCAGCCGTCCTCGGCCCGGTCCGGCATCCCGAGCGTCCGCTCGCGGGCCGGCGAGGGCGGCATCAGCTCGCGCACCTGGTCGAGCATGGAGTAACCGTCCTGCGGCAGCGGCGAGTCCAGGTGGACGAGCCGGGCGACGCGGTCGGGCCGCCGGTCGGCGGCGCCCGCGGACGGATAGATGCCGTAGCAGTAGCCGACGAGGACGACCTCGTCCGCCTCGACGTGGTCGATCGCCTGGACGACGTCCTCGATGTGCGTCTCCAGGTCGACCCGGGGCCCCGCCAGATGGCGTCGGTCGCCCAGGCCCGTCAGCGTCACCGCGTGCGCCTCGGCCCCCGCCCCGCGCAGCCGCGCGGCCACGTCCCGCCAGAGCCAGCCCCCCGTGTAACCGCCCGACACCAGCACGAACGCCGTCATGGTTCCTCCTCGTACGTCCCGGGCCCCTCGTCGGGCGCCCTGAGTCCGCGCGGTCCGGCCGGTCGGCCCGCCGCGCTCGCCCGTACGCTAGGAACTCCCCCTGAGGGAGGTTCAAGGCATGGGGCCAGAGGTGGACACGGACGCGGGGCCGGACGGGCTCTGGAGCATCGGGCAGCTCGCCGAGAAGGCGGGCGTCACCGTGAAGACCGTACGTTTCTACTCCGACCGCGGACTGCTGCCCGAGGCCGCCCGCAGTGGCGGCGGCCACCGCCGCTACGGACCCGGCGCGCTCGACCGGCTGCGGCTCATCCGGTCCCTGCGCGCGCTGGACCTGCCGGTGCCGGACGTGGGGCGGGTCCTCGACGGGGAGGACGCGCTGGAGGACATCGTCGAGGGGCAGTTGCGCGAAGTCGGCTCGCGCCTCACCGCGCTGCGCTGGCGCGAGGCCGCGCTCCGGCTGCTGCACGACAGCGCCCCGGAGGAGCGCGCCGAGCGGCTGCGCCTGGTCGGGGCCCTGGGCACGCCGCCGAGCACGGCCGCGCTCGCCCGGTTCTGGCGGCGCTGGCTGCCCGTGCGGATGCCGGCCCGCGTGGTCTCCGCCGTCGTCGAACAGGCGGTCCCGCAACTTCCGGACGACCCGAGCCCGGCGCAGGTGCTGGCCTTCGCCCGGCTCCACGAGTTCGTCGCGGGCCCCTGCCCCGGCCTGGGGCTCCCCGAGCCCGGCCGCGACCAGCCCGAGGCGCACCTGCCGGGCAAGGGATACCGGCCCGCCATGCTCTACGAAGCCCTGCCCGAGGCCTTCGATCTTGCGGCGGCGCAGCTCAGGGCGGGGCGGGCGCCGCACGGGGGCGAGGCGCTCGACTGCTTCGTCGCCGCCCACGCCGCAGCCCTCAACGCCCGCGACAGCGCCGGTTTCCGCCGCGGGCTGCGACGCACGCTCGCCGCCGAGCCCCGCCTCGACCGCTACTGGCAGCTCACCGCCGAGGTCACGCGCCCGCAGGCCGGGCCGCCCGAGCCGACACCGGGCGCGGCCGACGACTGGCTGCGGGCGGCCCTCGAAGCCGCGGCGTAGCGGACTCCTGGCCTTGACGCCCACGTCAAGGAATACCGTCGGGGCATGCGAATCGGCGAGCTCGCGGCGCGCGCGGGGACGACCACGCGGACGCTGCGCTACTACGAGTCCCGCGGGCTGCTGCCCGCCCGGCGCACCGGCAACGGCTACCGCACGTACGACGAGGACGACGTGCGGCTCCTGGAACAGATCAGGACCCTCCAGGACTTCGGGTTCGACCTGGAGGAGACGCGGCCCTTCGTGGAGTGTCTGCGCTCCGGTCACCCGGAGGGCGACTCGTGTCCCGCGTCGCTCGCCGTGTACCGCCGCAAGCTCACCGAACTGGACGCGCTGATCGGCGAGTTGTCGGCGGTACGCGCCCAGGTCGGCGCGCAGCTCGCGCGCGCCGAGGCGGAGGCCCCCGGCGGCCCCGAGCCGCGGTGCGAACTGACCGGGTGACCTGACCGGATGACCTGACCGGACGACCACGGAAGCGACGAACGGCATGAGGAGTGTGGCTCAGTGAAGGCAGCAGGCGTGGCCGAGGTGACGGACGCGGACTTCGAGGGAGAGGTGCTGCGGGAGAAGGGACGGCCGGTGCTCGTGGAGTTCACGGCGGACTGGTGCGGGCCCTGCCGGCAGTTGGCGCCGGTCCTGAGCGAGCTGGCCAGGGACGAGGCCGAGCGCCTGAAGATCGTGCAGTTGGACGTGGACCGCAGCCCGGAGACGGCGATCGCGTACCGGGTGCTCTCGGCGCCGACCATGATCGTGTTCAGGGACGGGGAGCCCGTGAAGCAGATGGTGGGCGCGCGGGCGAAGCGCAAGCTGCTCGCGGACCTGGCCGACGTGCTCTGACAGCGGCCCACGTGCTCTGACGCGGCCGACGCACCCGGAGAATCGGAGAACACGAGAAATCGCCCCGGACGAATTGACGTCCGGGGCGATTCTCTGCGTATAGTGGATTCTTTCGCGAAGCTCTGTCCATTTGCGGCATGACGGCTTCAGCGGGAATATCTATAAGAGCACTGTAACGGGCAAGGGGCTGAATTGTCAAGCGAGGAATTGCGGGAAGAGCAGCAATTCGTCTCCGGGCTGTACGCGCGCCTGGACGCGCTGCGCGAGGAGGCCGAGGCCGCGGTGCAGACGTCGTTGGCGCAGGTCGGGACCGGTCTCCAGGCGCGCCTTGAGCGTGATGTCTCGGTGGCGGAGCAGTCCGGGCTGCTCGCCGCCTTCAACGCCGGGGAGAACGGGCTCTGCTTCGGCAGACTCGAATTCCGCGACGGCCGCGACCATCACATCGGACGCATCGGAATCCGCGCTTCGGACACCGAGCGCACCCCGCTGGTGATCGACTGGCGCGCCGATGTCGCGCGCCCCTTCTATCTCGCGACGGGGCATACGCCGATGGGCCTGCGCAGACGCAGGCACATCACCACCGAGGGCCGTGAGGTCACCGCCCTGCACGACGAGATCCTGGATCTCGGCGACGACCGGCGCACCGGCCACGAGGGCGCCGACGCGGACGAGGTGCTGCTCGCCGCGCTCGACTCGGCGCGCACCGGCCGCATGCACGACATCGTGCAGACCATCCAGGCCGAGCAGGACCGGATCATCCGCGCCCCGCACAGCGGTGTCATGGTCGTCGAGGGCGGCCCCGGCACCGGCAAGACCGTCGTGGCGCTGCACCGCGCCGCGTTCCTGCTCTACGCGCACCGCGAGCTGCTCGCCAAGCGGGCGGTCCTGATCGTCGGGCCGAACCCCGCCTTCCTCGGCTACATCAGCGAGGTCCTGCCCGCCCTCGGCGAGACCGGAGTGCTCCTCTCCACGGTCGGCGAGCTGTTCCCCGGCATCACGGCGACCGGCACCGAGAGCGCCGCGGCGGCCGAGGTGAAGGGCCGCGCGGAGATGGCGGACGTCCTCGCCGCGGCGGTCCGCGACCGGCAGCGCACCCCCGAGCCGGGCGAGGCGATGGTCATCGAGCACGACGACGGCGACCTCATCCTGGACTGGACGATCGCCGACGCGGCGCGCGAGGCGGCCCGCGAGGCCGACGTCCCGCACAACCTGGGCCGCCCCTACTTCGCCTTCCGTGTCATCGACGCGCTGACCGCACAGCTCGCCGACCGCATCGGCGCCGACCCCTACGGCGGCCCCAACTTCCTCGGCCCCGACGACATCGCCCAGCTCGGCAAGGGCGTCGCGGAGAGCGCCGAGGTCCGCGCGGCGATCGAGGAGCTGTGGCCGACGCTGACCCCGCAGGGCTTCGTCACCGACTTCCTCGAGGAGCCGACGGGCCTTGGCGAGGCGGACGCGGCGGCCATCCGGCGCCCGCGCGGCTCGGCCTGGACCCCGGCCGACGTCCCGCTGCTCGACGAGGCCGCCGAGCTGCTCGGGTACGACGACAGTGCCGAGCGGGCGCTCGCCGAGGCCGAGCGGGCGGAGCAGATCGCCTACGCGCAGGGCGTCCTCGACGTGTCGCGGGCCTCCCGGACGTACGAGTTCGAGGACAAGGACGAGGACGACGCCGAGATCCTGCTCGCGCACAACATCATCGACGCCGAGCGGATGGCCGAGCGGCAGGAGGAGGCCGACCACCGCAGCGCCGCCGAGCGGGCGGCGGCCGACCGCACCTGGGCGTTCGGCCACATCATCGTCGACGAGGCGCAGGAGCTCTCCGCCATGGCGTGGCGACTGCTCATGCGGCGCAGCCCGACCCGGTCGATGACGCTGGTCGGCGACCCGGCGCAGACCGCGGAGGCGGGCGGCTGCGGCTCCTGGGAGAAGATCCTCGCGCCGTACGTCGAGGACCGCTGGGAGTACACCCGGCTCGGCGTCAACTACCGCACGCCCGTGGAGATCATGGACGTGGCGGCGGAGGTGCCGCGCGCGGAACAGCCCGGCTTCCGGCCGCCGAGCTCGGTGCGGTCCACGGGTGTGCGCCCCTGGGCCCGCCGCGCGGACGACCTCGCCGCGGCCGTGGCCGACGCGGTGGCCGCCGAGGCCGGGGACGAGGGCCGCCTCGCGGTGATCGCCCCCCGCGAGCTCCACGCGGAGCTCGCCGCACAGCTCCCCGGAGTGACGGCCGGGGAGGCCTTGGACCTGACGCGGCCGGTCGTACTGATCGATCCGCGTCAGGCGAAGGGCCTGGAGTTCGACACGGTCCTGGTCGTCGAGCCCGCGCGCTACGGCACCAGCGACCTGTACGTGGCCCTGACCCGGGCCACGCAGCGCCTCGGCGTGCTGTACGCCGAGGAGCTGCCGGCCGCGCTCAAGCGGCTCGCGTAGCCCGGGCCCGGTGGCTCAGACCGGCCTGAGCCACACCGTGGCCAGGGGCGGCAGGGTCAGCCGCAGGGACGCGGGACGGCCGTGCGACGCCACCGGCTCCGGCTTCAGCGGGTCGGGGTTGGTGACGTCGCCGCCGCCGTAGCGGGCCTCGTCGGTGTTCAGGATCTCCTGCCAGGCCCCGAACCCGTCGGGCACCCCGAGGCGGTAGGCGTGCCGCACCACCGGGGAGAAGTGGGAGACGGCGAGCAGCGGGCGGTCGTCCTTGTCGTAGCGGAGGAAGGCGAAGACGTTGTCCTCGGCGGCGTCACCGTCCACCCAGGCGAAGCCGCCGGGGTCGGTGTCGCGCTGCCACAGGGCACCCTCACGCCGGTAGACCGTATTCAGGTCGCGTACGAGATCCCGTACGCCCCGGTGGTCGGGCTCGGCACCGTACGCCGGGTCGAGCAGCCACCAGTCGGGGCCGTGCCCCTCCGACCACTCGGCGCCCTGGGCGAACTCCTGGCCCATGAAGAGGAGCTGCTTGCCGGGGTGGGCCCACATGTAGCCGAGGTAGGCGCGGTGGTTGGCGCGCCGCTGCCACCAGTCGCCCGGCATCTTGGAGACCAGCGACCGCTTGCCGTGCACGACTTCGTCGTGGGAGATCGGCAGGACGTAGTTCTCGCTGTAGGCGTACACCATCGAGAACGTCATCTCGTTGTGGTGGTACTTGCGGTGCACCGGCTCCTTCGTCACATAGTCGAGGGAGTCGTGCATCCACCCCATGTTCCACTTCAGGCCGAAGCCGAGGCCACCGAAGCCACCCGGGCCCTGGTGGTGGGTGGCCCGTGTCACGCCGTCCCAGGCGGTGGACTCCTCGGCGATCGTGACGACGCCGGGGGAACGGCGGTAGACGGTGGCGTTCATCTCCTGGAGGAAGGCGACGGCGTCGAGGTTCTCCCGGCCGCCGTGCTCGTTCGGCGTCCACTCGCCGTGCTCGCGGGAGTAGTCGAGGTACAGCATCGAGGCGACCGCGTCGACGCGCAGGCCGTCGATGTGGAACTCCTCGCACCAGTAACTGGCGTTCGCCACCAGGAAGTTGCGGACCTCGGTGCGGCCGTAGTCGAACTCCAGGGTGCCCCAGTCCGGATGCGCCGCACGGGCCGGGTCCGCGTGCTCGTACAGCGGCCGCCCGTCGAACTCGGCGAGCGCCCAGTCGTCGCGCGGGAAGTGCGCGGGCACCCAGTCCATCAGGACGCCGATCCCGGCGCGGTGCAGCGCGTCCACGAGGAACTTGAAGTCGTCGGGGGTGCCCAGGCGGGACGTCGGCGCGTAGAAGCCGGTGACCTGGTAGCCCCAGGAGCCGCCGAAGGGGTGCTCGGCGACGGGCATCAGCTCGACGTGCGTGAACCCCAGGTCGGACACGTAGGCGGGAAGCTGCTCGGCGAGCTGCCGGTAGGTGAGGCCGGGCCGCCAGGAGCCGAGGTGCACCTCATAGACGGAGAACGGCGCCTCGTGCACCGGCCGGTCCGCGCGGCGCGCGAGCCAGTCCTGGTCGTGCCACTCGTGGTGCGACTCGTGCACGACCGAGGAGTTCGCGGGCGGCGTCTCCGTGCGGCGGGCCAGCGGGTCGGCGCGCAGCGTCTTCGAGCCGTCCGGCCGGGTGATCTCGAACTTGTACAGCTCGCCCTCGCCGACGGACGGCGCGAACAGCTCCCAGATACCGCTCCCGCCGAGCGAACGCATCGGGAAACCCGTGCCGTCCCAGAAGTTGAAGCCGCCCACGACCCGCACCCCGCGGGCGTTCGGTGCCCACACGGTGAAGCGGGTGCCGGTCACGCCCTGGTGGACCATCGGGCGCGCCCCGAGCGCCTCCCACAGCCGCTCGTGCCGCCCCTCGCCGACCAGATGCAGGTCGAACTCGCCGAGCGAGGGCAGGAAGCGGTACGCGTCGTGGGTGACGAACTCCGCGTCGTCGTACGTGATGTGGAGCCGGTAGCCGTCGGGCGCGGCCGGCAGCGGAACGACCGCGGAGAAGAAACCCTCCCCGTCGTCGCGCAGCTCGGCCCTGAGGTCGTCGGCGACCACCGAGACGGCCTTGGCGTAGGGCCGCAGCGCCCGGAAGGCGATGCCGCCGGTGACGGGGTGCGCGCCGAGCACGCCGTGCGGATCGTGGTGGGTGCCGTCGAGCAGGCGTACGCGGTCGTCCCCGGGGACGGGTGACGCGGCGAGGGGCGCGGGTCCCGCAGGGGGAACGGACTCGGCCCTGGCCGCGGGCACGGTACGCGGCCGGGCCGCGGGCACACCCTCCTTGCGGGCGGCGGGCACCGGCTTCAGGAGCCGCTCGGCCGCGGCCTTCTTCACGGGCTTGGCGGCCTTCGGGGGCTTCGGCGGCTTGGCGCTCCGCACGGCCTTGGCGGGCACCGCCTTCTTGGCGGCGGCCTTGACGGCTTTGGTGGTCTTGGCGGCCGCGGAGGGCTTCGCGGCCTTCGCGGGCCGGGCCGGCTTCGCGGTCTCGTCGGCCACCGTCTCCTCGGCCGCCTCGGGGCGCGCACCGCCCGGCGTCGGTGCGCCCTCGTGGGCCTGCGGTTCTTCGGTGTGCTCGGGGCCTGACGGCCGCTCGGCGGCTTCGTCGGACGGTTTGCGGGGGCGGCGGGTCACTGGAGGAGCCTCCTGTGGAGGAGTGGTCAAAGGGCGTCGTCGGCGGAGCCGGTCCCGGCGAGGCGGCGGGCCGCGGCCAGCGGGACCTGGAGCCAGCCGGGGCGGTGGCGGGCCTCGTAGAGGACTTCGTAGACCGCCTTGTCGGTCTCGTGGGCCCTAAGGAGTACGGGGTCGGTGCGGGGGTCGCGGCCCGAGACGTCGGCGTAGCCCGCGCAGAACGCGGCCCGGCACTCCGTGGCCCACGCGGGGGCCCACGGCTCGGTGGAGCATGCCGCGTAGTCGAAGGAGCGCAGCATCCCGGCGACGTCACGGACCGTCGGCTGCGGAAGCCGGCGCTCGGCGAGCGGGCGCGCGGGCTCGCCCTCGAAGTCGATGAGCGACCAGCCGCCATCGGGGGAGCGCAGGCACTGTCCCAGGTGCAGATCGCCGTGGACGCGCTGGGCGGTCCACGACTGGCCCTCGCTGCCCAGGTCGGCCAGCGCCTCGAAGGCGGTGAGCAGCCCCGGCGCGTACGGCCGCAGCGCGGGGACCGCCCGCGCGGCCGCGCCGAGCCGCTCCGCCATGGCGTCGGCCAGTTGCTCCACCTGGGCCCTGCCCAGCGTGACGGTGGGCAGGGCGGCGGCGAGCGCCGCGTGCACATCGGCCGTGGCGCGGCCGAGCGCCCGTGCCTCGCCGGTGAAGGACTCACCCTTGGCGAGCATGCGCAGGGCCAGCTCCCAGCCGTCCTCGGCGGCGGCCAGATAGGGCTGGAGCACGCCGAGCCCGCATTCCCCCTCCGCCGTGCCGGGGCCGGTGCCGAGGTCCGCGAAGAACCACGCGGCGGGCGCGGGCACCCGTGCGCAGCCCTGCCGGGCCAGGCTCAGCGGGAGCTCCAGATCGGGGTTGGTGCCGGGCACGACCCGGCGGTACAGCTTCAGGATGAACGTATCTCCATATATGACGGAGGAGTTGGACTGCTCGGCCTTGAGCGGGCGCGGGGTGAGGCCGCTGGGTATCTCCACCCCCATGTCGCGCTGGAAGCGCAGCGGGCCGTGCCGTCCCGGCATGCGCAGCCGCTCCAGGAGCAGCGCCGCGAGCCGGGGGTCGTGCAGCGCCTCGTACACCGTCTGACCGGCGAGCGGGCCCTCGGTGACGTGGCCGATGAAGGTGGGGGCCAGGTGCGGCGGCAGGGCGCGGCGCACGCCGATGAGCAGCTGGTAGCAGTCGGCCGGCCCTTGGGCCGACGTGCCGTCGGGGCCGGGGTCCCGCACGGAGCCGGGGGGCTGCTGGTGGACCCGCAGGAGCAGGTGCAGCAGTCCAGCGGGAGAGCTGCGCGGCAGGAGTTCCGTCACCGTCACCGGCTCGAAGCCGCTGATGGGGCGGCCCTTCCCGGCGAACCACCGCTGCCGTGGCAGCCACTCGCGCAGGAGCGGGTCGAGAGAGGCGAGCAGCGCGCTGGCGTGTGCGGTGGGGCGGGTGGCGGCTTCCGACATGGCGTCGCGTCCTTCCGCGTGGCGGACAGGGCAGTGTGCGGGGGTGCCGGTCTGCGTTGGGTGCCCAGGGCGGGGCGGTGGAAACCGCCCCGCGCGGGCTTCGCGCTGCCGGAGCCTACGCCGGTTCCTGGCGCAGCCGGAACCAGTAGAAACCGTGCCCCGCGAGGGTCAGGAGGTACGGCAGTTCACCGATGGCCGGGAAGCGCACTCCGCCGATCAGCTCGACGGGATGGCGTCCGTTGAAGGCTTGGAGATCCAGTTCGGTGGGCTGTGCGAACCGCGAGAAGTTGTGAACGCACAGCACGAGGTCGTCGCCCTCCTCCTCCGTCGGCGGCGCTTCCCTGAGGAAGGCGAGGACGGCGGGGTTGGAGGAGGGCAGTTCGGTGTAGCTGCCCAGGCCGAAGGCGGGGTTCTGTTTGCGGATCTCGATCATCCTGCGGGTCCAGTGCAGGAGTGAGGAGGGTGAGGACATGGAGGCCTCGACGTTGGTGACCTGGTAGCCGTAGACGGGGTCCATGATCGTGGGGAGGTAGAGGCGTCCGGGGTCGCAGGAGGAGAAGCCGGCGTTGCGGTCGGGGGTCCACTGCATGGGGGTGCGCACGGCGTCGCGGTCGCCGAGCCAGATGTTGTCGCCCATGCCGATCTCGTCGCCGTAGTAGAGGATCGGTGAGCCGGGCAGGGACAGCAGCAGGGCGGTGAAGAGTTCGATCTGGTTGCGGTCGTTGTCCAGGAGGGTGGCCAGGCGGCGGCGGATGCCGATGTTGGCGCGCATGCGCGGGTCCTTGGCGTACTCCGCGTACATGTAGTCGCGCTCTTCGTCGGTGACCATCTCCAGGGTCAGCTCGTCGTGGTTGCGCAGGAAGATGCCCCACTGGCAGCCCGCCGGGATCGCCGGGGTCTTCGCCAGGATCTCGGACACGGGGTAGCGCGACTCGCGGCGCACGGCCATGAAGATGCGCGGCATGACGGGGAAGTGGAACGCCATGTGGCACTCGTCGCCGCCGTTCTGGAAATCCCCGAAGTAGTCCACCACGTCCTCCGGCCACTGGTTGGCCTCGGCGAGCAGGACCGTGTCCGGGTAGTGCGCGTCGATCTCCGCGCGCACCCGCTTGAGCAGGGCATGTGAGCGGGGCAGGTTCTCGCAGTTGGTGCCCTCCTCGGCGAAGAGGTAGGGCACGGCGTCGAGGCGGAAGCCGTCGATGCCCAGGTCGAGCCAGAAGCGCAGGGCGGAGATGATCTCTTCCTGGACGGCCGGGTTCTCGTAGTTCAGGTCGGGCTGGTGGGAGAAGAAGCGGTGCCAGAAGTACTGCTTGCGGACCGGGTCGAAGGTCCAGTTGGAGGCTTCGGTGTCGACGAAGATGATGCGGGCGTCGCCGTACCGCTTGTCGTCGTCGGCCCAGACGTAGTAGTCGCCGTAGGGTCCTTCGGGGTCGGTGCGTGAGGCCTGGAACCACGGGTGCTGGTCGCTGGTGTGGTTCATGACGAAGTCGATGATCACACGCATGCCGCGCTGGTGGGCGCTGTCGACGAACTCCACGAAGTCGGCCAGGTCCCCGAACTCGGGAAGCACCGCCGTGTAGTCCGATACGTCGTAACCACCGTCGCGCAAGGGGGACTTGAAGAACGGCGGCAGCCAGAGGCAGTCGACGCCCAGCCACTGGAGATAGTCCAGCTTGGCGGTGATGCCCTTCAGGTCCCCGATGCCGTCGCCGTTGCTGTCCTGGAAGGAACGGACCAGGACCTCGTAGAAGACCGCGCGTTTGAACCAGTCGGGATCGCGGTCCTTGCTCGGCGTGTCCTCGAAGGTGTCCTGGACGGGCTCATTGAAGATCATGATGTGGGTGACCCTCCGATCAACGGTGAGGACGGTCGCAGGACGCGCAAGATGTGCGCGGGCGCACGGCCCGGCTCAAGGCGCACATAGTTGGTCCTGCCCCAGTGGTAGGTCTCGCCGGTCAGCTCGTCGCGCACCGGCACGGTCTCGTGCCGGTCGAGGCCGAGCTCCGGCATGTCCAACGAGACCGTTGCCTCCTGGGTGTGGTGGGGGTCGAGGTTGGCGACCACCAGAACCGTGTTCGAACCGTGCGTGTCGGCGGCGGACTTCGAGTAGGCGATCACCGCTTCCTTGTCCGTGGAGTGGAAGTGCAGGTCGCGCAGTTGCCGCAGGGCGGGGTTGGCGCGGCGTATCCGGTTCAGCCGGGTGATCAGGGGGGCGATGGTCTCGCCCCTGCGGGCGGCGCCCGCCCAGTCTCTCGGGCGCAGCTGGTACTTCTCGGAGTTCTCATACTCCTCGCTGCCGGGCCGTACGGCCCTGTTCTCGCACAGCTCGAATCCGCTGTAGACGCCCCACGTCGGCGAGAGCGTCGCGGCGAGCACGGCGCGCGTCTCGAAGGCGGGGCGGCCGCCGTCCTGGAGGTAGGCGTGCAGGATGTCGGGGGTGTTCACGAAGAGGTTCGGCCGCAGGAAGTGCGCGGTGTCGCGCGACAACTCGGTGAGGTACTCCGTGAGTTCCTCCTTGGAATTGCGCCAGGTGAAGTAGGTGTACGACTGCTGGAACCCGACGGCCGCGAGGGTGTGCATCATCGCGGGGCGGGTGAAGGCCTCGGCGAGGAAGATGACGTCCGGGTCGGTGCCGTTGATCCGGGCGATCACCTCCTCCCAGAACACCACGGGCTTGGTGTGCGGATTGTCGACGCGGAAGATCCGCACGCCGTGCCCCATCCAGAACCGCAGCAGCCGTACGGTCTCCGCGACGAGCCCCGGCATGTCCTGGCCGAAGGCGATCGGGTAGATGTCCTGGTACTTCTTCGGCGGGTTCTCCGCGTACGCGATGCTGCCGTCCGCCCGGTGGTGGAACCACTCCGGGTGCTTGTCCACCCACGGGTGGTCGGGTGAGCACTGGAGTGCGAAGTCCAGGGCGACCTCCAGGCCGAGTCCGGCCGCCCCGGCCACGAAGGCGTCGAAGTCGTCGATCGTGCCCAGGTCGGGGTGGACGGCGTCGTGGCCGCCCTCGGAGGAACCGATCGCCCACGGCACGCCGACGTCGTACGGGCCGGGGGAGAGGGAGTTGTTGGGGCCCTTGCGGTGCGTACTGCCGATCGGGTGGATCGGCGGCAGGTACACCACGTCGAAGCCCATCCCGGCGATGGCAGGCAACCGCTCGGCGGCCGTGCGGAACGTGCCCGGCACCGGCGGCGCCCCCTCGCTGACCACCGCACCCTCCGAGCGCGGGAAGAACTCGTACCAGGAGCCGAAGAGGGCCCGGCTCCGCTCCACGAGGAGCGGGAACTCCGGTGATGACGTGGTGAGTTCGCGCAGGGGGTGACGGGTGAGGACCGCGTTCACCCGGGGGGTGAGGGCGGCGGCGAGGCGGGCCGCCGCCGGGCGGCCGGTGTCGCGCAGGGCCTCGGCGGCCGCGAGGACCGCGGGCCGGTCGGCGGCCGGGACGCCGTCGGCGGCGCGTTCGTGGAGGCGGGCGCCCTCCTCGAGGACCAGGTCGGTGTCGATGCCGGCCGGTATCTTGATCCGCGCGTGGTGCCGCCAGGTCGTCATCGGGTCGCCCCACGCCTCCACGGCGTACGCCCAGCGGCCCTCTCTGTCGGGAGTGACGTCCGCGCCCCACCGGTCGGTGCCGGGGGCCAGTTCACGCATCGGCGTCCATGGCCCCACGCGCCCCTCAGGATCACGCAGGACGACATTGGCCGCGACGGCCTCATGGCCTTCGCGGAAGACCGTCGCGCTCACCTGGAACGTTTCTCCCGGAACCGCTTTCGCCGGTTTTCGGCCGCAGTGGACGGCCGGCCGGACGTCCAATACGGGGATGGTGGGCTGCGGGGTTGAGCCTAAAGGCATGTCTGACCGCTCCTGTCCGCGTGCACGGATACGGGGGTGGGGAGAGGTACCGCGGTGCTACCGGCCGGTGTGCGCCGGAGGATGTGCCGGAGTGCGTACCGGAGGAGCCTTCCCACACCCGTCGGGTGAACAATCCGGCGCTTTGTTAACTACTAGTGCGTAACGGCCCATGCAAGACCGGCCTCGCCGTGAATGGCGCGGCTGGTCCGAAAATGCACGGTTTGATGGGGCGAGAAGTGCACCTTTTGGTACGGGCCATTTGCATATGCTCCGGGGGGTGCGACGGCGGGCGCAGGCGCTTCGGACCGTCCACGCGCCCCCGGAGCGGTGCCGGACCGCCGGACTCGGCCGAACTGATCCACTCGCCCCGGCCGCGGGTGTCCCGCCTCAGGTATGGCGGAATCTCACCCACGTCGCGTCAGGGCGCGTACCCCGACAGGATCCTGCCGTCCCGCGTGGCCGAGAACAGGACCCCGCCCACGTACAGGGGGGCGCCCAGCGGCGACGCGGCGTCGTACTCGTCCTTGCCCGCGGGCCGCGGGATGTCCTTCCTGCGGTAGGAGTTGATGTCGTCGGCCGTGCTCCTGCCCCACATCTCGTACGTCCCGACGGCCATCACCCGCTTGCCCGCGAGCCCCACGGCCGCCGCGCCCTGGGGGGCTCCGTAGCGCCACAGCCGCTTGCCGGTGCGCCAGTCGTAGGCGGTCATGTGGTGGGTGACGGGGTCGTCCGTGTCGGGGTTGGCGGTGGTGACGACCAGGACGCCCGCGTCGCCGACCACGGGCGGCAGCGCCGGTTCGGCGGCGGGCGCCAGGGTGCGGCGCGGCTTGAGGGTGACGGGGTCGAGCTCCCGTATGCCGGTGGTGCCGTAGTCCCAGCAGAGGACGGAGGAGCGGTACGTCTGGAGGCCCTGGCAGGACTGGCCGGGGGCCCGCCCGGCGACCGTGCCGCTCTTCGTGGACAGGGCCACCACTCCGTGGCCCTCCAGCGACGCGTACAGCCGGCCGCCCTTGACCGGCATCGCGCCCGTGACTTTGCCCGGAAGCTTCGGTGACCGCCACAGCTCGCGGCCGTCGGAGGCGCGGCGGGCGCGCACCCGGGCGTCGCCCGCACCCGTGGCCTCGTCCGTGAAGCCGAACTCCGCGGTGTGGAGGACGCCGTCGGCGTAGGTCATGCCCATCACCGCCGTGTCCGGCGGCAGCGGCTTGCGCCAGCGTTCGGCGCCCGACGCGAGGTCGACCGCGATGGTGCCGCGCTCGCTCGGCACATAGACGCGGGTGCCGTCGCTCTCGGGCGGCAGCTCCTGGATGCCCTGGAGACCGGCCGGGCCCACCCGGAAGCCGGGGGACGTCCAGCGCCGCTCGCCGGTCGCCGCGTCCAGGGCCGTCGCCGCGCCCTTGCCGTCGCGGCAGACCAGGAGCGACTTCGCGAGGACACAGCCGTAGCCCCTGTCGTCCAGGTTCTGGGGGCGCCGCACGGTCCATGGCTTCCAGCCTGCGGGGCGGTCGGACGTACGGTTCGCGGCGCCGAACTCGCCCGTATGGCCGGCGCCCCCGTACTGCGTGACGATCCCGGTGGCGCCCTTCTTCGGTCCCGCCTTGCCGGGGCTCTTCGGCGCCCCGCCGGTGGGTCCGGACCCGGCTTCGCCGCCGCCGGGTCCGCCGCCGTCCCCGCCCGGCAGCAGTATCGCCGTGACCATGACCCCGGCCGCCGCCACCGCCGCCGCGATGACCCACGGCCAGCGGTGGCGGGCGACCGGCGGGACGGCCGGCGGGGCGAGGGGGGCCGCGGGGGTGCCCGTGGCGGTGGGTGCGGCGGCGAAGGCGTCGGCGGCCACAGCCTGTTCGCAGCGCGCCACCGCCTCGCGGTGCTCGGCGAAGAGCGACAGGACCGGGGACGGCCACGGAACGCCGGAAGCCTCGGTTCCGCCGGGCAGCAGCAGGTCGGCGAGGTGCGCCGCGCTCGGGCGGTCGCCGGGCGCCGGGCTCAGGCACGCGGCGACCACCTCGCGCAGCTCCTCGGGCACGGCCGACAGGTCCGCGTCGCCCCGCGAGATGCGGAAGATGACCGAGGCCAGTTCCTGGTCGTCGAACGGGCCGCGCCCCGAGACCGCGTAACCGAGCACCGCGCCGAGCGCGAAGACGTCGGAGGCGGGCACCACCGCGTGGCTGCCCTCGATCTGCTCCGGCGCCATGAAGCCCGGGGTGCCCACGATCATGCCCGCCGCCGTCAGGGCCGTCGCGTCGAAGGCCTGCGCGATGCCGAAGTCGATCAGCTTCGGCCCTTCGGGGGTGAGCAGGACGTTGCCCGGCTTGAAGTCACGGTGCAGCACCTGGGCCGCGTGCACCGCCGCGAGCGCGCGGGCGAGCCCGGCACCGAGGGCGCGCACCGCCGCCACCGGCAGGGGACCGCACCGGCGCACCGTCTCGGCCAGGGAGGGCCCGGCGACGTACTCCGTCGCGAGCCACGGCACCGCGGCGTCCGCGTCACCGTCCAGGAGCGCCGCGGTGCCCGCCCCGGAGACCGCGCGCGCCGCCGCGATCTCCCGGCGGAAACGGATCCGGAAGTCGCGGTCGATGTCGAGGTCGGGACGCACGGTCTTCACCGCGACCAGGGGCGCGCCGGGCCGGGGCTCGCGGGCCAGATAGACCTCGCCCATGCCGCCCGCGCCGATGGCGGCGAGCAGCCGGTACGGACCGACGTGGCGCGGCGGTCCGGACAGGGGGTCGAGCAAGGCTCCTCCTGGAGTCGGGGATGCGGTGGCGCGGCGACGGGGTGGTGCGGCGACGCGGAAGCGGCGGGAGGCGACGGCTCAGGACGGGATCTTCAGGGAGACCACCGTGCCCTGGTCGTAGACGACCGTCGCGACGCCGCCGAGCGGCAGCAGCCACGGGTGCTTCGGGGTGTCGGCGATCACGAGGCCGCCGTCCACGGACTTCTTCGGCTCGCGGTCGCCGGGCGCGCCGGGCACCGGGGTTTTGCGGGCCTTGCCCGACGCGGTCAGCGGGACGGAGAGGAGGGCGGAGTTGTCGGCGTACAGCGCGCGGCCGTCGACGAGCAGCGGTCCCGAGGGGGCCGGGTGCCTGATGCTGTACTCGGCGATCGAGATGCGCTCCTCGCGCAGCACCCTGCCGTTCCTCGGGTCGGCCACCACGAGCCGCTTGCCCGTCATGTCGTACGCGAGCGCGGCCCGCTTCCCGACGGCGCTCACGACGGGGTCGCTGCCCCCGAAGCCGTCGTCACCGACGGGCGGGGACTTGAAGCCGAACGCCTTCCCGGGGGCCAGCGTGCGTGGGTCGAGCCGGACCACCCGGGTCTGCGGGTCGTCCGTGGGGTCGGACAGGTCGCTGGTGTCGCCGAGCGGCTGGGCGCAGAGGATCTTGCCGCCGACCGCCTTCAGGGACAGGCACTGGGCCTTGGCATAGGCGCCGCCCACCCGGCCGCCGCGCCGCGCGTCGATCGCGACGACGCCGTCCTTCGACTGGGCGTAGACGAGGCCGTCGTAGGCCAGTTCCGCCTTGTAGTGCTGCTTCTCCACCATGGCGAGGGTGTCGCCGCTGAGCTGCTCCTTCCACACCTGCCTGCCGCCGCGCGTGTACGCCCGCAGCCGCGCGCCGTCCGGTGTCCGGCCGGTGGCCGAGTCCGAGGCGCCCTCCTCGCTGACGACGAGCCGGTCCGCGGTGAGCAGCACGGAGGTGATGTAGTGCCCGGGCGACGGCTTCGCCGTCCAGCGCACCTCGCCGGACGCGGAGTCCCGCACCTGCGCGCCGCCCCGGTGCCCGACGACGGTCGTACCGCCGCGGACCTGCGGCTCGACCGTGTCCCCCGGGGCGAAGAAGGCGCCGGTCGGCCCGACGTACGCGTCTCCGTCCGCGGCGCGGTCGGCGCCGGTGCGGCCGTCGGAGGTCCACAGGCGGTGGCCGTCGGAGGCGCTGAGCGCTTCGTAGGTGCCGTTGGTGAGGAGGCAGACGACGGCCTTCATGTCGGCGGCGCAGTTCATCGGCGCGTGGCGGAATCTGCCGCGCCACGGTTTCCAGCCCTTGGGGCGCTGCTCCTCGTACTGCGGGACGAAGCCGCTCCTGTTCTGCGTGCCCGTCGCGTCGACGCCCGCCGTGGCGGCGAGCCGGGCCGCGGAGACGCCGGGCGGCCTCTCGCCGCCGGAGCCGCCGGAGCCGCCTCCCCCCTCGTCTCCCTCGCCCCCGTCGGCTCCCCGCAGCGCGAGCAGCGCCCCGACGCCGCCTCCCGCCACGGCCACCGCGAGGATCACCGCGAGGGCGCGGGCCCGGGAGCGGGGCGGGGCCGGTGCGGCGGGCGGGGCCGAGCTCATGGTGGGCAGGCCGTGCACCGCGGGGGCGACGGGCTCCTGCGGGGTCTGCGTGGGCGTCCGCGTCGGGGTGGGCGTGGCCGGCCGCGGGGGCTCGGGGAGCGGCAGCAGGGGCCGGCCCGTGGCGCACAACCGCAGGGCGTCGTGGCCGACTTCCTCGATGGCGGCGACCACGGCCGCGGGCCAGGGGGATGCCGCCCGGCCCTCCAGGGCGGTGAGCCGGGCGGCGACCTCCCGCGGGGCCGGGCGGTCGCCGGGCTCCGGCACCAGACAGGCGGCGAGGATCTCCCGCAGCTCCGCGGGCACGTCGTCCAGGCGGGCCTCGGCGCGCGACACCCGGTACAGGACGGCGGCCACCGGGCCGTCCCCGAACGGGTCACTGCCGGAGGCGGCGTAGGCGAGGACCGAGGCCAGGCAGAACACGTCGGAGGCGGCCACCACGTGCCGTCCGCCCGCCACGTGCTCGGGGGACATGAAGCCGGGGGTGCCCACGAGCAGGCCCGTCGAGGTCATCGTGGTCGCGCCGAGCGCCCGCGCCACGCCGAAGTCGATGAGCTTGGGCCCCTCGGCGCCGAGCAGTACGTTCGCCGGCTTCAGGTCACGGTGCAGGGCGCCCGCCCCGTGCACCGCGGCCAGCGCGTGGGCGAGCCCGGCGCCGAGCGCGGCGACGGCCCCCGCGGGCAGCGGACCGTGCCCCCGCACGGCTTCCGCGAGGTTGGGCCCCGCGACGTACTCGGTGGCGAGCCACGGCTCCGCGGCATCGGCGTCACCGTCGACGAGACGCGCGACGTACGGGCTGCGCACCGAGGCCGCCACGGATATCTCGCGCCGGAACCGGGCACGGAAGGCGGGGTCGCCCGCGATGTCGCGGCGGATCACCTTCACGGCGACGAGGGCGTCCGGTTCGTAGTGCCCGGGGGACGCGGAGTCCGGCGTGGCGAGGAAGACCTCGCCCATGCCTCCGGCCCCGAGCCGCCCCACCGTCTCGTAGGGACCCACCCGCATGGGCGAAGCCTCACGCAACTGGCCGATCATCCGCACGCCCCCAGGGTGGTGCCGCCGTCAATTCCCGTGCCTCGCAGAGAGCTTGCAGATTACAACGGGAAAAGGAAGCCGTCCGGAGCCGCGTCACCGTCCCGGACACGCCGCGCGCCCTGTGCGTGCGCCGTGGTGGGGGACCGCCGACCGCCGCTACCTTCGACTCGCGGAGGCAAATATGTGTGGCATCCAGGCGAATCCCCGCGAAGGTGGAGACCGTGAAGGCAATCCGACGATTCACCGTACGTCCCGTCCTTCCCGAACCCCTCGGCCGGCTGGCCGAGCTGGCCCGCAATCTGCGCTGGTCATGGCATCCGCGCACCCGTGAGCTCTTCGAGTCCGTCGACCCGGACCGGTGGACCGCGTCAGGCTGCGACCCCGTGCGGCTGCTCGGCGGCGTCCCGTCCGCGCGCCTCGCCGAGCTGGCCAGGGACGCGGACTTCCTGCGGCGGCTCGACGAGGCCGCCGACGACCTCCATGAGTACGTCACCGGGGACCGCTGGTACCAGGAGCGGGGCCGCGACCCGCACGACCCGGAGCGGTCGGGCACCGAACTGCCGCGCGCGGTTGCGTACTTCTCACCGGAGTTCGGCATCACGGCCGCCCTGCCGCAGTACTCCGGCGGCCTCGGCATCCTCGCCGGGGACCACCTCAAGGCGGCGAGCGACCTCGGGGTGCCGCTCATCGGGGTCGGGCTGCTCTACCGGCACGGCTACTTCCGCCAGTCGCTGTCCCGCGACGCCTGGCAGCAGGAGCACTACCCCGTGCTCGACCCGAACGAGCTGCCCGTCTCCCTGCTCCGCGAGGCCGACGGCACCCCCGCCAAGGTGGCGCTCGCCCTGCCCGGCGGGCGCGCGATGCTCGCCCACGTCTGGCACGCGCAGGTCGGCCGCGTGCCGCTCCTCCTGCTCGACTCCGACGTCGAGGAGAACGACCCCGGCGAGCGCGACGTCACCGACCGGCTCTACGGCGGCGGCAGCGAGCACCGGCTGCTCCAGGAGATGCTGCTCGGCATCGGGGGAGTGCGCGCCGTACGGAGCTTCTGCCGGCTGACCGGGCACCCGGAGCCCGAGGTCTTCCACACCAACGAGGGGCACGCCGGGTTCCTCGGGCTCGAACGCATCCACGAGATGATCGCGGCGGACGTGGACTTCGACGCGGCGCTCGAAGCGGTGCGTGCGGGGACCGTCTTCACCACCCACACCCCCGTGCCCGCCGGGATCGACCGCTTCGACCGCGAGCTGGTCGCCCGCCACTTCGGGCCCGGCGCCGAGCTGCCCGGCATCGACATCGGCGCCGTGCTGCGGCTCGGTATGGAGACCTACCCGGGCGGCGAGCCCAACCTCTTCAACATGGCCGTGATGGGGCTGCGCCTTGGCAGCAGGGCCAACGGGGTGAGTACCCTGCACGGCTCGGTCAGCCGGGGCATGTTCGCCGGGCTCTGGCCGGGCTTCGACGCCGATGAGATCCCGATCGCCTCCGTCACCAACGGCGTGCACGCCCCGACCTGGGTCGCCCCCGAGGTCTTCCGGCTCGGCGCCCGGCAGATCGGCGAGCGGCGCACCGAGGACGCCCTCTCGGTGGGCGGCTCCGACCGCTGGGACGCGGTCGCCGACATCGCGGACTCCGACATCTGGGAGCTGCGCCGCACCCTGCGCGCCCAGCTCGTGGACGAGGTCAGGCGCCGCCTCTACGACTCCTGGCGCCAGCGCGGGGCGGCCAGCGCCGAACTCGGCTGGATCGACGAGGTGCTCCACCCCGACGTCCTCACCATCGGCTTCGCGCGCCGCGTCCCCTCGTACAAGAGGCTCACGCTCATGCTGCGCGACCGGGACCGGCTGATGAAGCTGCTGCGCCACTCCGAGCGGCCCGTGCAGATCGTCGTCGCGGGCAAGGCGCACCCCGCGGACGACGGCGGCAAGCGGCTCATCCAGGAGCTGGTGCGGTTCACCGACGATCCGCGGGTGCGCCACCGCATCGTCTTCCTGCCCGACTACGGCATGGCGATGGCGCAGAAGCTCTACCCCGGCTGCGACGTGTGGCTGAACAACCCGCTGCGCCCGCTGGAGGCCTGCGGGACCTCCGGCATGAAGGCGGCACTCAACGGCTGCCTGAACCTCTCCGTCCTCGACGGCTGGTGGGACGAGTGGTTCGAGCCCGACTTCGGCTGGGCCATCCCCACCGCGGACGGCGCCGCCACCGACGACGACCGCCGCGACGACCTGGAGGCCGCCGCGCTCTACGACCTCCTGGAGCGGCGCATCGCCCCCCGCTTCTACGAGCAGGGCCCCGGCGGTCTGCCCGACCGCTGGATCGAGATGGTCCGCAGGACCCTGACGCGGCTCGGGCCCAAGGTCCTCGCGGGGCGGATGGTCCGTGAGTACGTGGAGAACCTGTACGTTCCCGCCGCGCGGGCGCACCGCGCGCTCGACGTCACGTCGGCGGCGGAGCTGGCCGCCTGGAAGGGCCGGGTCCGTGCCGCCTGGCCGCGGGTGGCCGTCGACCACGTGGAGGCCTCGGCCACCGGCGCCACGGCCGAGCTGGGGGCCACGCTGTCGCTGCGGGTGCGCGTGCACCTCGGGGAGCTGACGCCGGACGACGTGGAGGTGCAGGCCATCGCGGGGCGCGTCGACCCCGAGGACCACATCGCCGACGCCTCCCCGGTGCCGCTGAAGCCCACGGGCGGGCCCGACGTCGAGGGCCGCCGGGTCTACGAGGGCCCTCTCGCGCTGGACCGGACGGGGCCCTTCGGGTACACCGTGCGGATTCTGCCCTCGCACCGGCTGCTGGCCAACGGGGCCGAGCTGGGGCTCGTGGCCCTGCCGTCCGCGGGGACGGGGGAGGACGCCGGGGTGCTGATGCGGTGACGGACGAAGGGGCGGTGTCCCGGGGTTCCGGGACACCGCCCCACCGTGCCGGTGCTACTTGACGTTGACCCCGGCCCAGGCCGCGTCCACGCCCTTGTACTCGGCGGAGTCCGCGCCGTACAGGTCCTTCGCGGCGCTCAGGGTGCCCTCCCGGGCCGCCTTGTAGTCCGTCGTCGACGTGAAGTACGCCGTCAGGGCCTTGAACCAGATCTTCTCGGCCTTGTCGCGTCCGATGCCCTCGACCTTGGAGCCGTCGGCGGTCGGGGAGTCGTATGTGACGCCGTTGATCTCCTTCGCGCCGCTGCCCTCGGACAGCAGGTAGAAGAAGTGGTTGGCGATGCCCGAGGAGTAGTGGACGTCGGCGTTGCCCGCGTCCTCGCTCCAGTTGTCCAGGGACTGGCCGTCCTTGGAGGGCTTGTCCATGTAGCGCAGCGGGGTGCCGTCGCCGTTGATGTCGATTTCCTCGCCGATGAGGTAGTCGCCGACGTCCTCGGGGCTCTTGGCGTTGAACTCGACGGAGGCGGCGAAGATGTCGGAGGTGGCCTCGTTCAGGCCGCCGGACTCACCGCTGTACTCCATGTTGCCCGTCGCCGCGGTGACGCCGTGCGTCATCTCGTGGGCCGCGACGTCCAGCGAGGTCAGGGGCGCCTTGTTGCCCTCACCGTCGCCGTACGTCATGCAGAAACAGCTGTCGTCCCAGAAGGCGTTGACGTAGTTGTTGCCGTAGTGGACCCGTGAGGTCGCGCCCTTGCCGTCGCCCTTGATGCCGCTGCGGCCGTGCACGGACTTGTAGTAGTCCCAGGTGAGCTGCGCGCCGTAGGCGGCGTCGACGGCGGCGGTCTGCACGTCGTCCGGCTTTCCGGTGCCCCACGTGTCGTCGTCGTCCGTGAGGAGCTTGCCCTCGCCGCCCTGGGCGTGGTTCAGGTCCAGGGTGCTGTGGCCGCCGCGCTCGTCGTCGGTCAGCTCGAAGCCGCTCGCGCCCTTCTTGGTGCCGATCTCGACCTTGCCGCTGTACTGGCTGTTGCCGGTGCCGTTCTCGATGGCCTGGTACTGGTACAGCTTCTTGCCGGTCGCCGCGTCGGTGATGACGTGGAGGCGGCTGGGCGTGCCGTCCTTCTGCATGCCGGTGACCACGGTCTCGTGGGCAAGGACCGGCTTGCCGTCGGCGGCCCAGATGACCTTGCGCGGGGCCTCGGCGTCGGCCTTGGCGGTCTTCGCCCTGGCGGCCGTCGACTCGGCGGACTTCGCGACCGACGCCTTGCTGAGCCTGGCGTCGGTGGTGGCGACCTTCACGGTGGCCTCGGTCGCCTTGGTGACGCTCTTCACCTTGCCGCTCTTCGCGGTGTGCACGACGAGGTCGCCGCCGAGGACGGGCAGGCCGTCGTAGGTGCGCTCGTAGCGGGTGTGGGTGGTGCCGTCGCCGTCCTTGACGACGTCACGGACGACCAGCTTCTCCTTGGCGCCGAGGCCGATCTTGTCGGCGGTGGCCGCCTTGCCGGAGTTCGCGTCCTGGAGGAGGCCGGCGCGCGTCGATGCCGAGAGGCTGACGGGAGCACCGGAGGACGCGGCGTCCTCGGCGGGCTGCGCGGACGCGCCGGTGGTCAGCCCGGCGGCGAGCATCGCTCCCGCGGCGACAGCGGTGGCGATGGCCAGGGTCGAACGCTTACGGGATATGTGGGGGGTCACGCAGGCTCCTTCTGTGGGGGGCCCGAGCGGCGTTGGGGACCGACCCGGGCATGAAAGACGCGGTGCGATGGTGGTGCGTGTGATGCCTGGGAAGAGTGCCATTCGGGTCAGGTGCATGTCAGTACCGGACGGGATGTTGGCCGGAAATCGTCCGTTGAGCGATGGTCAACATACGCATTGCGAACGGCGTGTGAACGGAACGGGCCGGGAACGCGCGCGCCGCCCCGGGGAGTTGTTCACCCGGGGCGGCGGCGTGTTCTACGCGATGGTGCGGTTCAGGCGGTGGTGCCTTGTGCGGTGGTGCGGTTCAGGCAGTGGTGCGGCTTACGGGAAGGTGAGCTTGAAGCTGTTGATGTAACCCGTGTCCTGCCGCGCCTTGTCCTGGACCTTCAGCTTCCAGGAGCCGTTGGCCACCTCGGACGAGGCGTTGACCGTGTAGGTCTCCTTGACGTTGTCGGCGGAGTCCGAGCTGCTGGTGGACTTCAGCCGGTAGTTCGTGCCGTCGGGGGCCACCAGGTCGACCTGGAGGTCACCGCGCCAGGTGTGCACGATGTCGACGCCGACCTTCAGGGCGCTCGGCGCGTTGCCGGTGACGCCCGTGACGTTGACCGACGAGGTCACCGCGGCACCGGCGTCCGGAATGTTGACGTCCGCGGTGTTCTCGAAGGTCTTGCCGCCGGGCTCCTCGCCGCCGGGGCGGGAGCCGACGTTCACGCCGGCCCAGGCGTGGGCGACCGCCTTGTACTCGGCGCTGGTGGTGCCGTACAGCTCACCGGCCACGGCGAGCGTCCCGGTGCGGGCCGCCGCGTAGTTGGTCGTGGTGGTGAACTTCGTGGTCAGCGCCTTGAACCAGATCAGCGACGCCTTGTCCCTGCCTATGCCGGTCACCGGCAGGCCGTCGGAGGTCGGCGAGTCGTACTGGACGCCGTTGATCTCCTTCTGGCCGCTGCCCTCGCTCAGCAGGTAGTAGAAGTGGTTGGCGACACCCGACGAGTAGTGCACGTCGATGTTGCCGATCCCGGAGTACCAGGAGTCCTTGGACCCGCCGTCCTTGCTCGGCTTGTCCATGTAGCGCAGCGGGGTGCCGTCGCCGTTGATGTCGATCTTCTCGCCGACGAGGTAGTCGCCCTTGTCCTGGGCGTTGTTGGCGTTGAACTCGACCGCGGCGGCGAAGATGTCGGAGGTGGCCTCGTTCAGGCCGCCGGACTCGCCGCTGTAGGTCATGTTGCCGGTCGCGGCCGTCACGCCGTGCGTCATCTCGTGGGCGGCCACGTCGATGGAGGTGAGCGGCTTGGCGTTGCCCGAGCCGTCGCCGTACGTCATGCAGAAGCAGGCGTCGGACCAGAAGGCGTTGACGTAGTTGTTGCCGTAGTGGACCCGGGAGTACGCGCCGACGCCGTCCCCGCGGATGCCGGAGCGGCCGTGCACGTTCTTGTAGTAGTCCCAGGTCAGGCCCGCGCCGTAGGCCGCGTCGGCGCCGGCGGTCTCCAGGTTGGAGGGCTGGCCGTTGCCCCACACGTCGTCGGAACCGCTGAAGAGGGTGCCGGTGCCGGACGTGCCGCGGTTCAGGTTGTACGTCTTGTGGTTGCCGCGGCCGGTGTCGGTGAGGGTGTAGTTCGACCCCGACTGGGCCGAGCCCAGGGTGACCGTCCCGCTGTACTGCGTGTTGCCGGTGCCGTTCTCGATGCCCTGCCACTGGAAGAGCTTCTTGCCGGTGGCGGCGTCCGTGATGACGTGCAGCTCGTTCGGCGTGCCGTCGTGCTGGAGCCCGCCGACCACGGTCTCGTACGCGAGGACGGGCTGGCCCTTGGCCATCCAGACGACCTTGCGCGGCGCGCGGTCCGCGTCCGTCTTCTTGGAGCCCTCGGCCTTCGCGGCGCCCAGCGCCTGTTTCTCCGCGGCCGACGCCTTGACGTCGGCGCTCATGTCGACGCCCTTGAGCTGCGTCTTCACGGCCTTGGTAACGGCCTCGGTCTTGCCGGACTTCGACGTGTCCACGACCAGGTCGCCGCCGAGGACGGGCAGGCCGCCGTAGGTGCGCTCGTAGCGGGTGTGGACCGTGCCGTCGACGTCCTTGGTGACGTCGCGGACGACCAGCTTCTCCTTGGCCCCGAGCTTCAGGTCCTCGGCGGTCTCCGCCTTGGTGGCGTTGGCGTCACGGATGAGCTCCGCGCGCTGGGCGGGGGAGAGCTTGGCGGCCAGGGCGCCGGGGTCGACCTTGCCGAGCTTCTGGGCCGCCGCGGGGGCGGCCTTGGCCGCCGGGTCGTCGGCGGACGCGGGACCCGCCTGGACGGCCACGGCCAGGAGTGCGGCGACTGCGGAGAGAGCGCCGACGGCGGTCGCACGGGTGCGGACCGAACGGCTGCTGTGGGAGGTGGGTCTGTGGGAGGTGTTTCTCAACACGGACTCCTTCTGCGCGGCCGCGGGGATGCGCGGCCAGAGCTACCGGAGGGCTGGGTCGCCGTCCGGGCAGAGCAAGGCGGAACGCAGAACTGGGCGGTGCGTCAAGGGTGTTGCCGCGAGGCGCTACCAGGGTGTCGCTAGGGGTGGCGCATGTGTGGTGCGTGTGTGGTGCGTGAAGAGAAACCGTCGCCTTGTTGAAAGTCGTGCGGCGGTCGAGGGGAAGAGTGGCACCAGAGCCACGCGTCTGTCAGGGGCGCATCAAGAGTTGGCCGGAATCAGTCCGTTGGCCGGTAGGGCACGTTCGGTATGCGGAGCGGGGCGGCAGGCCTGCGCGGCGACCGGAGTTGAGCGGACGTTCGAGAGGTCGCGCGTGCTTTCGGTCGCCGGGCGCGCGTGTGCGGGCGTGGCCGGTTTTCGCCGTTGGGGCCGAAGAGGTGTGGTTCAGGCGGTGCCGTCGCGCCCGGCGGCGCGTGGTTCAGGCGGTGGTGTCCGTGTCCGGCCGCGACTTCGTGTGGAGGATGTCGCGGGCCTGCTCCGTGGCGCGGAGCATGCTCTCGGAGACGAAATCGAGGAAACGGGCGACGTTCTCCAGGCGGGTGGCGGCCGGAGTGCCGGAACCGAGGACGGAGACGCCCTGCCGGGCGGTCTCGACGACCTGGTTCAGGGACCGGACGCTGACCATCATCGACTGGTACCAGACGTCGTCGTCCACGGCGTAGCGCTCGCGGCGGCCCTCGTCCCGCTCCCGGCGGACGAGTCCCTGCTCGTCGAGGAACGTGATCG
The DNA here is from genome assembly GCF_055587985.1 of Streptomyces sp. NPDC046335. Lineage (NCBI taxonomy): Bacteria > Bacillati > Actinomycetota > Actinomycetes > Kitasatosporales > Streptomycetaceae > Streptomyces > Streptomyces sp. NPDC046335. The sequence continues at coordinate 318,203 of NZ_JBVJFF010000011.1, read as the reverse complement.
CCTTGGAGATGGACGCCGGGCTGACCTGGAGATGCTGGACGAGCTCGGACGCGGTGAGGCTGCCCGAGTCGGTGAGGGTGAGGCAGACCATCACCCTTGCCGTCATCTTGGGCATGCCCGAAGCCATCATGACGGTGATGAAGACCTCTTCGAAGTCGCGTACGGCTTGGGAGTCGCGCCCGTGGGGCCGCGGTGCGGCATCCGTCCGCCCGTCCGGTGTCGCCTGCCTGCGCCGGTGGGCGCGGTGTTCGGTGGCGCGGTGGGCGAGGTCCGCGCGGTAGGAGGTGGGGCCGCCGTTGCGCATCACCTCCCGCGTGACCGTCGAGGTCGGGCGGTCCAGGCCCCTCGCGATCTCCGCGTAGGCGAGGCCGTCGGCCAGGCCCACCGCGATCTGCTGACGTTCCTGCTGGGTGAGCCTGCCGCCTGGCATCGCGATCTCTCCTTGGTGCGGTCCGTAGGGCCCTCAGCATAGCGTTCACGGTCAACCCATTGCAATGAGTGATGCGTTCGCCGTTGCGTTAATCAGTAGACCGTTGCAATGAAATAGTGGCGTTGACCTGCCAGTTAAGGCTTGTCGTGCAACGCGAGTGTTGCCGGATAGGTAAATGCAACGTAGCGTTTGCGTTGTTGGAAACGAAGAGCGGCACGAAGAACGACACGAAGAGCGAAACAAGAACCCAAGGAGCACGCCATGCAGAAGTTCGCCACCCCCGCCCCCGTCTCCGCCGTCCTGGACATCTCCGCGGGACGCATCCAGTTCATCGCCGCCGACCGTACGGACACCACGGTCGAGATCCGGCCCGCGGACGCCTCGAAGAGCCGTGACGTGAAGGCGGCCGAGCAGAGCGAGGTCACCTACACCGACGGTGTCCTGCGGATCCAGGGCCCGGAGGCGACGAACCGGTTCCTCGGCGCCCGGGGGTCCGTCGAGGTCACCGTCCAGCTGCCGGCCGGCTCCCACGTCGAGGCGAAGGCCGCCGCCGCGGAGTTCCGCGGTGTGGGACGGCTCGGTGACGTGTCCTTCGACGGCGGCTCGGGGCCGGTCAAGCTCGACGAGGCCGCGAGCGCCCGCCTCACCGGTCACGACGCCCACATCACGGTCGGCCGGCTCAACGGGCCCGGCAGCATCAGCACCCAGCAGGGCGACGTGACCGTCTCCGAGGCCGTGCGCGGGGCCCTCACCCTCAGCTCCCAGCAGGGGAACATCACCGTCGGCGCCGCCCGCGGGGTCTCCGCGGCCCTGGACGCCGGCACCGCCTACGGCCGCATCGACAACGCGCTGAAGAACACCGACGGCGCCGACGCCGCCCTGGCCATCAAGGCCACGACCTCGCAGGGCGACATCACCGCCCACAGCCTCTGACCCCGGCGGATCTCCGCATCCCGCAGCCCCCGCACCCCCCAGCCCTCTGAAGGAGCTCTTCCCATGACCGACCTGGCCATCGCGGCGTACGGCCTGCGCAAGTCCTACGGGGACAAGACCGTCCTCGACGGTGTCGACGTGACCGTCCCCGAGGGAACGGTCTTCTCCCTGCTCGGCCCGAACGGCGCGGGCAAGACCACCGCCGTCAAGATCCTCTCCACCCTGGTCTCCGCCGACGCGGGCTCCGGGACCATCCACGTCGGTGGCCACGACCTCACCGCCGACCCGCAGTCCGTACGCGCCACGATCGGCGTCACCGGACAGTTCTCCGCCGTCGACGGTCTGATCACCGGCGAGGAGAACATGCTCCTCATGGCCGACCTGCACCACCTGTCCAAGCGTGAGGGGCGGCGGGTCGCCGCCGAACTCCTTGAGCGCTTCGACCTCGTCGAGGCCGCCAAGAAGCCGGCGTCCACCTACTCCGGCGGCATGAAGCGCCGCCTGGACATCGCCATGACGCTGGTCGGCGCCCCGCGCATCATCTTCCTCGACGAGCCGACCACCGGCCTCGACCCCCGCTCCCGGCACAACATGTGGGGCATCATCCGTGAGCTGGTCACCGACGGGGTGACCGTCTTCCTCACCACGCAGTACCTGGAAGAGGCCGACGAACTGGCCGACCGCATCGCCGTACTGAACGACGGCAAGATCGCCGCCGAAGGCACCGCCGAACAGCTCAAGCGGCTCATCCCGGGCGGGCACATCCGGCTCCGCTTCACCGACCCGGTCACGTACCGGTCCGCCGCCGACGCCCTGCGCGAGGTCACCCGGGACGACGAGGCGCTGTCGCTGTCCATCCCCAGCGACGGAAGCCAGCGCGAACTGCGCTCCGTCCTCGACTGGCTCGACTCCGCCGGCGTCGAGGCCGACGAGCTGACCGTGCACACCCCCGACCTCGACGACGTCTTCTTCGCCCTCACCGGCGACACCACCGTCCCCGCCCGGTCCGCCGGGTCCGCCGTCCCCGCCCAGTCCAAGGAGACCGTCCGATGAGCTCTCTCCCCCTCGCCGTCCGTGACTCCTCCACGATGCTGCGCCGCAACCTCCTGCACGCCCGGCGCTACCCCTCCCTCACGCTGAACCTGCTGCTGACCCCGATCATGCTGCTGTTGCTCTTCGTCTACATCTTCGGGGACGCGATGAGCGGGGGCGCGGGCCGCGACGCGTACATCTCCTACATCGTTCCCGGCATCCTGCTGATGACCATCGGTTCCACCACGGTCGGCACCGCCGTGTCCGTCTCGGGTGACATGAGCGAGGGCATCATCGCCCGCTTCCGCACCATGGCCATCCACCGCGCGTCGGTGCTCATCGGGCACGTCGTCGGCAGCGTGCTCCAGGCCGTCGCCAGCGTCGTCCTGGTCGGGGCCGTCGGCCTCGCCATCGGCTTCCGCTCCGTGGACGCCACCGCCCTGGAGTGGCTCGCGGCCTTCGGGCTGCTCGTCCTCTTCGCCTCGGCGCTCACCTGGATCGCCGTCGGCATGGGTCTGATCAGCCCCAACGCCGAGGCCGCCAGCAACAACGCCATGCCGCTGATCCTGCTGCCCCTCTTCTCCAGCGCCTTCGTGCCGCTGAACTCCATGCCGGGCTGGTTCCAGCCCATCGCCGAGTACCAGCCCTTCACGCCCGCCATCGAGACCCTGCGCGGTCTCCTCCTCGGCAGCGAGATCGGCCACAACGGCTGGCTCGCCGTCGCCTGGTGCGTCGGACTCGCGGTGCTCGGCTACTTCTGGTCGGCCGCCAAGTTCGACGCCGACCAGAAGTGACGGAGTGACCGCCGAAGGCGGAGGCCCGGCCAGAACCGCCACCACGGCGGTCCCGGCCGGGCCTCTCGCCGTACGGGCCCGGCCGGGCCGCCGGCCGTACGGACCGTCCGGCCTCAGCTCACCACGCTGTCCCGCCAGGCCCGGTGCAGGCTCGCGAAGGAGCCGTCGTCCGCGATGAGTTCGCCCGGGGTGCCGTCCTCCACGATCCGCCCGTGCTCCATCACGAGCACCCGGTCGGCGATCTCCACCGTGGAGAGCCGGTGGGCGATCACCACGGCGGTGCGGCCCCGCAGCACGGTGTGCATCGCGCGCTGCACGGCCCGCTCACCCGGGATGTCGAGGGAGCTGGTCGCCTCGTCGAGGATCAGCACCGCCGGGTCGGCGAGCAGGGCCCGCGCGAAGGCCACCAACTGGCGCTGACCGGCGGAGATACGGCCACCCCGCTTGCGTACGTCCGTGTCGTACCCCTCGGGCAGCGACGCGATGAAGTCATGGGCGCCGATGGCCTTCGCGGCACGCTCGACGTCCTCTCGGGTGGCGTCGGGGCGGCCGATCGCGATGTTCTCGGCGACGGTGCCGGAGAACAGGAACGCCTCCTGCGTCACCATGACCACCCCGCGCCGCAGCTCGGTGCCCGCCAGGTCCCGCAGGTCGACGCCGTCCAGGAGGACGCTGCCCTCGGTCGGGTCGTAGAAGCGGGCGAGCAGCTTCGCCAGCGTGGACTTGCCCGCGCCGGTGGAGCCGACCACGGCGACGGTCTGCCCGGCAGGCAGGGTCAGGCCGAAGCGGGGCAGGACCTCGCCGCCGGTGCGGTAGGCGAACCGCACGCCGTCGAAGCGGACCTCGCGGCCGGGGTGCGCGGACTCCAGGGCGGGCAGCGCACGCGCGGCACGGGCGTCGGGCTCGGGCACGGCGGGGACCTGGGCGAGCAGCCCCGCGATCTTCTCCAGGGAGGCCGCCGCGGACTGGTAGGAGTTGAGGAACATGCCGAGCCGGTCGATCGGGTCGTACAGGCGCCGCAGGTAGAGCACGGCGGCGGCGAGCACGCCGAGGGCGAGGCCGCCGTCCGCGACGCGCTGCGCGCCCCACAGGACGATCCCGGCGACGGCGACGTTGGCGACGAGCCGTGAGCCGACGACGTAGCGCGCCATCTCCAGCATGGCGTCGCCGTTGGTGCGCTCGTGCCGGCGGTTGAGTTCGGCGAACCTCTCGTCGTTGGCGCGCTCCCTGCGGAAGGCCCGCACCGGACGGATGCCGTTCATCGTCTCGGCGAACTTCACGATGACGGCGGCGATCGCGGTGGAGCGGCTGCGGAACAGCGCCCCCGCGCGCCGCTGGTAGAGGCGTACGAGGAGGTAGAGCGGCACGAACGACGCCACCGCCACCGCGCCGAGGCCCAGGTCGAGCCAGAGCAGCATCGCCGAGATGTAGACGAAGGAGAGCAGGACGGTGATGAGCTCCTGGAGGCCCTCGTCGAGCAGTTCGCGCAGGGACTCCACATCGGTGGTGGAGCGCGAGATCAGCCGCCCCGACGTGTACCGCTCGTGGAAGTCGACGCTCAGCGCCTGCGCGTGCCGGAAGATGCGCCCGCGCAGGTCGAGCAGGACGTCCTGGCTGACGCGGGCGGAGGCGATGATGAACGCGTACTGGAGGGCGCCCGACGCGCCGGCGCAGAGCAGATAGCCGACGGCGACGGCGATCAGCGGGCCGTGGTCGTCCGCGCGCACCGCGGGCACACCGGTGTCGATGGCGTACGCGACGAGCAGCGGACCGGCCTGCACGACGGCCTGCTGGAGGAGGAGCAGCACGGCGGCGAGGACGACGCGGCCGCGCAGCGGCGAGAGCAGCGAGCGCAGGAGGGCGCGCGTGGCGCCCGGGGGCGTCGGCAGGTCGTCCTTGTCGAAGGGGTCGTCATGGGCGGCCGGGTCTTCGGGGAGCTCGGGCTCCCCGGGGTCGAGCGGCTTCTCCCGTACGGGGGTCGACGAGGTCATCGGGCAGCCTCCTCGGCGGCGTGGGGGGTGTCGGCGCCGGACATCAGCCAGGCGTACTCCGCGTTCTCCCGCAGCAGTTCCTGGTGGGTGCCGACGGCGGCGACGCGCCCGCCGGAGAGCAGGGCGACGCGGTCGGCGAGCTGCACGGTGGAGGGGCGGTGGGCGACGATCAGCGCGGTCGTGTCCGCGAGGACCCGCCGCAGCGCGGCCTCCACCAGCGCCTCCGTGTGGACGTCGAGCGCGGAGAGCGGGTCGTCGAGGACCAGGAAGCGGGGGCGGCCCACCACCGCGCGGGCCAGGGCGAGGCGCTGGCGCTGCCCGCCGGACAGGCTCAGGCCCTGCTCGCCGACCTGTGTGCCGGTGCCCTGCGGCAGGGCGTGCGCGAAGTCGGCCTGCGCGACGTCCAGGGCGCGGGCGAGCTCTTCGTCGCCCGCGCTCCCCTCGGCGCCCATCAGGACGTTCTCGCCGACCGACGCGGAGAACAGCGTGGGCTCCTCGAAGGCGACGGACACCAGGGAGCGCAGCCGCTCGCGGTCCATCGCGGCGATGTCCTCGCCGTCCAGGGTGATGCGCCCGCCGGTCACCTCGTGCAGGCGCGGCACCAGGGCGGTGAGCGTGGTCTTGCCGCTGCCGGTGGCGCCGACCAGGGCCATGGTCTCGCCGGGGCGGATGTGCAGGTCGACGCGGCCGAGGACCGGGGGCGCGTCGGGCGGTGCGTCGGGGTACCTGAACTCCACGCCGTCGAAGCGCAGTCCGCCCTCTCCCGTGCCCCGGCTCGTGACGGTGGCGGTGGCAGCGACCGTGTCGTCCTCGGGCTCCGCGTCCATCACCTCGAAGTACCGCTCCGTGGCCGTCGCGGACTCCTGGGTCATCGCGAGCAGGAAGCCGATGGACTCCACCGGCCAGCGCAGCGCGAGGGCCGTCGACAGGAAGGCGACCAGCGTGCCCGCGGACAGGCCGCCGTCGGCCACCCGCACCGTGCCGAGCACCAGCGCGGCGCCGATGGCGGCCTCCGGCAGCGACATGATCACCGCGTAGACGGCCGCGAGGATGCGGGCCTTGGCCAGTTCCGTGCCGCGCAGGGTGTGCGAAAGCTCCCGGAACGCCCGCGCCTGGCTGCGGTGGCGGCCGAAGCCCTTGATGATGCGGATGCCGAGCACGCTCTCCTCGACGACCGTCGTCAGATCGCCGACCTGGTCCTGGGCCCGCCGCGCCACGGTGGCGTACCGCCCCTCGTAGTACGCGCAGGCGATCACCATCGGCACCACCGGTGCGAGCAGTACCAGGCCCAGCGTGAAGTCCTGGCCGAGCAGAATGGTTACGCCGACCAGGATCGTCACGCTGTTGACCAGCAGGAACGTCATCGGGAAGGCGAGGAACATCCGCAGCAGCATCAGGTCCGTGGTGCCGCGCGAGAGGAGCTGCCCGGACGCCCACCGGTCGTGGAAGGCCACCGGGAGCCGCTGGAGATGCCGGAAGAGGTCGGCCCGCATCGACGCCTCCACGCTCGCGAGCGGCCGGGCCACGAGCCACCGCCGCAGCCCGAAGAGCAGCGCCTCCACCACGCCGAGCAGAAGCAGCAGCAGCGCCCCGAGCCACACCCCCGCCCCGTCCCGGTCGGCCACGGGACCGTCCACCATCCACTTCAGTACGAGGGGGAAGAGGAGCCCCGTACAGGAAGCGATGATCGCGACAACGGCGGCGGTGGCCAGACGCGTTCGGACCGGCCGCACATACGGCCAGAGCCGCAGCAGCGTCCGGATGGTGGACCGATCCTTGGTGGGGGCATCTGATTTCGGCATCAGGACCGAGCCTACGGATGGCGACTGTCACAGCCCACCGAGTTTTGGCCCGTGCGGGGTACTTCGCTGGACCTAGGACCGGCGTCTTCCATGGCCGCGCCCCGGCATCCTCCACGGTCCGCGCCCCCGAAGTCGTACCCGGTCATCAACCGATCGGCTGATGCCGTTTCGAGCGTGACGGGCGATGTCCCCGCTCCCCTCCACGGGCGATTCTCATGGCATGCCCCTCATCGAAGTGCACGGACTCAAGAAGGCCTACGGCGGACGCGTCGTCGTCGACGGTGTCTCCTTCGGCGTCGAGGAGGGGGAGATCTTCGGCATCCTCGGCCCGAACGGCGCGGGCAAGACCACCACCGTCGAGTGCGTCGAGGGGCTGCGCGCACCCGACTCCGGCTCCGTCCGCGTGGCGGGGCTCGATCCCGTCGCCGATCACGCACGCCTCACCCGCGTCCTCGGCGCGCAGCTCCAGGAGAGCGAGCTCCAGCCGAAGCTGACCGTGCGCGAGGCCCTGGAACTGTATGCCGCGTTCTACCCGGACCCCGCCGACTGGCGGCCCCTCGCCGAGCGGCTGCGGCTCACCGACAAGCTCGACAGCCGCTTCGGCAAGCTCTCCGGCGGCCAGAAGCAGCGCCTGTTCATCGCCCTCTCCCTGATCGGCAACCCCAGGGTCGTCGTCCTGGACGAGCTGACCACGGGGCTCGACCCGCGCGCGCGGCGCGACACCTGGGAGCTCATCGAGGACGTGCGCGACAGCGGCGTCACCGTCCTGCTCGTCACCCACTTCATGGAGGAGGCCCAGCGCCTCTGCGACCGCATCGCGGTCATCGACAAGGGCAGGGTCGCCGCCCTCGACTCCCCGGCGGGCCTGATCAGCAGGGCCGCGAACTCCACCGTCATGTCCTTCACGCCCTCCACGCCGCTCGACGAGCGCGCCCTCGCCGCGCTCCCCGCCGTCACCTCCGTCGAGCACCGCGACGGCCGCTACACCCTGCACGGCACCGACGAGACCGTCGACGCCGCGATCACGCTGCTCGCCCGGCAGAACGTCACCGCCCACCAACTCCGGGTCTCCGACGCCACGTTGGACGACGCCTTCCTCGACCTGACGGGAGCATCGGCATGACCGCCGTCGCCGCACCGCACGCCACAGGGAAGAGCCGGGGCTCCGGGAAGAGCCAGGCCTCCGCCGCCGTTCTCAGGGCCGAGTTCCGGCTCTTCCGCCGCGAGCCGGGCTCCCTCTTCTGGATCATGGTCTTCCCCACGGTCCTGCTGGCCGTCCTCGGCTCCATCCCCTCCTTCCGCGAGCCCGACGACTCGCTCGGCGGCATCCGGATGGTCGACGCGTACGTGCCCGTCAGCGTGCTGCTCGCCCTGATCATGGCGGGGTTGCAGGCCATGCCGCCGCTCATCACCGGCTACCGCGAACGCGGCATCCTGCGCCGCATGTCCACGACGCCGGTACGCCCCTCCGCCGTGCTCGGCGCGCAGATGGGCATCCACGGGGCCGCCGCGCTCGTCTCGGCGCTGCTCTCGCTGGCCGTGGGCCGCCTCGCCTTCGACGTGACGCTGCCGCGCCAGACCTTCGGATACGTCCTCGCGCTGGTCCTCGCCGTCCTGTGCGGGCTCGCCCTCGGCGCCCTCGTCTCGGCGCTCGCGCGCACCACCAAGGCCGCGACCGCCATCGGCTCCGCCGTCTTCTTCCCGACGATGTTCAGCGCGGGCGTCTGGCTGCCGGTCCAGGCGATGCCCGACGCGCTCGCCCGCGTCGTGGAGATCACCCCGCTCGGCGCCGCGTCCCAGGCCCTCGCCGACGCCGCCGCCGGCGACTGGCCCGGCTGGGTCCACCTGGGGGTGCTCGCGCTGTGGACGGCGGCCCTCTCGGCCGGGGCCGCGCGCTGGTTCCGGTGGGAGTGACGGGCACGCATGCGAGGTGGCTCGTCGACGACACTGGGGCGGTGAGCACGGAGACGGCCGACCCCGCGAAGCTGATCGAACAGCGGTGGGACCTCTTCCATCGCTGGGGCCCCTACGTCCTCCTGGGCGCCGGCCTCCTCATGGCCGTCGCCACGAGCGGCGCCATCGGCATGGACAGCGGCGACTGGTACGTGGCCGGACCCCTGGTCGCCGCCGGCGCCGTGCTCCAGCTCGGATGGGGCGCGCAGGCCCAGGACCGGCGGGAACCCTCGCCCGCGTCCCTCGTCCACTACGTCCTGCGCTGGGCGATCGCCTTCGTCCTGACCTGGCTCAACCCGTTCTTCGCGTTCTACGCCATCGTGGGCTACTTCGGCACCGAGCGGCTGCTGGCCCCCCACCTGGTGAAGCCGGGGCTCTTCGCCACCGCCGTCATCATGGCGGGCTCCCAGAGCGGCGGACTGCCCCCGGACGGCAGCCTCGGCTGGGTCGTCTTCGGCGGGCTGCTCGCGGTGAACGTGGCGCTGCTCAACGTCTTCGCCCACCTCGCGGCGCAGGAGGACGAGCGGTCCCGCGTCCAGGCCGCGACCATCACCGAACTGGAACGCACCAACGCCGCCCTCCAGCAGGCCATGGACGAGAACGCCGCCCTGCACACCCAACTCCTCGTCCAGGCGCGGGAGGCGGGCGTCGCCGACGAGCGGCGCAGGCTCGCCGCAGAGATCCACGACACCATCGCCCAGGGCCTGACCGGCATCATCGCCCAGCTCCAGGTCGTCGTGGGCACGGCGGACGAGGAGGTGGCCCGCGAACACCTGGGCCGCGCCGCCGACCTCGCCCGGCACAGCCTGGGCGAGGCCCGCCGCTCCGTGCACAACCTCTCGCCCGCGCCCCTGGCCCACGACCACCTCCCCGAGGCGCTGAAGAAGACGGTCGCCGAGTGGAAGGAACGGACCGGCGTCCGCGCCGAGTTCACGGTCACCGGCACCGTCGAACACCTCCACGACGAGATCGAGGCGACCCTCCTGCGCATCGTCCAGGAGGCCCTGTCCAACACGGCCCGGCACGCGCGAGCGATCCGGCTCGGCGTCACCTTGTCCTTCATGGACGACGAGGTCACCCTGGACGTACGCGACGACGGCCGCGGCTTCGACCCGCTCGCCACGGCCCGGCGCACCGGCTCCGGCGGCTTCGGCCTCGACGGCATGCGCGCCCGCGCCGAGCGCATCGCGGGCTCCCTCACCGTGGAGTCGGAGCCGGGCGGCGGTACGGCGGTGTCGGCTCGCGTACCGTTGGTGCGCCATGAGCACTGAAGTGATCACTCTCATCGTCGTCGACGACCACCCGGTGGTCCGCGACGGTCTGCGCGGCATGTTCCACTCCGCGCCGGGTTTCGAGGTCCTCGGCGAGGCGTCGAACGGCGTGGAGGCGGTGGCGCTCGCCGCCGAACTCGACCCGGACGTCGTCCTGATGGACCTGCGCATGCCGGGCGGCGGCGGTGTCGACGCGATCACCGAGCTCACCCGGCGAGGGGCCCGCGCCCGCGTCCTGGTCCTCACCACGTACGACACGGACTCCGACACGCTGCCCGCGATCGAGGCGGGCGCGACGGGCTATCTGCTGAAGGACGCCCCGCGCGAGGAGCTGTTCACCGCGGTCCGCGCGGCGGCCGAGGGGCGTACGGTCCTGTCGCCCGCCGTGGCGTCCCGGCTGGTCTCACGCGTGCGTGCCCCCGGCAACGAACCGCTGAGCACCCGGGAGAGGGAAGTGCTCGCGCTCGTCGCCAGGGGCACGTCGAACCGTGGGATCGCCGCGGAACTCTTCATCAGCGAGGCCACGGTCAAGACCCACCTCACCCACATCTACGCCAAGCTGTCGGTGAAGGACCGCGCGGCGGCGGTGGCCACGGCGTACAGCCGCGGGATTCTGGGCTGACCCCTACGCCTGCTGCCACAGCGCGGGAGTGTTCGGCGGCTCCCACCCGGACTGGGCCTGGTGTCCCTGGAGACAGCGGTACGTCGACCCGCCGTAGGTGACGGAGTCACCGGGCGCGTAGACCTTGCCCGCGGCCCAGGTGCCGCCCGGCTCCGGCTCCCCGGGGCCGGGGTCCTCGCCGCCGCCCGTGGTCTTCAGCGTCAGACCGAACTGCGAGAGCAGCGGCAGGATCGGCTGATGGAAGGTCTCGCCGCCGCGGCGGCAGTCGCCGGAGCCGCCCGAGGTGACGCCCTGCGCCTGGCTCCCGGAGATGTAGGAGCCGCCGGAGTCACCGGGCTCCGCGCAGACCGTGGTCCGCGTGACCCCGCTGATGGTCCCCTCCGGATACGTGACGCTGGTGTTGTGCTGCGAGATCGTGCCGCAGTGCCACCCCGTAGTGGAGCCCGAGCGGCAGATCGACGCACCCACCGGGGACTGTGTGGAGCCCCCGACACCGATCCGCTGGCCGCTCTGGCCCTTCACGTACGGGGTGGCGGTCCACTGGGAGTTGGTGGCGACCCAGGCCATGTCCCTGCCGGGGAAGATCGAGGCCTGGAACGTGCCCTGGGCCACCTGGTTGTAGCCGCTGGTCGCGGTGCCCGCGCGCCCGCAGTGGCCCGCCGTGGCGAAGCCCTGCTGGGTGCCCTTGGTGATGGAGAAGCCGATGGAGCAGCGGCCGCCCATGTAGTACGCCTCGCCGCCCACCAGGTCGTACAGCGGCTTCGGCCGCGCCTCGGTCCTCTCGACGCGTACGAGGTCCGACGCGACGCCCGCGGTCGACGCGAGGGACTTGGCCGCGGAGGCCTTGACGGCCCGTATCACCACGGCGTTGGAGCGCACGTCGACGTACCAGACCGGGGCGTCGCGCGTGGCCGTCCGCTTCGCCGCGCGGTCAAGGCGGGCCTTGGCGGCGTCGAGCGCGGCGAGGGAGTGCGGCACCACCCGGGCGCGGGCGCCCCTGGCCTCGATCAGGGAGACGTCGGCGGAGTCCGTGGTGGCCACGGTGAGCGTGCCCGATGTGGCGCCCCGCACCCAGGCGCCCGCGAAGTCACGGCCGAGCGCGTTGCGCAGCGCTCCCGCGTCGGCGCCGGCCTCGGCCTCGTTGACCAGCCTGGCCTTAGCCTGCGCCGACGTGAGGCCGAGGTCGCGCCGCATGGCCGCGAGGACCTGGGGAGAGGTCTCGCCGACAGCGGCGGTCACGGCCGGGGAAGGGGCCGCGGCGGGGTCGCTCTGGGCGGACGCGCTGCCGGGAGCCCCGGCCACGACGAGCGCGCCGGCCGCGGCGAAAGCGGCACAGGCCGCCACGGCACGTCTGGAATGGGTGGTGGGGAGCATACGAGGCATACGAGGTCTCCTCGGTGTACGCGGAGCGAGCGGGGAATCGCCCACAACGTAGAAGCCTCAACAGCCCGCCAGTAGCTGTCAGCCGACCCCCGTCCCCGGCGTTATGGAACGGCGGGGGCGGGTGCCCTCACGGCTGCCGCGGGGAGGGCGCCGCCAGCCATGCCGTGTAGCTCTCGCTGCGGGCGGCGGCCTCCGCGTGGGCGGCGCGGGCCTGCGCGAAGACCGTGGCGGCCGTGTCGTGGGCGGGGGCCGCCGGATGCCAGCCGAGCATGTGGCGCCAGTACAGCGGGGTCCCGGCGAGGGGCCGGGTCACCAGGCCAGGAGTCGGCGGGAACGTCGCCCTGCACAGCCCCACCGCCCGTCCCACCTGCACCAGATGAACGCAGGACGAGACGTCCGTCTCGTACACGCGCGAGGGCGTGAACCCGGCGCGGGCGCACGCGGCGGAGAAGCAGTCCGCGAAGCAGCCGTCGCCCGGCACGTCCGTCCACGCCTCGTCGGCGAGCAGGCCGAGGTCGATCTCCTGGTGGCCCGCGAGCGGATGGCCGGTCGCCAGCATGACGAAGACCGGGTCGCGGCCCACCTCCCGCCAGACCAGCAGCTCGCCCTCCGGCGGCGCGCTCGCCCCGCACGTGCCGACCAGCGCGAAGTCCAGGGTGCCCGCGGCCGTGCGGGCCGCGATGTCCCGCTCCGACCAGGAGGTGTGCGTGGTCACCCGCGCCCCCGGATACGCGGTGGCGAGCCGGTCGATCAGGGCGCCGAGCAGCGGCCCGTGCGTGCCGCCGAGCCGGAACCCGGTGCCGTCCTGCCACGCCTGGGCGAACCGCCGCGCCTCGTCCCGCAGTCCGCTCACCGCGGGCAGCACGACGCGGGCCCGCGCCAGCACGAACTCGCCGAGCGCGGTGGCCCGTACTCCGTGCCGCCCCCGCTCGAACAGCTCACCCCCCACAACGCGCTCGATCCGCTTGAGCTGCGCGCTCAGCGCGGGCTGCGCGAGCCCGAGCGCGGTGGCGGCCTTGGTGAGGCTGCCCGCGTCGGCGATCGCCCGGATCGTCTTCAGGTGCCGCAACTCCAGGTCCATGGCCTGAGCTTGGACCGCGGCAGGAGGGTCGGCAATACTCCGGTCTGGACCAATCCGGTGGGGCCGTGGCCGAACGTCACCCGTGTCCGACCCGCAACAGCAGCACCGTCCGTCCCCCCAGCGCCACCGTGGAGCCGGCCCGCAGCACGGTGTCCGGCACCGTCGCCTGGTCCTCCGCCGAGGTGTCGACGACGACCTCGTAGAAGTCGGCCCACGGCGGCCCGGGCAGTACGAGGTCCACCGTGTCCGCCCCGGCGTGCAGTACCGCGAGGAAGCTGTCGTCGGCGACCGGCGCGCCACGGGCGTCCCGGCCCGGTATGTCACGCCCCGACAGATACATGCCGAGCGTGGCCGCCGGGGCGAACCAGTCGGCCTCCGTCATCTCCGTGCCCCGCGCGGTGAACCACGCAAGGTCCCGCAGCCCGTCCGCCGAGTGCGCGCGCCCGGAGAAGAAGGCGCGGCGGCGCAGCACGGGGTGCCGGTGCCGCAGCTCGATGAGGCGCGCCGTCAGCGCGTGCAGCTCGCGCCGCCCCGGGTCGTCGAGGAGCCCCCAGTCGACCCAGCTGATCTCGTTGTCCTGGCAGTACGCGTTGTTGGAGCCGCCCTGCGTGCGCCCCATCTCGTCCCCGGCGACGAGCATCGGCACCCCCGTGGAGAGCAGCAGCGTCGTCATGAGGTTCCGCAGCTGCCGCCGCCGCAGGGCCGCGATCTCCGCGTCGTCCGTCTCGCCCTCGACGCCGCAGTTCCAGGCCCGGTTGTCGTCGGAGCCGTCCCTGTTCCCCTCGCCGTTGGCCTCGTTGTGCTTGTGCTCGTACGTCACGAGGTCCCGCAGCGTGAACCCGTCGTGCGCGGTCACGAAGTTCACCGAGGCGTACGGCCTGCGCCCGCCCCATGCGTACAGGTCGCTGGAGCCCGAGAGCCGGTACCCCAGATCCCGTACGTCCGGCAGCGCGCCCCGCCAGAAGTCCCGCACCGCACCGCGGTAGCGGTCGTTCCACTCCGTCCACAGCGGCGGGAAGGCGCCCACCTGATAGCCCCCGGACCCCACGTCCCACGGCTCGGCGATCAGCTTCACGCGGCGCAGGACCGGGTCCTGGGCGATCACCGCGAGGAACGGCGAGAGCATGTCGACGTCGTGGAAGGAGCGCGCGAGCGCCGCCGCGAGGTCGAAGCGGAAGCCGTCCACTCCCATCTCCGTCACCCAGTACCGCAGCGAGTCCGTGATGAGCCGCAGGACGTGCGGCTGGACGACCTGGAGGGTGTTGCCGCAGCCCGTGTAGTCCGCGTACCGCCGCGCGTCCGGCTGGAGCCGGTAGTAGCCGCGGTTGTCGATGCCCTTGAGCGACAGCATGGGGCCCAGCTCGCCGGCCTCCGCCGTGTGGTTGTAGACCACGTCGAGGATCACCTCGATCCCGGCCTCGTGCAGCGCCCGCACCATCCGCCTGAACTCCCCGACCTGCTGCCCCCGCGTCCCCGACGCCGCGTACGCGGCATGCGGCGCGAAGTAGCCGATGGAGTTGTACCCCCAGTAATTCCTCAGCCCCCGCCGCAGCAGATGGTCCTCGTGCGCGAACTGGTGCACCGGCAGCAGCTCGACCGCCGTCACCCCGAGGCGTACGAGGTGGTCGAGCGCCGCCGGGTGCGCGAGCCCCGCGTACGTGCCGCGCAGCTCCTCGGGCACCCCGGGGTGCAGCTTGGTGAAGCCGCGCACGTGCAGTTCGTAGATGACCGAGTCCGCCCACGGAGTCTTCGGGCGCCGGTCGTCGGCCCACTCGTCGTCCGGCGCGTCGTCGTGCACGACCACGCCCTTGGGGACGTACGGCGCCGAGTCCCTGTCGTCGCGCACGGTGTCCGCCACGTGCTGCTGGGGCCAGTCGCGGGCGTGGCCGTACACCTCCGCGGGGAGCGTGAAGTCGCCGTCCACCGCGCGCGCGTAGGGATCGAGGAGCAGCTTGGCCGGGTTCCAGCGGGCGCCCGTCCACGGGTCCCAGCGGCCGTGCACGCGGTAGCCGTACCGCTGGCCGGGGCGCACGCCGGGGACGAAGCCGTGCCAGATCTCGTGGGTCAGCTCGGTCAGCGGGCAGCGCGTCTCGACGACGTGGCCGTCCTCCGTGTCGAACAGGCACAGCTCCACCGACTCGGCGCCGCCGGCCCACAGCGCGAAGTTGGTCCCCGCGACCCCGTCGGGGCCGGTGCGAAAGCGGGCGCCGAGCGGTGTCGGCGTCCCCGGCCACACCTGCCGGGCGGGCGCCGCACGCGCGCCGGTGCGCCTGCTGCCGTTCACGGCGGTGGCGGGACGCCCGGGAGCGGTACGCCCCTGCGCCGGCGCCTGCCGCACTGACCTCTGCTCGGATGCGCTCGACACCTGTCAGCCTCCCGCGGCTCCTCGGCCGACGCGCGAAGCAGGGCGTGCGGCGTCCCGGCCGCGGCTCCCCATACGTCGTCCCTCCCCACTGTTCTGCCCAGTGCGTGCGTCGCACTCACGTTTCCCCGGGCAAGGACGGTCGTTGGGACCCACGTGAGACAGAGTGCGAGGCGCGCACGGCGCGCAGGGGCCGTGCTGGCCGCGGTACTGACATGGGCCGGCCTGCTGGCCGGGGCGACGGCCTGCTCCGGCGGCGACCTCGGGCAGGTGCTCGGGAAACCGGGCTCGCCCGCCGAAGTGATCCGCGTGTCGCCCGAGGACGGCAGCAAGGACGTCAAGCCGGATGAACGGCTCCGGGTGAGGGTGCCCAGCGGCCGTCTGGAGTCGGTGAAGGTGGTCCGGACGCAGGACGCACAGGAGTTCGAGGTGCAGGGCCGCATCGCCGACGACGGCCTCACCTGGGAGCCGCGGGACAAGGGCCCGCTCGCGCTCGCGGCCTCGTACAAGGTCGACGCCGTCGCGCTCGACGGGCACGGCCGCCGCGCGGCCCGGCACACGACCTTCCGCACCCACGTCCCCGAGGAGCGCTTCATCGGGTACGTGGCGCCGGAGAACCGCTCCACGGTCGGCACCGGCATGATCGTCTCCCTGGAGTTCAACCGGGTGGTCGAGAACCGCGCGGCCGTCCAGCGCGCCATCGAGGTCACCTCGCGCCCGGCGGTCGACATCCGCCCGCACTGGTTCGGCGACACCCGCGTGGACTTCCGCCCCGAGCGGTACTGGAAGCCCGGCACGAAGGTCACCGTCTCCCTGCGCCTGCGCGACGTCGAGGCCGCCCCCGGCGTCTACGGCCTCCAGGACAAGAGCTTCGTGTTCACGGTCGGCCGCAGCCAGCACTCCCTGGTCGACGCCGCCGAGCACACCATGCGGGTGACCCGCGACGGCGAGGTCGTCTCCACCGTGCCGATCACCGCGGGCGCCCCGAAGACCACCACGTACAACGGGAAGATGGTGGTGACGGAGATGCTGGAGGTGACCCGCATGAACAGCCGCACCGTCGGCTTCGGCGGGGAGTACGACATCCCCGACGTGCCGCACGCCATCCGCCTGACCACCTCCGGCACCTTCCTGCACGGCAACTACTGGGCCCCGGACGCTCCCGGCAAGGCCAACGTCAGCCACGGTTGCGTCGGCCTGCGCGACGTGAAGGGCGGCAGTTCGCGGACGCCGGCCGGCTGGTTCTTCGACCGGACCCTCATCGGGGACGTCGTCGAAGTGATCAACAGCAATGACCGGCAAGTGGCTCCCGACAACGGCCTCGGCGGCTGGAACATGGCGTGGAAGGACTGGGTGAAGGGCAGCTGACCTCCCGGCGGACCGCCAGGTGACCGCCGGGTGACCGGCGGGCCACCACCCGGTGGTCAGGCCTCGCCCCCACCGCATGGGCAGTTGGAACGGAACGGTGACATTGGCGGGCAGTCATCGCCCGGACCCGTGTGGTTATCTAGCGCTTGCGCGTGTCTGAAACGCGCAGGTGCACTGGGGTGCGGGCCTGGATCCAGGCCGTGCGAGGGGAGACTCATCTTGAACGGGCGACCGATTTCGGGGACGTCGGTTGACGCGCGACGACGCGTACGGCGGCGGGGCGCCAGAGGCATGACCGCGGTGCTCTCGGGAGCGGCACTGCTGATGGTGGCGGCATGTGGGGGCGGCGGCTCGGACTCGGGCGGCGACGGCGAGGACAAGGCCGACAAGAACGCCCCCTCGGCGGCCGTGGTGACGATAGCCCCCGAGAACGGGGCGAAGTCGGTGGCGACCAGCGGCGCCCTGAAGATATCCGCGGACAAGGGCAAGCTCTCCGAGGTCAAGGTCGAGGACAGCAAGGGCAACCCCGTCCCCGGCAAGATCACCTCGGGCGGCAGGGGCTGGACGCCCGCCCACCACCTCGCGGCGGCCACCAAGTACAAGGTCCACGCGGTGGCGAAGGACTCCGAAGGCCGGGCGTCCGCCAAGGACACCGCCTTCACGACACTGACCCCGAAGAACACCTTCGTCGGCCAGTTCACGCCGGAGGACGGCTCCGAGGTCGGCGTCGGGATGCCGTTCTCGGTGAACTTCACGCGCGGCATCACCGACCCGGAGGCCGTCGAGAAGGCCATCGAGATCAAGACCGAGCCGTCCGTGCCCGTCGAGGGCCACTGGTTCGGCAACGACCGCCTCGACTTCCGCCCCGAGGAGTACTGGAAGGCCGGCACCAAGGTCACCGTCAAGCTCAACCTCGACGGCGTCGAGGGCCGCCCGGGCGTCTACGGCAAGCAGGCCAAGACCCTGAACTTCACCATCGGCCGCAGCCAGGTCTCCACCGTCGACGCCAAGACGCACCAGATGAAGGTCGTCCGCGACGGCAAGCAGATCAAGAAGATCCCGATCACCGCGGGCGCGCCCGGCACCACCACGTACAACGGTGAGATGGTCATCAGCGAGAAGCTCAAGGTGACCCGGATGAACGGCGAGACCGTCGGGTTCGGCGGCGAGTACGACATCAAGGACGTCCCGCACGCGATGCGCCTGTCCACCTCCGGCACGTTCATCCACGGCAACTACTGGTCGGGCGGCGCCTTCGGCAACACCAACGCCAGCCACGGCTGCATAGGCCTGAGCGACGTGCGCGGCGGCTACAGCAAGAAGACCCCCGGGGGCTGGTTCTTCAACAACTCGATGATCGGCGACGTCGTCGTGGTGAAGAACTCCGCGGACAAGAAGATCCAGCCCGAGAACGGCTACAACGGCTGGAACATGTCGTGGGAGAAGTGGAAGGCGTAGCCTCCGCCACGTCCTGACCGCGGGCCCGGCGCACTGTGACCAAGTGCACCGGGCCCATCGGTGTTGACCCCCGCTAACGTGCGGTGCATGACTGCAACCCTCGAAGTCGCCGAAGGCGTCGGCACCATCCGGCTCGACCGCCCGCCCATGAACGCCCTGGACATCGCCACCCAGGACCGCATCAAGGAACTCGCCGCCGAGGCCACGCGCCGCGACGACGTACGTGCCGTGGTGATCCACGGCGGCGAGAAGGTGTTCGCCGCCGGCGCGGACATCAAGGAGATGCAGGACATGGACCACGCGGGCATGATCGCCCGCTCCGGCGCCCTGCAGGAGTCCTTCACCGCCGTGGCCCGCATCCCCAAGCCCGTCGTCGCCGCCGTCAACGGCTACGCCCTGGGCGGCGGCTGCGAGCTCGCGCTCTGCGCGGACTTCCGCATCGCCGCGGACAACGCCAAGCTCGGCCAGCCGGAGATCCTGCTCGGCCTCATCCCCGGCGCCGGCGGCACCCAGCGCCTGGCACGCCTGGTCGGCCCGTCCAAGGCCAAGGACCTCATCTTCACCGGCCGCCAGGTGAAGGCGCCTGAGGCGCTCGCCATCGGCCTGGTGGACCGCGTGGTGCCCGCCGCCGAGGTGTACGAGCAGGCGCACGCGTGGGCCGCGCGGCTCGCGCAGGGCCCCGCCATCGCGCTGCGCGCCGCCAAGGAGTCCATCGACGCGGGCCTGGAGACGGATCTCGACACCGGCCTGGCGCTCGAACGCACGTGGTTCGCGGGTCTGTTCGCCACCGAGGACCGGGAACGGGGCATGCGGAGCTTCGTGGAGGAGGGCCCGGGCAAGGCGAAGTTCCTCTGAACTTCCGTACGGCTTCCGCGTGTTGAGCACCGTGCGATGAGATATCGGCCAACCGATCCCCCGAAGGGGCGGTTGTGCACGGCCTGACGGAAACTCGGCCATCCCTCCTCCAGTGCGGTCCGCGATCAGCCGTAGGCGGCACGTCGTCGCAGCTCAGGGCCCCTTTGCGGGGCCCTGAGCTGCCGCTGGCATATGCCTTCCCCGCCTCCCGGAATGAGCGATTCCGGGGGTTCTATTCCGTCGGAACGGCCCCGGAGAGCGCGCTGGGCGGCCATGATGGACGACATGGCGGGGCTGGAGGGATACGAACGACCGCGGCGGCACACCAGTGCGACCACGGCGCGCTGGTCGCCGGCGGTGGAGGACGAACACGCGCTGAAGGCGCTGGAGTTGTTCGGTAACCCGACGGACGCGGAGGTGCCGCTTCCGTCACGCCCGGAGTCCGCCGCCATCGCGCGCCGCCTCGCCCAGGTCGTCGTCCTGCGCCACTGGGGCCTCACCCCCAAGCTCACCGAGGACGTCGTCCTCCTCGTCTCCGAACTCGTCGGCAACGCCGTGCGGCACACCGGGGCCCGCGTCTTCGGGCTGCGGATGGAGCGGCGGCGCGGCTGGATCCGCGTCGAGGTCCGCGACCCCTCCCGTGGCCTGCCCTGCCTGATGCCGGTCCATGAGATGGACCTGAGCGGCCGCGGGCTCTTCCTGGTGGACAAGCTCTCCGACCGGTGGGGCGTCGATCTGCTGCCGCGCGGCAAGACGACCTGGTTCGAGATGCGGGTCTCCGACCGCTGAGTCCATACGCGAAAGCCCCCTGCGGCCGTGGTCCGGCTCTTCGGGGGCTTTCGTGAAGCGCCGCGGACGAAGGGGGTGTGTTCCACGGCGGCTGACGACGACCTGGCCCGGGTCAATGGGGGTCGTGTCCCCGACTATGACAGACGGGACCCGGCGAACCAAAAGCTCATAACCGGGCATAGCCGTGCATACCCTAACAGTTTAGAGGTGAATCCTTGGTGAGATGGGACACCTGCCTGGTAAACGCGGGTTGAGCGGGAGCTGTCACAGGCGATAAGCAAGGCTTGGGCAGGGGTGCTGGAGGGACGCTGGGGGCGTATCACGTGCGGTGCGGCATGCCCTAACCGGGTCAATCGGCATGATTTGCCATATTGCCGGATTAAATGGCCGACGTGACGGATCATGTGACGCAGGGCGAGGACCCGGGCGGCGGGGCGGGTTCTTCGGATGGTCGAGCCGGCCGCGGGCGGCGGGAGGTTCTGCGGGTCGGCGGCGGCGGCCTGGGTGCCGCCTGTGCGGGGGCGGTGCTCGGCGGTGGGCTTGCCGCCGGGTGCGCGCGCGACGGCAAGGGCCGTGACGAGGGCGTTGGTGAGCGCGGTGACGCGGCGCGTGGCGCGGGTGGGCGTGACCGGCCGCCCGCGTCCAAGGCCCCCGGGCCGGGCCCCGCGCCCCGCCGGTTCCCGGGCCTGCCCGCGCAGATCGCCCACGGGCCGCGCGGCCGGCGCCAGGTCGCGCTGACCTTCCACGGCCAGGGCGACCCCGCCACGGCGAAGGCGCTGCTCGGCGAGGCGGAGAAGGCGGGGGCCAAGGTCACCGTGCTCGCGGTCGGCGGCTGGCTCGACGAGCACCCCACGCTGGCCCGCCGCATCCTCGACGGCGGCCACGACCTGGGCAACCACACCCTCCGGCACCTCGACATCAACGGCATGCCCGAAGCCGAGGCCTACGCCGAGATCACCGGCTGCGCGGACCGCCTGCGGCGCCTCACCGGCTCCATCGGCACCTGGTTCCGCCCCTCACGCGCCGAGAAGGCCTCTCCGCTCGTCGAACGCCTCGCCCGCCGCGCCGGCTACCCGCACGTCCTCTCGTACGACGTCGACTCCCTCGACTTCACCTCGCCCGGCGCCCCGGCCGTCACGCGGAACATCGCCGCCGGAGTCCGCGCGGGCTCCGTGGTGAGCCTGCACTTCGGGTACGCGGACACGGTCGCCGCGCTCCCCGCCGTCCTGCAAGAACTGGAACGCCGCGGCCTGCGCGCGGTGACGACCACGGAGCTGCTGACCTGATGTCCCGTAGAAGACTGCCCCATCAACGACTGGCCCGTACGGAACTGCCCCGTACCGGACTGCCGCTGCCCCGTACCGGACTGCCTCGTACCGGACGGCCCCGTACGCGACTCGGCCTGACCAGGCGCGCCGCGGCCGCGTTCGCCGCCGGTGCCGTGCTCGCCGCCCTCGCCGGCTGCGGCGGCTCCGGGGGCCGGGCGGACGAGGCCCTCGGCACCGAGGGCGCCCGCAAGCCCGCCAAGCCGAAGGCGTCCCCCGGCCTGCCCGGCATGCCGCCGGTACTCGACCCCAAGGACGTCTACGCCGCCGACCGGCCGAACGCCCTCCAGCCCGTGGCGAAGAAGTTCCTGTCCCGGGTCTACGTACCCAACACCAACTCCAACACCGTGTCGGTCATCGACCCGAAGAAGTTCAAGGTCATCGAGACCATCAAGGTCGGCAACCAGCCCCAGCACGTCGTCCCCTCCTGGGACATGAAGACCCTCTGGGTCAACAACGACCTCGGGGACAGCCTCACCGCCATCGACCCCGTCACCGGAAAGACCGGCCGGACGGTCGAGGTCTCCGACCCGTACAACCTCTACTTCACGCCGAACGGTAAACACGCCGTCGTCATGGCCTCCATGGACCGCGAACTCGTCTTCCGCGATCCCAGGACCATGGACCGCGTCAAGACCGTCCCCGTGACCTGCGCGGGCGTCAACCACGCCGACTTCTCGATGGACGGCCGCTACTTCATCGTGTCCTGCGAGTTCTCCGGGGAACTCCTCAAGGTCGACACGGAGAAGATGAAGGTCGTCGGCCAGCAGAAGATCCCCCTCAAGGGCGCCATGCCGCAGGACGTGAAGCTGTCACCGGACGGCAAGACCTTCTACATCGCCGACATGATGGCGCACGGCATGTGGGTCCTCGACGGCAAGAAGTTCTCGACGCCGAAGCTGCTGCGCACCGGCAAGGGCTGCCACGGCCTGTACGTCAGCCGCGACTCCAAGGAGATGTACATCTCCAACCGCGGCGAGGGCACCATCTCCGTCTTCGACTTCCCGAAGAACAAGCTCACCAAGAAGTGGAAGCTCCCGCAGGGCGGCAGCCCCGACATGGGCGGCGTCTCGGCCGACGGCAAGACGCTGTGGCTTTCGGGACGGTACGACTCCGAGGTGTACGCCATCGACACCCGCACCGGCGCCCAGGTGGCCCGCATCCCCGTCGGCAGCGGCCCGCACGGCCTCGCCGTCTACCCCCAGCCGGGCCGCTACTCGCTCGGACACACGGGGGTCTTCCGCTGAGGTGACGCGTGAGCCATGGACAGTTGACGGTTGAGCTATATCAACACCGGGCACCAAAGGGGCAGTTCAGGAAATTCTGGCAGCTGGAACGCTGCCGTTCCCCCCCACCGCTCCGCCCCCCCCCAGCTCCCCGGAGGCCGCCATGCTGCGTGGCATCGATGTCAGCTCTCACCAGTCGTCCTTCGACACGGACGGCCTCTCCTTCGTGATCATAAAGGCGACGGAAGGCCGTTCGTACGTCAACCCGCGAATGACCTCCCAGGTGAAGCGGGCCCGCGAGGCCGGCTGCGTGGTCGGCTTCTACCACTTCCTCTGGCCGGGGAACATCACGGCCCAGGCCGAGTACTTCGTGCGCAAGGCGCCGGAGAAGTCCGGCGACCTGCTCGCGGTGGACTGGGAGTACACCGGGGACCGCTCGGTGGCGTCCAACAAGGAGAAGGACCGCTTCATCAAGGAGGTGAAGCGGCTGCGCCCCTCGCACCGGGTCCTGCTGTACACGAACCGCGATTTCTGGCTCAACCGCGACGTGACGTCCTACGCGGGCGACGGACTGTGGATCGCCGACTACGTGCGCGCGGGCAAGCCGCGCATCCAGGCGAAGTGGGTGATCCACCAGTACACGTCCTCGCCCCTGGACAAGAACGTCGCGGACTTCGAGAGCGAGGACGCGCTGCGGGAGTGGGCGAAGCCCTGATTCCCTCCGCTCACGGTGTCAGGCGCGCCACTCGGCCGTGCGCTCCGGTGACGCCGCCGCCAGGGCCTCGCGGATCTTGTCGACGCCGCTCGCGTTGCCGTAGACGGGGGTGCCGGGCTGCTGGCGCCACGACTCGTCCTGGCCGCCGTTGTCGACGGTGTCGAAGCCGAGCTCGTCGATCAGGTCCCGTACGACCTTCTTGGCCGCCTCGTCGTCACCGGAGACCGGCAGGGCCACGCGGTCCGCGGCTCCCCGGGGCCGCGGCTTGTCGAGGATGTCCTGCGCGTACGTGCCGTTGAACGCCTTGATGACGGGGTGGCCGATCTGCCGCTCCGTCCAGCGGCTCTCGGTGAGGCCGTCCTCGATCTCGGCGATCCTGCCGTCGCGCTGCTGCGGGTAGTAGTTGCCGGTGTCGATGACCGCGAAGCCCTCGGCCGCGCCGTCGAGGAAGCCCGCGGGCAGGTCGGGCACGGCCTTGAGCGGCACCGTCACGACGACGACCTGCGCGCCCTTCGCGGCCTCCTCGACGGGGACGGGCGTGGCGCCGGTCTCCTCGGCGAGGGCGGTCAGGGTGTGCGGACCACGGGAGTTCGCGACGGACACGTCGTGCCCGATGGCGGTGAGCCGCCGAGTGAGGTTGCCGCCGATGTTGCCCGCGCCGATGATGCCGATCTTCATGACTGCCCTTCCCGAGATCCACGCTGCTTGTAACGGAGGTAACCTCCGCTTCAACTCCGGTATTCCGCTCGGACCGTACTCAATTCCCCGCGCCGTCGGGTGAGGCTCGCCCGCAGCGGCAAGAAGAGCAGCAGGCCGATGGGGGAGAGGGGGATCGTGAGAACTAGGAGCGGGCCCATGCCCAGCGGGTGGATGCCCAGCCGCCGTCCCTCCCGGTACATCCACTGACCGAGCAGCAGATCCCATGCGATGACCTGCGCCCAGATGGCGCCCGCCCCGTTGGCGCGCGCCGTCAGCTCCCGGAACGCGTCGATGTCGGGGCCGCTCACCGCCGCCCACAGCTCGGGGAGGACGGGCAGCGCCATCACGAGGTAGACGACGAGGACGGGGACGACGGTCAGCGGCGAAGCGGCCACCCGGGCGGTCGGGCCCCATCCGGGGGCGAGGATCAGCAGGAGCCAGACGGGGGCGACGAGGTAGAAGGACAGCTCGAAGAGGGTGCCGGTCATGCCACGACCTCGGCTTCCGGGTTCTTGTGGGTCGGGGTCGGGGTCGGGGTCGGGGTCGGTGGCTGCGGCGTAGGTGTCAGTGCCGTAGGTGTCGGTGGCGTACGGGGGATGTGTGGTGGGCGGGCAGTGCGGGGAGTGCGCAAGGCGGCGCAGACGCCCGTGGCCGCGGCGAGGGTGATCAGGGCGGAGACCCTGAGCGTCACGCCGTCCGGGTGGAGCAGCGGCTGGCCGCGCAGGGCCTGCCAGGTGAGCAGGGCGAAGACGGCCGCGTACGTGGCCGAGCCGGCCAGTACCAGGCGGAGCCGTGTCCGCGGGTCGGCGAGGCGGGCGAAGCGTGGCGCGAGCGCCATCAGCGCCATGACCAGGAGCGGCAGCAGTTGCAGGGCGTGCATGCCGAAGAAGTGCGGTATCCGCAGGTCGCCGCCGGTCGTCGACCAGCCGGTCAGCGGCATCGAGGGGCCGCCGTCCGCGACGCCCACGCTGTGCGCGCCGACCACCGGTGACTCGCCGCGTCGCTGGCCGGGGGCCGGCTGCGTCATCAGGAAGCCGATGGCCGCCCCCGCCAGGGCGATGACGATCCCGCAGCGCATCGCCCAGGCCGAGGCCCGGTCGGCGAGCCGGGCGCGCAGCAGCAGGACGGCGATGGCGACGGTGCCGAGCCAGAGGATGACCACGGTGACGGCCATCGCGTCGAACAGCGCCTCGTCGAACGGCGTCTGGTGGTTGAAGTGGCTGCGCTTCCCGCGGATCACCTGACCGGTGATGATCAGCATCTCGACGAGGCTCGCGGCGGCGACCACCGTGCCGACCCACCATGCGGTACGCCGTCTCGCGCGCCGCTCGCGGTCGAGTATCGACAGCATCCAGGCGAGCGAGAGCCCGTACGCGATGAATGAGACCGCGAACTTGAAGGGCTTGGCCCAGATCGGCGCGCCCACCAGGACCCGGTCGTCGACCAGGAGTCCCACAGCGGAGACGGCGGCGATGGCGGCCATGGCCGCGGAGAAGAGGACGAGCGGGCGGTGCCATGAGCGCCATAAGGACATGGGTTCCCCCAGAAGACGGACAGGTGTGGACAGCCGTGGCGGGCCGTGGATAACGGATAGCGACGCTATCCGCTATCCGATAGCGCAACTATCTATGATGGACCTGGGGTTGGCAAGGGAGTCCGCCGCAGAGGGGCGAAGAGGAGCGAGAACGAGCTGTGCGCATAGGCGAGTTGAGCCGCAGGACCGGCGTTCCGGTGCCGACCATCAAGTACTACGTCCGCGAGGGACTGCTCCCCGCGGGCGAACTGTCCCGCCCCAATCAGGCGCACTACGACGAGGCGCACGAGCGCAGGCTTCGGCTGATCCGCGCGCTCCTTGAGGTGGGCGGGCTGAAGGTGGCCGCGATCGCGGAGGTGCTGGGGGCCGTCGACGACCCGGAACGCCCGCTGCACAAGGTGCTTGGCGAGGCGGCGGACCGGCTCGGCACGCAGGGCGTGGCCGCCGCCGACGACGACGCGGAGGCCGAGGCCGCCGGTGCCGTCGTCGAGCAGTTCATCGCGCGGCGCGGCTGGCGCACGCACGAGTCCAACTCCGCTGCCGAAGACCTGTCGCGGGCCCTGGCCGCGATGGACCGCGTCGGGCACGGGGCGTTCGTGGAACTGCTCGACGAGTACGCCGACGCCGCCGAACTCGTCGCCCGCGCGGACCTCACGTACGTCGGCGGCCGGGGCGCGGTCGAGGACCTCGTGGAGAGCGTCGTCATCGGCACGGTGCTGGGCGAGGCGGTGTTCAGCGCGTTGCGTCGGATGGCGCACGTCAACGCGTCCGCGCGGTTCTTCGGCGAGGGGGCGGAGGGGACGGGGCCCGAGTAGGACCGGACCGGTGCCGTGGTCCGCTACGCCCGGGGGAAGGCCCGTCGGTAGTCGCTCGGCGTTACCCCGATCTGTTTGAGGAAGTGGTGGCGGAGGTTGTTCGCCGTGCCGAGGCCGCTCAGTTCCCCGATTCTGGCGACCGGCAGTTCCGTCGATTCCAGCAGGCTCTGGGCCAGTCGCAGACGCTGGTTGAGGAGCCATTGCAGCGGAGTCGCCCCGGTGGCCGCCTGGAGTCGCCGGTAGAGCGTGCGCGGGCTCATCGCGGCCCGCCGCGCCAGGTCCTCGACGGTCAGCGGTTGGTCGAGGTGCGCCCGGGCCCAGTCCAGTACGGGCCCCAGGCCCCTGTCGTCGGTGGCGGGCATCGGCAGGTCGATGAACTGCGCCTGGCCACCGGGGCGGTGAGCGGGCACGACCATGCGGCGGGCCAGCTGGTTGGCGACATGCGGGCCAAGGTCGCGGCGTACCAGATGGAGGCAGAGGTCGAGTCCGGCGGTCAGGCCGGCGCTGGTGAGCACGTCACCGTCGTCCACGTACAGCACCGAGTCGTCGACTTGAACCTTCGGGTAGCGCGCGGCCAGTTGGGCGGTGTGCATCCAGTGGGCGGTGGCGCGGCGGCCGTCGAGCAGCCCCGCCTCGGCGAGCGCGAAGGCGCCGGTGCACAGGGAGACCATGCGGGCGCCCGCTTCGTGGGCGTGGCGCAGGGCCGTGACCAGCTCTTGCGGCAGCGGTTCGCCGTCGTCGACGCAGGGGTCGGGTACCGAGGGCACGATGACCGTGTCCGCGCCGACGAGATCGTCGAGCCCGTGGCGGGTCCGCAGCGACAGTCCCGTTCCGTCCGCGGCACCGTCCCGAAGGGGCTCCCGCGTACTGCACAGCCGCATGTCGTACCAGGGGTCGGCCAGGTCGGGCTGCGGCTTCCCGAAGACGGTGCAGGGGATGCTCAACTCGTACAGGTCCCACGAGGGGAACTCGATCTCCTCGGTCACGACCACGGCGACAGAACCAGCACTCATGCCGCACAGCGTATGGCAGGAGTGTGGCAGGAATTTGGTGATCGCCGTCATCGGTGTCACTGGTTCCCGGCCACCGCACGCTGCGATCGTGTCCGTACGTGATCAACCGACACGTGCGCACACAAAGGGAGTTGAGGCATGGGTTTCGATCGTTCGGCCGTGACCGTCATCGGATTGGGCTCGATGGGCTCGGCGCTGGCCACCGTATTGCTGGAGCGGGGTCACCCGACCACCGTGTGGAACCGTTCGGCGCACAAGGCGCAGCCGCTGGTCGACCGAGGAGCCCGGCGGGCCGCGACACCCGAGGAGGCGATCGCGGCGAGCCCGCTGGTCATCGTGTGCGTACTGGACCACGAAGCGCTGCACGTCACCCTCGACCCCGCCGCGGGCTCCCTGGCGGGCAAGGCTCTGGTCAACCTCACCTCCAGTTCCCCGGAGCAGGCTCACGAGGCCGACGCATGGGCCCGCTCGCACGCCGCCGACTACCTCGACGGCGCGATCATGACCACTCCGCCGGGGGTCGGCAGCCCCGAGATGATGTTCCTCTACAGCGGTTCACCGACCGTCTTCGAAGCCCATCGTCCGACGCTGGCGTCCTTGGGCGACCCTCTGCACCTTGGCGCCGACCCGGGCCTGGCCTCCCTCTACGACGCCGCCCTGCTCGGCGTGATGTGGTCCACCATGACGGGCTGGCTGCACGGCACCGCACTGGTCGGCGCGGAGAAGACGGAGGCCACGGCCTTCACCTCCGTCGCGATCCGCTGGCTGAGCACCGTGGCCGGTTTCCTGACCACCTACGCGCCTCAGGTGGACGCCGGCCACTACCCGGGCGACGACGCCACCATCGACGTACAGATCGCGGCCATCGACCATCTCCTCCACGCCGCGGCGGCCCGCGGCATCGACAACGCCCTGCCCGAACTCCTCAAGGCCACCATGGAACGTGCCCGGGCCGCGGGCCACGGCTCCGACAGCTACGCGAGCGTGATCGAAGTCCTGAGGAATCCGACGGCCGGCGAATGACCGCCGGTTCAGGCCCGCGAGTTCAGGCCCGCGGGCCCGACGCAGCCTCGGCCCCTCAGCCCCGGTTCTTCAACAGGGCCAGGGTCGACTGGAGTTCGGCCTGCGCCACGCGCGCCGCGCCCTCGGCGTCCTTCGCCTCGACGGCCCGTACCAGTTCGGCGTGCGCGGCGTCGCCGTGGTTCGCCTCTTCACCGCGTACGTCGATCAGTTCGAGCAGGTCGATCAGGCCCTGCCGCAGGGCCGGCATGAACTCGGCGAACAGGTCGGTGAGCACGGGGTTCCGTGCCGCCGCCACGACCGCGGCGTGCAGCGCGATGTCGGCGTCCACGAACGCCGCGTCGTCCTCGGCGGCCGCCGCCCTGCGCCCGTCGAGCGCGGCCCGCATCACCGCGATGTCCTCGTCGGTGCGCCGCAGCGCCGCGAGGCGGGCCGCCTGTACCTCGACGAGCATCCGCACCTCGTAGATGTCCGTGACGGCGGCCCGCCGCAGCCGGGCCGGCCAGTCCGCCACCGGTTCCGTGGCGACGACGAAGACGCCCGCGCCTTGCCGCGCCCGCACGAGCCCGGCTCCGGCGAGCGCGCGCAGAGCCTCGCGGAGGGTGGACCGCCCCACTCCGAGCTCCTTGGCGAGCGTCGTCTCCCCGGGCAGCTTGGTGCCGACGGGCCACTGGCCCCCGGTGATCTGGTCGCGCAGCCGCGCGGCGGCCTGCTCGACGAGGGGGCTGGGGCGTACGGAGTCGAGCGGCATCGGGGGCCTTTCGGGGCGGGGGAGTGGTGGTGGCGCTGAGCACTTGTCAGAGGGGTACTCGTCAGAGGGGTACTTGTCTGAGGAGTACTTGTCTGAGGACCTGAGGTGTGGTTACTGTACCGCCATGATCTTCCGCGGTCTCCTCCTTCTCGGCTGCCGCGGCGGGGCCTGACCCGACCGGCACCCCGCCGCGGGTTGCCGTGCTGCCGGTCTCCCGACCGGAGCCGCAGCCGAGGAGCAGACCCTCCCGTGACCACGCCACCCGCCGTGACCCCACGCCCCACAACACCCCCAGCAACACCCCCCACAACGCCCGCCGCCACACCCCCCACGTACAACTGGAACCCCCAGCGCCCCGGCCCCATGCCGTACCGCCGCTACCGCCCCTACCAGGACCGCGTCGACGTGCGGTCGGGTGGTGAGGGGAGGAGTTGGCCGGGGGCCCGGATCGAGCGGGCCCCGCTCTGGGTGCCCGTTGATCTGCGCGACGGGAACCAGGCGCTCGCCGAGCCGATGGACACCGAGCGCAAGCGGCGGTTCTTCGATCTGCTGGTCTCGATGGGGTTCAAGGAGATCGAGGTCGGTTATCCGTCGGCCAGCAGGACGGACTTCGAGTTCGTGCGGCATCTGGCCCGGCTGAGTGCCGATGGCGGGCTGCCCGATGACGTCACCGTCGTCGTGTTCACCCCCGCCAGGCGCGAGCTCATCGACCGTACCTTCGAGTCGATCGAGGGCCTGCCCCGCACCGTCGTCCACCTCTACGTCCCCACCTCGCCGACCTGGCGCGACATCGTGCTCGGCCGGTCGCGGGAGGAGGTGTACGGCGTCGTCGAGGAGGCCGCCGCGCACATGGCGAGGCTGGCGGACGCGCGGCCGGGGGCGGACATCCGGTTCCAGTT
Organism: Streptomyces sp. NPDC046335; assembly: GCF_055587985.1. Classification (NCBI taxonomy): domain Bacteria; kingdom Bacillati; phylum Actinomycetota; class Actinomycetes; order Kitasatosporales; family Streptomycetaceae; genus Streptomyces; species Streptomyces sp. NPDC046335. The sequence continues at coordinate 288,082 of NZ_JBVJFF010000011.1, read as the reverse complement.
CGCGCCGGAGACGTTCAACCTGACCGAGCCCGACTACGTCCTCGACGTCTGCAACGGCCTCACCGAGCTGTGGGACGCGAGCCCCGACCGGCCCGTCACGCACAACCTGCCGGCGACGGTGGAGATCGCGACGCCGAACGTGTACGCGGACCAGATCGAGTACATGCACCGGCACCTCGCCCGCCGCGGTTCCGTCATCCTCTCCGTGCACCCCCACAACGACCGCGGCACCGGCGTCGCCTGCGCCGAGCTGGCCGTCCTCGCCGGCGCCCAGCGCGTCGAGGGCTGCCTCTTCGGCAACGGCGAGCGGACGGGCAACGTAGACCTGGTGACGCTCGCCCTGAACCTGTACGCACAAGGCGTCGATCCCATGGTCGACTTCTCCGACATCGACGCCGTCCGCGAGGTCGTCGAGCACTGCAACCGCCTGCCCGTGCACCCCCGGCACCCCTACGCGGGCGACCTCACCCACACCGCGTTCTCCGGCACCCACCAGGACGCCATCAGCAAGGGCTTCGCGCACCACGCCCGCCGGGCGGCCGAGCTGGGCGTGCCGGAGAGCGAGGCGCCGTGGGACGTGCCGTACCTGCCGATCGACCCCGCGGACATCGGCCGCACCTACGAGGCCGTGATCCGCGTCAACTCCCAGTCCGGCAAGGGCGGCATGGCGTATCTGCTGCGGGAGCGGCACGGCATCGACCTGCCCCAGGACATGCGCCCCGACTTCTCCCGCGTGGTGCAGGAGGCCACCGACGACAGCGGGCAGGAGGCGACGGCGAAGGAGTTGTACGAGCTGTTCCGCGCGGCGTACGTGGCGCCCGGGTCGGACGGCGAGGTAACCCTGTGCTCCTGGACCACGGACCGGGCCGCCGACGGCGCCCACCGCTTCGTCTGCACCCTGCGGGTCGGGGACGGGGCGGCGGGCGACTTCGAAGGCGTGGGAAACGGCCCGCTGTCCGCCTTCGCCGACGCCCTCGCCGCCGCGGGGATCACCGTCGACATCCTCGACTACGCCGAGCACGCGGTGGGCAGGGGCGGCACCAGCGAGGCCGCCGCGTACGTGCGCTGCCGGGTCGGGGGCGCCGAGCACTGGGGCGCGGGACTGGACACCTCCGTCCTGACCGCCTCCGTGCAGGCCGTACTCGCCGCGGTGAACCGGGCGGAGGCCACGCCCCGATGACCGCGGCCCCACACACCGGAACCGCCCCCACCGGAACCGTCCCCACCCGGAGCGCCCCTGCCGGGAGCGCCCCCACCGGCGCCGTCCTGCGGGCCGACGGCGTCACCGTCGTCAGGGACGGGCGCCCCATCCTGGAGGACGTCGGCCTCACCGTCCGCCCCGGCGAGCACTGGGCGCTGCTCGGCGCCAACGGCGCGGGCAAGTCGACCCTGCTCGGCCTCTGCGGCGCCGTCACCCACCCCACCCGCGGCACGGTCGAGGTGCTCGGCCGCCGCCTCGGCACCGTCGACCTCCGCGAACTGCGGGCGTACGTCGGTCATGTCGACCCGCGGCATCCGCTGCGCTCGCCGCTGCGGGTGCGCGACGTCGTCCTGACCGGTCTCACCAACAGCACCGAGCCGGTGCCGCGATGGCGCCCCACGCCGGAACAGGAGGAGCGGGCCGACCGCCTGATCGCCCTGCTCGGCCTCGGCCACCGCGAGGACGCGCGCTGGCCGACGCTGTCCCAGGGCGAGCGCGGACGCACCCTGATCGCGCGCTCCCTGATGCCGAGCCCCCGCCTGGTCCTGCTCGACGAGCCGGCCACCGGCCTGGACCTGGCGGGACGCGAACGCCTCCTCGACAGCCTGGACACCCTGCGCGAGGCGCACCCGGAGCTCGCCACGGTCCTGGTCACGCACCACCTGGAGGAGCTGCCCGCAGGTACGACCCACGCGCTGCTCCTGCGCGACGGCCGCGCGCTGGCCTCCGGCGCGGTCGACGACGTACTGACGAGTGACTGGATCAGCAAGTGCTTCGACCACCCCGTGCGCCTGGAGCGCAGGGACGGCCGCTGGAGCGTGCGCACGTACCGGTGACGCGTACGAGAAGGGGCCCGGCGCACCGTGTGTGCGCCGGGCCCCTCATCGACTCACCGTCTACTTGTTCAGGCTCGCCCAGAACTCGTCGAACGACAGCCGCTTGTCCGCGTCGCTGTCCTTCGTGCCGATGACGGCCTCGGCCACCGTCTCGGTCACGTAGAAGTCCCCCATTTTGGCCATGGCGCTCTTCCACTCGGCCGCCGTGACGAAGCCGTCGCCGTCCGCGTCGAACTGGTCGAACGTCTTACGCGCTTCCTCGATGTCCGCCACCGGATCCACCCCTTCTTGGTGCACTACTGACGGGGGTTAGGGTATCGGCCGCACGGCACCCGGATCACGAGGAGTACACCCATGGCCAGAGACTCCACCGCGCTCGGAGCCCTCCTGGACGCGGCGGCCCGCGGCGATTTCCCGCCACCGGACGGCACCACGACCGTCGTGCCGCAGCCCGGCCACCGCGACGAGGGCGTGATCGCCTTCACCGCGCACTCCGTCGTCTTCACGGACGAGGACCCGCGGTGGGTGCGGGCCACGCTCGCCTCGCTCGACTGCGATCCGCTGGCGGCCACCATGAGCGCGCGCTTCCACAGCGCCTTCCTCGACCGGACGGGCCGCGCGACGGACACCATCGACCTGCTGACCGTCGCCACCGCCCGGCCGGGCGACCCCGATCCGCGCCTTGAGCTGCGCGAGATCGACGACCCCGACCACCCGCGCGTCGCCCGCGCCCGCAAGCGCCGCGACGACGTACGGGTGTGGTCGGCGACGGGCGGCGGCGTACTGGTACTCGGCCGGGGCGTCGCCGGCCGCTGGGAGACGTCGATCGAGGTCGAGGAGGGCGTACGCCACCGGGGCCTCGGCCGCGCCCTGGCGAGCGCGGCGCGCCACCTCGTCCCGGACGGCGACGTGGTGTGGGCGCAGCAGTCACCGGGCAACGCGCGCAGCGTCCGCACCTTCCAGGCGGCGGGCTACCGCCCGGTGGGCTCGGAGGCACTGTTCTTCGCGGGCTGAGCCGGCACTCGCTGACGCCGGCACCCGACGGCTTCAGCACTCGATGATGTTCACCGCGAGCCCGCCCCGCGCCGTCTCCTTGTACTTGACGCTCATGTCGGCGCCCGTCTCCTTCATGGTCTTGATGACCTTGTCGAGGGAGACCTTGTGGGAGCCGTCGCCGCGCATCGCCATCTTCGCGGCGGTCACGGCCTTCACGGCCGCCATGCCGTTGCGCTCGATGCACGGGATCTGGACGAGGCCGCCGACCGGGTCGCAGGTCAGGCCGAGGTTGTGCTCCATGCCGATCTCGGCGGCGTTCTCCACCTTCTCGGGGGAGCCGCCGAGGACCTCGGCGAGGGCGCCCGCCGCCATGGAGCAGGCGGAGCCGACCTCGCCCTGGCAGCCGACCTCGGCGCCGGAGATCGAGGCGTTCTCCTTGAAGAGCATGCCGATCGCGCCCGCCGCGAGCAGGAAGCGGACCACGCCGTCCTCGTCGGCTCCGGGGATGAAGTTCATGTAGTAGTGCAGGACCGCCGGGATGATGCCCGCCGCGCCGTTCGTCGGGGCGGTGACCACACGGCCGCCGGCCGCGTTCTCCTCGTTCACCGCCATCGCGTACAGCGTGATCCACTCCATGGCGCGGGCCTGCGGGTCGCCCTCGGCGCGGAGCTGGCGGGCCGAGTTGGCGGCGCGGCGGCGGACCTTGAGGCCGCCCGGCAGGATGCCCTCGCGGGACATGCCGCGCGAGACGCAGGCCTGCATGACGCCCCAGATGTCGAGGAGACCCGCGCGGATCTCCTCCTCCGTGCGCCAGGCCTTCTCGTTCTCCAGCATCATCGCGGAGATGGAGAGGCCGGTCTCCTCGGCACGGCGCAGCAGCTCGTCGCCGGTGCGGAAGGGGTGCCTGAGCACGGTGTCGTCCGGCACGATCGGGTCGTCGCCCTCGACCGCGGCCTCGTCCACGACGAAGCCGCCGCCCACGGAGTAGTACGTCTTCTCCAGGACCGGGGCGCCGTCGTGGCCGTACGCGGAGATCGTCATGCCGTTGGCGTGGTACGGCAGGGCCTTGCGGCGGTGCAGGATCAGGTCCTCGTCGAAGTCGAAGCCGATCTCGTGCATGCCGAGAAGATTGAGGCGCGAGCTCTGCTTGATCCGCTCCACGCGGTCGTCGGCGCTCTCCACGTCCACGGTGCGCGGCGACTCGCCCTCCAGGCCGAGCAGGACGGCCTTCGGGGTGCCGTGACCGTGTCCGGTCGCGCCGAGCGAGCCGAAGAGCTCGGCCCGTATCGCGGTGGTGTGGGCCATGAGGCCCTCGTTCTTGAGGCGGCTCGCGAACATGCGGGCGGCGCGCATCGGGCCGACCGTGTGGGAGCTGGACGGGCCGATGCCGATCGAGAACAGGTCGAAGACCGAGATGGCCACGGAACACTCCAAGGTTGGTTGGTAGACGCCGTTGTCTGCCGGGGTCGTGCAGAGGTACTGGGCGGTGCGGGTACTGCTCGTACCGCGCGGGCGGCACGTGGTGCGGGGCACCCTGCTCACCATCCAGTGTGCAAGGTGCCCCGACGTTTCGTACGTACGAACTAAAGCGTACAAAATAGCGGTACGAAACCACTTAGTGGTACGGAACTACTTCAGGCCGGGGTAAAGCGGGTGCTTGTCGGCCAGAGCGGTCACGCGGGCCTTGAGGGAGCCGGCGTCGAAGCCCGGCTTGAGGGCCTCGGCGATGATGTCGGCGACCTCGCGGAAGTCGTCGTCCTGGAAGCCGCGGGTGGCGAGCGCGGGCGTACCGATCCGCAGACCCGAGGTGACCATCGGGGGGCGCGGGTCGTTCGGGATCGCGTTGCGGTTGACCGTGATGCCGACCTCGTGGAGGCGGTCCTCGGCCTGCTGGCCGTCGAGCTCGGAGTTGCGCAGGTCCACCAGGACCAGGTGCACGTCCGTGCCGCCGGACAGGACGGAGACGCCGTGCTCGGTGACGTCCGGCTGCACCAGGCGCTCGGCCAGGGCGCGGGCGCCGTCCAGGGTGCGCTGCTGGCGCTCCTTGAACTCCTCGGAGGCCGCGATCTTGAAGGAGACGGCCTTGGCCGCGATCACGTGCTCCAGGGGGCCGCCCTGGAAGCCGGGGAAGACCGCGGAGTTCAGCTTCTTCGCGAACTCCTTGCTGCGGGCCAGGATGACGCCGCCGCGCGGGCCGCCCAGCGTCTTGTGCGTGGTGGAGGTGACCACGTCCGCGTAGGGCACCGGGTTCGGGTGCAGACCGGCGGCGACGAGGCCGGCGAAGTGCGCCATGTCGACCCACAGGTACGCGCCGACCTCGTCGGCGATCCGGCGGAACTCGGCGAAGTCCAGCTGACGCGGGTAGGCGGACCAGCCCGCGATGATCACCTTCGGGCTGTTCTCCTTGGCCAGGCGCTCGACCTCGGCCATGTCGACCAGGCCGGCCTCGTCGACGTGGTATGGGACCACGTTGAACTGCTTGCCGGAGAAGTTCAGGCGCATGCCGTGGGTGAGGTGGCCGCCGTGCGCCAGGTCCAGGCCGAGGATCGTGTCGCCGGGCTTGGCGATGGCGAAGAGGGCGGCCTGGTTCGCGGAGGCGCCGGAGTGCGGCTGGACGTTGGCGTACTCGGCGCCGAACAGGTCCTTGATCCGGTCGATCGCGATCTGCTCGGCGACGTCGACGTGCTCGCAGCCGCCGTAGTAGCGGCGGCCCGGGTAGCCCTCGGCGTACTTGTTCGTGAGGACGGTGCCCTGGGCCTCCATGACGGCGACCGGAGCGAAGTTCTCCGAGGCGATCATTTCCAGGGTCGACTGCTGGCGGTGGAGCTCGGCGTCGACGGCGGCGGCGACGTCCGGGTCCAGCTCGTGGAGAGGGGTGTTCAGAAGCGACATCACACGGTCCCTATCGGTATGGGTCAGCCGGCGGCGAAGGCGGTGTACTCATCGGCGGAGAGCAGATCGTCCGGCTCGTCCGTGATGCGCACCTTGAACAGCCATCCGCCCTCGAAGGGAGCGGAATTGACCAGCGAGGGGTCGTCGACGACGTCCTGGTTGGCGGCGACGACCTCGCCGTTGACCGGGGAGTAGAGGTCGCTGACCGACTTGGTCGACTCCAGCTCGCCGCAGGTCTCGCCCGCGGTCACCGTGTCGCCGACCTCCGGAAGCTGCACGAAGACGACGTCACCGAGCGCGTTGGCCGCGTGCTCCGTGATGCCGATGGTCGACACGCCCTCCTCGGCGGCCGACAGCCACTCGTGCTCCTTGCTGTAACGCAGCTGCTGGGGGTTGCTCATGTCCTGAATTCTCCTGTACGCGGGTGGGTGCTGCGGAACGGGGACGGTGTGCGTGGGGTCACTCACGGCGCTACGGAGCCGTGGCCCCGCGCACCGAGTGTCACTTCTGGCGCTTGTAGAACGGCAGCGCCACGACCTCGTACGGCTCGTGGGTGCCGCGGATGTCCACGCCCACACCCCGCGTCCCGGGGGCGGCGTGCTCGGCGTCGACGTAGGCCATGGCGATCGGCTTGCCCAGCGTCGGCGACGGGGCGCCGGAGGTGACCTCGCCGATGACCTTGCCGTCGGCGACCACGGGGAAGCCCGCGCGCGGCACCCGGCGGCCCTCGGCGACCAGACCGACCAGCTTGCGCGGCGGGGCGGTCTCGGCGCGCTCGGCGGCGGCCGCGAGGGCGGCGCGGCCCAGGAAGTTCTCCGACTGCGAGGTCTTCTCGAACTTCACGACCCGGCCGAGCCCGGCGTCGAACGGCGTGAGACCGGCGGTCAGCTCGTGCCCGTACAGCGGCATGCCCGCCTCAAGGCGCAGGGTGTCGCGGCAGGAGAGGCCCGCGGGCACCATGCCGACGGGCGTGCCCGCCTCCATCAGCGCGCCCCACAGCTTCTCCGCGTCACCGGGAGCGACGAAGAGCTCGAAGCCGTCCTCGCCGGTGTAACCCGTACGGGCGATCAGCGCCGGGACACCCGCGACGGTGCCGGGCAGGCCCGCGTAGTACTTCAGGTTGTCCAGGTCCGCGTCGGTGAGTGACTTCAGGATGCCGGGGGACTCGGGGCCCTGGACGGCGAGCAGCGCGTACGCGTCGTGGTCGTCGCGGACCTCCGCGTCGAATCCGGCCACCCGGCCGGACAGCTCGTCGAGGACGGTCCCGGCGTTGGAGGCGTTGGCGACGACCATGTACTCGGTCTCGCCGAGGCGGTAGACGATCAGGTCGTCCAGGATGCCGCCGTCCTCGGCGACGATCATCGTGTAGCGGGCGCGGCCGACACCGACGGAGCCGATGTTGCCGACCAGCGAGAAGTTCAGGAAGTCGACGGCCTCGGGGCCGGTGACCGTGATCTCGCCCATGTGGGAGAGGTCGAAGAGGCCGGCCTTGGTGCGGACGGCGTTGTGCTCGTCGCGCTCGCTGGCGTACCGCAGCGGCATGTCCCAGCCCGCGAAGTCGGTCATGGTCGCGCCGAGCGCTCGATGCACGGCATCGAGGGCGGTGAGACGGGGGGCAGTGCTCATGAAGGGAACTCCCAGGGCATGACGGGCGAGGTCGATCCTCCCCATCTGTCATCGGAACCTGAGAGGTTCGCCGCGAGCGCCCCGACTGAGGGACGTCCGGCTTGCACCTTGGGTGGGACCGTGGAGACGGTCCGCTTTTCAGATGTGCCTCGCCCGCGCGGTACGGGGCCTGAGAGATTCAAGGGAGGGACTTGCTCCTTCGGCGCCCCAGAACGTCATACGCACAACGTCGTACGACGGCTGCTGGGAACTCTCCCGCGCGGATTCAAACGGCCGGTATGGAGTTGCGGGCACATCATTGCACGCGACTCCCGCGAGGGGGACCCGTGGCCCTGGACGCCCCCTTTTCGGGGCACCTCGGACCTGGGCGCCCTTGTGCCGCATTACCTTCTCTTTACACTTGCCGGGGAAAGCAGTACGTGACAGCTACGGGGAGGCCGATCACGGTGCGCAGCAGGATCAGTGGCTATGCCATGACCACGGGGGTGGCACTGCCGGGGCAGGCCGCCGCCCCGCCGCGGGAGAGCTGCGTACCGCTGCTTCCGGTGGCCGTCGTCCGGGACCTGCGGCAGCGGGCGGGACACAGCCCGCACCGCCTCACCTTCGACGAGGGCGACCTGGTCGTCGTCTCCGGGCTGCCCGGTGGCGGAAAGTCGACGCTGATGCGGCAGGCCGTCACCGGCCCGCGCGTCGACTCCCAGGACACCCGCGACCGCTGGGCGGCGCGGATGCCGCGCCACCTCCCGTACGCGGTGTACCGCCCCCTCGTCCGCCTCGCGCACTACGCGGGACTGCGCCGCACCCTGCGCTCGGGGGTCAGCGTCGTCGTGCACGACTGCGGTACCCAGACCTGGGTGCGCCGCTGGCTGGCCCGCGAGGCGGCGCGGCGCGGCAGGACGCTGCACCTGCTCCTCCTCGACGTGCCCGCGGACACCGCGCTGGAGGGCCAGCGCGAGCGGGGGCGCGGCGTCTCGCGGTACGCGTTCGCGCGGCACCGCAGGACGATCGGCCGCCTGGTCGGCGACGCCGAGCGGGGCGAGCTGCCGCGCGGCTGCGGCTCCGCGGTGCTCATGGACCGCGCGGCGGCACGGGTGCTGCGGGGGATCGCCTTCGACCGCTGAGGACCACGGCGGCTCCCGGCGGCGTTAGGGTCGAGCCGCAGGCAGAGCGGTCGCGAGCAGGGGTTGGACTGATGGATTTTCCGGCGCAGGCACAGGCACACCCGTACGTCGGATGGCCGGGCAACGAACTGGAGGAGGTCCTCGCGGCCTCCCTCGGCGCCCCGGCGTCGGCGGGCGGCCGCATCATCGAGGTGCTCGGCCGCAGCCAGGTGTGGATCCCGCTGCCGAGCGGCGGCGGCCCCGACAGCGGCACCCTCGACCTGCCGACCCTGGAGATCGAGGGCCAGGCGTACGTCCCCGTCTTCACCTCCGAGCAGCAGTTCCGCCAGGCCCTGGGCGGCGCGGCCGACCGCATGGGGTGCACGGTGGCACCCGCGGTGGAGTTCGCCCGCGGCCTGCCGCCGCAGCTCGGCATCGCGCTGAACCCGGACGGCACCGTCGGCGTTCCCCTGCCGCCCCCGGCCGTCGCCGAGCTCTGCCGGGCGGGGCGCACCCCGCTCGACGGGCCCACCAGCGGCGGCCGGGTCCGCCTGTACGAGCCGGACTGGCAGGAGGACCCGGTGGACTTCCTGGCCGCCGCCGCGCGGGAGTTCGAGGCGACGGGGGTCGTGCTCACCGCCCGCCGCTGCCTGGCCGCCATCGAGACCGATGAGCCCACCCTCTTCGTCGGCGTCGAGCTGACCACCTTCGAGGGCAACGCCCGGGAGCTGCCGATGGAGGCCCTCGGCCGCGCCCTCGGGCAGGTTCCGGTGGCCTGGCCGGTGAACCTCGTCCTGCTCGACGTGGCACAGGACCCGGTGGGCGACTGGCTGCGCGCCAAGGTGCGGCCGTTCCACCTCCACGCGGGCTGAACGCATATCAGTACGCGCCGGGCCCGGGGCCGCGTACGTCAAGTCCGCGCCGGGATCGACGCTTAAGCTGGTTGCATGACCCCGCCGGGGCACACCGGCGTCTTCGGGGTCGATCGGGTCCACCAGGTTCATCGTGAAGGGGCGGTTACGGGTGAGTGCGTCGGGCACGGCCGCGACAGGGCAGGTCGAGCAGATGCTGCGCCAGGTGACGCCGGGGCGTTACGACGCGTACGAGGCACTGCTGCGCGCGCTCGCCGCCGACCAGGTCTGGATGCTGCTCTGGCACGGCCAGGCGGGATCGCCCGACGCCCAGTACGGGAACATGGAGGTCGAGGGCCTCGGCTACGCGCCCTGTGTGACCTCCGCCCAGGAGCTGTCCGCCAGTGGCTGGAACCGTGGTCATGAAGTGGTGCGCGGCATCGACGTCGCCCGCACCCTCTACCCCGACCTCTACGGCCTCTGGCTCAACCCGCACGCGCCCGGCGGCGGCGTCGGCATCCCGTGGCTGGATCTGCGCCGCATCGCCTGTGGCCTGGACCTCCTGCCCGCCGGGCCGCTCAGGCTGACCGAGCCGGCCATCGAGATCCCTCAGTTCTACGCCCTGCTGACGCAGAACGCGCACCGCACGTCCGCCGTGCGCTCGCTGCGCCGCGCCTGGGTGCAGCCCGCCCTCGGGGCGCCGTATCTGGCCATCGGCCTCGATGTGTACGACACGTCGCCGCCGTCGGTCGACGCGGTGCGGGCGATGATGCAGCAGTCCATCGCCGCCGTCCCCGACGGGCTCCCCGTGTCGACCGTCGCGATGTCCGACGACTACGACCCGGTGGCGATGTGGCTGCGAGCCAGCACCAGGCCGTTCTACGACCGCGAGGCCCAGGCCGCGCCGGCGCCCGCGGGCGGTTACGGCTACCCGGCGCAGTACTGACCGGTACTGAACAGCGCGAACGGAGACGATGTCCGTTCTGATGTGACAGGGGCCCTATGGTCTACCGTGGCGCTTTGTGACCCAACTGCCCCGTGTTCGCACCCCGTTCACACGCGTCCGCATAACGGAACACCTCGAACAGCATCACGGTTGCGCATCCATTCACCTTCAAGACTGGTAACAGATCGCGACGTGGATGAAGACTCCCGCTCCAGGGGCCTTCGCCCCTGTGTACGACGGACGATCACGTCGCTACAGCGGCAAGTGCGGGCCGGTCACCACCGGTTGAGAGGGGTCCCTGCCACGATGACGGCACCATTGCATGACACACCTGCGGACGCGGACCCGACCGAGGACGTCGCTCCCGCAGTTGGTGCAGGGGTGAAGAAGGTCGAGGGACGGTCCCTCAAGCAGATCGCCTGGAACCGCCTGAAGCGGGACAAGGTCGCCCTCGCGGGCGGCATCACCGTGGTTCTCCTGGTCCTGGTCGCGGTCTTCGCGCCGCTGATCGTGAGCCTGCTCGGCCACCCGCCCAACGACTTCCACCAGGACGAGCTCGATGAGCTGACCAACCTGCCCAAGGGCGCGCTCGGCGGTGTGAGCGGCGACTTCCTCTTCGGGGTCGAGCCCAACAAGGGCCGCGACGTCTTCAGCCGCATCGTCTACGGCGCCCGGATCTCGCTCCTCGTGGCGTTCCTCGCGGCCATCGTCGCCGTGGCGCTCGGCACCCTCTTCGGGATCATCGCCGGTTACTTCGGCGGCTGGGTCGACGCCCTGATCAGCCGTGTGATGGACGTGCTGCTCTCGTTCCCGCAGCTGCTCTTCATCATCTCCCTGGTCTCCGTGCTCCCCGACGACCTGCTGGGCCTGACCGGCACCAGCGTGCGCGTCGCGATCCTCGTCCTGGTCATCGGCTTCTTCGGCTGGCCGTACGTCGGACGCATCGTCAGGGGCCAGACTCTTTCGCTGCGTGAGCGCGAGTACGTCGAGGCGGCCCGCAGCCTCGGCGGCGGCAAGCGCCACATCCTCTTCCGCGAGCTGCTGCCCAACCTGGTCGCGCCGATCACCGTCTACGCGACGCTGATGATCCCGACCAACATCCTCACGGAGGCGGCCCTGAGCTTCCTCGGCGCCGGTGTGAAGCCGCCGACGGCCTCCTGGGGCGGCATGCTGCGCGACGCGCTCGAAACCTACGAGCACGACCCGATGTTCATGGTCTTCCCCGGTGTGACGATCTTCATCACCGTCCTGGCCTTCAACCTCTTCGGCGACGGGCTGCGTGACGCGCTCGACCCGAAGGGGACGCGTTAGAAGTCCTCGACCGACTCGCCCCTGCCGCATGTCAGGTGGCTCTACCCCCATGGTTCTCAGGCAGCAGACGGCCAGGGACCGCGAATCTCGGAGGTTACGAGAAAATGCCCACAGTTTCCTCGAAACGTCGGCTCACCGCTGGTGCGGCCCTCGTGGTCGCGGCGCTGGTGACCACCACGGCGTGCGGCGGCGGTGACGGTGACGGAGACGGTGACTCGAAGGGTGCCGGCTACAACGCCGCGCTGAACAAGGTCGCCAATCCCTCGAAGAAGACGGGGGGCACGCTGAAGATGGTCGGCAAGCAGGACCTCGACTCGGCCGACCCCCAGCGTGCCTACTACGGCATGTCGTGGGACTTCATGCGCTTCTACACCCGCCAGCTCATCACGTACGACACCAAGCCGGGCAAGGCGGGCACCAAGCTGGTCCCCGACCTCGCCACCTCCACGGCGAAGATCTCGGACGACGGCAAGACCTACACGTACAAGCTGCGTGACGGTCTGACCTGGGAGGACGGCTCGAAGCTGACCTCCAAGGACATCAAGTACGGCATCGAGCGCGCCTGGGCGACGGACACCATCACCGGTGGCCCCGGCTACATCAGGCAGACGCTCGACCCCAAGGGCAAGTACAAGGGCCCGTACAAGGACAAGGGCGAGCTCGACGCGATCGAGACGCCCGACGACCAGACCATCATCTTCAAGCTGCCCAAGCGCAACGGTGACTTCGAGCAGTTCCTGGCCATGCCCACCGGTTCGCCGGTGAAGGAGGCCAAGGACACCAAGGCGAAGTACACCCAGCGGCCGTTCTCCTCGGGCCCGTACAAGTTCCAGTCGTACAAGGCCGGCAAGAAGATCGTCCTCGTCCGCAACGACAAGTGGAAGAAGTCCTCGGACCCGATCCGCGCGGCGCTGCCCGACAAGATCGACGTGACGATCTCCGCCAACCTGGAGGAGAACGACAAGAAGTTGATGGAGGGCGACTACGACCTCGACATGAACGGCACGGGCATGACCCAGTCCGGCCGTGTCACGGCCGTGCAGGAACACCGTGACAGCGTCGACAACATGCACACGTCCTTCGTGCGCTACGTCGCCCTGATCCACACGGCGGAGCCCTTCGACGACGCCCACTGCCGCAAGGCCGTCTTCTACGCCACCGACTTCGCGAGCCTCCAGCAGACCCGCGGCGGCAAGGTCGCGGCCGGTGACATCGCCAACAGCACCTTCCCGAAGGCGATCCCGGGCTACAGCGAGTACGACCCGTACGGGGTCCTGGAGCGCAAGGGCAAGCCGGACCTGGCCAAGGCCAAGGACGAGCTGAAGAAGTGCGGCAAGCCGGGCGGCTTCTCCACCAAGCTGACCGCCCGCAACAACAACCCGGGTGAGGTCGACACGGCCGAGGCGCTCCAGGAGCAGCTCAAGAAGGCCGGCATCAACGTCGAGGTCGACGCCCTCGACGGCGCCGACACCGCCAGCATCACCGGCTCGCCCTCCGTCGTGAAGAAGCGCGGCTACGGCATGACGATGAGCGGCTGGGGCCCGGACTTCCCGTCCGGCCAGGGTTACGCGCAGCCGCTGTTCGACAGCCGCTTCCTGAACCCGACCGGTAACTACAACGAGTCGCAGATCAAGGACAAGAAGGTCGACGGCCTCTTCGACAAGGCGATCGCGGAGACCGACCCGGCCAAGGCCGGCGAGATCTACAAGGAGCTCGACAAGAAGATCCTCGACAACGCCGACTGGATGCCCTTCCTCTACGAGAAGAACATCACCTGGCGCGGACCGCGGCTGACCAACGCCTACATGTCCGACGGCTACAACGGCCGTTACGACTACGTCTCCCTCGGCGTCGTGAAGTAACAGCTCCCGCAGCACCCGTAGTTGGCAGTACCCGTAGTTGAACGAACACCGCCGCCGAATCCCGCCAGTCCGAAGGGCAGGTGATGGCCCCGGGCGGTGGCCGGGACTCCTCACAAGGGGGTCCCGGCCACCGCCGGGCCGCGCACAGTGCTTGCTTATCTCATCCGGCGCCTGATCGCCGTAATCATCATGGTGCTGGTCGTACTGCTCGCGACCTTCACCGTCTTCTTCATGCTGCCCAAGTGGGCGGGACAGGACATCGCCGTCCTCTTCGCCGGCAAGGCCACCGGAGCCGAGCAGATCGAGGGAATCCGGACCAAACTGGGACTCAGCGACCCGCTGCTCGTCCAGTTCTGGGACTTCATCAAGGGCATCCCGATGGGGCGCGACTACGTCAACGGCAGTGACGTCACGCACTGCCCGGCGCCCTGCTTCGGCTACTCCTTCCGTACCGAGGCGCCCGTCTGGGAGACCCTCAAGGAAGCGCTGCCCGTCACCGGCGCCCTCGCCGCCGGAGCCTGTGTGCTGTGGCTCGCGGGCGGTGTCCTCACCGGTGTCATCTCCGCGCTCCGCCGCGGAACCATCTGGGACCGCGCCGCGATGACGACCGCCCTCGGCGGCGTCTCGCTCCCCGTCTTCTTCACCGGCATGATCGCGATGGGCGTCTTCGTCCACAATCTCGGCTGGGTGAAGATCGCGGACAGCCTGAGTACCGACGACTCGATCGACGTCTGGCTCCAGACGCTGATCCTGCCGTGGATCGTGCTCGCCTTCCTCAACGCCGCGATGTACGCACGGCTCACCCGCGCCACCATGCTGGAAGTGCTGGGCGAGGACTACATCCGCACCGCGCGCGCCAAGGGCCTCAGCGAGAGCATCGTCATCCGCAGGCACGCCTTGCGCTCGGCGATGACCCCGATCCTCACCGTCTTCGGACTCGACCTCGGTGTCCTGATGGGCGGCGCGGTGCTCACCGAGTCCACGTTCAACCTGCCGGGCCTCGGCCTGGAGGCGGTCAGGGCCATCAGCAGCAAGGACCTGCCCGTCATCCTCGGCGTGACCCTGTGCGCGGCGCTCGCGATCGCCGTGGCCAACCTCGTCGTCGACCTTATGTACGCCGTCATCGACCCGCGAGTGAGGCTGGGATGACCGAACTGTCCAAGAGCGGAGCCGCGGTGGGCGAGCCCGTCGCCGACTCCGCCGCTCCCTCCGCCTTCCTCGAGGTACGCGACCTCAAGGTGCACTTCCCGACCGACGACGGCCTGGTCAAGTCCGTCGACGGGCTCAACTTCTCGCTGGAGAAGGGCAAGACCCTCGGCATCGTGGGCGAGTCCGGCTCCGGCAAGTCGGTCACCTCGCTCGGCATCCTCGGCCTGCACACCGCGGGCCAGTACGGCTCCCGCAAGGCGCAGATCTCCGGTGAGATCTGGCTGAACGGCCAGGAGCTGCTGAGCGCCGACCCCGTCGCCGTACGCAAGCTGCGCGGCCGCGAGATGGCGATGATCTTCCAGGATCCGCTCTCCGCGCTGCACCCGTACTACTCCATCGGCAAGCAGATCACCGAGGCGTACCGGGTCCACAACGACGTCGACAAGAAGACCGCCCGCAAGCGCGCCATCGACATGCTCGACCGCGTGGGCATCCCGCAGCCCGACAAGCGGGTGGACTCCTACCCGCACGAGTTCTCCGGCGGCATGCGCCAGCGCGCGATGATCGCCATGGCGCTCGTCAACAACCCCGAGCTGCTCATCGCGGACGAGCCGACCACCGCCCTGGACGTCACCGTCCAGGCGCAGATCCTCGACCTCATCCGGGATCTGCAGAAGGAGTTCGGCTCCGCCGTCATCATGATCACGCACGACCTGGGCGTCGTCGCGGAGATGGCCGACGAGCTCCTGGTCATGTACGGCGGCCGGTGCGTGGAGCGCGGTCCCGCGGAGAAGGTCTTCTACGAGCCCCAGCACCCCTACACCTGGGGTCTGCTCGGTTCGATGCCCCGCATCGACCGGGAGGAGACCGACCGGCTCATCCCCGTCAAGGGCTCCCCGCCCAGCCTGATCAACCTGCCGAGCGGCTGCGCCTTCAACCCGCGCTGCCCCTACGCGGACGTCCCCAAGGACCAGATCACCCGCCGCGAGCGTCCCGACCTGCGTCTTGTGGCCGACGGGCACTACTCGGCCTGCCACATGTCGCAGGAAGAGCGCAGCCGGATCTGGACCGAAGAGATTGCGCCGAAGCTGTGAACGATGCCGCGAAGGACCAGCAGGACCCGAAGGACCCGAAAGACACCGCGAAGGGCCAGGAGATGACGATCCCGGCGCAGGCGAAGACGGAGACGGTGAGCTCCCCGGAGCCGCTGCTCAAGGTCGAGGGCCTGGTGAAGCACTTCCCCATCAAGAAGGGGCTGCTCCAGCGCCAGGTCGCGGCCGTGCAGGCGGTCGACGGACTCACCTTCGACGTACGCCCCGGCGAGACGCTCGGCGTGGTCGGCGAGTCCGGCTGCGGGAAGTCGACGATGGGCCGGCTCATCACCCGGCTCCTCGAACCGACCGGCGGCCGTGTCGAGTTCCAGGGCACGGACATCACGCATCTGAACACCGGCGGCATGCGTCCGCTGCGCCGCGACGTCCAGATGATCTTCCAGGACCCGTACTCGTCGCTGAACCCGCGGCACACGATCGGCACGATCGTCGGCGCGCCCTTCAAGCTCCAGGGCGTCAAGCCCGAGGGCGGCGTGAAGAAGACCGTGCAGGAGATGCTGGAGCGCGTCGGGCTCAACCCGGAGCACTACAACCGCTACCCGCACGAGTTCTCCGGCGGCCAGCGCCAGCGCATCGGCATCGCGCGGGCGCTCGCCCTGCGGCCCAAGCTGGTCGTCGCCGACGAGCCGGTCTCGGCCCTCGACGTCTCCATCCAGGCGCAGGTGGTCAACCTCCTGGACGACCTCCAGGACGAGCTCGGCCTCACGTACGTGATCATCGCGCACGACCTGTCGGTCATCCGGCACGTCTCCGACCGCATCGCGGTCATGTACCTCGGCAAGATCGTGGAGCTGGCGGACCGCAAGGACCTCTACTCCACGCCGATGCACCCGTACACCAAGGCGCTGCTCTCCGCCGTGCCGGTGCCCGACCCCAAGCGGCGCGGCGTCAAGAGCGACCGCATCCTGCTCCGCGGCGACGTCCCCTCGCCGATCGACCCGCCCACCGGCTGCCGCTTCCACACGCGGTGCTGGAAGGCGACGGAGATCTGCAAGACCAAGGAGCCGCCGCTGGCCCTGCTCGCCACGGGCCACCAGGTGGCGTGCCACCACCCGGAGAACGCCGACGACCAGGCGCCCGAGGACACCAAGCTGCTCTCGGTCGCCAAGGAGGCGATCGAGGTGGTGACGGTGGTCGCCAAGGCGGAGGAGCCGGAGGCCGCGAAGCCTGCGGCTGCGGCTGCGGAGTCCGAGGCCGAGCCTGCGGAGCCCGAGGTCGCGAAGCCTGAGGCCGCCAAGGGGGCCGTCGCGAAGGACAAGGGTCAGAAGCCGACCGACGGCTGAAGCAAGTCGACCCGGGAGAAGTACGCGCCCGGGTCATGTACATGCCCTAACGGGAGAGTGCAGAGTCTGCGTGTCCGTTCCATCGGACACCCCATCGGAACGTGTTCGAAGGGAAGACTCATGGCACTCTCCCGTTCGGCGCGTCTGGGCACACTCGCGACCGCGGCGCTCTCGTTCTGTCTGATCGCCGCCGCCCCCGCGCCCCACCCCGGCTCCGACGGCGTCGGCGACCCGTACTTCCGGCGTCGTAGGCGGTAGAGGTGGGCGGAGAGGGCGGTAGAGGTGGGCGGAGAGGGCGGGGTGCGGCTCAGGTAAGAATGGCGCGTGCTCCAGGATCTGTTCACTCCCTCCGTCCAGCACGCGCTCGACATCGTGGGAATCTTCGTCTTCGCGATCTCCGGCGCGCTGCTCGCCGTGCGCAAGAACTTCGACGTCTTCGGCATAGCCGTGCTCGCCGAGGTCACCGCGCTGGGCGGCGGGCTCTTCCGCGACCTGGTCATCGGGGCGGTCCCGCCGGCCGCCTTCACCGACCTCGGCTACTTCATCACCCCGCTCTTCGCGGCCCTCCTGGTCTTCTTCCTCCACCCGGAGGTGGAGCGCACCCAGCTCGCGGTGAACGTCTTCGACGCCGCCGGGCTCGGACTGTTCTGCGTGACCGGCACGACCAAGGCCTACGACTACGGCCTCGGCCTCACGGCGTCGGCCGCCCTGGGGCTCATGACCGCGGTGGGCGGCGGCGTGCTGCGTGACATCGTCGCCAACGAGGTGCCTTCGCTGGTCCGCTGGGACCGTGACCTGTACGCCGTGCCCGCGATCGTGGGCGCCACGATGGTCGCCCTCTGCATCCACTACGACCAGCTCACGGGCCTCACGACCACCGTCGCCATCCTGACGGCGTTCACGCTCCGGCTCCTCGCGATGCGCTACCACTGGCGGGCGCCAAGGGCCTGGCACCGCCGCTCGACGGCGGTGGAGCCGGACGTGGAGGAGACGCCGTGACGCGCGGCGGGGCTGGCGAGGTCGGGAGGCTCGGGGAGGCCACGGGGAAAGCTACCGCTCAGTAATCACATGTTGTACGTTGCTGTCATGGCAACGGCAGCATCAATTCCCGCATCGGTGCGCGCGAGCATCGGCGACAGCGAGTTCGACCGCGACACCGCGGTCGCCCGGCGCGAACCCGGCGTGTACGACATCGACCTCTCCGCCGGGTGGACGATCATCAGCGCCGTCAACGGCGGCTATCTCCTGGCCGTCATCGGCCGCGCGCTCGCCGACGCGCTGCCGCACGCCGACCCGTTCACCGTCTCCGCGCACTACCTCACCGCGTCGAGCCCCGGCCCCGCCGTGATCCGCACGGACGTGGTGCGCGCGGGACGCACGCTCTCCACCGGGCAGGCGTCCCTCTTCCAGTACGACGAGGAGGGCCGCGAGGTCGAGCGGATCCGCGTGCTCGCCTCGTACGGGGACCTCGGCGCGCTCCCCGAGGACGTCCGCACCACCGCCGAGCCGCCCGCGATCCCGCCGCTGGACCAGTGCTTCGGCGCGCAGGACGCTCCCGGCGACCGGCCCGTCCCCGGCAGTTCGGCCATCGCCGACCGCCTCTTCCTGAAGCTGGACCCCGCCACGCTCGGCTGGGCGCTCGGTGAGCCGTCCGGCAAGGGTGAGATGCGGGCCTGGTTCGGCCTCGCGGACGGCCGTGACGCGGACCCGCTCTCGCTGCTGCTCGCGGTGGACGCGCTGCCGCCGACCGCGTTCGAGATGGGCCTGACCGGCTGGGTGCCGACCGTGGAGCTCACGGTGCACGTCCGCCACCGCCCGTCCCCGGGACCGCTGCGCGTGGCGATCACGACACGCAACCTCGCGGGCGGCTTCCTGGAGGAGGACGCGGAGGTCTGGGACACCGAAAACCGCCTGGTCGCCCAGTCCCGCCAGCTCGCACGGGTCCGGCTGGGCTAGCTTGCGGGCGCGGGCCTCGCGGGGCCGTGGGCCTGGCGGGCCTTGGGGCGGTGGCCGCGGGGCCGTGGGCCTGGCTCGGTGGTGGTGCTGCGGGGCGCGGCTGTGGAAGGCCGGTGGCGGTGGTCGCCGGGGCGCGGGGTCTGAGGGGCCGGCCCGGGTGTCCGTCGGGGGTGCGGGATCTGGGCCCGGTGGTGTTCGCCGCGCCGGGGCGCGGACTGTGGAGTCCCGGCGGTGGTGGCTGTCGGGCGCGGGCTCCGGGAGCCCCGCGGCTGTGGGGGATGCTTGGTCGGTGAAGTCCGACCGGTTGCTCTCCATCCTTCTGCTGCTCCAGACGCGCGGGCGGGTGCCCGCTCACGAGCTCGCCGAGCGGCTGGAGGTGTCCGTCCGCACCATCTACCGTGACGTGGAATCCCTCTCCGCCTCCGGAATCCCGGTCTACGCCGAGCGCGGGCGGCACGGCGGCATCGAACTGCTCGCGGGGTTCCGCACCGACGTGACAGGGCTGACCGCCGACGAGTCGCGGGCCCTGTTCGTCCTCGCCGCCCAAGGGGCGCACGCCGCGCTCGGCCTGGACGCGGCGCTCGGCTCCGCGCTGCGCAAGGTCATGGCCGCGCTGCCGGAACCGCACCGCCCCGCCGCCGAGGTGACCAGCCGCCGCATCCTCGTCGACGCCTCACGCTGGCTGCGGGGGCCGGAAGCCACCGTTGACCTGGAAGTCCTGCGGGACGCCGTCTTCGCCGACCGCCGCATCGGCCTGCGCTACCGCCACAGCGGCGACGCCGTGCCGAAGGAGTACACCGTCGACCCGTACGGCCTCGTCTCCAAGGCCGGGGTCTGGTACCTCGTTGCCGATCTCGACGGTGCCCCGCGCCTCTTCCGCGCCGACCGGATCCGCTCGGCGGTCCTCACCGAGATGCCGGCCGTCCGGCGCCCCGGCGTCGAACTCTCCGACATATGGGCGGTGTTGAAGCGCCGAGTGGAGGACCGCCCCGGCGGCATCGACGTGACGGCCCGCGTCCGGCGCACCCGCTTCGACCAGTTCCTGCGGATGAACGGAATCGCGGTCACCGAAGTCCTCGACGGTGACGGGGACGGTGACGGTGACGGCGCGGGGGAGTGGGTGACCGTCCGCCTCACCTACGGAGTGGCCGGCGAGGCACGGACGCTGCTGCCCTTCGCCGACAACATCGAGGTCCTCTCACCGCCCGAGGTGCGCGACGAACTCGCCGGAGCGGCGGCGTCGGTCACCCGGCTGTACGCCCCGGACCCGTACGCCCCGGACCCGTACGCCCCGGAAGCCGCCACGGTCACCACCGCCGTCACCGCCGTCACCGCCGTCACCGCCGGCCCCGCAGGAAGCGGCCCAGCTCCGCGGTGAGTTCGGCGGGCGCGTCCTCCTGTACGAGATGGCCCGCCCCCTCGATCAGACGCAGCTCGGCACCGGGGATCGCCGAGGCCAGCTGATGGCCGAACTCCGGCGGAATCCAGGTGTCCTGCGCACCCCAGCAGATCAGCACCGGCAGGTCGAGCTCGCCGTATCTGCCCTGGATCTCGTCGGTGTAGCGCTGGTCGTTCTGTTCGATCTGGCGGTAGAACGCTGGCCTGCCCTCCTCGCTGCACCAGGGCTCCACCAGGCGGTCGAGCACCGCGGGGTGCAGTCCGAGGTGGCTCGCCGAACCCACGTACTCGCGTACGAGCGCCTCGTGCAGCTCGGGCGGGAGCTGCGCGAACACCCCGGCGTTGGCGCCGAGGAGTCGGTAGGTGGCCGTGCCCCACGGGGCGAGGGCGACCGCGTCGACGAGGGCGAGACGGTCGTAGCGGGCGCCGTGCAGCAGCCGCGCGCGCAGGGCGACGCAGCCGCCGAAGTCATGGGCCACGACGGCGGGCCGCTCAAGGCCCCAGTGGTCCAGCAGCTCGGTGAACACGCGGCCCTGCGCCGCGAGCGAGACGTCCTGCCCGTCCCGCATCTCCGAGGCGCCGTATCCGGGCAGGTCCCACACGTACACGCGGTGCTCGACGGCGAGGGCGCGGGCGACGCCCCGCCAGACGTACGACGAGAAGGGCGTGCCGTGCACGAGGACCACGGGCGGAGCGTCGGCGGGCCCGAGAGCCGCCCACCGGACGGTGCCCGAGGGGCCGGCGAAGGTGCGGTCGAGGGTCCAGGTGTCACGCGCGGTCGTCATGAGCGTAGAGGCTAGTTGCCCCTTACGGGAGAGTCGAGGGCATTGCGTCGGGCGGGCGAGGGCGAAACGTGGGCGCGGGTACGGGTACGGGTACGGGCGAGGTCGAGGGAAATGGCTCGGCCCTCCGAGTCCTCACCCGTGGCGTTCGTCCAGCCAGTGGCGGCGCCCCAGGCTGACGAGGCGGAGCTGCCGGCGCGCCGTGACCGCCACCCGCGCGGCGGCCTCGGGGTCGTCCCCGGCCTCCATCAGCGCCGAGGCGGTCATCACCATGTGGTCGACGTACATCCCGGCGAGCATCAGCAGATCGTCCTCGGCCCAGCCCGCCGCCCCGGGCTCGCGGGCGAACTGCTCCTTCACCTCCTGGGCGAAGAGCGCGAGCTGCCCGCGGATCGCGGCCCGCACCGGCTGTACGCCGCCGTGCTGCTCGCGGGCGATGAAGCGGACGTGGGCCGGGTGGGCGCGGACATAGGCGGCGATCAGCTCGACGGTGGCCGCTATGCGCTCCTCGCCGTCGTCGTCGCCCACGCGCTCGCCGGTCGCGGCGAGCAGTGCGGTGAGCGCCGTGTGCAGGCTGTTGAGCGCCTCCTCGACGAGCGCCACGCCCAGATCGGCCGTGTCGCGGAAGTGCCGGTAGAAGGCGGTGGGGGCGACGCCCACGGCGCGGGTGACCTCACGCAGGCCCAGGCTGCTGAGGCTCTGCTCGGCGAGGAGCTGGAGCGCGGCGTCCAGGAGCGCCTGCCGGGTCTTCTGCTTCTGGGCCTGCCGGGCGCCGAGGGTGTGACTCATGCCATGCAGTTAACAACTGTTCTCCCAGTTTTGAAAGCGCGGGAGCGAGTACTCTGAAGTCAGTGAACACTTGTTACCACAAGCGTTCACCGAACAGACCGCTCCCGTACGCACCGCATCTGTACGCACCGCATCTGTACACACAGCAATCCGTACGCACCGCATCGGTTCAACGAGTCGAGAGGGATCTCATGCTCTTCCTTGTCGCCGCCCTTCTTCTGCTGGGTGTCGCCATGGGTTCCGTGGCCCACGTCCCGCTGCCGGTCACCCTGGTCGCCGCCGCCGTCATCGGCGTCTGGCTCGTGGTCTTCGCGATCCGCGAGCGCAGCCGCGCGCGGCACCACTGAGCCGGGCGTCACCGCGGATCCGCACTCCACCTCACCTCCCAGGAGTCGAACCATGCAGCTCACCACCGAACGCGCGACGACCGACCGCCCCGAGACCGCCCCGGTGCCGGAGTCGGCATCGACTCCGACGTCGAAGCCCGAGGAAAGCGCCGCTTCCAAGCGTGCCTCGCTGCCCACCGGCCGGCGTGACACCGACGGCATGGCCGTCGCCTCCTTCGTTCTCGGCCTGGTCGGACTGCTCGTCCTGAACCTCTTCCTCGGCCCCGCCGCGATCGTCCTCGCGGGCATGGCCCTGTGGCGCGGCACCGCCCGCAGGGGGCGCGCGCTGCTCGGTCTCGGCCTCGGCGTGGCCGACCTGGTCGTCCTCGCCTCGCTCGTCGCGATGGACGGCACCGTGTCCTGGGGCATCGCGGGCTGACACCGTGGGGCGCCGGGTGCCGCACGGCTCGTAGAATCGTGCGCACCATGGCCTACTTCGACCACGCAGCGACCACTCCGATGCTCCCGGAGGCGATCGCGGCGATGACCGCGCAGATCGCCGTCACCGGCAACGCCTCCTCGCTGCACGCGGCGGGGCGGCGGGCGCGACGCACCGTCGAGGAGGCCCGCGAGACGCTCGCCGAGTCGCTCGGCGCCCGGCCCAGCGAGGTGGTCTTCACCTCCGGCGGCACCGAGGCCGACAACCTCGCGGTGAAGGGCCTGTACTGGGCGCGGCGTGACGCCGAGCCCACCCGCACCCGCGTCCTCGCGAGCCCCGTCGAACACCACGCCGTCCTCGACGCCGTCCACTGGCTGGGCGAGCACGAGGGCGCCACCGTCGAGTACCTCCCCGTCGACGCGTACGGCAGGGTCCACCCCGGTGCGCTGCGCGAGGCGATCGAGCGGAACCCCGACGACGTGGCCCTCGCGACGGTCATGTGGGCCAACAACGAGATCGGCACCATACAGCCGGTCCGCGAACTCGCCGACGTCGCGGCGGAGTTCGGTATTCCGCTGCACGCCGACGCCGTGCAGGCCTACGGCCAGATCCCCGTCGACTTCGCCGCGTCCGGACTCGCCGCGGCGACCGTCTCCGGGCACAAGATCGGCGGCCCGTACGGGATCGGGGCGCTGCTGCTCGGCCGTGAGTACAGCCCCGTGCCCGTGCTGCACGGCGGCGGCCAGGAGCGGCACGTGCGCTCCGGGACGCTGGACGTGCCCGCCATCGCCGCCTTCGCCGTGGCGGGGGAGCTCGCCGCCGAGCACCGGGAGCGGTTCGCCGCCGAGATCGGGGCCCTGCGCGACGATCTCGTGGCCGCGGTCCGCTCGGCAGTCCCCGAGGCGATCCTCGGCGGCGACCCGGCGCCCGGGGGCAGGCTGCCCGCCAACGCGCACTTCACCTTCCCCGGCTGCGAGGGCGACTCCCTTCTGCTGCTGCTCGACGCCCAGGGCATCGAGTGCTCCACGGGCTCGGCGTGCACGGCGGGCGTGGCCCAGCCGAGCCACGTCCTGCTCGCCACGGGCACCGACCCCGACCTGGCACGCGGCACCCTGCGCTTCTCGCTCGGCCACACGTCGACGAAGGCGGACGTCGACGAGGTGGCCGCCGCGATCGGCCCGGCGGTGGAGCGGGCACGGACGGCGGGCCTCAGCTAGATCCGGCCCCCGGCCAGGTCCGGCCTCAGGCCAGGTCCGGCCTCAGGCCTTGTCGGCCTTGTCCCCGGGCTTCGCCGACTCCGCTCTCCCCTTGGGCTCCTCCGGCCGGTCCCGTGCCTCGCGCACCAGGCGTATGTACCGGTCCCAGTCCCAGTGCGGGCCAGGGTCCGTGTGGTCCGTGCCCGGCACCTCCACGTGGCCGACGATGTGCTTCCGGTCCACGGGGAAGTCGTATCGCCTGCATATCCCGGCGGTGAGCCGCGCCGAAGCCGCGTACATCTCCTCCGTGAAAGAGGACTTCTGGTCCACGAAGCCCTCGTGCTCGATGCCGATGCTCCGTTCGTTGTAGCTCTTGTTGCCCGCGTGGAACGCCACGTCCAGCTCGCGGATCATCTGCGCGATGTGGCCGTCCTTACGGATCACGTAGTGCGCGGCGGCGCCGTGGCCCGGGTCCTTGAAGACGCGCAGGGCCGTGTCATACCCACCCTGGACCACGTGGATCACCACGCGGTCGATGCCGTAGTCATCGGGGCGGTCCGCGCGCCGCCAGTTGTAGTCCGAGGCCGCGATCCACTGGACGCCCTTGGCGTCGACCTCGCCCTCCTTGCGCTTCTTGACCACGCCGGGCACCCGCCACCACAGCCGGCCCAGCTCGTCCTTGGCGAGCAGCGCGCTGCCCGCGGCCGCCGCCGCGCCGCCGATCAGCAGGGTGCGCCGGTCGATGCCGCCGCGCCCCGGCTTCTTCCCACTGTCGGTCTCTGCCCCCATATGATCGTCAACGCTTACTCACGGGCTTCCGGTTCCCGGAGCCCCGTACTCTGTTAGAGCTATGACTTTGACCGAGACCCCGCAGCGCCCCCAGCCTCCCCAGCGACCCCTCCGCGTCCTGGCCGCCATGTCCGGAGGCGTGGACTCCGCCGTCGCCGCCGCCCGTGCCGCCGAGGCGGGGCACGACGTGACGGGAGTGCACCTCGCGCTCTCGGCGAACCCGCAGTCGTTCCGCACGGGCGCGCGCGGCTGCTGCACCATCGAGGACTCGCGCGACGCCCGCCGTGCCGCGGACGTCATCGGCATCCCGTTCTACGTGTGGGACCTCGCCGAGCGGTTCCGCGAGGACGTGGTCGAGGACTTCGTGGCCGAGTACGAGGCGGGGCGCACCCCGAACCCGTGCCTGCGCTGCAACGAGAAGATCAAGTTCGCAGCGCTCCTCGACAAGGCGCTCGCCCTCGGCTTCGACGCGGTCGTCACCGGCCACTACGCCAAGGTGATCGTCCACGACGACGGCACGCGCGAGCTGCACCGCGCCTCCGACATGGCCAAGGACCAGAGCTACGTCCTCGGGGTCCTGGACGACCGCCAGCTCGCTCACGCGATGTTCCCCCTCGGTGACACGCTCACCACCAAGGAGGAGATCCGCGCGGAGGCCGAGGAGCGCGGCCTGGCCGTCGCGAAGAAGCCCGACAGCCACGACATCTGCTTCATCGCCGACGGCGACACCCAGGGCTTCCTCGCGAACCGCCTCGGCAAGGCCGAGGGCGACATCGTGGACGAGTCCGGGACGGTCCTTGGCACGCACGAGGGGGCGTACGGCTACACCATCGGCCAGCGCAAGGGCCTCCGGATCGGCACCCCCGCGCCCGACGGCAAGCCCCGCTACGTCCTGGACATCTCCCCGGTGAACAACACCGTGACGGTCGGCCCGGTGGACGCCCTGGACGTGACGGCCCTGACGGCCATCAGGCCCCGCTGGTGCGGCGCGGCCCCCGAGGGCCCGGGCACATACACGGCCCAGCTCCGGGCCCACGGCGGCGAGACGGCCGTCTCCGCCGAGCTGGTCGACTCCGAACTGCGGGTCTCCTTCGAGGAGCCCGTACGCGGCGTGGCCCCCGGCCAGGCGATCGTGCTGTACGACGGCACGCGCGTGGTCGGCTCGGCGACGATCGCGACGACGGAGCGGGCGACGGCGGCGGTGTAGCCACGCGGCGGGGGCGTCAGGCCACCCGCAGCACGATCTTGCCCTGTGTGCGGCCCTCTTCGCCGCGTATGTGGGCCTTGGCCGCGTCCTCCAGCGGCAGCTCCGTGTCGATCTCCACGCGGAGCCTGCCGTCGTCGACCAGGCGGGCGATCTCGAGGAGGCCGAGGCGGTCCGGCTCGACGAGGGTCCAGCCCGTGTGTACGCCGCGCTCCCGCGCGCGGGCGGGGTCCGGCAGGCCGCCGGGGTCGGGGAGGGTCACCAGGTGGCCGCCGAGGCGGATGACCTCCAGGGACCGTGCGCCGTACTCGCCGCCCACGCCGTCCAGGACGACGTCCACGTCACGCACCGCCTCGACGAAGTCCACGCGCGTGTAGTCGACGATCTCGTCCGCGCCGAGGCCGCGCAGGAAGGCGTGCTTGTCCTCGCGCGCCGTGCCGATGACGTACGCCCCGCACGCCTTGGCGATCTGCACGGCCAGGTGGCCCACGCCGCCCGCCGCCGCGTGGATGAGGACCCGCTGCCCGGCGCGCAGCCCCGCCGTCTCGACCAGGCCCTGCCAGGCCGTGAGCGCCGCGAGGGGCAGCGCGGCCGCCTCGACGTGGCTGACGCCCGTCGGCTTGGGCGCGAAGCGCCGGGCGGGGGCCGCGACGTACTCGGCGTAGCCGCCGGTCTGCTCGGGGAAGCGGGGCATGCCGAACACCTCGTCGCCGGGGCTGTAGAGGGTCACTCCGGGGCCCACCTCCTCGACCACGCCCGACACGTCGTAGCCGAGGATCGGGGTCTCTCCCCAAGTGCCGAAGGCGCCCTGTGCGCGCGTCTTCCAGTCGACGGGGTTGACGCCCGCCGCGTGCACCCGGACCAGGATCTCGGTGAGGCCCGGCTCGGGGCGGTCCACCTCCACGGGGACCAGGTTCTCGGGGCCGCCCCAGGCGCGGGGGCTCATGGCACGCATCTTCATGGTTCTGTCCTCTTCCGGTTCGGATCGATTCGGTTCGGTTCGGATCGATTCGGTTCGAGGATTCAGCGTGCGACGGTGCGGGCGGTCATGGTGCTGGCAGTTTGGCCATCATGTGACAGGATTCGGCCATGACCTCAGGGAGCAGACGACACCGCGTCGCCGTCCTCGCGCTGGACGGCGTGTACGCCTTCGAGATGGGCATCCCGCCACGGATCTTCGGAGCCGCCGAGGACGCCGACGGGCAACCGCTGTACGACGTCGTCGTCTGCACGGTGGACGGCCGGCCGGTGCGGACCGACGCCGGGTTCCAGGTACTGGCCGATCACGGCCCCGAGGCCCTCGCCGAGGCGGACACGGTGGTCATTCCGCCCACGGCCCGGCTCTGCGGCGGCACGACGGACGGCTTCCTGTCCGAAGCGGTCGCGGACGCGCTCGGCCGCGTAAGGCCGGGCACGCGCTGGGTGTCGTTCTGCACGGCCTCGTACGTCCTCGCCGCCGCCGGGCTGCTCGACGGGCGCCCCGCGACCACGCACTGGAAGGAGGCCGACCACTTCCGGCGGACCTTCCCACGGGTCGCGCTCGACGAGGACGTCCTCTTCGTGGACGACGGTGACGTCCTGACGGCGGCGGGCGTCGGCGCGGGCGTCGACCTCTGCCTGCACCTGCTGCGCCGCGACCACGGCAGCGCCGTGGCGCACCGCGTGGCCCGCTTCTGCGTCGTACCGCCGTGGCGCGAGGGCGGACAGGCGCAGTTCATCGAGCGGCCCGTCCCCGAGCCCACGCTCGCCACGACGGCCGCCACGCGCGCGTGGGCCCTCGAACGGCTCCACGAGCCGCTGCCGCTCGGCGAGTTGGCCGCCCACGCGCGGATGAGCCTGCGGACCTTCACGCGCCGCTTCCAGGAGGAGGTCGGCATGGCCCCCGGGCGCTGGCTGACCGCCCAGCGCATCGAACTGGCCAGGACGCTGCTCGAATCCAGCGACCTGCCCGTGGACGTGGTGGCCCACCGCGCGGGCTTCGGCACAGGGAACTCCCTGCGCCAGCACATGCGCGCCGTGCTCGGCGTCTCACCGGCCGCCTACCGCAGGACGTTCGCCGCGGACGGACGGCCGGCGGCCCGCGCCGGCCGTCGCCCCGCCCCGGTGGCTACCGCCCCGGCTCCGTGACGTCCGTCTCGTAGAAGCAGAAGTGGTCCTTGATCTCGGCCACGTCCGGGTTCGGCTCCGGATAGGCCCACACGGCGTCGGCCGCGCCGGGGAGCGACCAGTAGGAGGCCGTTCCCTTGAAGGGGCAGTACGTGTGCGTCTCCGACGCGGACAGGAGCTCGGCGCGCACGTCCTCCGGCGGGAGGTAGTACCGCACCGGGCAGCCCGTCTCGTGCAGCAGCAGGGGGCGCCCGCTCTCCGCCACGACCTGCCCGTCGTGCACCACGCGTACGTGGTGGGTGCCCCGCTCGATGGTGATCCGGTGTCCTGCGGTCACTGCTCGGCCTCCTCGATGAGTACTCTTCCCCTGTCAGCGTCCGCCCGAGCCGCCTTCTTCCCGGCCAGGCGACCGTTGTCGGAGCCGGACCGTACCGTGAGCCCATGAACATCTGCGTCTTCCTCTCCGCCGCCGACCTCGACGACCGCTACACCCGCCCGGCCCGCCAGTTCGCCGAGCTGCTCGGCAAGGGCGGGCACACGCTGGTCTGGGGCGGTTCCGAGAGCGGTCTGATGAAGGTCGTGGCCGACGGCGTGGACCAGGCGGGAGGGCGGCTCGTCGGCGTCTCCGTCGACTTCCTCGCCGCCAGGGCGAGGGCCGTCTCCGAGCCCCACGAGATGGTGATCGCGCGGGACCTCGCCGAGCGCAAGGCGCTGCTCCTGGCCAAGGCCGACGCGATCGTGATCATGGTGGGCGGCACCGGCACGCTCGACGAGGCCACGGAGATCCTTGAGCTGAAGAAGCACGGCAAGCACACCAAGCCCGTCGTCCTGCTGAACTCCGAGGGCTTCTACGACGGCCTGAAGGAGCAGTTCCGGCGCATGGAGGACGAGGGTTTCCTGCCCCTCCCACTGACCGACCTGGTCTTTTTCGCCGAGGAGCCCGTGGGCGCGCTGGCCTACCTGGAGGAAACACAAGGCACCCGGTGATGCGAGCATGGCGGGTATGGCAACACATGTGATCACCGGGGCGGGCTCCGGCATCGGCGCGGCCGTCGCCCGCCGTCTGCACACACGCGGCGACGACCTCGTCCTGCACGCGCGGGACGCGGGCCGCGCCAAGGAGCTCGCCGCCGAGTTCCCCGGCGCGAGCACGCTCGTCGGCGACCTCTCCGACCCCGACAAGCTCTCCTGGGCCTTCGGGCACCAGTCGCTGCCCGAGCAGGTGGACTCCCTGCTGCACATCGCGGGCGTCGTCGACCTCGGCCCGGTCGGCGAGCTCACCCCCAAGACCTGGCGCCACCAGCTCAACGTCAACCTCATCGCCCCCGCCGAGCTGACCCGGCACTTCCTTCCCCAACTGCGTCTCGCGCAGGGGCACGTCGTCTTCGTCAACTCGGGCGCGGGCCTCAGCGCCGGCCCCGAGTGGTCGGCCTACGCGGCCTCCAAGCACGGCCTGAAGGCCCTCGCCGACTCCCTGCGCCAGGAGGAGCACGGCAACGGCGTCCGGGTCACCTCGGTCTACCCGGGCCGCACCGCGAGCGCCATGCAGGTCAAGGTCCACCAGCAGGAGGGCAAGGAGTACGACGCCTCCCGCTGGATCGACCCCGAGTCGGTCGCCACGGCGATCGTCATGGCCCTGGACCTGCCGCGCGACGCGGAGGTCAACGACCTGACGGTGCGGCCGGGACGATGAACGCGTTCGACTGGGGC
The DNA here is from genome assembly GCF_055587985.1 of Streptomyces sp. NPDC046335. Taxonomy (NCBI): domain Bacteria; kingdom Bacillati; phylum Actinomycetota; class Actinomycetes; order Kitasatosporales; family Streptomycetaceae; genus Streptomyces; species Streptomyces sp. NPDC046335. The sequence goes on along the minus strand of NZ_JBVJFF010000011.1, from coordinate 258,222 downwards.
CCGGCGACCGGCGTCGGATCCATGCCGGGCGGCGACGCCCGCGAGGCCGCGAGAACCGTCACCGGCAGCTTCGAGGGGCCCGAGCAGGGCATCCCGTTCCTCGCCGAACTGCCCGCGCGCGGCCCTGGCGCCGACATGATCGGCCGTACCGCGGGCATGCTCGTCGACCTGTACGCGCGCGTGGAGCCCAGCGGCTGGCGGATCGGCGACCGGCCAGGGCGGGACACCCGGCGCGCCAGGGCCTGGCTCGGCGAGGACCTCGACGCCCTGGAGGAGTTCACCCAGGGGTACGAGGGCCCGCTGAAGATCCAGGCCGTTGGCCCGTGGACGCTCGCCGCGGCCCTTGAGCTCAGGAACGGCCAGGCCGCGCTCTCCGACCCCGGCGCCTGCCGCGACCTCGCCGGATCGCTCGCCGAAGGCCTGCGCGAGCACCTCGCCGACGTACGCCGCAGGGTGCCGGGCGCCCAGGTGGTGCTCCAGCTCGACGAGCCCTCGCTCATGCCGGTGCTGCGCGGACAGGTCAAGACGGCCAGCGAGTACCGCACCCACCGGGCCGTGGACCGGCAGGCCGTGGAGAGCACCCTGCGCGACGTCCTCGCCGTCCAGGGCGAGGGGGCCACGGTCGTCCACTCCTGCGCGCCCGACGTCCCGTTCGCGCTCCTGCGCCGCGCCGGGGCCGCCGCGATCTCCTGCGACTTCTCGCTGCTCACCGAGCGTGACGACGAGGCGATCGGCGAGGCGGTCGAGGCCGGCACGCGGTTCCTCGCCGGTGTCGTGCCGGGCGTGGACGGCCGATTGTCAGACCCTGCCGGTAGCGTCATGGGTGTCAGGACGCTGTGGCGCAGGCTGGGGCTGAATCCGGGATCGCTCGCGGAGTCGGTCGCCGTCACCCCGTCGTGCGGACTCGCGGGGGCTTCTCCCGCGTACGCACGCGAGGCGCTCGCCCACTGCGTCCGGGCGGCGAGATCGCTCGCAGACAACCCTGAGTAATTGGGTATGACGTAACGGGAGGACGAAACGGTGGCTGTCGAACAGCAAGGCTCTGTGCCCGCCGAGGCACGGGATCAGCATGCCCAGCTGGCCGAACAGATCGAGGAGCACCGCTTCCGGTACTACGTGAAGGACCAACCGGTCGTCAGCGACGCGGAGTTCGACAAGCTGCTGCGCTCCCTGGAGGCCCTGGAGGAGGAGCACCCGGAGCTCCGTACGCCGGACTCGCCCACCCAGAAGGTCGCGGGTGCGTACGAGACGGAGTTCACGGCGGTCGAGCACCGCGAGCGCATGCTCTCGCTGGACAACGCCTTCGACGACGAGGAGCTCGCCGCCTGGGCGGACCGCGTCGCCAAGGACGTGGGCGCGCCGGGGTATCACTTCCTGTGCGAGCTGAAGGTCGACGGCCTCGCGGTCAACCTGACGTACGAGCACGGCAGGCTGACCCGCGCCGCCACCCGCGGCGACGGCCGCACCGGCGAGGACATCACGCCGAACGTCCGCACGATCACGGACATCCCCGAGCGCCTCAAGGGCGACCGCGTCCCGGACCTCGTGGAGATCCGCGGCGAGGTCTTCTTCCCGATGGAGAAGTTCGAGGAGCTCAACGCCCGCCTGGTCGAGGCGGGCGACAAGCCCTTCGCCAACCCCCGCAACGCGGCGGCGGGTTCCCTGCGCCAGAAGGACCCGCGCGTCACCGCCACGCGCCCGCTGCACATGGTCGTGCACGGCATCGGCGCCCGTGAGGGCTTCGACATCGACTGCCTCAGCCACGCCTATGACCTGCTGAGCGAGTGGGGCCTGCCCACCGCCAAGCACAACAAGGTCGTCGACGACCTCCAGGGCGTCCGGGACTTCATCGCGTACTTCGGGGAGCACCGTCACTCCGTGGAGCACGAGATCGACGGTGTCGTCGTCAAGCTCGACGAGATCCCGCTCCAGGGCCGCCTCGGCTCCACCTCGCGCGCCCCGCGCTGGGCCATCGCGTGGAAGTACGCGCCCGAGGAGGTCAACACCAAGCTGATCAACATCCGCGTGGGCGTCGGCCGCACCGGCCGCGTCACGCCGTACGCCCAGGTCGAGCCGGTCACCGTGGCGGGCTCCGAGGTCGAGTTCGCCACCCTGCACAACCAGGAAGTGGTGAAGAAGAAGGGCGTCTTCATCGGCGACACGGTCGTCATCCGCAAGGCCGGCGACGTCATCCCGGAGATCCTCGGCCCCGTCGTGGACCTGCGGGACGGCACCGAGCGGGAGTTCGAGATGCCCGCCGAGTGTCCCGAGTGCGGGACGGCGCTGCGGCCCATGAAGGAGGGTGACATCGACCTCCGCTGCCCCAACGCCCAGTCGTGCCCGGCCCAGTTGCGCGAGCGCCTCTTCTACCTCGCGGGACGCAAGTCCCTCGACATCGAGAACTTCGGGTACGTCGCCGCGGCCGCGCTGACCAGACCCCTGGAGCCCGCCGAACCGCCGATCCTCGACGAGGGCGACATCTTCGACCTCAAGGTCGAGGAGCTGCTCCCCATCAAGTCCTACGTCCTCGACCAGGACTCCGGGCTGCCCAAGCGCGACCCCAAGACCGGCGAGGAGAAGGTCGTCACCTTCTTCGCCAACCAGCAGGGCGAGGCGAAGAAGAACACCCTCGCCATGCTGGAGAACATCGCGGCGGCCAAGGAGCGACCGCTCGCCCGCGTCCTCACGGGGCTCTCGATCCGGCACGTCGGCCCGGTGGCCGCCGAGGCGCTGGCCCGTGAGTTCCGCTCCATCGACCGCATCGAACAGGCCACGGAGGAGGAGCTGGCCGGGGTGGAGGGCGTCGGCCCGACCATCGCGGCCTCCCTCAAACAGTGGTTCACCGAGGAGTGGCACCGCGACATCCTCCGCAAGTGGCGGGCGGCCGGGGTGCGCATGGAGGAGGAGTCGAGCGGCGAGGACGAGGGCCCCCGCCCCCTGGAGGGCCTCACGGTCGTCGTCACCGGAACGCTTGAGCACTACACCCGGGATGGCGCGAAAGAGGCGCTTCAGACGCGGGGCGCCAAGGTGACCGGTTCCGTTTCGAAGAAGACGTCCTTCGTGGTCGTGGGGGACAACCCGGGTTCCAAGTACGACAAGGCGATGCAGGTGAAGGTTCCGGTTCTCAACGAGGAAGGCTTCGTTGTGCTGCTGGAACAGGGACCGGACGCGGCGAAGGAAGTCGCGCTTCCGACCGAGGAGTAGCGGTTGAAGGCCACCCGTTCGGCGCATACCAGATGCATACGGGTGGCCGGGTCGCATTCGGGCAACCGTGGTCGACCGCTGCCCGTGGAAGCCTTCTGCGGCCTACTGTTGAGGTGTGCGCCTGCCGTGCCCCGCTGCGAACGGGGTATCTCCTGCTCATCAAAGAGCTTGGAAGGGGGCATCCCCTACTCGGAACGAGTGAAGAGGCAACCGCCCGCTCGTCAGGAGCGTGGGGACGGAAGAACCGGACGCGGCCGACACCAGGCCGAGTCCACAGGGCGTGGGCACCGCCGGCTGTGAGAGGGACGGGAATGGAACCGACCGAAAGCGCCGCCCCGGACTCACGGCTGCGCGCGCGCCAGTGGCGCGCGCCGAGCACCTGGCTGCGGGGCCGCCGCACATCACCGACCACCGGCACGGGCGCGCCGGGCACAGCCGTGGCGGGAAGCACGGCGGGCAGGCTGAGCACGGCCATCGAGCCCCGCGAGCGGGCGTGGACCTCCGCTCCCGCACGGGGCACCGAGAACACCGTCCTGGCGGGCGACCCGGGCGAGCACGAACCCCGCGAGCCCTGGCCGCTGTTGCCCGTCCTGGTCGTCACGGCGGCCGCGTTCCTGCTCGGCGCCGGGTTCTTCCAGGCACTGGCGGACGGCCACGCGCTCTTTCCCTCCGGCACGGCGGGCTGGTCGCTCGCCATCCTCACCGGCCTCATCGTCGGCCATCTCGTCGCCCTCGGCAGGGACCGCTGGTGGGGCGGCACGGGCTCCGGAGGCGCGCTCACCGTCGCCGTGCTCCTGCTGTACGGCTGGATGCCCGCCGGCATGGTCAGCCTCACCGTCGTCGTCCTGGTCGGCGTCGCGCGCAGACACCGCTGGCGCCAGGGCATCCTGCACGGCGCGGTCGACATCATCGGCATCGGCACGGGCGCGCTCACCATGGCCGCCTTCGGCACGGCACCGACGTCAGACTCGCCCTGGCGGCCCGAGACCTGGGACCTGTACACCGCACCCGAAGTGGCCCTGGTCGCCGTGGCCTACCTCGTGGTCACCCGAGTCCTGCTCTGGTACGTGCACGCGCCCAGCACCGGCGCGCTGCCGACCGTCACCCGAACGGCCCTGGTCCGGCAGGGACTTCTCGGCATCGCGCTGCTCGGCATCGCCCCGCTGATATGCGTGGTGGCCATCTCCCTGCCGATACTGCTGCCCCTCTTCGCGATCCCGCTCGTCGCCCTCGACTCCACCCTGTGGATCGCCCGCGCCCGGGCCGAGGAGCAGCTCCGCGACCCGCTGACAGGCCTGCCCAACCGGCAGTGGCTCCTGGAGCGGACCTGGACGGCCCTGGACGACGCCGAGCGGATCGGGGCGCGTTCGGCCCTGATGCTGATCGACATGGACCGCTTCCGTTCGGTGAACGACACCCTCGGCCACCTGGCGGGGGACCGGCTGCTGTTGCAGATAGCGGACCGGCTGCGGCTCGCGCTGCCGCGTGGCGCCGAGGCGGCCCGGCTCGGCGGCGACGAGTTCGCCGTACTGCTGCCCATCGCCGACTCCACGACGTCCGCCACGCGCGTGGCGCGGCAACTGGTCGCCGCGCTGGGCTCGCCGCTGGACCTCGACGGCCTCACCCTCGTCCTGGAGGCCAGCGCGGGCCTCGCCGTCTTCCCGGACCACGCGGTGGACGCGGAGGGGCTGCTGCGGCGGGCGGACGTGGCGATGTACCAGGCGAAGCGGGACCGCACGGGCGTCGAGGTGTACGAGTCGAAGCGGGACTCCAACACCCCCGACCGCCTGGGCCTCCTCGGTGACCTGCGGCGGGCCCTCGACGCGGGTGACGTGGAACTGCACTATCAGCCGAAGGTCCGCTTCGACGGCAAGGTGGCGGGCCTGGAGGCGCTGGTGCGCTGGGTGCACCCGGAGCGGGGCAAGGTGCCGCCGGACGAGTTCATAGCCATCGCCGAGTCCTCCGGGCTGATGCCGCACCTGACGGAGTACGTCCTGGAGACGGCCCTCGGCCAGGTCGCGAAGTGGCAGGCGATGGGTCTCAAGGTCCCCGTCGCGGTCAATGTCTCGCCGCGTGACGTGCACACCCCCGGCTTCGCCGGAGCCGTCGCGGCACGCCTCGCCCGGCACGGGGTCCCCGCGGGGGCGCTGCAACTGGAGATCACGGAGCACGTGCTCCTGGAGGACCCGCAGCGCGCCGCGGACACGCTGGCCGGGCTCACCGGGCACGGCGTGAAGATGTCCCTGGACGACTTCGGTACGGGGTACTCCTCGCTGGTGCATCTGCGGCGGCTGCCCGTGAGCGAGCTGAAGATCGACCGGTCCTTCGTGGCCCGGCTGGCCGTGGACAACGAGGACGCGGAGATCGTCCGCTGCACGGTGGACCTCGCGCACTCCCTCGGGCTGCTCGTGGTCGCCGAGGGCGTCGAGGACGACGAGACGTGGGAGCGGCTGCGTGACCTCGGCTGCGACGCGGTGCAGGGGTGGCTGGTCGCCGCCGCGATGCCCCCGGAGGAGACGACCGCGTGGCTGCGGGCGCGGGGCTCACGGGGCTGGCGCCGGCCCGTGGACGTGGCGGCGGAGGCAGCGGCGCTGGCCTCGGCCGAAGGCTCCGAGGCCGAGCAGTCCTCGGACCACGTGGTGAACTGAACCCCCGCCCGGCCCCAGCGACACCGCCGACCGCCAAGCCGGGCGAGCCCACCGAGACGACTCCCACCGCCAAGCCGTACGAGCCCGCCGAAAACCCGGACGCACCCCGCCCCCGAACGCCCCGGACCAGGCCCACCGCCGCTCGCCCCCTCCGCCGACCGCCCCGCCGACCCCTGCGAAGCCCCCGTCGGCCAGGAACGCCCAGCCCCTGCCAGCCAGGCATCCCCAGCCCCCGCCGGCCAGCCACGCCCCGGCCCCAGCGACGAAGCCAGCCGGGGGCAGGCACGCCAGCACTCGCCGCCCCGCCGGCCAGGCGCCCCCGGCCCGCGAATCCCCCGCCGGGCGCCCCGCCCACCCCCGCCAAGCGACCCGCTCGCCCCCGCTAGCCCCCGCCGGGCACGTACGCCTACCCCCGCCAGGCCAGCCCTCCGCCCCCGCCGAGCGCCCCCGCTAGCCCCCGCCGGGCCCCGGCGCGCTCACGGTCGCGGGCCTCCGCCAGGGAAACCGTTTAACGGCCACGCCACCCCGCCCCATAGGATTGGGGTCACAACCCGCACACTCACCCCTGAGGATCGCCGCATGCCTGGCATCACGCGCGAGGAGGTCGCCCACCTCGCCCGCCTTGCACGTCTGGAGCTGAAGGCCGAGGAGCTCGACCACTTCGCCGGACAGCTCGACGACATCATCGGCGCGGTCGCCCGCGTCGCCGAGGTCGCCGACCAAGACGTACCGCCGACCTCGCACCCGCTGCCGCTGACGAACGTCATGCGCGCGGACGAGGTCCGTCCGTCGCTCACCCCCGAGCAGGCGCTCTCTGGCGCCCCGGCCCAGGAGCAGCGGCGTTTCAAGGTGCCGCAGATCCTGGGGGAGGACTAAGAACATGACGGACATCATCAAGTTCACCGCCGCCGAGATCGCCGCGAAGATCGCTTCCGGCGAGCTCACGGCCGTCGAGGTCACCGAGGCCCACCTGGCCCGCATCGACGCCGTCGACGAGAAGGTGCACGCCTTCCTGCACGTCGACCGCGAGGGCGCTCTCGCGCAGGCCCGCGCCGTCGACGCCAAGCGCGCCAAGGGCGAGAAGCTCGGCCCGCTGGCCGGCGTCCCCGTCGCGCTCAAGGACATCTTCACCACCGAGGGCATCCCGACCACGGTCGGTTCCAAGATCCTCGAGGGCTGGATCCCGCCGTACGACGCGACCGTCACCAAGCGCCTGAAGGCCGCCGACGTCGTCATCCTCGGCAAGACCAACATGGACGAGTTCGCCATGGGGTCCTCCACCGAGAACAGCGCGTACGGCCCCACCGGCAACCCCTGGGACCTCACCCGCATCCCCGGCGGCTCCGGTGGCGGCTCCGCCGCCGCCCTCGCCGCCTACGAGGCCCCCCTCACCCTCGGCACGGACACCGGCGGCTCCATCCGCCAGCCCGCCGCCGTCACCGGCACGGTCGGCGTCAAGCCCACCTACGGCGGCGTCTCGCGCTACGGCATGGTGGCCTTCTCGTCCTCCCTGGACCAGGGCGGGCCCTGCGCCCGCACCGTCCTGGACGCGGCCCTGCTGCACGAGGCCATCGCCGGCCACGACGAGCTCGACTCGACGTCCATCGACGCCCCGGTCCCTGCGGTCGTCGAGGCCGCGCGCAACGGCAGCGTCGAGGGCATGCGCGTCGGCGTCGTGAAGCAGTTCTCCGGCGAGGGCTACCAGGCCGGTGTCGTCCAGCGCTTCAACGAGTCCGTGGAGCTGCTCACGTCGCTCGGCGCGACCGTCGTCGAGCTGGACTGCCCGTCCTTCGACCTCGGCCTGTCCGCGTACTACCTGATCGCGCCCTCCGAGTGCTCCTCGAACCTCGCCCGGTTCGACGCCATGCGCTACGGCCTGCGCGTCGGCGACGACGGCACGAAGTCCGCCGAGGACGTCACCGCGCTCACCCGCGAGGCCGGCTTCGGGGACGAGGTCAAGCGCCGCGTCATGCTCGGCACGTATGCGCTCAGCTCCGGTTACTACGACGCGTACTACGGCAGCGCCCAGAAGGTCCGCACCCTCATCACGCAGGACTTCGAGAAGGCCTTCGAGCAGGTCGACGTGATCGTCTCCCCGACGACGCCGACCACCGCCTTCCCGATCGGTGAGCGCGCCGACGACCCGATGGCCATGTACCTGGCCGACCTGTGCACCATCCCGACCAACCTGGCGGGCAACGCCGCCATGTCGCTGCCCTGCGGCCTCGCGCCCGAGGACGGCCTGCCCGTCGGACTGCAGATCATCGCCCCCGCCATGAAGGACGACCGTCTTTACAAGGTCGGAGCCGCCGTCGAGGCCGCCTTCGTGGAAAAGTGGGGGCACCCGCTGCTGGAGGAGGCACCGTCGCTGTGAGCGCACTGAACAAGGCCAAGGGCTTCAAGAAGTCCCGGACCGGTACGTACCTGTCGATCGGCACCACCGCGTTCGGCGCGGTCTCCGTGCTGAAGCAGGCCAAGAAGGCCCGCTACGACCACGACACGCTCCGTCTCGTGGACGCCGCTGTCTCCGCTGCCGCCATCGTCACCGGCGTCGCGCTGCTCCTGCGCGAGCTGAAGCGTCTCGGCGACGACGACGTCCTGCTGGGCTGAGAGGGAAAGTTTCACCGTGACTGTCACTACTGACCTGGTGTCGTACGAGGAAGCCCTCGCGACGTACGACCCCGTCATGGGCCTCGAGGTCCACGTCGAGCTCGGCACCAGGACCAAGATGTTCTGCGGCTGCTCGACGACGCTCAAGCAGGAGGCGAACAGCCAGACCTGCCCGACCTGCCTCGGCCTGCCCGGCGCGCTGCCGGTCGTGAACGAGATCGGCGTCGAGTCCGCCATCAAGATCGGTCTCGCGCTGCACTGCGAGATCGCCGAGTGGTGCCGCTTCGCCCGGAAGAACTACTTCTATCCGGACATGCCGAAGAACTTCCAGACCTCGCAGTACGACGAGCCGATCGCCTTCAACGGCTATCTGGACGTCCAGCTGGAGGACGGCGAGGTCTTCCGCGTGGAGATCGAGCGCGCCCACATGGAGGAGGACACCGGCAAGTCCACGCACGTGGGCGGCGCGACGGGCCGCATCCACGGCGCCTCGCACTCGCTCCTTGACTACAACCGCGCCGGCATCCCGCTGATCGAGATCGTCACCAAGCCGATCGAGGGCGCCGGCGAGCGCGCCCCCGAGGTCGCCAAGGCGTACGTCGCCGAGCTGCGCGAGCTCATCAAGGCGCTCGGCGTCTCCGACGCGCGGATGGACAAGGGCCAGATGCGCTGCGACGTGAACCTGTCGCTGCGGCCGCACGGGCGCGAGGAGTTCGGCACGCGCTCGGAGACGAAGAACGTCAACTCGCTCCGTTCCGTGGAGCGCGCGGCGCGCTTCGAGATCCAGCGGCACGCCGCCGTCCTGAACGGCGGCGGCACGATCGTCCAGGAGACCCGGCACTTCCACGAGGAAGACGGCTCCACGACGTCCGGCCGCATCAAGGACAACGCCGAGGACTACCGCTACTTCCCCGAGCCGGACCTGGTGCCCGTCGCCCCGTCCCGCGAGTGGGTCGAGGAGCTGCGCGCAGGCCTCCCGGAGCTGCCGCGGGTGCGCCGCAACCGGCTCCGCGAGGAGTGGGGCGTCTCCGAGCACGACATGCAGTCGATCCTCAACGCCGACGCCATCGGCCCGATCGTCGCCACCGTCAACGCGGGCGCGGACGCCGCGTCGGCCCGCAAGTGGTGGATGGGCGAGCTGGCCAGGCACGCCAACGAGCAGGGCGTGGAGCTCGGTTCGCTCCCGATCACCCCGGAGCACGTCGCCCGGGTCACCGCGCTCGTCGCCAAGGGTGACCTGAACGACAAGCTGGCCCGCCAGGTCATCGAGGGCGTCCTGAAGGGCGAGGGCACGCCGGACGAGGTCGTCGAGAAGCGCGGCCTGAAGGTCGTCTCGGACGAGGGCGCGCTCACGGCCGCCGTCGACGAGGCCATCGCAGGCAACCCGGGCGTCGCGGACAAGATCCGCGGCGGCAAGGTCGCCGCCGCGGGCGCCCTGGTCGGCGCGGTCATGAAGGCCACCCGCGGCCAGGCCGACGCGGCCCGCGTCAAGGAGCTGATCCTCGACAAGCTGGGCGTCAGCGAGGGCTGACCGGCCGGCCTGCCGTACGCCACAGGGGCGGCGCACCCGTACAGGGCGCGCCGCCCCTTCGCGTACCCGCCAACGCCTGCACGTGCGACACCTTTTGGACGTTCACTTCGACTTCGGTCCACGGACTTCACATCGAAACCGGACGTCACTAGCGTCCCCGCCGTACAGATCAAATGGATCAGCAGAGAACCATTGACTGTCGGCCAGGACCACAGGGAGGTCATACGTGACTCCGGAGATATCGCGCAGACGTCTGATGGCGATCGGCGGAGGCGCGTTCGGCGCCGCCGCCGTCGGATCTTTCCTGCCGCCCTCGCTGCAGCAGGCGCTCGCGCAGGGGCCGCCGAAGGGCCACGGCGGTCTCGACTCGATCGAGCACGTCGTGATCCTCATGCAGGAGAACCGCTCCTTCGACCACTACTTCGGTTCCCTGCGCGGCGTACGAGGCTTCGGCGACCGCAACGCCATCCGGCTGCCCGGCGGGAAGTCCGTCTTCGAGCAGCCCGACGGGCCCCGCTCGGTCCTGCCGTTCTCCGTCCGGCAGGCCGCCGAGACGCAGAAGAAGGACCTCCAGTACATCGGCGACCTGGACCACTCCTGGAACGGCGGCGCCAAGGCCTGGCACGACGGCTGGATGGACGGCTGGATCACCGCCAAGACGGCGGCCACCATGGCGCACTACACGCGCGAGGACATCCCGCTGCACTACGAACTCGCCGACACCTTCACCGTCTGCGACGCCTACCACTCCTCCATCCACTCCTCCACCAGCCCCAACCGCAACCACCTGTGGAGCGGCAAGACCGGCTACGAGGCGAACGGCGGGCGGGCCGTCGGCAACGACGCCTACGCCGAGGGCACCCACCCGGGCTACGGCTGGGGCACGTACGCCGAACGCCTGGAGAAGGCCGGCGTGAGCTGGCGGACGTACACGGAGTGGGAGAACTTCACCGACAACCAGATCGAGTTCTTCACCACCTTCAAGGCCATCGCCCGCAAGGTGCTCGCCAAGACCGGGCTCACCTACATGGAGGCCTTCTACGCCAAGGTGCGCGACGCCAAGGACGAGACCAAGCGCGCGCGACTGCTGGCCGACCTGGAGGACGGTGTCCGCACCCTCGACAAGCGCGAGCGGTCCCTCTTCGAGCGCGGGCTGCGGCGCGTGCCCACCGGCACGCTCGCGACGAAGTTCGCCGAGGACGTCGCCGACGGCAGGCTCGCGAAGGTGACGTACCTGGTGCCCTCCGCGCTCGACTCCGAGCACCCCAGCGTCTCCTCGCCGGTCCACAGCGCGACCATCGTCTACAAGGTCCTCGACGCGCTCGCCAAGAACCCCGAGGTGTGGCGCCGTACCGCCGTCTTCATCAACTACGACGAGAACGACGGCTTCTTCGACCACGTCCCGCCGCCCGTCCCCGGCGGCGACTCCGAGGCGGAGCGGGCCGAGCGCTGGAACGGCAGGCCGACCGGGCTCGGCGTACGCGTGCCGATGCTCGTCGTCTCGCCGTGGACCGTCGGCGGCTACGTCAGCTCCGAGGTCTTCGACCACACCTCCGTCGTGCGCTTCCTGGAGAAGTGGACCGGCGTCAAGGAGCCCAACATCGGCGCCTGGCGCCGCAAGGTCACCGGCGACCTCACCGGCACCTTCGACTTCCGGCACGCCCACCGCGCGCCCGGCATCGAGCAGCCGGGGCCCATCCCGGCGTTCAGCGGCCGGTGGGCCCCGAAGCCGCCGCAGGTGCAGGCCATGCCCGTCCAGGAGCCCGGCACCCGCCGCGCCCGCCCGCTGCCGTACCAGCCCGACGCGGACGCGCGGCCGGGCGAGAACGGCGAGCTCGCCGTGCGGCTGCGCAACGGCGGCCGCTCCAGCGCGCACTTCGCGCTCTACCCCTACGCGGGCGAGTTCACGGCCCCCCAGCACCAGGACGTCGTGCGCAAGGGCTCCTGGACCGTGCCGGTGACCGGCGGCCGTTACGACTTCACCGTCACCGGACCGAACGGCTTCCGGCGCGAGTTCACGGGCGGCGAGGAGGGCGGCGCACGGCTCACCTCCGCGATCACCCGCCGCGAGATCCATCTGACGCTGGCCAACCGGGGCCGCGGGGAACTCGTCTTCACGGTCAGGCCGCTCGGATACGTGGACGAGGACGACGTCAGGTCCCGGACGCGGACCGTCCGCGTCAGGTCCGGCAGCAGCCGCACCATCGCCTGGCGGACCGACGACGAGCACGGCTGGTACGACGTGGAGGTCACCGCCGACTCCGACACCGCGTTCCGCCGCCGGCTCATGGGCCACATCGAGAACGGACGCGCGAGCGTCTCGGGCTGACACCCGGCGCGGGTGCGCGGAGTTGGCCGTGAGGCCGCCGCGCACCCTTTGTGCTCTTGTGAGTCAGGCCACGAAACGGACCAAGGATCATCAAAGGCTGCCAAAGTGGCCGAGGCGAGCATGTCGCCGCTCATGTGTTCTTTGCGGGCTGTGTCCAGCTGTCCACCGCTGTTCCCGGTAAAGATCCACGAAACATCCAGGGAGCCGGTCCGTGGCAGCACTCGCCCGGTGGTGCGTCAGGCACCGCCTTCTCGTCGTCCTGCTCTGGCTGCTCGCCCTCGGCGGCACCGCGGCGGCCGCCGCCGTCGCGGGGAGCGCGTACTCGAACGACTACGAGGTCCCCGGCACCGAGTCCGGCCGCGCGACGCAGCTCCTGGACAAGGGGTTCCACGGGCTCGGCGGTGACAGCGACACCGTCGTCTGGCGCACCGGACCCGGCACCTCCGTACGCGCGGCCGACGTCGAACAGACCATGTCCGACACCCTCGACGACATCGCCGCACTGCCCGCCGTGGCCTCGGTGACCGGTCCCTACGGTGACAAGGGGGCCGGGCGGATCAGCGAGGACGGCCGTACCGCCTACGCCACCGTCACCTTCCGCGAGCAGGCCGACGACATCGCCGAGGCCGACGCCCGGCGGGTCGTCGACACCGCCAAGGCCGCCGAATCCTCCGCCCTCCAGGTCGAGCTCGGCGGCACCGCCATCGGGCTCACCGAGTCCAAGAGCGCCCAGGTCGCCGAGATCGTCGGGGTGGCCGTCGCCGCCGTCGTGCTCTTCCTCGCCTTCGGCTCGCTCGCCGCCGCCGCACTGCCGATAGCCACCGCCCTGGTCTCCGTCGGCACGGCGTACGCGGGGATCGTGCTGCTCGGCCACCTCATGACCGTCGCGGACTTCGCGCCGATGCTGGGCACCCTGATCGGCCTCGGCGTCGGGATCGACTACGCCCTGTTCATCGTCACCCGGCACCGCAAGGGCCTCAGACGCGGCCTGCCCGTGGCCGTCGCCGCCGAGCGTGCCGTCGCCACCACCGGGCGCGCCGTCGTCTTCGCGGGCGCCACCGTCTGCATCGCCCTGCTCGGCATGCTCATCCTGCGGCTCGGCTTCCTCAACGGCGTCGCGATAGCCGCCTCGCTGACCGTCGTCCTCACGGTCGCCGCCGCCGTGACGCTGCTGCCCGCGCTGCTGTCCTTCATCGGCCCGCGCTCCCTCAGCCGCGGGGAGCGGCGCCGCCTCGCCGAGCACGGGCCCCGGCCGGAGCTGCCGACCGGGCTCGCCGCCCGCTGGGCCGCCTTCGTGGAGCGCAGGCCGAAGCTGCTCGGCGCCCTCGCCGTCCTCGTCATGGCCGTGCTCGCGCTGCCCACCCTCACCCTGCACCTGGGCACCTCCGACCAGGGCAACAACCCCGAGAAGGCGACCACCCGGCAGGCCTACGACGTCCTCGCCGACGGCTTCGGGCCGGGCGTCAACGGCCCCCTGACGCTGGTCAGCGAGGTCTACGGCGCCGGTGACCGCATCGCCATCGACGACCTCGGCACGGTGCTGCGGACGACCGAGGGTGTCGACTCCGTGAGCCCGGTGACGTACGACGGACACGGCCGCACGGCCTTCCTCACCGTCGTCCCCGACTCCGCCCCCCAGTCGCAGGCGACCAGCGCGCTCGTCGATCGGCTGCGCGACGACGTCCTGCCGAAGGCCGAGGCGGGCAGCTCGCTCGACGTGCGGGTCGGCGGCGTGACCGCGAGCTACGACGATTTCGCCGAGGTCATCGTCAAGAAGCTGCCGCTCTTCGTGGGCGTCGTCATCGGCCTCGGCTGCCTGCTGCTCCTGCTCGCCTTCCGCTCGATCGGCATCCCGCTCAAGGCCGCCGTGATGAACGTCGCGGCGGTCGCCTCCGCCTTCGGCGTCGTCGTCGCGGTCTTCCAGTGGGGCTGGGGGAGCGAGCTGCTCGGCCTCGGCAGGGCAGGGCCGATCGAGCCCTTCCTGCCCGTGATCATGGTGTCCGTCCTCTTCGGCCTCTCCATGGACTACCAGGTCTTCCTGGTCAGCCGGATGTACGAGGAGTGGCTGGAGACCGGCGACAACCGGCGCGCCGTGCGGGTGGGCCTCGCCGAGACCAGCCGGGTGATCAACTCCGCCGCCGTCATCATGATCTCCGTGTTCCTCGCCTTCGTGCTCAGCGGCGACCGCGTCATCGCGATGTTCGGCATCGCCCTCGCGGCGGCCGTGGCGCTCGACGCCTTCGTCCTGCGCACGCTCCTCGTACCCGCGCTGATGCATCTGCTCGGCGGCGCCAACTGGTGGCTGCCGCGGGGCCTGGACCGCCTGCTGCCGCGCATCAGCATCGAGCCGCCCGAATGTCGTTCGAACACACGCGACGCGCGTGGCAAGATCCCCGGACAGGGGGACGCAGCCGACGACACAAGCGGGGTGGAAGACCGGGATGTTCGCAATATCGCTGGGTGAGAACGCCGAACTGAGGCCGCTCGAACCGTGGCAGGCCGAGGAGTTCCTGGAGCACGTCGAACGGGCGCGGGAGTACGCGGGGCCGTACGTGCCGCTGACCGTCCTGGCCAAGGACCTCGAATCGGCGCGGGGCGTGCTCCAGACGTACGCCGACAAGCAGGCGTCCGACACCGGGCGCCTGTACGGCATCTGGCTGGACGGCACCCTGGTCGGCGGCGTCCTGTTCCGGATCTTCGACACCAGTGTCGACGGCTGTGAGATCGGCGTCTGGCTGGAGCCGTCGGCGGCCGGGCGCGGCCTGGTCAACAGGGCGTCGCGCGAACTCATCGACTGGGCCGTCGACCAGCGCGGCATGCACCGGATCGAGTGGCTGGTCTCCTCGCGCAACGAGCGCAGCAAGGCCGCCGCCGCGCGCCTGGGGTTCACCAAGGACGGTGTGCTGCGGGAGAGCTTCCCCTGGCAGGGGATCCGCCACGACATGGAGGTGTGGTCCGTGCTGGCGCCGGAGTGGCGAGCACTTCGTTAAGGAGGTTCTCAGACTGCGTCCGTACGGTGCGTCGCATGGCTACCAAGACAGAGGACGCGGCCGGGGCGAAGGATGCCACCGGGGCCGAGGACGCCGCCGAGAACGAGGAAGTGACCGGATCCGAGACGTCGGAACCGAAGAAGGATGCGGCCGCGGTCGACGTCACCAAGACCGCTGAGCCGGCCGACGCTGCGCCCGACGCCGAGAGCGACGAGGACGCGGACGACGACGAGTCCGACGTGGTGTCCGAGGCGGCGGCCAAGCCCGCAGGTTCCGCGGGCGTCGGCCAGGGCGCCGCGGCCGTCGTCTCCGTCGCGCTCGGCGTCGTCGGCCTGTCCGGCGGCTGGCTCGGCACCGTCGCGGGCGCGCGCTCGAACATCGTCGGGCAGCTCGAGACCGCCCAGTCCGCGAGCGTCGCCAACCAGATCCAGGCCCTGTACGGGGACTCCTGGAAGATCACCGCGCTGATCGCCGGCATCTTCGCGCTCGCGGCGCTGGTCATCGGTTTCGTCGTGCTGGTCAGGCCCGCGTTCGGCGCCCCCGGCAAGGAGCAGGCGCCCTGGATCAAGTCGGTGTCGTGGGCGGGCGTCGCGCTCGGCGTGATCGGGCTGCTCCTGGCCATCGCCAAGTACTCCGACCTGCTGCTCGGGCTGCCCTCGGCACCCTCCTAGCGGCGACGACCACGCATAAGGCAGGGGCGGGGCAGGGGCTAAGGCCCCCGCCCCGCCCCTCGTCGTACGTAAGGCCCCCGGCCCCGCACAGATGCGGCACTCGCCCGATGTGAGGGACCCCCCTGGGAGACGAGAGTGGAGTCGTCGCAGAGAGCGACGACACCACCGGAACCCCAGGGGTACGAGATGTTCGAGTACGAGATGCACCGGATGCGCGCCGCCGAGCTGGTCCGGGAGGCCGACCGCGGTCGCCTGGTCCGCGAGGTCCGCCGGATGCGCGCCGCCGCCCGCCGCTCGGCACGCGACGAAGCCGGGGGGCGGGTGAGCGC
Source organism: Streptomyces sp. NPDC046335 (assembly GCF_055587985.1). NCBI lineage: Bacteria > Bacillati > Actinomycetota > Actinomycetes > Kitasatosporales > Streptomycetaceae > Streptomyces > Streptomyces sp. NPDC046335. Next base: position 241,910 of record NZ_JBVJFF010000011.1, on the reverse strand, counting down.
GCCCGCCCGGAAGACCCGCTTCGCGCGGGCCGCATGAGATGAGAGGCGGGGCAGGGACGGCTGCGCCGCCGACCGCGTCCCGGGCATCCGGTGCCGGGCCGGCCGGACACTGTGCGATGCTCGCCGCTGTGGAGACCAGGTCCGTGAGCCCGGTGTTCGTCGGCCGCGCCGATGAACTGGCCGTACTGAACGAAGCACTCGCCCGCGCCACGGGCACCCCGCCGACAGGAGCCGGGGACCCGGGCACGGGCGAGCCCCAGGCGTTGCTGCTCGGCGGGGAGGCGGGCGTCGGCAAGACCCGCCTGGTGGAGGAGTTCACCGAGGCGGCCGAGAAGCGGGGCGCCGTCGTCGCGCTCGGCGGCTGCGTCGAGATCGGCGCCGACGGCCTGCCGTTCGCCCCGTTCTCCACCGCCCTGCGCGCCCTGCGCCGCCGCCTCCCCGAGGAACTGGCCGCGGCCGCCGAGGGCCAGGAGGAGGAGCTCGCCCGGCTCCTGCCCGAACTGGCCGCCCCCGCCCCGCACGGCCACGGCCCCGGCAGCCGCTCCGACGAGCAGGGCATGGCCCGCCTTTTCGAGCTCACCGCCCGCCTCCTGGAACGGCTCTCGCGCGAGCGCACGGTCGTCATCGCCCTGGAGGACCTGCACTGGGCCGACACCTCCACCCGGCACCTTCTCTCCTACCTCTTCCGCACCCTGCGCGGCGGCCGCCTCGTCCTCCTCGCCACCTACCGCGCCGACGACATCCACCGCCGCCACCCGCTGCGCCCCCTCCTCGCCGAACTGGACCGGCTGCGGACCGTGCGCCGCATCGAACTCGGCCGCTTCAGCAAGGACGAGGTCGCCCGTCAGATGGCCGGCATCCTCGCGGCCGAGCCCGAACCCTCCCTGGTCGACGACGTGTTCGACCGCTCCGACGGCAACGCCTTCTTCGTCGAGGAACTCGCCGTCGCCGCGCACGGCGGCAGTTGCGCGGGCCTGACCGACTCGCTGCGTGATCTGCTCCTCGTACGCGTCGAGGAACTGCCCGAGGACACCCAGCGCGTCGCGCGCATCGTCGCCGAAGGCGGCTCCACCGTCGAATACCCGCTGCTCGCCGAGGTGGTGGGGCTCTGCGAGGACGACCTGATCGAGGCGCTGCGGGCCGCGGTCGGCGCCAACATCCTGCACGCCTCGCCCGACGGCGACGGCTACCGCTTCCGGCACTCCCTGGTCCGCGAGGCCGTCAGCGACGACCTGCTGCCCGGCGAGCGCTCGCGCGTCAACCGCCGCCTCGCCGAAGCCCTGGAGGCCGACCCCACGCTCGTCGCCGCCGACCAGCGCGCCGCCCGGCTCGCCACCTACTGGTACCACGCGCACGACGCCGCCAAGGCCCTGCCCGCCGTCCTGCGCGCCTCCGTCGAGGCCCGCAGGCGCCACGCCTACGCCGAACAGCTCCGCCTGCTGGAGCGGGCCATGGAGCTGTGGGACGACGCCCCCGAGGACGTACGCGAGGAACTCCGCCCCGCCGACTACGTGGAGAGCTACCCCGCCTGCGGATCCGACCCCGCCGAGCCCCTGCGCTATCTGGACCTGATGGCCGAGGCCACCGTCGCAGGACGGCTCAGCGGCGAACGCGACCGCGCCCTGAAGATCACCAAGCGCGCCCTGCGGCTCCTCGCCGACGAGAACGATCCCCTCAGGGAGGCCTGGTTCTGGGTCGCGCGCTCCCGCCTCGTCTCCACCCTCGGCCGCGGCGACGGCTGGGACGAGATCGCGAAGGCCCAGGAGCTGATGCGCGGCCTGCCGCCCTCCGAGGTGCACGCCGACGTCCTGGTCCACCGCGCCTCCTGGGGCATGCTGCACGCCCCGGGACCCGACACCATGGCCGCCGCCGAACGGGCCGTCGAGTACGCCCGCATGGTCAAGGCCGACACCATCGAGCTGAACGCCCGCCTCACCCGCGGCAACCTCCTCATCGAGGCCGGCGACCCCGTGACCGGCCTCGCCGAGATGTACGAGGTCAGGGACCGCGTCGTCGAACAGGGCCTGGTCACCGACCTCAGCCGCGCCCACATCAACCTCCCCTCGGCCCTGGAGGGCGTCGGCCGCTCCGCCGAGTCCGTCAAGGTCGCGATGGAGGGCATCGCGTTCTGCCGGAAGTACGGCCTGATGGACACCGAGGGCTGGGTCTGGGGCAACGCCGCCGAGTCCCTGCTCTCCCTCGGCCGCTGGGACGAGGCGGCCGAAGCCGTCGCCCACACCCACCGCTGCGCGCAGAGCGCCAAGCCCCGCGGCTCGGCCGCCCAGTGCTCCGCGCGCATGGCGCTCTACCGCGGTGATCACGCCGCGGCCACCCGGTACCTCCAGAGCGCCCACCACCACTACGGCACCCACGACCCCCAGCCGCAGTACACCCTGCCGCTGGCCGCCATCGCCCTCGGCATCGCCGCCGCCGAGGGCCGCGTACTGGACGGCCGCGCCGAGGTCGAGCGCGGCCTCGCCGCCGGACTGCCCTTCGGCACCTACAAGTACGGCTGGCCGCTGCTCCTCGCGGCCGCCGCGATGGAGGCCGACGCCCGCGGCCTGCCCGCCGCCGAGCCAGGCCGCCCCGACGCCGTCGCCCGCATCCGCGAGGTCACCAAGTCCCTCGCCACCCCCATCCCGCTCTGGCGCGCCTACGACGAGTGGACCCGCGCCGAACTCCTGCGCTCCGAGGACCGCGACACCCCCGCCGACTGGGCCGCCGTGGTCGCCGCCGTCGAGCCGCTCGACCGCCCCTACGACCTCGCCCGGGTCCGCCTCCGCCTCGCCGAGGCCCTGCTCGCCCCGGAACACACCGACCGCGACGCCGCGGCCCGGCTGCTCCGCCAGGCCCGTGAGGTGGCCGAGCGGCTCGGCGCCGGGCCGCTGACCGACGCGATCACCGGGCTCGCCCTGCGGGCCCGCCTCACCCTGGACCCCGCCGAGCCCGCGCGGCCCCCGGCCGCCCCCGCCGACCCGGCCGAGGCGCTCGGCCTGACCAGCCGGGAGCGGGACGTCCTGCGCCTGGTCGCGGTGGGCCGCAGCAACCGCCAGATCGCCGGGGAGCTCTTCATCTCCCCGAAGACGGCGAGCGTCCACGTCTCCAACATCCTCGCCAAGCTCTCCGTCACAGGACGCGGCGAGGCCGCCGCGCTCGCCCACCGCCTGCGCCTCTTCCCGCCGGGCGGTGACCGCGCCGAGGTCGGCGGCTGACCTGCGACGACACGGCTCCGGCCGGTTTCCGGCCCGGTCGCCTACGCTTGACGGCAGGATCTCCACTCCGAGGAGGCGCAGTGTTCAACGCGATCGAGGCCCTGTTCGCTCCCGGGCGCAAGCACACCGACGACGAGCAGAAGCGTCTGGAGATGACCCGCGTCGACCTCGCCGACGGCGATCCCGGCCGCGGCCCGATAGACCTGACCTCGGGCAAGGTGGTCGTGCGCCCGCCCGTCCCCGCGCCCCGCGAGGACGAGGCCGACGAGAGCCCCGGCGCCTGAAGCTACTTCACGCGCACCTCGAGGATCTTGTCGTCGCCCTTCTCCGGCGTGCCCCTGGTGTCCGTCTCGTTCGTGACCACCCACACCTTGTCGCCGCCCGCCGCGAGCACCGTGCGCAGCCGTCCGTACTCGCCCTCCAGGAAGGACTGCGGCTCCGCCCGGCCGTCCACGCCGCGGACCGGGATGCGCCACAGCCGCTCGCCGCGCAGCCCCGCCATCCAGACCGAGCCCTCGGCGTAGGCCACGCCGCTCGGTGAGGCCTCGGAGGTCTTCCACTGGGCGACCGGGTCGCGGAAGCCCTCCCCGCCCTCCTTGCCCTCGGCCTCGGGCCAGCCGTAGTTGCCGCCGGCCTTGATCTCGTTCAGCTCGTCCCAGGTGTCCTGGCCGAACTCCGAAGCCCACAGCCGCTTCTGCTCGTCCCAGGCGAGGCCCTGCACATTGCGGTGGCCGAGGGAGTAGACCTCCGAGCCGTCGAACGGATTGCCGGGAGCGGGCTCGCCCTCCGGCGTGACGCGCAGGATCTTGCCGCCCAGGGACTTCTTGTCCTGGGCCAGATCCGTGTCACCCGTCTCGCCCGCGCCCGCGTACAGCATCTTGTCCGGACCGAAGGCGATCCTGCCGCCGTCGTGGTTCGAGCCCTTGGGGATGCCCTTGAGGATCGTGTCCGGCGCGCCGAGCTGCCGGCCGGTGGGCTTCTTCTCGTCGTACTGCATGCGGACGATGCGGTTGTCGGACTCCGTGGTGAAGTACGCGTAGACCATGTGGTCGGAGGCGTACGAAGGGGAGAGCGCGAGGCCGAGCAGGCCGCCCTCGCCGCCGGGGGAGACGCCGGGCACCGAACCGATCCGCGTCTTCTTGCCCGTCTCGGCGTCGACGCGGGTGATCGTGCCCTCGTCGCGCGAGGACACGAGCAGGTCGCCCCCGGGCAGCGCGGCGAGGCCCCACGGTGACTTCAGACCGGTGGTCAGGGTGCGGGTGACCTTCGCCGATCCCTTCTCCGGCGGGGCGTCGGCGCCCGGCTTCCCGGTCGTGGACCCGCTGGACCTCTCGGATTTCGGCGGACTCTTCCGCTCGCCGGGCCCGTCGCCGTCGCCGGACGAGCAGCCGGCGGTGAGGGCGAGGGCGGCAGCGGCGGCCAACACGGCGGTAACAGCAGGTCGTTGCACGATGAGGTTCCCTTCGACGCGGCGCTTCTCCTGTTCATACACCGCTCGCGCCCCCGCGAGTTCCCACGGCGCGGCAACAGAAGCCGGCGGGAGGCGGAACCTCAGTCCCACGACTCCAGGGCGGGCGGCAGCGCCGCCATCTCCGCCAGGTCCGCCGCCGTCAGCCGTACCGAAGCCGCCCGCGCGTTCTCCACCGCCCAGCGCTCCCGCTTGGCGCCGGGTATCGGCACCACGTGCGGTCCCTGCCGGAGCGTCCAGGCCAGCGCGATCTGCGCCGGGGTCGCCCCGTGCCGCTCCGCCACCCGGCGCAGGCCCACCACCAGCGGCTGGTTGGCCGCCATCATCTCGGCGGTGAAGCGCGGGTGGCGGGCCCGCAGGTCGTCCGGCTCGAAGCCCTGGCCGGGCGTGAGCGTCCCGGTGAGGAAACCGTTCCCCAGCGGCATCGCCGCCAGGAATCCGACGCCGCGCGCCGCGCACCACGGCAGCAGCGCGTCCAGCGCCTCCGGTGACCACACGGACAGCTCGGCCTCCACCGCGCTCACCGGGAAGACCTGCTGGACCCGTTCGAGGAGCCGGATCGTCGCGTCGTGCAGCCCGGGCCGGGGGCCGCCGTGCGCCGTACGCCGTCCCGCGCGCGCCCCCACGGCGCACAGACCCAGGGCCCGCACCTTCCCCGCGGCGACCAGCTCCGCCATCGCGCCCCAGGTCTCCTCTATGGGGATCTCGGGGTCGACGCGGTGCAGTTGGTACAGGTCGATGGTCTCGGTCTGGAGCCGCCGCAGCGACGCGTCGCAGGCCCGCTTCACATAGCCGGGGCGGCCGTTGGCGACGATGTGCTGCTCGCCCACGAGCAGGCCGCACTTGGTCGACACGAACGCCTCGCTCCGCCGCTCCCTGAGCACCCTGCCGATCAACAGCTCGTTCTTGAAGGGCCCGTACATGTCGGCGGTGTCGAGGAGCGTCGCCGCCCCGCCGCCCGCGTCCAGCGCGGCGTGCACGGTGCGCAGCGACGCGTCGCCGCGCTGCCGCGAGCCGGTGTAAGCCCAGCTCATCGGCATGCAGCCGAGTCCGACGGCGCCCACTTCGAGCGCCCCCGCGCCGATCGTCCTGCGCTCCACCTGGCCGTGACCTCCCGCTCCACGTCGAAGATCACCCAAACTAGCCGCTGCGCTCCGAGGCCGGAGCGCTGCCTCCCCGCGGGCCGTGGACGGCAGCGGCGCATTAGCCTCCTGAGCATGACGACTGATGTATGGCTTCCGTTCCCGGCGCACGAGATCCCGGGGCTGCCCGAGGCGTCCGAGGCCGGCCTCACCTACCGCTTCTGGGACGGCGGCCAGGAGTTCCCCGCGGACCCGGCCGACTGCGCGTTCTACGTGGTGCCCTATCTGCGGGGCCCCGAGATCGCCGTGCGCCCGCTGCCCGAGATGCCGTCCGTACGCGTCGTGCAGACGCTGTCGGCGGGGGTCGACCAGATGGACCAGGGGCTGCAATTCCTGCGCCCCGGCGTGCGGCTTTGCAACGCGCGCGGCGTGCACGAGGCGAGCACCGCCGAGCTGACCCTGGCCCTGATCCTGGCGTCGCTGCGCGGCTTCCCGAAGTTCTTCGAGGGCCAGCGCGTACAGGAGTGGCGTACGGGGTTCAACGCGGCGCTCGCCGACAAGTCCGTGCTCATAGTGGGCTACGGGGCGATCGGCGCCGCCATCGAGGACCGGCTCATCCCCTTCGAGTGCGCGCGGGTGGCGCGCGTCGCGCGCTCTGCGCGTGCCTCGGAGCGCGGCCCCGTGCACCCGCTCACCGACCTGCCTTCCCTGCTGCCCGAGGCGGACCTGGTGATCATCGCGACGCCGCTCACCGAGGACACCCGAGGTCTCGTGGGCGCCGGTTTCCTGGCCCGCATGAAGGACGGCGCGCTGCTCGTCAACATCGCCCGCGGGCCCGTCGTCGACACCAAGGCGCTCATCGCCGAGCTGGAGTCCGGGCGCCTCACCGCCGCACTGGACGTGACCGATCCGGAACCGCTTCCCGCAGGTCACCCCCTGTGGCAGGCCCCCGGAGTGCTCATCACCCCGCATGTGGGAGGTCCTACGTCCGCCTTCCTGCCGCGGGCCCACCGGCTGCTGGCCGCGCAGCTGACGAAGTTCGCCGCCGGAGAGCCGGTCGACAACGTCGTGCGCACCATGGGCGGTTGACCGGACACCCGTCACGTACACGCTCCGCACTCATATGTGTGCGACGTGTGTCCACTTCGTCGAGCATAGTCACGGAGCGTAGAGGGACTATGTCCCTGAGTGACGATCCTGGTGTATCGTCCCGACTGGGGAGGCGCCGTGGACCTGTTCGGCGCCGGGGATGAAGAGCAGACCGAGGGGGGCGACGGGCGATGTATGGCCTATGGGCGGACGATCCGGCGTGGCGGGACAGTCGCCGCCGACTCTCGGGCGCGCAGACCCGTGGACGCGGCCGGCGGACCCGTGGACACAGCCGCGAGTGGGACGGTGCCCGCGCGAGCGGACGCCGCAGGACCGCGCCGCGTCCGTGCCGGTACAACTGTCGGACGGACCGGCCGGGCACGGGGGCGGCCCCGACCAGGGCGGCGCGGTGAGCACCCCCCCGGGCTCCACCGCCGTCCTCGACGAAGGGCTCGCGGCGGCGCCGCCGCCCCCGAGGACGCCGTTCCTGCGCCGCCCCCTGCCGGGCGGCCGCGGCTTCGTCTCCCAGGTGCTCCTGCTCCTCCTCTGCGGGGGGTATGCCGCGGGCTCCGCCGTCGGCTGGGGTTCCGGGCGACTGGCCCTGATCATGGGCGACTTCGGACTGAGCGTCGCGGCGGCGGTGGCCGCGGTCTCCTGCTTCCGGTACTCCCGCACCCGCCGCAGCCGCTTTCGACCCGCATGGCTCCTCTTCGCGCTCTCCTCCGCGATGGCCGCCGCCGGGAACGCCGTCTGGGGGTGGTACGAAGTCGTGCTCGACCGGGACGTGCCGAGCCCCGGCCTCGCCGACATGTTCTTCCTCTGCTTCGCGCCGCCCGCCATCATCGGCCTGCTCGTGCTCGCCAAGCGCCCGGTGACCCGGGCGGGCTGGACCTGCCTCGCCCTCGACTCCTGGCTGATCGGCGGCTCGCTCCTCACCATCGCCTGGAGCCTGGCCCTCGCGCACACCGCGCAGTTCGAGGGCCAGAGCGTCGCGCACGCCGCGCTCTCGCTCGCCTACCCCCTGCTCGACATCGCGCTGGTCAGCATGGTCCTCGCGCTGCACTTCAGACGCTCTTCGGCGCACCGCACCGCGGTGAACACCGCGATCGGCGCGCTCGCGGTGACGGTGATGTGCGACGCCCTGTTCACCTCGCCCCTACTGCACGCGAGCTACCGCTCGGGCCAGATGCTGGACGCCGGCTGGTTCGCGGGCTCCCTCCTCCTCGCGTACGCGCCCTGGGCCGCCCCCTGGAACATGCGCGGGCAGGCCGGGCAGGACCACGAGCCCGAGGAGTACGACAGCGGGCCCGAGGAGCCGAAGGCGTCCGGCACGCGCCCGATCGCCGGATCGCTCGCCGCCCTCACGCCGTACCTCGCCGCCGCGGTCTGCACGCTGGGGATTCTCTACAACGTGCTGAACGGCCACCGCGTCGACCGGGTCGTGCTCTTCACCGCGGGCACCGTCGTGCTCGCCCTCGTCGTCCGCCAGGGCATCATGCTCCTGGACAACATCACGCTCACCCAGGAGCTGGCCCAGAAGGAGAACCACTTCCGCTCCCTGGTCCAGGGCTCCAGCGACGTCATCATGATCGCCACGCCCAACGGCATCCTGCACTACGTGAGCCCGGCCGCCGCCGGGGTCTACGGCCGGGACGCCGACGAGCTGGTGGGCCGCGAGCTCGCCACGCTGATGCACCCCGAGGACCTCGGACGGGTCGTGCACGAGGTGCGCAGGTTCCTCGCCGCGCACCCGGTCGAGGAGCCGACCACCCGCATCGAGTGCCGCTTCAGATCCGGCAACGGCGACTGGCTCAACGTCGAGTCCACCGTCAACCGCCACCAGGGCGGCCTCATCTTCAACAGCAGGGACGTCACCGAACGGGTGCGGCTCCAGGCCCAGTTGCAGCACAACGCCGAGCACGACCCGCTCACCGACCTGCCCAACCGCGCCCTGTTCACCCGGCGGGTGAGCCAGGCGCTGACCGGCCGCAGAGTGACCGACCGCGGCACGGCCGTGCTCTTCATCGACCTCGACGGCTTCAAGGCGGTCAACGACACCATCGGCCACCAGGCCGGGGACGAGCTGCTCATCCAGGCCGCGCGCAGACTTCAGGAGGCGGTGCGTTCGAGCGACACCGCGTCCCGGCTCGGCGGCGATGAGTTCGCGGCCCTCATCGTCGGCGACGGGACCAGGGACCAGGCCGCGAGGGAACGGCACATCCACGAGCTCGCCGACCGGCTGAGAATCACCCTTTCCCAGCCCTACGCCATCGACGGCAATGACGTGCGCGTCGCGGCGTCCATCGGCGTGGCGTTCGCCGAGCCGGGCATCGGCGCGGGCGAGCTCCTGCGCAACGCCGACCTCGCGATGTACCGCGCCAAGGCCGCGGGCAAGGGCCGCGTGGAGCTCTACGCCCCGCAGATGCAGGCCGACGTGGCCCGCAAGGCGGAGCAGGCCACCCGGCTGCGCGCCGCCCTGCACGACGGCGAGTTCGCGCTGCTCCACCAGCCCGTCGTCGCCCTCGACGACGGCCGGATCACCGCGGTCGCCGCACAGCCCCGCTGGCGCTCGGCCCAGGGCATCCTCTACACCCCCGCCGAGTTCCTGCGGGCCACCAAGGCCGGGGACGGCAGGGGCGGCGGCCGGGACACCAGGGAGAGCGACCGCGCGGCCGAGCTCGCCCGCTGGACCCTGGAGAAGGCCGTCGAGCAGGCCGCCGAGCGGGGCCGCAGCGGCCACGCGGTCCCCGTCACCGTACGGATGAGCGCGCGCAGGCTCCTGGACCGCTCCATGCCCCTCGGCTCCGTCGAGGCGCTCCTGACCCGGCACGGCCTGCCCTCGGGCGCGCTCATCATCGAGCTCGCGGAGAACGACCCGCGGGTCCCCTTCGACGACCTGGAGCGCCGCCTCACCGCCCTGCGCAGGCTCGGCGTACGCATCGCGCTCGACGGCTTCGGCAGCGGCCCCGCGGCGATCACGGCGCTGCGCCGGCTGCCCGTCGACATCCTGAAGCTGGACCGCGGCCTGATCGAGGGCGTCGTCGAGTCCGCACGGGCGTACAAGATCACCTCGGGGCTGCTGCGCATAGCGGGCGACCTCGGGCTGTTCTCCGTGGCCGACGGCGTGGACCTGCCCGAGCAGGTGACGGCCCTGCGCGAGATGGGCTGCACGCACGGGCAGGGCGTGGCGTTCTCCGGACCGCTGGACGAGTACCGGCTGCGCAGGGCGCTCGCGCTCGGGGAGTACCCGGTGCCGCGCGGTGCGGCGGAGCCCGTCCTCGCGGGCCTGCCCGCGCAGACGTTCGCCGGGAGTGGCGTGCAGACGTACGCGGGGGGCTCCACGGGGCCCCTCATGACCACCGCTCTGCCCTATGCGCGTTCACATGATGAGACCCGCGTCCCACCTACTTGACAGGCACTGCGTGCCGGGGGGAGGGTCAATGCCATGCGCACCCGAATTCTCGTACTTGGAAAGCGCGTCGGCTGAAGCTGGGACGGACCGGTCCGAACACCGGACCCCAGCGACCGCAACCGACGCGCTCCCCTCGCTTGCCTCACGGCACGAGGGGTTTTTTGTTGCACCGGCACCTGCCGAACCCCTGCTAAACCCCCGCAAAAACCCTCAGCTTCGAGAAGAGAATGCCGATGACCGAGCAGGCCACCGGGGCCCACCATCCGCAGCCGCGGCCCCGATCCTCAGGACAGCAGTCGACGCCCGTCGAGCACGTCACGGGTGCGAAGTCCCTCATTCGTTCTCTCGAGGAAGTCGGGGCCGACACGGTATTCGGAATTCCCGGCGGCGCCATCCTTCCCGCGTACGACCCGATGATGGACTCCACCCGCGTCCGTCACATCCTGGTCAGGCACGAGCAGGGCGCGGGCCACGCGGCCACCGGTTACGCGCAGGCCACCGGCAAGGTCGGCGTCTGCATGGCGACGAGCGGCCCCGGCGCCACCAACCTGGTCACACCGATCGCCGACGCCCACATGGACTCCGTCCCGCTGGTCGCGATCACCGGCCAGGTGGCCTCCAAGGCCATCGGCACCGACGCCTTCCAGGAGGCGGACATCGTCGGCATCACGATGCCGATCACCAAGCACAACTTCCTGGTCACCAAGGCCGAGGACATCCCGCGCACCATCGCCGAGGCCTTCCACATCGCCTCGACGGGCCGCCCGGGCCCCGTCCTCGTGGACATCGCCAAGGACGCCCTCCAGGCGAAGACGACGTTCTCCTGGCCGCCGCAGCTGGAGCTGGCCGGCTACCGCCCGGTCACCAAGCCGCACGCCAAGCAGATCCGCGAGGCCGCCAAGCTGATCACCGCCGCCAAGCGGCCGGTGCTCTACGTCGGCGGCGGCGTCCTGAAGGCCCACGCCACCGCCGAGCTGAAGGTCCTCGCGGAGCTCACCGGAGCGCCGGTCACCACCACCCTGATGGCGCTCGGCGCGTTCCCCGACAGCCACCCGCTGCACGTGGGAATGCCGGGCATGCACGGTGCGGTCACCGCCGTCACCGCGCTGCAGAAGGCCGACCTGATCGTCGCCCTCGGAGCCCGCTTCGACGACCGCGTCACCGGCAAGCTGGACAGCTTCGCCCCGTACGCGAAGATCGTGCACGCCGACGTCGACCCCGCCGAGATCGGCAAGAACCGCGCCGCCGACGTGCCGATCGTCGGTGACGCCCGCGAGGTCATCGCCGACCTGGTCCAGGCCGTCCAGGCCGAGCACACCGAGGGCCACACGGGCGACTACACCGCCTGGTGGGCCGACCTCAACCGCTGGCGCGACACCTACCCCCTCGGCTACACCCAGCCCGAGGACGGTTCGCTCTCCCCGCAGCACGTCATCGAGCGCGTCGGGCAACTCGCCCCGGAGGGCACGATCTTCGCCGCGGGCGTCGGCCAGCACCAGATGTGGGCCGCGCACTTCATCGAGTACGACACGCCCGCCACCTGGCTCAACTCCGGCGGCGCAGGAACGATGGGCTACGCGGTCCCGGCCGCGATGGGCGCCAAGGCCGGCCGGCCCGACCGCACGGTCTGGGCGATCGACGGCGACGGCTGCTTCCAGATGACCAATCAGGAGCTCACCACCTGCGCCCTGAACAACATCCCGATCAAGGTCGCCATCATCAACAACGGCGCCCTCGGGATGGTCCGCCAGTGGCAGACGCTGTTCTACAACCAGCGTTACTCCAACACCGTCCTGCACAGCGGCCCCGAGGACATCGGCCCCAACAAGGGCACCCGCGTCCCGGACTTCGTCAAGCTGTCGGAGGCCATGGGCTGCGTGGCGCTGCGCTGCGAGCGCCCCGAGGACCTGGACAAGGTCATCGCCGAGGCCAACGCCATCAACGACCGGCCCGTCGTCGTCGACTTCATCGTCCACGAGGACGCCCAGGTCTGGCCGATGGTCGCCGCGGGCACCTCGAACGACGAGGTCATGGCCGCCCGGGGCGTCCGCCCCGACTTCGGCGACAACGAAGACGACTGAGACCGAGAGCGAAAGAGAGACCAAGAGTCATGTCCACCAAGCACACGCTCTCCGTCCTGGTCGAGAACACCCCCGGAATCCTCGCCCGGATCGCCGCCCTGTTCTCGCGCCGCGGCTTCAACATCGACTCGCTCGCCGTGGGCGTCACCGAGCACCCCGACATCTCGCGCATCACCATCGTCGTGAACGTCGAGGAACTCCCGCTCGAACAGGTCACCAAACAGCTCAACAAGCTCGTCAACGTCCTGAAGATCGTCGAACTGGAGCCGGACGCCGCCGTCGCCCGCGAGCTCGTCCTCGCGAAGGTCCGCGCCGACAACGAGACCCGCTCCCAGATCGTCGAGATCGTCCAGCTCTTCCGGGCCAAGACCGTGGACGTCTCCCCGGAGGCCGTCACCATCGAGGCCACCGGCAGCAGCGACAAGCTGGAGGCCATGCTCAAGATGCTGGAGCCCTTCGGCATCAAGGAGCTCGTGCAGTCCGGCACCATCGCGATCGGCCGCGGCTCCCGCTCCATCACCGACCGCAGTCTGCGGGCGCTCGACCGCAGCGCCTGACCCGGGTCCCCGGCACCCCCTCTCGGATGCCGAGACCCGAGCCCTTCCCTCACTGAACCCGCCGTACGGTGGGACGCAACACCAGCACACATAGGAGATTCCCAGTGGCCGAGCTGTTCTACGACGACGACGCAGACCTGTCCATCATCCAGGGCCGCAAGGTCGCGGTCATCGGTTACGGCAGCCAGGGCCACGCCCACGCGCTGTCGCTCCGTGACTCGGGTGTCGACGTCCGCGTGGGTCTGCACGAGGGCTCCAAGTCCAAGGCCAAGGCCGAGGAGCAGGGCCTGCGGGTCGTCACCCCGTCCGAGGCGGCCGCCGAGGCCGACGTCATCATGATCCTCGTCCCGGACCCGATCCAGGCCCAGGTCTACGAGGAGTCCATCAAGGACAACCTCAAGGACGGCGACGCCCTGTTCTTCGGCCACGGCCTGAACATCCGCTTCGGCTTCATCAAGGCCCCCGAGGGCGTCGACGTCTGCATGGTCGCCCCGAAGGGCCCGGGCCACCTCGTCCGCCGCCAGTACGAGGAGGGCCGCGGCGTCCCGTGCATCGCGGCCGTCGAGCAGGACGCCACCGGCAACGGCTTCCCGCTGGCGCTCTCGTACGCCAAGGGCATCGGCGGCACGCGTGCGGGCGTCATCAAGACGACCTTCACCGAGGAGACCGAGACCGACCTCTTCGGCGAGCAGGCCGTGCTCTGCGGCGGCACCGCCGCGCTGGTCAAGGCGGGCTTCGAGACGCTGACCGAGGCGGGCTACCAGCCGGAGATCGCGTACTTCGAGTGCCTCCACGAGCTGAAGCTGATCGTGGACCTCATGTACGAGGGCGGCCTGGAGAAGATGCGCTGGTCGGTCTCCGAGACCGCCGAGTGGGGCGACTACATCACCGGCCCGCGGATCATCACGGACGCCACCAAGGCCGAGATGAAGAAGGTCCTCACGGAGATCCAGGACGGCACGTTCGCCCAGCAGTGGATGGACGAGTACCACGGCGGTCTGAAGAAGTACAACGAGTACAAGACGCAGGACGAGAACCACCTCCTGGAGACCACGGGCAAGGAGCTCCGCAAGCTCATGTCCTGGGTCAACGACGAGGACTAGGCACTAGGCACCCCGGGTCCGGGGCGCCGCCCTCGCGGCTTCGCCCCGGACCCCGCTTCTCCGATGCCGGAGGGGCTGATTCCCCCCGGCGTTGTCCACCACGTCCAGCCACGGACGGGTGATCCTTCCGTAGAGGCGCATGCTGATCCATGCCGCGCCACTACACTTCTGTTCAACATTCGCGTCGGGCCCACAGCGTCGTGCGTCTTCCACGCGGCAAGCACCCTCCACCGCCTGCGGCCGTCGGGACGGCCGTCCGCCTGGATCTGTGAGGACTCACGTGAGCACTGCTGCCACCGGCAAACCCGTCGTACTCATCGCTGAAGAGCTGTCGCCCGCGACCGTCGACGCCCTGGGCCCGGACTTCGAGATCCGCCAGTGCAACGGCGCGGACCGGGCCGAGCTGCTGCCCGCGATCGCCGACGTCGACGCGATCCTGGTCCGCTCCGCGACCAAGGTCGACGCCGAGGCCATCGCCGCCGCCAAGAAGCTGAAGGTCGTCGCCCGCGCGGGCGTGGGCCTCGACAATGTCGACGTCTCCGCCGCCACCAAGGCCGGCGTGATGGTCGTCAACGCCCCCACGTCGAACATCGTCACCGCGGCCGAGCTCGCCTGTGGCCTGCTCATCGCCACCGCGCGCAACATCCCCCAGGGCAGCCAGGCGCTGAAGAACGGCGAGTGGAAGCGCTCCAAGTACACCGGTGTCGAGCTCGCCGAGAAGACCCTCGGCGTCGTGGGCCTCGGCCGCATCGGTGCCCTCGTGGCCCAGCGCATGAGCGCCTTCGGCATGAAGGTCGTCGCCTACGACCCCTACGTGCAGCCCGCGCGCGCCGCCCAGATGGGCGTGAAGGTCCTCTCGCTCGACGAGCTGCTCGAAGTCTCCGACTTCATCACCGTGCACCTCCCGAAGACCCCCGAGACGCTCGGCCTCATCGGCGACGAGGCGCTGCACAAGGTCAAGCCGACCGTCCGCATCGTCAACGCCGCGCGCGGCGGCATCGTCGACGAGGAGGCGCTGTACTCGGCGCTGAAGGAGGGCCGCGTCGCGGGCGCCGGCCTCGACGTGTACGCGAAGGAGCCCTGCACGGACTCCCCGCTCTTCCAGTTCGACCAGGTCGTCTGCACCCCGCACCTCGGCGCCTCCACGGACGAGGCGCAGGAGAAGGCGGGCGTCTCCGTCGCCAAGTCGGTGCGCCTCGCCCTCGCCGGTGAGCTCGTGCCGGACGCGGTGAACGTCCAGGGCGGCGTCATCGCCGAGGACGTCCGTCCCGGCCTGCCGCTCGCCGAGAAGCTCGGCCGCATCTTCACCGCTCTCGCGAGCGAGGTCGCGGCCCGCCTCGACGTCGAGGTGTACGGCGAGATCACCCAGCACGACGTGAAGGTGCTCGAGCTCTCCGCGCTCAAGGGCGTCTTCGAGGACGTCGTCGACGAGACCGTGTCGTACGTGAACGCGCCTCTCTTCGCCCAGGAGCGCGGCGTCGAGGTCCGCCTCACGACCAGCTCCGAGTCGCCCGACCACCGTAATGTGGTCACCGTGCGCGGCACGCTCTCCGGCGGCGAGGAGATCGCGGTCTCCGGCACGCTGGCCGGCCCCAAGCACCTCCAGAAGATCGTCGCCATCGGCGAGTACGACGTGGACCTGGCGCTCGCCGAGCACATGGTCGTCCTGCGGTACGCGGACCGGCCCGGCGTCGTCGGCACCGTCGGCCGCGTCCTCGGCGAGGCGGGCATCAACATCGGCGGCATGCAGGTCGCCCGTGCCGACGTGGGCGGGGAGGCGCTCGCCGTGCTCACCGTCGACGACACGGTGCCGCAGAGCGTGCTCAACGAGCTGGCCGAGGAGATCGGTGCGGAGTCCGCTCGCGCGGTCAACCTGACCGACTAGTACCGGACGGGCTGGACATCCCCGCGTCAGCGCTGGGTGACTCCAGCCCGTCCCTTCGACGGCGCTTAGTCTGGCCGGCATGGGACACCGCGAAGATCTGCTCGAAGGCGCCAAGCGCTGCCTCCTGGAGAAGGGCTTCGTCCGTACGACGGCCCGCGACATCGTGAAGGAGTCGGGGACGAACCTGGCGTCCATCGGCTACCACTACGGGTCCAAGGACGCCCTGCTCGTCGAGGCGTACGTCGCGCTCATCGAGGTGACGGGGGATGGCTTCGCGGCCTCGCGGGAGGAAGGGGACGCCGGGAAGGGCGGCCTCGATCGCTTCCAGGAGGTGTGGACGAGCATCCTCCGTTCCGTCCCCGAGTCGCGCCCCATCTGGATGCTGACGCTGGAGGTCATCACACAGGGCGAGCGGCTGGCGGGCATCCGCGAACTGCTGGCCAAGGCGCAGGGTGAAGGGCGCAGCGGCCTCGCCGCCTTGATCACGGGAATCGACGAGAGTCTCATCCCGGACGACGTCGTCGAGAGCGAGGGGCGTCTCTACGCGACGCTGCTCAACGGCCTGATGGTGCAGTGGCTCTTCGACCCCGAATCGGCCACGACCGCCGAGCAGTTGACCCAGGGGCTGCGGCGCGCGATGGAGCGGATGCGGGGCGAGGATGCCTGAGGAGACGGGAGCGGGGGGGGGGGGGGGGGGGGGGGGGGGGGGGGGGGGGGGGGGGGGGGGGGGGGGGGGGAGAGGAGGGGGGGGGGGGGGGGGGGTTTGGGCCCCCCGCGGTCGTGACGGGGCGGTCACTCACCACCCCATGGGCCCGAGGTGCCCGAGGCGGCTGACTACCACTTCATGCAGGTGCGCGGGACGTAGCCCTTGAAGTTGCCGTCGTACGGGTCGACGTACAGCCACTCGTTGCTCTTCTTGCCGCAGAGCGTGTACGTCTGGCCCTTGAAGGACTTGCCGTCGTTGCAGAGGAACGCCTTGCGGCCCTTGTTGATCTGGCCGACGGCGGTGCCGCTCACCTTCGTGGTCTTGCGCACCTTCACCGTCTCCTTGGCGGGGACGTTGGTGAGGCCACGGGAGCAGTCGGGCTTCGTGGCGGCGGCCGCGGTGCTCGTGGTGAGGGCGGTGGTGCCGAGGGCGAGGGCCGAGACGGCGACGGCGCCGGCGGCGAACTTCCTGAACTTCATGAGGTTGTTGGTCTCCCGTTCGAATGGTGCATGTTCGTTCGGGAAGAACTTACTACCGCGAGATCGGGCCGGACCGGCCAGTAGTCGTTCGTTACCCGGCACTTACAGTCGTGACGACTTCAGGATCATGTGCAGCAACAGCCGGTCCTCGCCGTCGTCCAGATCGAGCCCGGTGAGCTGTTCCACGCGCGAGAGCCGGTAGTAGAGCGTCTGGCGGTGGATGCGCAACTCCGCTGCCGTGCGGCCCGCTTGGCCCGCGCAGTCGAGGAACACCTCGGCGGTGCGGGCGAGTTCGCGGTGGGCGGGGCTGAGGAGCTGGCCGCCCACCGGGTCGTGCGCGGCCTCCGGCGGCAGGGCGGTGAGCAGCCGGTAAGGGCCCACGTCCGACCACTGCGCCACCGGGGCGAACCGGCGCTCGGCGAGCGCGGCGCGCGCCGCCCCGGACGCCTCCCACCAGGCCGCGCCCAGATCCTCCAGGCCGTGCCGGGCGCCGGCGATGCCCGCTGCCGCGTTCCCTGACGCGCCCCGCGCGGTCTCCACCAGGCGCGACGCCGCGGTGCGCGCGGGGGACAGCGCGTCGGCTGAGCGCAGCCGGACAAGCGCCGCGAGGGACTGGCCCGACGTGCCCCACGGCACGGTGCAGACGGCCGCCGCTCCGGTCACCGTGCGCGCCGCCGGGGTCTCCTCGGGGTCGGCGGACGGCCAGGGGGCCACGCAGACCACGGCGTGCAGGTTCTCCGCGCGTGGGCCCAGAGCCGTGCGCAGGGCGGCCACCGCCATGTCCCGCTGCCAGCCGCGCTCGGCCGTAAGGACCGCGCGGAACTCCCTGGTCAGATCGGTGCCCGCCTGCGCCTCGTCGGCCAGGAGCGCGCCGATCCGCGCGGCCACCTCCATGGCGGCGGCGAGCTGCCGGTCGCTGGGCCCAGGCTCGTCGTCGAGCAGCCACACGTATCCGAGGGCGAAGCCGCGATGGCGCACCGGCAGGCAGATCCGGCCCCGCAGGACGCCCGCCTCCGGGGTGGGCGGGATGCGGACGGGGCCCGTGGCGCGGGTGATGCCGAAGCCCTCGAACCAGGTGCGGACCTCGGCCGTGGAGCGGCGGGTCAGGATCGAGCGGGTCCTGACCGGGTCGAGGACGGTCGCGTCGAATCCGCTGCCGTCGCCGCCGTCGTGCGCGCCGAAGGCGATCAGCTCGAAATCCCGGTTCTCCAGGGTCGCGGGGGCGCCGAGCAGCGCCGAGATCTCGTCCACCGGTTCCTGGTAGTCGCCTTTCACTCCTCCATTCTCGCGCAGACCGCCCGATCCTTCAGACATCTGTCTGAGATCCGGGGCACGGATGCGTGACAGGTGTCGATGGTTCGGTGCCCGGTGGATCCTTAGATTTCACGGTGGTTCTCCGTGCCGTACCGCCGCATTCCCCATATGGGGGGCATGTCGTTACGCACTCGATTTCATACACCTGTGGAGGTGCCCGTGCTGGGTCCCGTGATCCTCGCCGCGTCGCGCAGCGACAAGATGCGCCGTTTCGTCTCGGCGGCCCCCGGCACCAAGCAGGTCGTCGACCGCTTCATCGCGGGCGAGAGCGTCGACCACGTCGTGCCGATCATCGTCGACGCCACCGGCAAGGGCCTTGAGGTCACCCTCGACGTGGTGGGCGAGGACATCACCACCGTCGAGCAGTCCCACGCCGCCCGTGACGCCTACCTGGAGCTCATCGGGCGCCTTGAGGACCTGGGCCTCGGCGCCAGGGCCGAGATGTCCGTGAAGCTGTCGATGTTCGGCCAGGCGCTTCAGGACGGCCACGAGCTGGCTCTGGCGAACGTCCGGCCCGTCGTCGAGGCCGCCGCGGCCATCGGCACCACGGTCACCCTGGACGCCGAGGACCACACCACCCTCGACTCGATGTTCGCCATCCACGAGGAGCTGCGGAAGGACTTCCCGCAGACCGGCTGCGTCATCCAGTCCTACCTCTTCCGCACCGAGGCCGACGCCCGCCGCCTGGCCGCCGCCGGCAGCCGCGTACGCATCGTGAAGGGCGCCTACAAGGAGCCCGCCGAGGTCGCCTACCAGGACAAGGCCGAGATCGACAAGGCGTACGTGCGGATCACCCGTATCCTCATGGAGGGCGACGGGTATCCGATGATCGGGTCGCACGACCCGCGGCTGATCTCCATCGCGCAGGAGCTCGCCCGGCGCGCAGGGCGCAAACTGGATGAGTACGAGTTCCAGATGCTGTACGGCATCCGCAGCGACGAGCACCTGCGGCTCGCCGCCGAGGGGCACCGCATGCGTGTGTACACCGCCTACGGCACCGACTGGTACGGCTATTTCATGCGCCGTCTCGCCGAGAAGCCCGCCAACCTGCTCTTCTTCGCCCGCTCCATCCTCACCAAGGACTGAACCAAGGGCTGAGCTTCCCAACCCCCTCGACCCTCTTAAGGAGATACGGAACTCATGGACGCTGTCACTCAGGTCCCCGCCCCGGTCAACGAGCCGGTGCACGGTTACGCTCCCGGTTCCCCGGAGCGTGCCCGCCTCGAGACCAAGCTCAAGGAGCTGGCCGAGAACCCGATCGAGCTGCCGATGACCATCGGCGGCGTCAAGCGCCTCGGCGGCGGCGAGCCCTTCCAGGTCGTGCAGCCGCACAACCACAAGGCCGTCATCGGCACCGGCCGCGGCGCCACCCAGCAGGACGCCCAGGACGCGATCGACGCCGCCCTGGCCGCCGCCCCGGCGTGGCGCGCGATGTCCTTCGACGACCGTGCCGCGATCATCCTGCGCGCCGCCGAGCTGCTCTCCACCACGTGGCGCGAGACGCTGGCCGCCTCGACGATGCTCGGCCAGTCGAAGACCGCCCAGCAGGCCGAGATCGACACTCCCTGTGAGCTCATCGACTTCTGGCGCTTCAACGTCAAGTACGCCCGTGACCTGCTCGCCGAGCAGCCCCCGGCGAACGCGACCGGCGTCTGGAACCGTCTGGACCACCGCCCGCTCGAGGGCTTCGTCTACGCGATCACGCCGTTCAACTTCACCGCCATCGCGGGCAACCTCCCCACCGCCCCGGCGCTCATGGGCAACGTGGTCGTGTGGAAGCCGTCCCCGACGCAGACGCACGCCGCCGTGCTGCTCATGCAGCTCCTCGAAGAGGCCGGTCTGCCCAAGGGCGTCATCAACCTCGTCACCGGTGACGGCATCGCCGTCTCCGAGGTCGCCCTGCACCACCGTGACCTCGCGGGCATCCACTTCACCGGCTCCACCCCGACCTTCCAGCACCTGTGGAAGACGGTCGGCGAGAACATCGCCAAGTACCGCACGTACCCGCGTCTGGTCGGCGAGACCGGCGGCAAGGACTTCGTCGTCGCGCACCCCAGCGCCGACCGCGCGATCCTCAAGACCGCGCTGACCCGCGGCTCCTTCGAGTTCCAGGGCCAGAAGTGCTCCGCGAGCTCGCGCGCCTACGTCCCGGCCTCCATCTGGAACTCCGGTTTCAAGGAGGAGTTCGCGGCCGAGGTCGACGGCATCAAGATGGGTGACGTCACCGATCTGTCGAACTTCATCGGCGCCGTCATCGACGAGCGCGCGTTCGCCAAGAACAAGGCGGCCATCGACCGCGCCAAGGCGGACGACTCCTGCACCATCGTCGCGGGCGGCACCTACGACGACTCGGTCGGCTACTTCGTGCGTCCGACCGTCGTCGAGTGCTCCGACCCGGCGAACGAGGTCTTCACGACCGAGTACTTCGGCCCGTTCCTCGCCGTGCACGTCTACGAGGACGACAAGTACGACGAGATGCTGGCCCAGATGGAGTCGGCCTCCGACTACGCGCTCACCGGCTCGGTCATCGCGAACGACCGCGCCGCCGCCGCGTACACGATGGAGAAGCTCCGCTACGCCGCGGGCAACTTCTACATCAACGACAAGTCGACCGGCGCCGTCGTCGGCCAGCAGCCCTTCGGCGGCGGCCGCGCCTCCGGCACCAACGACAAGGCCGGCGCCCCGCAGAACCTCCAGCGGTGGACGCTGACCCGCGCCATCAAGGAGACGCTGGTCCCGCCGACCGAGTACGGCTACCCGCACATGGGCTGACGCCCCCGCCGGGCCCTGGTGGCCCGCCCCTGAACCCCGCCTCCGACCTGGGCCCCACCCCGGTCGGAGGCGGTGTCTTTTCCGGTGCTCAGACCTCCACGAGGACCTGGTCCAGTGACTTGCGCACGAGGTCGGGGACCCGGCAGTCCGGCGCCGGATACCCCACGGGGATGACCGCGAACGCCTTCTCGTTCGCGGGGCGGCCGAGCACCTCGGAGAGGAACCGCATCGGGCTCGGCGTGTGGATCAGGGCGGCGAGGCCGGACAGGTGCAGGGCGGAGAGCAGCATGCCGACCGCGATGCCGACGGACTCGTCCACGTAGTAGTGCTTGTGCTTGGTGCCGTCCTCGCCGAGCCAGTGGCGCTGCTGGAAGACGACGATCAGGGCGGGGGCGTCCGTCAGGTGCGCCTTCACCTCGTCCGTGCCGAGGGGCCGCAGGGCAGCGAGCCACTCCTCGCCGAGCCGACCGTCGTAGGAGACGCGCTCCTCGTGCTCGGCGGCCTCGCGGATACGGCGGCGCACCTCCGGGTCCTTGACCAGGACGAACGTCCAGGGCTGCTGGTGTGCGCCGGACGGTGCCGTCGCCGCGCACGCGATGGCGTCCCGTACGGCCTGCTCCGGTATGGGGTCGGGGGAGAACTGCCGTACGGTGCGGCGTTCGTCCATGCGCCTGCGCAGGTGGGCGGCCCTCTCGCGGGACTCCGCGTCGGGCATGCGCTCCGGGCGGTAGGGGACGGAACGGTAGGGCCGGCCGTGGATGGGGGCCCACTCTTGCTGATGCTGGGTCTCAGACATGCCTCCGATTCTGGGCGCCCCGCGCCTTCGGCGCCCGGCTTTCCGCCGTCTTGGCGCAGCTGAGTACGGTGTCACCGTGACCACCCTGCGTACGTCACCCTGGGGGGCGCGCGCCGTCCCTCAGGCGGTGTCGGTGGCGCGGACGATCATCTTCCCCAGGTTCTCGCCGCGCAGCATCCCCAGGAACGCCTCCACGATCCGGTCGAACCCCGTGACCACGGTCTGGTCGAGGCCCACCCGGCCGCTGCGCAGATGCGGCACGACGAACTCGTACAGCTCCTCTTGCAGGTGCCGGTAGTCCCTGACGAGGAAGCCCTCCATGCGCAGGCTCTTCTCGACGATGTCGGGGAGGTTGCGCAGCGCGTAGGGCGCGTCCGTGGCGTTGTACCGCGCGATCGTGCCGACGCGGACGATCCGCCCGCGGTCGCGCAGCGAGGAGATCGCGGCCTCCAGGTGCTCGTCGCCCACGTTGTCGACGTACACGTCGATGCCGGTGGGCGCCGCCTTGGCGAGGAGATCGGCGACGGGGCCCGCGTGGTAGTCGAAGACCTCGTCGTAGCCGACGTGCTCGGTGAGGTGGGCGCCCTTGGCGGCCGAGCCCGCGCTGCCGACGAGGCGGCCCGCGCCCATGAGGCGGGCGAGGCGTCCGGTCGCCGTGCCGACGCCGCCGGCGGCCGCGGAGACGAACACGTCCTGCCCCTCGCGGAGTTCGGCGACGCGGGTGAGGCCCACGTACGCGGTCAGGCCGGTGCCGCCGAGGATGCCCATGAAGGCGGAGAGCGGTACGCCGTCGAAGCGGGGGAGGCGGCGGGCCTCGTCCGGGGTCACCACGGCGTGCGTGCGCCAGCCCTGGCGGTGGAACACGATCTCGCCCTCGGGGAGCGCCGGGTCGCGCGACTCCACGACGCGGCCGATGGTGCGGCCCTCCAGCGGGGCGTCGAGCTCGAACTCGCCGTCCATCATCTCGCGGTGGTACGGGTCGACGGACCAGTAGAGGTTCTCGACCAGGGCGGTGCCCGGCGCGGGCGCGGGCGGCGCGGACTCCACGAAGGTGAAGTCCCCGGCGGTGGGGAAGCCGTGGGGGCGGGCGGTCTGGTGCACGGTGAGCGCGGTCTCGGTCATGTCCGTGACGCTAGACAGGAATGCGCCCCCCGGGCAGAGGGTTGCGCTCATGAAACGACCCGACCCATGAGGGCCCCTCATAGAACCAGGTGAACCCCATGAAGCCACCCTCCACGGCCGCGCGGCCCGGCCTTGCCGAGCCGATGTCCGCCGCGCCGCCCGGCCCCGCCGCCGATCTCGCCCCGAACGAGCTGCGGATACTCGTCGCCGTCGACCGTGAGCGTGGGTTCTCCGCGGCCGCGCAGGCGTTGGGGCTCACTCAGTCCGCCGTGTCGCACTCCATCCGCGGCACGGAACGCAAGGTCGGCGTCGTCCTCTTCGAGCGCGGGCGCAAGGGCGCGACGCCCACGCCCGCCGGGGTCGCCGCCGCCGCGCACGCCCGGCGCGTCCTGCGGCTGCTCGACGCCCTGGTCGCGGAGGCCCGCGGCGCCGCGCGGGGCACCGTCGACGGACCGCTGCGCATCGCCGCCTTCCGCAGCGCGGCGCTGCACCTGCTGCCCGCGGCCCTGAAGCGGCTCACCGCCCGGCACCCCGGCATCGAGCCGGAGGTCCGGGTGGTGCGCGAGCTGGGCGCGGGCACGGCGGGCGAGGTCGCGGCGGGCCGGGCCGACGTGGGTATCGTGACGCTCGGCGGCACCTCGCCGCTGCCCCCGGGGCTCATCAGCGGCGAGCTGATCGAGGAGGAGTACTCGCTGGTGCACCCGGCGGGCCATCCCGACCCGCGCTCCCTGCCGCTGGTCGACTGGCACGAGAACTGCGGCTCGTACACCAGGCAGTGGTGGGCGGGGCAGGACTGGATTCCGAGGGCGACGGTCCTGACCGAGGACGACGGGGCGGTCCTCTCCATGGTGGGCAACGGCCACGGCATGGCGATCATGCCCGCCCTGTCGCTGACGGGAGCGCCGGACGTGGTCCAGGTCACCGACCTCGGAACGGGCCGCCCGACCCGCTCCGTCGGCTATGTCACCACCCCTGAGCTGGCCTCTTCCGTAGCGGTGCGGGCGCTGATCCGCGAGCTGAGGGCGGCGCGCGCGTGACGGCCGTCTCAGATAGTAGGAAGTCCGAGTAATTGTGGAGACAGACGCTCCGTCCTCCCTTAGCTTTGTAGGAGCCGAACGTCTCGCTAGATCAAGCGAATGGCGGTCGTGAGCCGGAGCCCCGCGCAGGCGAACCCTGCCGCTCCATGGCTCCCCGCCCCCGGCGTCTCGAAATCACCCTTCCCTCAAGGAGTGGATCCCCCATGGCCGAGACGACCGTCCGCCGAGTCCGTCACATCCCCCGCAAGAGCGACTCCGAGCGCAAGAACGCCGCAGCCGCCCTCCAGCGCGCCCTCGACCGCAGGGACAACGGCGGCGAAACGGGGCACTGAGCCCCGCCCGTAAAAGGCCCGCCCGTACGACGGGTCCGGTCACCGTCCGGTCACCGTGACCCGCGTACGACCTCGAAGTGGTCGATGCGCTCGCCGCTCTCGGCGAGCGCGGAGACCGCCAGCTTCGGACGCGCGCCGGCCGTCACCTCCACCGCGAGGAACGAGTAGCCGGTGTAGCGCACCCGTGACCACTCGACGGTCTCGGGGTCGGACCGCCGCTGCCGCCGCGTCCAGTGGAAGGTCGTGACGTGGTCACGGTCGCGGACGTGGCCCTCGTGGCTGTCCTTCACCCCGGGGCCGAAACCGTAGAGGTCCTTGCCCGCGCCGCCCGCGGTGACGTACACGATGCCGTCGCGCGTCGGATCGGTCGACGCGCCGACCGGCACGGGCTTGCCGACCTCGCCGCCCTTGATGGCGTCGGTGCGTTCGTAGACGTGGTTGTGGCCGTTGATCACCAGGTCCACCTGGTGCTTCGTGAACAGCTTCAGCCAGGCGTCGCGGACCCCGCCGTCCGAGGCGTGCCGCGACGTCGAGTAGGCACAGTGGTGGAAGAAGACGACGATGAAGTCGATCCCGTCGGCCGCCCGCAGCTCACCGAGCCGCCGGTCGAGCCAGGCGGTCTGCCTGCCGTCCGAGTAGCCCCGGTTCACCGGGATCTCGTAGGAGACGTCGTTGGCGTCCAGGGCGACCACCCCGACGTTGCCGTAGGTGAAGGAGTAGACGCCGGGCGCGCGCGAGGGGTCGAAGCCGTTGTCCGGCAGCGACCAGCGGGCGGCCTGCCCGCCGTAGCCGTTCGGCGAGTACCACGCCTCCATGTCGTGGTTGCCGGTCGTCACCATCCACGGCACCGACTTCGCGACCGACTCCGTCTGCGCGAGGAAGGTGTCCCACACGCGCGCGTCGTAGGTGTCCGACTCCTTGCCGTGCCCGGTGTCGTCCGCGTAGCAGAGGTCGCCCGCGTGCAGGTGGAAGGACGGGTCCTGGCCCAGGATGAGCTGGTCGTTGGCGAGCGCGTGGTAGCTCACGCCCTGGTCGCCGAAGGCCGTGAAGACGAACCTCCCGGGCGCGGCGGGCGCCGTCCTGAACGTGCCGAGCGTCGCCATCCGCTCGGGCGACGCCGGGTCGAAGCCGTCGTGGCCGACGCCGTAGTAGTACGTCGTGCCCGGCCGCAGCCCGTCCAGCGCCGCGTGGACGTAGTACTGCTCCACGGCCGGGAGCTTCTTCGACAGCGACGGGGTGTGCAGATCGCGCACCTCCGCCCCGATCCTCTGGCTCAGCTCCCAGGGCCGCGTGCCGATCCGCACGTACGGCGACCTCACCGCGAGCGGCACCTGCCAGGAGATCCGCATCTGCGTCCTCGGGTCGGCGCCGAACGCGAGGTGCCGCCCGAAGGGCGCGACCAGCCTGCCGTCGACCCGGGCCCGCGTGGCCGGCGTCGCCGGCGTCACCGCCGACGTGCGCGCGGCTCCCTCGCTGTACGGGCTGCCCGAGCTGCCCGCGAGGAGCACGGCGCCGGCCGCCGTCCCGGCCGCGGCGAACGACCCGGCGAGCACCCTGCGGCGGGAGAGCCGTCCGCGCAGGTACTCGTGCTGTTCCGGCATGCTCATCCCGGCCGCGAGCCGCTCCGGTATGCCGACATGGGGAGTGTCCATGCAGGGAGAAGTTCCCAGCGGCCCCCAACTGGAGGCGGGCCTCCAGGTGAAGAGGCGGTGGCCATGTGGTGGCGCCACAGGGCGTGTCCGTATGACGTGCCGCATGCATGTCCGTATGGCGGACTGCTCGTGTCATCCCGTGGGACGGAAGAGTAGGGTGCCCGCATGTCGGCAAGTACTCGCAGCATCAATCTCGCAGTCATCCCCGGAGACGGCATCGGCCAAGAGGTCGTGGCCCAGGGGCTCAAGGTCCTCAACGCTGTGCTCCCGCAGGATGTGAAGCTGCGGACGACGGAGTTCGACTTCGGCGCCAAGCGGTACCACGCGACCGGTGAGACCCTCACCGATGCCGACGCGGAGGCCCTCAAGCAGCACGACGCGATCCTGCTCGGCGCGATCGGCGACCCCTCGGTCCCGTCCGGCGTCCTGGAGCGCGGCTTCCTGCTGAAGCTCCGCTTCCTCTTCGACCACCACGTCAACCTGCGCCCCTCGAAGCTGCTGCCGGGTGTCGCCACGCCGCTCGCGGGCCAGCCCGAGATCGACTTCGTCGTCGTGCGTGAGGGCACCGAGGGCCCGTACACGGGCAACGGCGGCTCGATCCGCACCGGCACGCCGCACGAGGTCGCCACCGAGGTGTCGGTCAACACCGCCTTCGGCGTGGAGCGCGTGGTCCGCGACGCCTTCGCCCGCGCCCAGGCCCGCCCGCGCAAGAAGCTGACGCTGGTCCACAAGAACAACGTCCTGGCCTACGCGGGTCACCTCTGGACGAACGTCTTCAACCAGGTGGCCAAGGAGTTCCCCGAGGTCACCACCGACTACATCCACGTCGACGCCGCGACGATCTACCTCGTCACCGACCCCGGCCGCTTCGACGTGATCGTCACCGACAACCTCTTCGGCGACATCATCACCGACCTCGCCGCGGCCGTCTCCGGCGGCATCGGCGTCGCGGCCTCGGGCAACATCAACCCGAGCCGTGAGTTCCCGTCGATGTTCGAGCCCGTGCACGGCTCGGCGCCGGACATCGCGGGCCAGGGCAAGGCCGACCCGTCGGCCACTGTGCTCTCCGTCGCGCTCCTCCTGCGCCACCTCGGTTACGAGACCGAGGCCGTCCGCATCGAGACCGCGGTCTCCGCCGACCTCGCGGAGCGCGGGGACACGGCCCGCTCCACCGAGCAGATCGGCGACGCGCTCGCCGTACGAGTAGCGGGCTGACCCGGTAGTTCGACCTCTTGACGAAGCCGCCGGGTCCGCGAGGACACCCGGCGGCTTCTCTGTGGAGCCCCGGGGTGTCACCATCGATCCCCGGGCCGCAACCATGCCGTTTCTCTCTCAGGGACCCCACGAGCGATAATCGAACGTGGGGCCGTGAAACAGACAGGGAAGCTCGGACGTCCACGTACCTACGGGTACGGGCGTGAGCGCGGTCCGTCACCATCACACCGTGAAGGACGAAGTACTCATGACGACGACGCCGACCATCGAGCTCAAGCCCTCATCGACCCCGCTCGGCGCCGCAGAGCGCGAGACGATCATGGCCAACCCCGGGTTCGGCCGCCACTTCACCGACCACATGGTGACGGTCAAGTGGACGGAGGGCCGCGGCTGGCACGACGGGCAGCTCGTGCCCTACGGCCCGCTCTCCCTCGACCCGGCGACGAACGTCCTGCACTACGCCCAGGAGATCTTCGAGGGCCTCAAGGCCTACCGTCAGCCCGACGGCACCGTGGCGACCTTCCGCCCCGACGCCAACGCCCGCCGGTTCCAGTCCTCCGCGCGCCGCCTCGGCATGCCGGAGCTGCCCGTCGAGACGTTCATCGAGGCGTGCGACCTGCTGGTGCGGCAGGACATCGACTGGGTTCCGGCGCACGGCGGCGAGGAGTCGCTCTACCTGCGCCCCTTCATGATCGCGACTGAGGTCGGCCTGGGTGTGAAGCCCGCCAACGAGTACCTCTTCATCGTGATCGCCTCGCCCGCGGGCGCGTACTTCCCCGGTGGCGTCAAGCCCGTCTCCATCTGGCTCTCCGAGGACCGCGTGCGCGCCGTCCCCGGCGGCATGGGCGACGCCAAGACCGGCGGCAACTACGCCGCGTCGCTGCTCGCGCAGGCCGAGGCCGCCGCGAAGGGCTGCGACCAGGTCGCCTACCTCGACGCCGTGGAGCACAAGTGGGTCGAGGAACTCGGCGGCATGAACCTGTACTTCGTGTACGGGGACAGGATCGTCACCCCCACGCTGACGGGCTCCCTGCTCGCCGGCATCACCCGTGACTCGCTCCTCTCGGTCGCCCGTGACCTCGGCTACACCGCCGAGGAGGGCCGCGTCTCCATCGACCAGTGGCGGACCGACTCCGAGAACGGCACCCTGACCGAGGTCTTCGCCTGCGGCACCGCCGCGGTGATCACGCCTGTCGGCACGGTCAAGTGCAACGCGGGCGAGTGGCAGCAGAGCGGGGGCGAGCCGGGCAAGGTCACGATGGCGCTCCGCGAGGCCCTCCTCGACATCCAGCGCGGCACGGCGGAGGACCGGCACGGCTGGATGCACAACCTGGCCTGAGGCCCGGCCCGCATGCGTCGAGCCCGGCTCCCCGAAAGCATTCGGGGAGCCGGGCTCGGTGCGTCGCGGCCGTCCTACTTCTCGCCGCTGCCGGCCGCGGCCCCCTCGTCGGCCTTCCCGTCGGCCTTCCCGTCGTTCTCCTTCGGGACGTTCGAACCCACCGGAGTGAGCGGCCCGCCGGTGATGGCGTCGACGACGGTGAGGACCGCGGCCCCCGCACCCTTGGCCGCGCGGACGCCGAGTCCTATGAGTTCTTCCATGGTGGTTCTCCCCGTACTGCTGTCCTGGTCACCCGCTGATCACGGTCCGGTTCAGGCTACGCGGTCGGCGGACGCGGCCGTCGGGACGGGGTCGGGGGCGCCGGGCGCGCCGGTCCGTTCGGCCCGCGCCGTCAGCGCCAGGTAGGCCGCGCCGCCCACCACCCCCGACAGCAGGAAGCTGCAGTCGACGCCGTTGGTCAGGGTGAGCAGGGGGCCCTCGTACGACGGGAGGGAGACCGCGAGCAGGCCCACCCCGGCGCCCAGTGCCCACGCCGCCGTGGCGCGGACGTTCCAGCCCGAGCGGTACCAGTAGGCGCCGCCCTTGGCGCGGCGGTTGAAGACCTGGAGGGCGTCCGCGTCGTACTCCCCGCGGCAGCGCGCGAAGCCGATCAGGGTGATCACCGCCCACGGGGTGCCGATGGCGGTCAGGAGCAGTACGAACGACGTCATCGCGTCCTGCGCCTCCCACGCGAAGTGCCCGGCGAAGACGCACGCCGTGGCGACCACGGCGACCGTGTACGTGGCGCGGGCACGCGAGGCGCGGGGCAGGATCGCGTCCAGGTCGAGGCCCATCGAGTACAGCATCAGCCCCGCGTTGCCGACCGAGCCCGCCGAGGCGGCGAGCAGCAGCGGCACCAGGTACCAGGCGGGGGAGGCGTCGACGAGCGGTCCCGCGTAGTCGAGGGCGGCGCCGGCCGCGTACGCCGTGAACGTGCCGAAGAGCTGCGGGATCAGGAGCCCCGCGATCAGCCCGAGCCAGGCCGCGCCGAGCACCGCGCGTGAGCTGTGCCGGGCGGGGGAGACGTAGCGGGTGTAGTCGCCGAGCAGGGTGATGAAGGCGATGGGGCCCGAGAGGCCCGCCGCCACCAGGGCGAGCAGCCAGGTCGGCCAGAACGAGCCCAGCAGATAGCCGCCCGCGGCGGGCAGCGCCGAGGCCGTGAAGTCGGGCGCGTACGCGATGACGCCGAGGATCAGCAGTGCCGTCATGGCGAAGGCGAGCACCCGGGAGAGCCTGAGCAGCACCCGGTAGCCGAAGACCGCGCCGACCACGGTGGCCCCGGCGAGCAGGGCGTAGACGACGCCGTAGCTGAAGCCGCCGGCGGGCAGGCCGAGCAGCCGGTGCAGGGTGCCCACCATCACGTCGCCGCCGATCCAGATGGTCAGCGCGGTGTAGCCGAGGGAGAGCAGCAGCCCGACGACCGAGCCGACCAGGCGTCCGCGCACGCCGAACTGCGCGCCGGAGGAGGTGGAGAGGTTGGTTCCGGTGCGCAGGGAGACCAGGGCGAGCGGCGCGGTCAGGGCGGTGCCGATGACCGTGCCCGCCACCACCGCGCTCACCGACTGCCAGAAGCCGAGGCCGAACGAGACCGGCAGCCAGCCGAAGATGATCACCCCGAGGCAGAGGTTGGAGCCGACCAGGATCGACACGAGATCTCGTGGACCGCTGGTGCGCTCCCCGTCCGGGATGGTGTCGACTCCGCGCTGTTCTATCGGCATGAGGGCGCCCCTGAGGCTCGCTGGGTCTCGGCTGATCGCTCGCTCCGCGCGCCGCACCGGTCGCAGAGTTTAGAGCAGCGCTCAATGTGGCCTGCGCCATGCCCATCCGTCAATGGTCCCGGCCATGGGATCTCGCCATTAGAGTGGTGTTCAAATCCTGTGACCGAGGAGGTGTCGAGGGGTGCGACTGACGCCCACCGAACGCGACCGGCTGCTGCTCTTCGGGGCCGCCGAGCTCGCCAGGGCCCGCAAGGCGCGCGGCCTCAGACTCAACGTCCCCGAGGCGACCGCGCTGATCGCCGACACGGTCTGCGAGGCCGCCCGCGACGGCGTCAGGCTCGCCGAGGCCGTCGAGCGCGCCCGCGCCGCCCTCGGCCCCGACGACGTACTGCCGGGCGTCGCCGACGTGGTGACCGAGGTGCATGTGGAGGCCGTCTTCGACGACGGGTCCCGCCTCGCGGTGGTCAGCGACCCCATAGGCGCCGGCCTCGGCAGCGAGGCCCCGGGAGCGCTGCTCCCCGGCCCCGCGCACGCCGACCCCGCGCCCACGGTGACCCTGACCGTGCGCAACACCGCCACCGTGCCGGTCTCGGTGACCTCGCACTTCCACTTCTTCGAGGCCAACCCCCGGCTCGACTTCGACCGCGCCGCCGCCTACGGGCTGCGGCTCGCGGTGCCCGCCGGGTCCTCGGTCCGCTTCGGGCCCGGCGAGAGCGTCGACGTGGGGCTGCTCCCGATCGGCGGCGAGCGGATCGCCATCGGCTTCGCCGGTCTCGTGGACGGCGCGCTCGACGCGCCCGGCGCGAAGGAAGAGGCCCTGCGCAGGGCTGTGGCCTGCGGTTACCTCGGAGCGGAGGAGAAGCGATGAACCCCTACGGGCAGGCGATGAACCCCTACGAATACGCCTCCACGCACGGCCCACGCGCCGGCGACCACGTCCGGCTCGGCGACTCCGGGCTCACCATCCGCGTCGAGTCCGACGCCCAGAAGTACGGCGACGAGTTCCTCGCCGGGTTCGGCAAGACGGCCCGCGACGGGCTCCACCTCAAGGCCGCCGCGGTCCGCGACACCTGCGACGTCGTCATCAGCAACGTCGTCGTCATCGACGCCGTGCAGGGCATCCGCAAGGTGTCCATCGGCATCAGGGAAGGCCGTATCCACGCCATCGGGCGGGCGGGAAACCCCGACACCCTCGACGGCGTCGACGTCGTGGTCGGCACCGGCACGTCCATCGTGTCCGGCGAGGGGCTCATCGCCACCGCCGGTTCCGTGGACACCCACGTCCACCTGCTCTCGCCGCGCATCATGGAGGCGTCCCTCGCCTCCGGCGTCACCACGATCATCGGCCAGGAGTTCGGCCCCGTCTGGGGCGTCGGCGTCAACTCGCCCTGGGCGCTGCGGCACGCCTTCAACGCCTTCGACGCCTGGCCGGTCAACATCGGCTTCCTCGGCCGCGGCTCGTCCTCGCACGACGCCCCGCTGATCGAGGCGCTGGCGGAGGGCGGCGCGTCCGGCTTCAAGGTGCACGAGGACATGGGCGCGCACACCCGCGCGCTCGACACCGCGCTGCGCGTCGCCGAGGAGCACGACGTCCAGGTCGCCCTGCACAGCGACGGCCTGAACGAGTGCCTGTCCGTCGAGGACACCCTGAAGGTCCTCGAAGGCCGCACCATCCACGCCTTCCACATCGAGGGATGCGGCGGCGGCCACGTCCCGAACGTCCTGAAGATGGCGGGCGTGCCGAACGTCATCGGCTCCTCCACCAATCCGACGCTGCCCTTCGGCCGGGACGCCGTCGCCGAGCACTACGGCATGATCGTCTCCGTCCACGACCTGAAGACCGACCTGCCGGGCGACGCCGCCATGGCCCGCGACCGCATCCGCGCCGGGACGATGGGCGCCGAGGACGTGCTGCACGACCTGGGCGCCATCGGCATCACCTCGTCCGACGCGCAGGGCATGGGCCGGGCCGGTGAGACCGTACGCCGTACGTTCGCGATGGCCGGGAAGATGAAGGCCGAGCTCGGCCCCATGGAGGGCGACGGCGAGCGCGACGACAACGCGCGCGTGCTGCGCTACATCGCCAAGCTGACCATCAACCCCGCCCTCGCGCACGGCCTCGCCCACGAGGTCGGCTCCATCGAGGCCGGCAAGCTCGCCGACATCGTGCTCTGGCGCCCCGAGTACTTCGGCGCCAAGCCGCAGCTCGTCCTCAAGTCCGGCTTCCCGGCGTACGGCGTCGTGGGCGACCCCAACGCCGCCACCGACACCTGCGAACCCCTCGTCCTCGGCCCGCAGTTCGGGGCGTACGGGGCGACGCCCGCCGACATCTCCGTGGCGTTCGTCGCGCAGGCAGCCGTCGACCAGGGCAACGACCTCATGCCCACCCGCCGCCGCAGGGTCGCCGTGCGCGGCACCCGCGGCATCGGCCCCGCCGACCTGCGCCTGAACTCCCGCACCGGCTCGATCGACGTGAACCAGCGGACCGGCCTCGTCACCCTCGACGGCGACCCGGTCCGCTCCGAGCCCGCCGACTCGGTCTCCCTCAACCGCCTCTACTTCCTTTAAGGGTTTACGTCATGTCTGCTGCCGCCGACGGCTTCCGCATGCCCGCCGAGTGGGCCCCGCACGAGCGCACCTGGATGGCGTGGCCGTGCCCCAACCCCACCTTCGACGACCCCGCGGGCCTTGACGAGTCCCGCCTGGCCTGGGCGAACGTCGCCCGAGCCGTACGCCGCTTCGAGCCCGTCACCGTGGTCTGCGGGTCCGCCCAGTCCGCGTACGCCAAGGAGCTCCTCGGCCCGGACATCGAGGTCGTGGAGCGGGAGCTCGACGACGCCTGGATGCGGGACATCGGGCCGACCTTCGTCACCGACGGCAAGGGCGCGCTGGCCGCGGTGGACTGGACGTTCAACGGCTGGGGCGCCCAGGAGTGGGCCCGCTGGGACCACGACGCCAAGATCGGCGGGCACGTCGCCGACCTCGCCGGAGCCCGTACGTACGCCTCGTCCCTGGTCAACGAGGGCGGCGGCATCCACGTCGACGGCGAGGGCACCGTCCTGCTCACCGAGACCGTCCAGCTCGGCCCCGAGCGCAACCCCGGCCTGACCAAGGCGGAGGCCGAGGCGGAGATCCACGCCCAGCTCGGCACCACCAAGGCGATCTGGCTGCCCCGCGGCCTCACCGCCGACTACCCCGGCCACGGCTACGGCACCCTCGGCCACGTCGACATCGTCGCCGCGTTCGCCGCGCCCGGCGTCGTCCTCGTCCACTCCCAGCGCGACCCCGCGCACCCCGACTTCGAGGTCAGCAAGGAGATCATCGCGACCCTCCAGGGGCAGCAGGACGCGCGCGGGCGCACCCTGCGGATCGTCGAGGTGCCCGCCCCGACCGTTCTCAGGGACGACGAGGGCTGGGTCGACTACTCCTACATCAACCACTACCTCTGCAACGGCGGCGTCGTGCTGTGCGCCTTCGGCGACCCGAACGACGAGATCGCCGCGGGCATCTTCCGCGGTCTCTTCCCCGACCGGACGGTGACGCTCGTGGACGCCCGTACGATCTTTGCCGGGGGCGGTGGCATCCACTGCATCACCCAGCAGCAGCCGAAGGTGTGACCAAGGAGTAACTCATGGCCGGAGCCGGACAGGCCCGCGCGCGGAAGAACGCACCGCCGCGTGAGGACGTGCTCGCGGCGGCCATGGAGATGATCGCCGAGCGCGGCCTGGAGAAGCTGACCATGGCCGCGCTCGGCCGCGAGGTCGGCATGAGCTCCGGCCACCTCATCTACTACTTCCGCACCAAGGACGAACTGCTCCTGCGCACCCTGGAGTGGAGCGAGGGCCGCCTCGGCGCCGAGCGCGGCCGCCTCCTCGCCCGCACCGGCACGGCCCGCGCACGCCTGGACGCCTACGTCGAGCTGTACGTCCCCGACGGCGTCGGCGACCCCCACTGGACGCTCTGGCTGGAGGTCTGGAACCGCTCCCTCAACGCCGACGAGGAGGGCCGCGACCGGCAGGCCGCGATCGAGGGCGCCTGGCACCGCGACCTGGTGGCGCTGGTCGCCGAGGGCGTCTCGCGCGGCGAGTTCGGCCCCGTCGACCCGGACCGGTTCGCGGCCCGGCTGCGGGCGCTCCTCGACGGCTTCTCCATCCACGTGGCGATCGGCCTGCGCGGCACCGGACGCGAACAAGTGCTCGCCCACGTACGGGAGTTCCTGGACGCGGCGCTCGCCTCGGACGCCTAGCCGCCCGTCCAGGTTGTACGCAATCCGGCGGATTGCGGGCTGCCTCGCAGGTGCGCTTGTATCCCCGTGGGCCTTCGGCGTCGGGCCGGGGGAGTGACAGGTCCGTGGGGGAAACCATGTCCACTGCCAGACGTGTGTCCGTGAGCGCGTTACTCGTCGCGGCGCTCGGCGCCACCGCGCTGCCGGCGACCGCACTGCCGACGACCGCGGCCCGGGCGGCGCCGCCCGCGCCGACGGTGGAGCGCGTGAGCGTCGCGGCCGACGGAACGGAGGCCAACGGCGGCTCCGGGGCCGCCTCCATCACCCCGAGCGGCAGCCACATCGGCTTCAGCAGCGGCGCCACCAACCTGACGCCGGACAGCGCGCCGCGGCCGACGGCCCGCGGCCACGTGCGCGACCTCACGACCGGGCAGGTCACCAGGATCAGACCCAGCATGAGCGCCCCGGTCATCAGCGGCGACGGCCGCTACGCCGCCTACAGCGACTGGGGCCCGTACCTCTTGAACGTCTTCCTCACCGACCTCGCCACCGGTGAGCGCCGGCGGATCGACGGCGCCGCCTTCAAGGAATCCTCCTCCCACCCCTCGATCAGCGCCGACGGCCGCCACATCGCGTACGAACTGCGCCCGCACCACCCCGAGGACCCCTACCGCGTCGAGGTCTACGACCGCGTCACCGACACCCGCGAGGTCGTCAGCGGCCCACCGCAGAGCTCCGCCCACGACATGACGACGCCGTCCATCAGCGCCGACGGACGGTATGTCGCCTACCGCGACGCGGGCACCGGCGAGGTCTGGGTCCGCGACCGCGAGACGGACGAGGTCACCCGCGCCGACGAGGGCACGGCCACCGCGGTCGTGCAGATCAGCGGCAACGGCCGCACCGTGGCGATGAACTCCGCCGACGGCGCCCAGATCCGCGACCTGCGCACCGGCAAGCTCCGGAAGATCCCGGGCGCCGACGTGGAGGCGGTCAGCCCCGACGGACGCCACGTCCTCTACCGGGACGACGAGTCGACGCTGCGGCTGCGCAAGCTGAGCGACGGCAGCGAGACCACCGTCGGGCACGGCGTCGCGGCCCCCGGCGCGATCGGCGCGAAGGCGCGCACCGTCGTCTACTCCACGCCCGACGCGGACGTCGTCCCCGGCGACACCAACGGCGTGAACGACGTCTTCAAGTGGACGGCACGCTGATGTCCCGCACCGCGAGGGCCGCCATCGGCGCGACGGCCGCCGTCGCCCTCACCTGCGCCACCGTGTCCGCGGCGCAGGCGGGCCCCAAGGCGCCGAGGACCGAGCGCGTCAGCACCGCCAGCGACGGCGCCCAGGGCGACGGGCCATCGGCCGGCGCGGCGATCAGCGCCGACGGCCGCTACGCCGGTTTCACCTCGACGGCGGCCGGTTTCGGCTGCGCCGAGTTCTTCGACTGCCTGCGGGTGAAGGACCTGGCCACCGGCGAGACCGTCGCCGTCGGCACCGGCGACGGGGCCGTCTACTCCGCGCCCCTGTTCAGCGCCGACGGCGGCCGGATCGCCTACACGGCGACGAAACGGTTCGCGATGCCGTACCTCTACGACCGCGCGACGGGGACCTCCGAGCGGCTCTGGCCGGCGGACCCGCCGGACCGCAACGAGCTGGGCGCGGTCGAGGCCATCACCCCTGACGGCACGCACGTCGCCTACAGCATCGGTACGCGTTCGGGCAATCAGGGCTCCCGCCTCCTGTACGTGCGCGACACCGCCACCGGCACCGACGAGATCATCTCCGCGCCGGAGGAGGGCTGGAAGGCCGCGGCGTCGCTCAGCGCCGACGGCCGCCGCGTCGCCTACGGGACCGGCGGCCCGGAGGCGGCCGTCCACGTCAAGGACCGGGACACGGGCGAGCGGACACGGATCGGCGCCGGGCTCGGCCCGGCGGATCTGGTGCGGATCACCGACAACGGCCGACGCGTCCTCTTCAACGCCCAGGGCGCCCTGTACGCCCACGACCTCCGCACCGGCACGACGCGCCGCGTCGCCAAGACGCCCGCCGCGTCGGCCACCGGCGACGGCCGCCGCGCGCTGCTGACCGGACAGGACGCCCTGCGCGTCCTCGACCTGAGGACCGGCAGGCTCACGGACGTCGGCCCCGCGGGAGTCAGGGCCGGCCAGGCCGCGCTGGACGCCCGGGGCCGCAAGGTCGTCTTCAGCTCGGCCGCGGGCGACCTGGTACCGGACGACACGAACGGGGTGTCCGACGTCTTCGTGCGGCACACCCGCTGAGCAGCGGAACAAACGACCACGTACAGAAAGCACGGGGGAACACACCATGCACAGCACCAAGCGCCGCGCCGCCCTGGCGGCCGCCGCTCTCGCCGCCGCGGTCACCGCCGCGAGCCTGCCCGCCGCCTTCGCCGCGCCCGCCGCGCCCCGCACCGAGGGGATCAGCGTCACGGCCGAGGGGAAGGCGGCGAACGGCAGGTCGGCGGGGGCGGTGATCAGCCGGAACGGGCGGTTCGCCGCCTTCGACTCCGAGGCCACCGACCTGGTGGCCGGCGACACGAACGGACTCAGCGACATCTTCGTACGCGATCTGCGCACCGGCAGGACCGAGCGGATCGCCCTGGCCGGGCGTGAGCTCAGAGGGGCCGCGCTGAGCGCCGACGGCCGCCGGGTCGCGTTCATCTCCTCGCCCGAGGGGGAGTACTCGGCCTCAGACGTCCGGATCCACGACCGCAGGACCAAGAAGACCGAGCGGCTCGACGTCGAGCTGCCCGACGGCTTCGACGGGCGGGGCGCGCGCGGTGTCTCGCTCAGCGCCGACGCGCGCTACGCCGTCTTCGACACCGACCACCGTGACGACGGCGGCGTCGTCTTCCTGCGCGACCGGAAGACCGGCACGACCGAGCGCATCAGCCAGCCGGACGACGGCTGGGAGCCGCGCAGGTCGCACTCCGCGACCGTCAGCGACGACGGCAGCCGCGTCGTCTACGCCCGCAACTACTCCAACGGCCCGCGCGGCGACGACTGGAGCGACGTCTGGCTGCGCGACCGGAAGACCGGCGAGCTGACGGAGATCGACCGCTCGTACGACGGCTCCGAGACCGAGAAGGAGTCGCTGGACCCGTCCATCAGCGGCGACGGCCGCAAGGTCGTCTTCGAGTCACGCGACACCCATCTGGTCCCGAACGACGACGACGCCGCCTGGAACGTCTTCGTCCACGACATCGCCTCCGGCACCAACCAGCGCGTCCACGGCACCCAGGGCGGTCCGGGCGAGGCCTACACCCGCTCGCCCGCGATCAGCGCCGACGGCCGCTACCTCACGTACCTGACGGAGCTGGCCGAGCCGGGCGCCGAGTACGGCAAGGAGTGGCCCGTCTACCTGCGTGACCTGAGGAAGAACACCACGACCCTGGTCAGCCCGGACACCACCGGAGGCGCGGCGTCCGCCAAGGTCGCCCCCGGCGGCATCGCGGCCGACGGCCGGAGCGTCGCCTTCCTGTCCCGCGACGAGACGCTGCTGGGCGGCGATGTGAACGACGGCGACGACGCCTTCGTACGCCATCTGCGCTGAGCGCCGCACACCGATGCCCGATGCGGGCGGCGTGTCCACACGCCGCCCGCATCGTGAGACGGAACAGCGAGGAGTGTGCGGGCTGTGGCAGGCTGCCACCGTGCTCTCGTTGGCCATGATTATTGGCAGCAGGCGCGCCGGTCCGCAGTGACCGTCTCGTACCACCACGTACGGGCGGACACCGTCGTCTTCAGACCCGCGCGCGAACCTCTCGTACCCACGAGGGGTTTTTTCGTTTCCAGGCCCAACACAGGCCGGACGCGGAGCACGCGGGATCATCTAGACGGTGGAGCCGGTCATTCCGGTAGACCGAGATCCGACACAGGAGCCAGATCAGCATGACGGAAACCAGTACCCCCGACGATTCCTTCCACGTCTTCGACACGACGCTGCGTGACGGCGCGCAGCGCGAGGGCATCAACCTCACCGTGGCGGACAAGCTGACCATCGCACGGCACCTGGACGACTTCGGCGTGGGCTTCATCGAGGGCGGCTGGCCCGGTGCCAACCCGCGCGACACGGAGTTCTTCGCCCGGGCCAAGCAGGAGATCACCTTCCGGCACGCCCAGCTCGTCGCCTTCGGCGCCACCCGCCGCGCCCACGCCAAGGCGGCCGAGGACCCGCAGGTCAACGCCCTCCTGGAGTCCGGCGCCCCCGTCATCACCCTCGTCGCCAAGTCCCACGACCGGCACGTCGAACTCGCGCTGCGCACCACCCTGGACGAGAACCTGGAGATGGTCCGCGACACCGTCTCCCACCTCGTCGCGCAGGGCCGCCGCGTGTTCGTCGACTGCGAGCACTTCTTCGACGGCTACCGTGCCAACCCCGAGTACGCCAAGTCCGTCGTGCGGGCCGCCGCCGAGGCCGGCGCCGACGTCGTCGTCCTGTGCGACACCAACGGCGGCATGCTGCCGGCGCAGGTCCAGGCCGTCGTCTCCACCGTCGCCGCCGACACCGGGGCCCGGCTCGGCATCCACGCCCAGGACGACACCGGCTGCGCCGTCGCCAACACCCTCGCCGCCGTCGACGCGGGCGCCACCCACGTGCAGTGCACGGCCAACGGCTACGGCGAGCGCGTCGGCAACGCCAACCTCTTCCCCGTCGTCGCCGCCCTGGAGCTCAAGTACGGCAAGCAGGTCCTGCCCGAGGGCTCGCTGCGCGAGATGACCCGGGTCTCGCACGCCATCGCCGAGGTCGTGAACCTGACCCCGTCGACGCACCAGCCGTACGTGGGCGTCTCCGCCTTCGCGCACAAGGCGGGGCTGCACGCCTCCGCGATCAAGGTCGACCCGGACCTCTACCAGCACATCGACCCCACTCTGGTCGGCAACCGCATCCGGATGCTCGTCTCGGACATGGCGGGCCGCGCCTCCATCGAGCTCAAGGGCAAGGAGCTCGGCGTCGACCTCGGCGGCGACCGCGAGCTGATCGGCCGCGTCGTGGACCGCGTCAAGGAGCGCGAGCTCCAGGGCTTCACGTACGAGGCGGCCGACGCCTCCTTCGAGCTGCTGCTCCGCGAGGAGGCCGAGGGCAGGGCGCGCCGCTACTTCCGCGTCGAGTCCTGGCGGGCCATCGTCGAGGACCGCCCCGACGGCACGCACGCCAACGAGGCCACCGTGAAGCTGTGGGCCAAGGGCGAGCGCATCGTCGCCACGGCCGAGGGCAACGGCCCGGTCAACGCGCTCGACCGGGCGCTCCGGGTCGGCCTGGAGCGGATCTACCCCCAGCTCGCCAAGCTGGAGCTCGTCGACTACAAGGTCCGCATCCTGGAGGGCAAGCACGGCACGTCCTCCACCACGCGCGTCCTGATCTCCACCAGCGACGGCGACGGCGAGTGGTCGACCGTCGGCGTGGCGGAGAACGTCATCGCCGCGTCCTGGGGCGCGCTGGAGGACGCGTACACCTACGGGCTGCTGCGCGCGGGCGTCGAGCCGGTCGAATAGCCCTTCCGCAGCTGAGAACAGCCCCACGTCCTGAAACGTACGCCGACGCGCTCCCTGAGTTACGTTCGAAGTATGAGGAATCGGGCGAAGCGGGTCACGGTTGGCTTGTCCGGGCTGCTGCTCACCCTGAGCGCCGTCTCCTTCACGGCGGCGCCCGGGGCGACGGCCGCCACCAGTACCTCCGAGGTCGCCGCGGCCTGGGAGGAAAAGCCGGTGTACGTCGATCCGGCCGCCGCCGACCAGCTGTCCGAGAGCCAGGCGGACTCCTTGGCGCAGAAGATCGAGGACGCGGACAAACCGGTCTTCGTGGCGGTGCTGCCGGAGGACTTCCCGCCGCAGGACATCTTTCCCCGGCTGCGGGCCGAGACGGGCGTGACGGGCGTCTACGCGGTCCGGCTCGGCGACGGCTTCAACGCCAAGGCCGACCATGCGGTCCTGCCGCGCAACGCGGTGGCGAACCTCGTCTCCCTCGTACGGGGTCAGGACGCGGAGACCCAGCTCAACGAGTTCGTCGACCAGGCGGTCGAGCAGGCGAGGGGCGCGGCCCCGGAGTCCTGGGACGGCGGCTCCCCGGACGGGGTCTCGCCCGGCGCCCTGGGCGGAATCGGCGTGGTGATCGTGGCGGGCGGCGTCGGTGCCTACGCCGTGATCCGGCGCAAGAAGCGGCGCCACGAGCAGGCGCAGCGCGAGGCCCTGCGCAAACTCTCCGTGGTCGTCGACGAGGACATCACCGCGTTCGGCGAGGAACTCGACCGGCTCGACTTCCATCCCGCCGAGGCGGGCGCGGACGACGCGATGCGCGCCGACTACGCGCGGGCGCTCGACGCCTACGAGAAGGCGAAGTCGTACATGGCCGCCGCGCAGCGGCCGGAGGACGTGCGGGCCGTGACCCAGGCCCTGGAGGACGGCCGCTTCTCGCTGGCCCTGCTCGCCGCCCGCCGCGAGGGCCGCGAACTGCCGGAGCGCCGCGCCCCCTGCTTCTTCGACCCGCGGCACGGCCCCTCGGTCCAGGACGCCCGGTGGGCCCCGGCCGGCGGCGCCGAGCGTGAGGTCCCGGTCTGCGCGGCGGACGCGGCACGCCTCGCGGACGGCCAGGACCCGATGGTGCGCACGGTCTCCACGGAGTACGGCGACCGCCGCCCCTACTGGGAGGCGGGCCCGGCGTACGGCCCCTGGGCGGGCGGCTACTTCGGCGGCGGCATCCTCCCCGGCCTCCTGCTGGGCACGATGCTCGGCGGAATGATGGCGGGCCCGGCATACGGGGCCGACTACGGCGCCGGATACGGCGACAACGGAGGCGGCTTCGAGGGCGGCGACCACTCGGGCACGGACTTCGACCCGGGCGACTTCGGGGGAGGCGGCGACTTCGGAGGGGGCGGGGACTTCGGGGGCGGCGGGGACTTCGGCGGGGGAGGCGGGTTCTAGCCGGGCGGTGGCTGTTCAGCCCGTCCGGCGTTTGAGGACGAGCCGCGAAGCGGCGATTCGCGGCGGAGCCGCCATGGGGGGAAAGAGCCACGGGGCGCCGAAGCCGAAGCCGGGGCGCCCCCGAGGCGAGGACCCGTTCACGCGCGGATAGCGCTGATGTCGAAGTTCAGCTTGATCTTGTCGGAGACAAGAACGCCCCCGGTCTCCAGCGCAGCGTTCCACGTGAGGCCCCAGTCCGAGCGGAGGATCTCCGCCTTGCCCTCGAAGCCCACGCGCTCGTTGCCGAAGGGGTCCTTGGCCGAGCCGTTGAACTCCAGGTCGATGGAGAGCGGCTTCGTGGTCCCCAGGATCGTCAGGTCGCCGGTGACGCGGTAGTCGTCGCCGCCCAGCGCCCGCACCTCGGTGGAGCGGAACGTCATCTCGGGGAACTCCTCCGTCTTGAAGAAGTCCGCGCTCTTCAGGTGCCCGTCACGGTCGGCGCTTCCGGTGTCGATGCTGTCCATCTTGACGTCGAGCGAGGCCGTCGAGCGGGACGGGTCGGAGCCGTCCAGGTGCAGCGTGCCGGAGACGTCGAGGAACGAGCCCTTGACGTTCGTGACCATGGCGTGGCGGGCGACGAAACCGAGCGTCGAGTGCGACGGGTCGATCGTGTAGTCACCGGTCAGCGCGGCGAGCTCCGGGCTGACGGCGACCGGCGCGGCCTGTGCCGGGGCGGTGAGGGTGGCGGTGTCGTTCTTGCGGCCGAAGATACCCATGACGTGCTCCTTGGGGGACGGGGCTCCCGTATGGATCGGAAGATTCTGTTGAATGTTCAACGAGATTGAATGTAGCGCGATTCTGTTCAACATTCAACCTCTCCGACGGTGGTCAAGATCCACAGGGTTACGGCTCTGTCCCAGCGGGGCGTTGACCGCGACGGGCGTGCAGCGGCGGCGGGAACCACTGTCCGCGCGCCCCTGAGCGGTGCGGCGCGCCTGCGCGCGGGCGCCGTTCGCCGAGGTCGGACGGGGTGGAGTAGGGGTACCGCAGCCGGGGGTGCATGGGGGCACGTGGGGGAGGACCGACGGCGGTGCTCTCCACGTCGATCCGTGTATGTCACAGGAATGTCTTAGGGGCCGATTGGGGGGAACGGTTCGCCGGGCGGGTGCGCTCTTGGTGATCAGAAACGCTCGCTGGTGCCGCCTCGTACGGACTCGTACCGAGCGGCCGGCTCCCCCCACCGACACTGAGGAAAAAACGATGCGCGTTCGCAAGCTCACCTTCGCCGCCCTGGCCGTTGCCGCGGGTCTGTCGATGACGGCCTGCAATGGTGACGACGGCTCGGCACAGGGCGACGGGTCCTCCGCGTCCTCCGCGTCGTCCTCGGGCGGCGGTTCCGGCTCGGGCGGTTCGGAGCAGGGCGGCGGCAAGGACTCCGCGGACTCCGCCGGCTCCGCGGGGACGAACTCCGGAAAGAACTCCGGCGGGCAGGAATCGGCCGCCGCAGGCAGCGGCTCCGACGCGAACGCCAAGGTCGGCAAGTGCGCCACCGACGAGCTGGAGGTCACCGCGACGGACAACACCATCGGCGGCGACACCGAGGGCACCGTCGCGGTCACGTTCAAGAACGGCGGCGGCCGGGACTGCACTCTGTCCGGCTACGCGGGCGTCGACCTGAAGACCAGCGAGGGCGATCTGTCCGCCAAGCGCAGTGGCGAGGCGTCGAGCCCCATGGTCCTCAAGGACGGCGAGTCGGTGTCCTTCGGCATCGGCTACCCCATCAACGACTCCGGCGGCTCCGGCGTCCGCATCACCACGCTGATCGTGACCCCGCCGAACGAGACGAAGTCGGTCTCCATCGCATGGCCGGGCGAGGGCTCCCTGCCCGTCACCGACGGCTCCGGCAGCCCCGTCACGGTCCACCCGATGGGCAGCGCCGGTCAGGGCGGGGCGAACTGACCGCGAGGGCCCGCGTGCCCGCCCGGTTGTCGCTCCTCACCAATACGCCTCCGGCGCGGGCCGCCGGGACCGGCTCGGCGGTGGCTGTCGTGGGGTTCCTTTGTGGGGTTCCCACAGAGGGAGAGGGTCTGAGCAGTCACTTCTTCAGTGCCCCCGCCCTCTTCTGTCCGGGGGTGCCAGGAAAACGGCCCGGAGACTGTACAGAGTCGACGGTCCGTTTCCCCGGGGCCGCTCCGTAAGGTCGCTACATGACCGTTTTGGACGAGACCGCCTCCTCCGGGGGCGAGCCCACCGACGCGCGTGGGCGCGTGGCCGAACTGCACGAGATCCGTGCGGAGGCGCTGCGCGGACCCAGCGAGAAGGCGACCGAGGCGCAGCACGCCAAGGGCAAGCTGACCGCACGCGAGCGGATCGAGCTGCTCCTCGACCCGGGCTCGTTCAATGAGGTCGAGCAGTTGCGGCGGCACCGCGCCACGGGCTTCGGCCTGGAGACGAAGAAGCCGTACACCGACGGCGTCATCACGGGCTGGGGCACGGTCGAGGGCCGTACGGTCTTCGTCTACGCGCACGACTTCCGGATCTTCGGCGGGGCGCTCGGCGAGGCCCACGCCACGAAGATCCACAAGATCATGGACATGGCCATCGCGGCCGGTGCGCCGCTGGTCTCGCTGAACGACGGCGCGGGCGCCCGTATTCAGGAGGGCGTCAGCGCGCTCGCCGGCTACGGCGGCATCTTCCAGCGCAACACCAAGGCGTCGGGTGTGATCCCGCAGATCAGCGTGATGCTGGGCCCGTGTGCGGGCGGCGCGGCGTACAGCCCGGCGCTCACGGACTTCGTCTTCATGGTCCGCGAGACCTCGCAGATGTTCATCACGGGCCCGGACGTGGTCCGCGCGGTCACGGGCGAGGAGATCACGCAGAACGGCCTGGGCGGCGCCGACGTGCACGCCGAGACGTCCGGTGTCTGCCACTTCGCGTACGACGACGAGGAGACCTGCCTCGCCGAGGTGCGCTACCTCATCGCGATGCTGCCCTCCAACAACCGCGAGAACCCGCCCGCGCACGAGTCGGACGACCCGGCCGAGCGCCGCTCCGACGTCCTGCTCGACCTGGTCCCGGCGGACGGCAATCGCCCGTACGACATGACCAAGGTCATCGAGGAACTCGTCGACGACGGCGACTTCCTTGAGGTCCACGAGCGCTGGGCGCGGAACATCATCTGCGCGCTGGCCCGTCTGGACGGCAAGGTCGTCGGTATCGTCGCCAATCAGCCGCAGGCCTTGGCGGGTGTCCTGGACATCGAGGCGTCGGAGAAGGCGGCTCGCTTCGTCCAGATGTGCGATGCCTTCAACATCCCG
Organism: Streptomyces sp. NPDC046335; assembly: GCF_055587985.1. Classification (NCBI taxonomy): domain Bacteria; kingdom Bacillati; phylum Actinomycetota; class Actinomycetes; order Kitasatosporales; family Streptomycetaceae; genus Streptomyces; species Streptomyces sp. NPDC046335. The sequence goes on along the minus strand of NZ_JBVJFF010000011.1, from coordinate 197,036 downwards.
ATCGTGACGCTCCTCGATGTCCCCGGCTTCCTGCCGGGCGTGGACCAGGAGCATGGCGGCATCATCCGCCACGGCGCCAAACTCCTGTACGCCTACTGCAACGCCACGGTCCCGCGCATCTCCCTCATCCTGCGCAAGGCGTACGGCGGCGCGTACATCGTCATGGACAGCCAGTCCATCGGCGCCGACCTCACCTACGCCTGGCCCACCAACGAGATCGCCGTCATGGGCGCCGAAGGCGCGGCCAACGTGATCTTCCGCCGCCAGATCGCCGCCGCCGAAGACCCCGAAGCCATGCGCGCCCGCATGGTCAAGGAGTACAAGGCCGAGCTCATGCACCCCTACTACGCCGCCGAGCGCGGCCTGGTCGACGACGTCATCGACCCGGCAGAAACCCGCCAGGTCCTGATCAGCAGCCTCGCCATGCTGGCGAACAAGCACGCCGACCTGCCCTCGCGCAAGCACGGCAACCCTCCGCAGTAACCCTGCGCCGCAGTACCCACAAGGAGAACGCTGCAGATGACTCCCCCCGACATCCGAGTGGAAAAGGGCCACGCCGAGCCCGAGGAAGTAGCGGCCATCACCGCGATCCTCCTGGCCCGCGCCGCCGCCCGTCCCGCCGAGACCCCGGCCCCGCGCCGAGGCCGCGACAGGGCCGGCTGGCGCCGCCTGGAGCGCACGCCGGGCTTCCGCGCCCCGCACAGCTGGCAGGGCTGACCCTCAATTCCACCGAGCGCCGGACGTCTCCCTCACGGAGCCGTCCGGCGCTTGCCGTCTACCGGACCGGGTCCGCCGCTTCGGCCGCCGCCTTGACGCTCACCAGAAGCGCGGCGAGCCCTTCCCGGGACACGACCAGTATTCGCTCGGGCTCGTCGCTCTCGCGGAGGCGAAGGGTCTTGTCAGGCATGGCGGCAACATTCACGCAGTTCGCTGCCTCGCCGCTGAAAGATGACTTCTGCCAGGTCGGCTTGGTCACTTCGCTACTCATCTCTTACGCCTCGCGCATGGTGGCGAGGAGCAAATCTCGGGACTGCGACGGCTTCAAAGCGCAATCGTGTCCGGCTTCGGGATCGAGCCACCGAACTGGACGATTCCGTGACCGGCGCCGGGGAATGTGCCCGCCTCGAACGGAATGACCAGCACGTCGATGTGCGGCTCCTCACTGCGGTCTCCTCGTGTGACGCGCCCACCGGGGGCAGCCACGCACCCGCGTCCCGCAGGAGGTCGCAGACCACATGGCCCGCGAAGTCGACCCGAGCGCCTGCGAGGGAACGCCGGACAGCGTCACACGCCCCGGGCGGCCTCAATGCTGCTCAGGGCAGAGCCGCGGCCGCCGACTCCGCGAGGACCCGTACCGCTGGGTGCCAAGGGCGGCTTCGCGGGCCGCTCAGGACCAGTCGGCGCGATACCGGAGGCGTCACCGGCAGCAGCACGAGGTCCGGCGGGATCAGCGGGCGTGAGGCCTCGGAGAGGACGGTGACGCCGAGCCCGGCCTGAACCATGCTGATCAGCGTGGCCAGATCACGCACCCGGTGCGCGGGGGCGACGCCGAGCCCCGCGAGACGGTGCAGTTCGCGGAGCCGGGTCTCGCAGCCGCCCGGCGAGACCAGGAACGGGTCGTCCTCCAGGTCACGCACATCGACGGCCGCCTCGCCCGCCAGCGGATGGTCCCGGGGAAGCAGCGCGCGATAGCCGTCCTCGGTGAGTGCCACGCCAGGACCCGGCGGCGGGTCGACCAGGACGGCGGCATCGGCCGTCCCGTCCTCCAGCCAGGCCGCGATCTCGACGCTGTCCCCTTCGAAGACCCGGACGGTGACCTTCGGCTGCCCCGCGCGCCATTGCCGCAGCAGACCGGGCAGCAGGCCTCTGCAGACCGTCGGGGTCGCCGCAAGCCGCACGGTCCCTGAGTAAGCCCGCGTGGCTTCGGACGCGGTCTCCTCCAGTGAGCGCACCGCCGAGAGCGCGGTACGGGCGTACGGCAGGAGACGCTCGCCCAGCACGGTGGCGCGCGCGGGGCTCGACCGGATCAGGAGCGGGGCGGCCAGTTCGCGTTCGAGCGAGGCCACGGCGTGCGACACAGCGGACTGGCTCATGCCGAGCTCATCGGCCGCCGCGCCGAAGCCGCCCGTATCGACGACCGCGAGAAACGCCCTGAGCTGCGGAAGGTTCACGGTCATGCGGGCGCCTCATACGTCGGTGAAAGGGATGCGTTGGCTCCATGGTGACGGTCGGGGCGAGGCTCCCTCCGAAGAACCCACCACACCGAGGAGTACCGTGCCGCACATCAGGGTCACCGTCACCGAGCCCGACCTCCCCACAGCCATGCGCCGCGCCCTCGCCGAGGGCCTGACCCGCCTGGCGGTCTCGGCCCTCGGCAAATCGAGCGCACGGACCATCGTCCATCTCGACCTGCCGCCGGCCGACTGCTACTACGTCGACGGGCGGCGCCTGCCCGACGGCGTACGTGACGCCCACGTGGAAGTGAGCATCACCGCGGGCACGAACAGCGCCGAAGAGAAGGCCGCCTTCATCGCCGGGGCCGCCGAGTTCCTGACGGATCTGCTCGGCCCGCTCGCCCGCGGCGGAGTCGCCCTGCATGAACTGCACCCCGAGAGCTATGGCTACCAGGGCGTCACCCAGTTCGACCACTACCGCGAGAACTGACGAGGGCCCGTACGCGGATGGCGTGCGGGCCCTTGGTCATGGAGCGGCGTGGGCGGGAGACGTCAGCGCAGCCGTGCCATCAGCGCGTGTTCGACCAGGGTGATCAGCGCGCTCTTCGCGTCCGCGCGGTGGCGCGCGTCCGTGGTGATGATGGGGGTGTCCGGGCCGATCTGGAGTGCTTCGCGGACCTCGTCGGGGTTGTACGGCTGGTGGCCGTCGAAGCCGTTGAGGGCGATCACGAAGGGCAGGCCCGAGTTCTCGAAGTAGTCGACCGCGGGGAAGCAGTCGGCGAGACGGCGGGTGTCGACCAGGACGACCGCGCCGATGGCGCCGCGGACCAGGTCGTCCCACATGAACCAGAAGCGGTCCTGGCCCGGCGTACCGAAGAGGTACAGGATCAGGTCCTGGTCCAGGGTGATGCGGCCGAAGTCCATGGCGACGGTGGTCGTCGTCTTGTCTCCGGTGTGGGTGAGGTCGTCGATGCCCGCGGACGCGGACGTCATGACGGCCTCGGTGCGCAGCGGGTTGATCTCAGAGACCGCCCCGACGAACGTGGTCTTGCCCACGCCGAAGCCGCCCGCCACCACGATTTTCGCGCTGGTGGTGGAGCGGGCTGTTGCTCCGCCGCTAGAGCTTGCGAAGTCCACTGAGCACCCTTTCGAGCAGTGTCACGTCTGGCTGGCCGCCGGCGGACTCGTCGCCGCCGGGCTGATGGATGGCGACAAGTCCGGCCTCCGCCAGGTCGGCTACGAGGATCCGGGCGACGCCGAGGGGAATGGAGAGCAGTGCCGAGATCTCAGCAACCGACTTGATCTCGCGGCACAGATTGCAGATCCGCTGGTGCTCGGGCAACTGGCCCTGGAGCTGATGCGGTTGCGCCGTGGTGTGCACCAGCGCCTCGATGGCGAGCTGGTAGCGGGGCCTGGTGCGGCCACCCGTCATGGCGTACGGGCGCACCAGGGGGTTGTTCGCCGACCCGGCGGGCGCCGGTTGAGGAGCGCGCCGCTGGGGTTGTACGGGTTGGATACGGGGCGCGTGCCCCGGCGTGCCCTGGTCGTACGGGCGCGGGCCCGGCTGCTGGGGCTGCGCGTACGGCTGCCGGCGGTGGCTCGGCGTGGGGGGGAAGTCGTACCGGTTCGCTCCGCCGTCGTGCCGGCCGCCCTGGCCATGGCCGGGGGACCAGTTCGCCGATGACGGACCGTCTGGGGGTGTTGCCACGTTACTTCCTCCTCCAACTGTGCCGGGCACCATCACTGTGGAGCCGCGTCCCGAAACCTTACGGGCACGGGACGCGAAAACGCACCGTCTGTCTGTTAGTTGAGAAGGCTCCCCTGGAGCTCCGCACGCAGGTCCGGTGTGAGAACAGTGCCCGCCCGATCGACAAGAAGTGCCATTTCGTACCCAACGAGACCGATGTCCGCATCCGGGTGGGCGAGAACTGCGAGGGAAGAACCGTCAGAAATGGACATGATGAAGAGAAATCCTCGCTCCATCTCCACAACGGTCTGGGTCACCGCACCGCCCTCGAAGATCCGGGAGGCCCCGGCGGTGAGGGAAGTCAGACCCGACGCGACGGCCGCGAGCTGATCGGCACGGTCGCGGGGGAAGCCTTCGGACATCGCCAGAAGGAGTCCGTCGGCGGAGACCACCACCGTGTGGGACACCCCGGGGGTGTTGTCCACGAAGTTGGTGATCAACCAGTTCAGGTTCTGCGCCGCCTGGCTCATCGGGCTCACACTAACGCTCCTGGTTGTAGGTGCTGTCAGGGCTGAAGCCCTGGCCATTCGTGTCACTGTTCGCTGTACGTCCACGCTGGACGCCCCGGCGCAGATTGCTCAGCCGGCCCCGGACGTCCTCGGGGTCACGGGAGACCTGGGGGCCGCCCTGTGGGGTCTGTTCGGCGGTGCCCTCGACCAGATTGGCCTTGGGGACCCGCCGCGGGAGCCCGGACGGGGTGACCCCGCCCGCCTTCGGCTCCTTGAGGCGCTCGGCCCGCTGCCAGCGCTCGTCGTTGGACGAACGCCAGGATTCGGTGCCGGATTCGCTCTCGTTGTCGGGTGTCTGCGGGGAGTCGGCGGGGGCGCTTCCGTTGCCGCCGGCGGCGGACGAACCGCGGCGCGGGAGGCCCGCGTCGGTCATTTCGTGGACGGTGGAAGGGACCGGACCGGGACGCTCGAAGCCTACGCGGTCCGTGTCCTCCGCGTGGTCGGCCCGGACAGATTCCGTTTCCGGGGCGTACTCGTTCTGGTATCCGCCCTGGTGGCCGTCGCCGGTGGGCCAGTCGTCCTGCTGGGACCGCTCCGGATAGCTGACCGCGGGGTCCTGGTGAGCGTTCCGGTAACCGTCCTGGTAGCCGTCCTGGCCGGGGAAGTACTGCTCGTTCCCGTAGCCCTGCTGGCCCTGGCCCTGGTCCTGGCCCTGGTCGAAGCCGCCCTGGTCGTAGCCGCCCTGCTGGCCGTACGAAGGCTGCTGCTGGTCGTACGAGGCCTGCTGCTGGTCATAGGCGGGCGCCTGCCGGCCGAACCCGGGGTTCTGCTCCTCGTACGCGGGAGCGTGCTGGTCGTACCCGGCCTGCTGGTCGTAGCCACCCTGCTGGTCGTACGAGGGCTGCTGCTGCTCGTACGGAGGCTGCTGCTGGTCGTAACCGGGGCGCGGCTCGACCTCGTCGCGGAAGAGCGGGCGGTCGTCGCCCGGCTGCTGTGCCTGCGCCTCAAGGGCGGCCCGGCGCTCCTCGCGCATCAGGGAGCGGCCGACGGGGTCCAGCTCCGGCTGGGCATCCAGGTCGCCCTGGTACCGGGTGTCGTCGAAGCCCAGCTCCGCGGCCGTGCGCAGCGGCTCGGCCGCGAGGGCCTGCTGCTCCGGGATGATCTGGGAGACGGTGAACTCGGGGTCCTGGACGTGCTCGCCACCGCCACCGTGGGTGATCGGGTCCGGCAGCATGACGAGCGAGGTCGTGCCCGCCTGCTCGCCCGAGGGGCGGAGCTGGACGCGGATGCCGTGCCGGTCGGCGAGCCGCCCGACCACGAACAGGCCCATGCGCTGCGAGATCGCGGCGTCCACGGTCGGCGGGTTGGCCAGCTTGTGGTTGATGTCCGCGAAGTCCTCGGCGGTGAGGCCGATGCCCTTGTCGTGGATCTCGACCATGATGCGGCCGTCGGGCAGACGGGTCGCGGTGACGCGGACCTTGGTCTGCGGCGAGGAGAAGGTGGTGGCGTTCTCCAGGAGCTCGGCGAGCAGGTGCACGAGGTCGGTCACGGCGAGGCCGTGGATCTCGGCCTCCGGCACCCCGGAGAGCTCGATGCGCTCGTACTGCTCCACCTCGGAGGAGGCGGCGCGCAACACGTCGACCAGCGGGACCGGCTGGTCCCAGCGGCGGCCGGGCTCCTCGCCGGAGAGGACCAGGAGGTTCTCGCCGTTGCGTCGCATACGGGTCGCCAGGTGGTCCAGGCGGAAGAGGGACTCCAGCTGGTCCGGGTCGGCCTCGTTGTTCTCCAGGTCCGTGATGAGGGTCAGCTGGCCCTCGATCAGCGACTGGTTGCGGCGCGAGAGGTTGGTGAAGATCGCGTTGATGTTGCCCCGGAGCAGCGCCTGCTCGGCGGCGAGCCGCACGGCCTCGCGGTGCACCTGGTCGAAGGCGCGGGCGACCTCGCCGATCTCGTCCGTGGAGTTGATCGGGATGGGCTGCACCCGGGTGTCGACGCGGCCCGGATCGGTGCGCGAGAGCTGGTCGACGAGCATCGGCAGGCGCTGCTCGGCGATGCCGAAGGCGGCGGTGCGCAGGCGGCGCATCGAGCGGGACATCTGGCGGGCCATGAGCCCGGCCAGGATGAAGGCCGCCAGCAGTGCGACGACCACGATGGCGCCGGTGATGTAGGCGTTGCGCTGCGCGTCGGCGGCGATGTCGGACGCCTCGTCCACGGCCTTGTCGGCGAGCTCCGACTCGATGGTGCGGTAGGCGTCGAACTTGGCGGAGGTGGTGGCCCACCAGGCCTCTCGCGTGACGCCCTTGCCGGCCAGCGCGACGCGGGCGCTCGGCTGCGTGCTCTGGAGGGTCGCGATGGCGGAGACCATCTTCTCCTGCGTGGGCGGCGGGACGAAGGTCTCGCCCTTGGCCTTCGCGGCGGCTGCCGCCTCCTTGGCCTGCTTCTCGCCCGCGGCCGTGAGGTCCTTCTTCATCTCCTCCAGCTTGGCGACGTCCTCGGGGGTGCCGCCGCCGGTGTACTCCTCGATGGCGATGCGCTCGAGGTAGGCGTACGAGGCGAGGGACGTGCGCTGGAGGGTCAGCGAGCCGGTGCCCGGACCGGGCTTGACCAGCAGGTGCGTGCCGATGGACCGCTGGAGCGAGAGCGCTGCCTTGGAGAGCGAGATCGCGTAGACGGTGCGGCCGTAGCTGGTGATGTTGCCGGTGCCCAGACCGAGTTCGTTGGCGAACTCCATCAGGGGGTGCTGGATGGCGACGTAGCCCTCTTCGGTCTTCACGCCGCTGAGCTTGGTGGTGTACGCGTTCTGGCGGAGCGGGGCCAGGTGGGGCTCGACCTTGTGGAAGCCCTTGAGGCGGCGGTTCAGGCCCTCTTTGTCCGGCATATTCTTTGAGGCGGCCTCGAACGCGGCGGCGGCCTTGTCGGTGGCCTTGCGGGCCTTGACGACGATCGGGTCGTTCCGCTTGCCGTTCAGCAGCGGAGCGGCGGTGACGTCGCGCTCCTCGATGAGGCGGTTGCCGTAGTCGAGGGAGGCCCGCACCAGGCGCGCGGTGCTCTCGGCGTCCTGTGCCTCGCTCCAGGTGTCGATCGAGCCCTTCACCTGGAAGCCGCCCATGACCAGGCCGACCAGCACGGGTATGAGCAGGATCGCGTTCAGTTTGGTGGGCACACGCCAGTTGCGCGGGGACATCCGCCCACCGGAGGGAGCCGGGGGCTCATTGCCGGATGTGGCGGTCACGTCAACGGGGGACGCCGCTGTGCGCGGCGGCGGGGTGAAGTTGCCCCGCGTGTCCCCGGTGGGGGGTGCCGCGGGGCTCGTCTTGCTTCGCCTCACTCGACCAACAACCTCTCGGCGGCGGCACCACTCGCGTCGTACCGCTGTCGTCTCCAAGGCCCGTGCTACTGGGCAGTTCAGCGCATTCCAGCACGTCAGACGCTGCCGCACCAAACACTGGGAAGCGGAAGTTCCGAGTGGCGCAAGCCTCAGATAAATCGGTCATAAAGAGCGAGCCCCGCCAAAAGGCGGGGCTCGCGTGCGCGCAGCGGCACCAGGCGACCGCGTCGCGTTGCGGTCACCTGGCAATTCTCTGTCGAAACGTTATGAACACGGCGTGCACTCGTGTCAAAGGACACAGACCGATCCGTGTTGTCTACGGCAACTACCGTATATGTCCTGCCTACTTGAGTCGTGCCATAAGTGCGTGCTCGACCAGGGTGATCAGACCACTCTTTGCGTCTGCACGGTGTCGGGCGTCGGTCGTGATGATCGGCGTGCCCGGCCCGATCTGGAGCGCCTCGCGGACCTCGTCGGGGGTGTACGGCTGGTGGCCGTCGAAGCCGTTGAGGGCGATCACGAACGGCAGCCCGCTGTTCTCGAAGTAGTCGACCGCGGGGAAGCAGTCGGCGAGACGGCGGGTGTCCACGAGTACGACGGCGCCGATGGCGCCGCGGACCAGGTCGTCCCACATGAACCAGAAGCGGTCCTGGCCCGGCGTACCGAAGAGGTACAGGATCAGGTCCTGGTCCAGGGTGATGCGGCCGAAGTCCATGGCCACCGTCGTGGTGGTCTTGTCCCCGGTGTGGGTGAGGTCGTCGATGCCCGCGGAGGCGGACGTCATGACGGCCTCGGTGCGCAGCGGGTTGATCTCCGAGACGGCTCCCACGAACGTGGTCTTGCCCACGCCGAAGCCGCCCGCCACCACGATCTTGGCAGAAGTGGTGGAACGGCCTGAGTCCGAGCCGTTAGAGCTTGCGAAGTCCACTGAGCACCCTTTCGAGCAGTGTCACGTCAGGCTGGCCGCCGGCGGACTCGTCGCCGCCGGGCTGGTGGATGGCGACAAGTCCGGCCTCCGCCAGGTCCGCCACGAGGATCCGGGCGACGCCGAGCGGCATCGAAAGGAGTGCCGATACCTCGGCCACCGACTTGACCTCACGGCAGAGGTGGCAGATCCGTTGGTGCTCGGGGAGCAGCCCCATCAGCTGCGCCGGGTCGGCCGTGGTACTCACCAACGCCTCTATGGCGAGCTGGTAGCGCGGCCGGGTCCGGCCGCCGGTCATCGCATAGGGGCGGACCAGCGGCTGGTCGCCTTCCATCCCGTACGAGGCATCGCCGTACGGGTTGTGAGAGGCGGTGGGCGGGGTCATGGATCCTCCGGGCGGGACAGCAGGTCATCTGCGTGTGCCGTCTGACAGAGCCGGTGGGGGCAGTGTGGCGGCCGGACGGTTGGTCAATTCGTTCGGTCGGTGGGGCGGCCGAAGGGCAAGGCGTCGTACGTACCGGTCTCGCTTCGGGCCTAGTGGAGCAGGCTCCCCTGCAGCTCGGCGCGGAGGTCCGGGGTGAGGACGGCACCCGCTCGGTCGACGAGCAGCGCCATCTCGTAACCGACGAGGCCGATGTCGCACTCGGGGTGGGCGAGCACGGCGAGGGAGGAGCCGTCGGAGACCGACATGATGAAGAGGAACCCCCGCTCCATCTCCACCACGGTCTGCGTGACGGTGCCGCCCTCGAAGATCCGGGAGGCGCCGGCCGTCAGGGAGGTCAGCCCTGAGGCGACCGCGGCGAGCTGGTCGGCGCGGTCCCGCGGGAACCCCTCGGACATGGCCAGAAGGAGGCCGTCGGCGGAGACCACGACCGTGTGGGACACCCCGGGGGTGTTGTCCACGAAGTTGGTGATCAACCAGTTCAGATTCTGTGCCGCCTGGCTCATCGGACTCAACTAACGCTCCTGCTGGTGAGTGGGGAAACTGCCGGTCTGGCCGGTACCGGCCTGGCGACCCTGCTGGATGCCCCGACGGAGATTCGTCAGCCGGCCACGTACCTCTTCAGGGGCACGCGATACCTGCGGACCTGTGCTTTCCTGCTGCTGCTGGGCCGTGCCCGCGACCAGGTTGGCCCGCGGGACGCGGCGCGGCAGACCGGATGTGGTGACGCCGCCCGCCGAGGGCTGCCGGACGCGCTCGGCCTGGCGGCCCAGCTCGTCGTTGGGGGAGGTACGCCAGTTGGAGCCGGCGGTGACTCCCGTGCCGTTCCCCGGGCCCGCTTCGGCCGGGGCCGCGGACGGCTCCTGGCCGGTCGGGCGCGCGGGCAGCGGGCGTGCGGGCAGCGGACGCTGCCCCTGCCCCTGGCCCTGCTGCGGCTGCTGGGGCGCCTGCCGGGGCGCCGCCTCGGGGGCCTGACGGCTCCGCTGCGGCTCCTGGCGCCGACCGGGCTGCTGCGGGTCGTGCTGCTGACCGTGCTGCGGCTCCTGCCGGTGCTCCCGCTGCTGCTCCTGCTGCGCGGCCTGACGGCTCTGCTGTTGCTGCTGGAACCAGTTGGTCTCCAGCGTGTCGTACAGCGGAGTGGGCCCGTCGCCCAGACCGGAGTCGGGCGGCAGGGGCGCCTCCAGCTCCGAGGGCAGGCCGTGCTGCTGCGGAGGCTGCTGCCTCTGCTGCGGCTGCCGGTTCTGCGGGTCCTGCTGCGGGTCCCGCTGCTGCGGCTGCTGGTCCTGCTGCTGCGGGTGCTGCGGCTGCTGGGGGAAGCCCTGCTGCGGCTCGCCCTGGCCCCGGCGGGGGGCCGGCGGGCGCGGCACGGTGTAGTCGGGCATCTCCCGGTTGCCGTGCCGGCCGGGGCCGTTGCCCTGGTCCTGCTGCTGGTTCTGCTGCGGCGACTGCTGGTTCTGCTGCTGGGGCTGCTGCGGCTGCTGGTTCTGCTGCGGCCGGCCCTGCTGCGGCGCCTGCCGTACGTCACCCGGGTTGCCGAAGACGTCCGAGCGGACGAACTGGCCCGTGGCGCCCGCGTCCTGCGGCGCCTGGGTGCCGGGCGGCGGCCCGTCGAAGTCCGGGCGGGCGAACTCCGCGGTGGAGCCGGGACCCTGCCGGTCGTCGGCGGGCAGGCCGGGCTGCGGGTACTGCCCGGTGGACTCGTGCTCCTCGTGACCGCGCGGGGTGTCGAAGGGCTCGCGCGCCACCTGCGGCTGCGCGTTCTCGTCGCTCCAACTGGGCACGCGGGGCTGCGGGTTGCCGCCGGGCAGCTCGGCGCGGGGTCCTCCGCGCGGCGGAAGCTGCGGGCGGCGCCCCTGGTCACCGGTCTCGGCCGGCGGGTTCATGGCGTTCGTACGCTGCTGGGGGACCGGCGGCTGCTGTGCCCCGCCACGGCCGCCCTGCGGCGCCTGCGGCTGCTGGCCCATGGGGGCGCCCGCCGGACGCTGCTGCTGGCCGCTGTCCCTGGAGGGCAGCGCGGCCCGCGGACCGGAACCCGCGACCTGCTGACGCGGGCCACCGGTACCGGCGCCCGGGCGGCCGGGAGCACCGGCTCCGGGGCCACCGGCGAGCGCGGGACCGCCGCGGCCGGGACCACCGGCGGGGCCGGGACCCTGGCCGAGCGCGGGGTTCGCGTTGCCCGTGCCGACACCGCGGCGCGCGGCGGCGGCACCGGCCGCGGCCTGGGCGGCCGCGGGGCCGCCGGTCGGGCCGGGGCCACCGGGCTTGCCGGGAACCTTCTTGCCGCCCTGCGCGACATCGACGGGCAGCATGACCAGCGCGGTCGTACCACCGGAGTCGGAGGGGCGGAGCTGGATGCGGATGCCGTGGCGCTGCGAGAGGCGGCCGACCACGAACAGACCCATGCGGCGGGAGACGGAGACGTCCACGGTGGGCGGCGACGCGAGCCGCTCGTTGATCGCGGCGAGGTCCTCGGGGGAGAGGCCGATGCCGGTGTCGTGGATCTCGATCAGGACGCGGCCGTCGGGCAGCGCGTGACCGGTGACCTTCACCTTGGTCTGCGGCGAGGAGAACGAGGTCGCGTTCTCCAGCAGCTCGGCGAGGAGGTGCACGAGGTCGTTGACGACGCGTCCCGCGACCTCGGTCGAGGGCACCCCGGAGAGCTCGATGCGCTCGTACTGCTCCACCTCGGACGCGGCGGCACGCAGCACGTCGACGAGCGGGACGGGCCGCGTCCAGCGGCGGCCCGGCTCCTCACCGGCGAGGACGAGGAGGTTCTCGCCGTTACGGCGCATGCGGGTCGCGAGGTGGTCGAGCTTGAACAGCGAGGAGAGCTGGTCGGGGTCGGCCTCGCGCGACTCCAGCTCGGAGATGAGCGAGAGCTGGCGCTGGATGAGGCCCTGCGAACGGCGCGAGAGGTTGGTGAACATCGCGTTGACGTTGCCCCGGAGGAGCGCCTGCTCGGCGGCGAGGCGGACGGCCTCGCGGTGCACGTCGTCGAAGGCCGCGGCCACCTGGCCGATCTCGTCCCTGGAGTGCACACCGACGGACTCGACGGAGGTGTCGACGTCCTGCGGGTCCGACTCGGAGAGCTGCTTGACCAGCTCGGGCAGACGGTCCTGGGCGACCTTGGTCGCGGTGTCCTGGAGCCGGCGCAGCGAGCGGATCATGGACCGGGCCACGACGAACGCGCCGACGAGCGAGACGCCGAGCACGAGCAGGATCAGCGCACCGTTGAGGATGGCCGACTGCTCCGACTCGTTGCGCAGCTCGCGCGCCTTCTGCTCCATCTCGCCGAGCAGCGTCAGTTCGATCTTCGACATCGCGTCGATCTTGGTCGTGTCCTGGTCGACCCAGTCCTTGTAGGACCGCTTGTCCTGGAGCTTGATGCCGCCCTCCTGCTCGAGCACGCGCTTGGCGTACTCGTTGGCGGACTTGACGGCGGCGTTGCCGCCGTCGATGGGCTCGGTCAGCTCGTCGGGGTTACCGGCGTAGATCTTGCTGAACGAGACCAGCTCCGAGCGCTCCTTCGCGTTGGCGCTGAGGCCGAAGGTGCGGTCCGTCTCGGACATCTTGCCGTACTCGCTGTCGTTCGCGGGCAGGGCTGCGGCGATGATCGCGCGCTGCACTGACGCGTACTCCTTGGCCGAGGAGAAGGCGGCCAGGGCGCGGGTGCGCTGGATCATGTCGGGGTTGGACGTCGCCTGCGCCATGTCCTGCGACAGCGCCAGGAGCTGCTCGACGAGCTGGCTGTAGGCCTCGACCGTCTGCGAGGTCGACTTCTTGTCCTTGTAGGCCTTCTTGCGGACGTCGTTGATGCCCTGGAGCTGCTGGGTGATCTGGACGGCGCTGTGGCGGACGCCGAGGAGGCCGTTCTCGCCGTCGGTGTCGTTCAGGTTCTGGGTGCCCCGCAGGAACTCGCGGTAGACCCGGTCGGTCTTCTCGCGGGCGCCCTTGACGGTGTAGTCCGTGGCGGGCGCGTTGTGCGCGAGGGGACCCGCGGACTTGTCGCGCTCCTCCTGGAGCGCCACGGCGAGCGCGGTCGCCTGCTTGGTCATGTCGGTCAGCAGCTTCATGTTGTCGAGCTGCTGGATCTCGTCCAGGGACGAGTTGATGCGGAGCCCGCCCAGCGTGGTCGCGGTGATCACGGGGAGTGCGAGCAGCGAGATCAGGCGGGTGGAGATGCGCCAGTTGCGCAGGGCTATTCGTGGGCCGGGGCCGGTGGGTGCCTTGGCACCGGACGAGCCCTTGTCCTTGGTGTCCTTGGCGGGGGGAGCCGCCGGGCTGCCCGTGACGCCCTGGCGCGCGGCTCCGTGGCCGCCGTTGCCGGGCGTGCCCGGGCCGGGGTTCTGGGCGTGCTGGGGCGAGGAGCCGCGGTCGTTGCCGCCGCGCTCCGGCTCCGCCGCGGCTTCCCCTCGGCCGGCCTGGGGAGACCCCTTGCCATCCCTCTTGAAACGTCCCTGCACTAGCGTCGCAACCTCTGGACCAGGCGTCCTGCCGCATGGCGGCGGGACGGTGTCGGCGTCGTGGGGCGTGAAACGCCCCATGGGTGGTCGTGAGTGACCGGCGCTGCTTCCCCTTCCCGCCGCCACTCGGCGCTGCGTTGCGCCCCTGCGCGCCGGTTCGGTCCCGCGGCGGTCCCGGGAATTCCAGCACAGTGCAGGATCTCCAACAAGGCCCATGTGCCGCGCCCCGACGGGCGTGACGCCGCGTGAGTAAGGGGTCACGAGACGTAGAAAGTGATCTAGGGGAAAACGGACCTTTCCCCATGTAGCTCCTGCGGGGAGGGGGTGTCCCAGTGTTCATGATCAGGAGCGGAATGGTGCCTTCAGTGGTGCATTGTCCGTTTCCGGAGGTGCGGCGGGGAAGGTGAATTGACCCTTTTGCCCAGTCATCCGTGAGCAAACTCACATGAAGATCATGGCTTCTTCCGGACTTTGGCCGGGAATTGGATGTTTAGCCTGACGCTTTACAGGGATGGCGAATCCGACAAGCCGCGCCCGTCATAAGGCGCCTCAACAGACAAGGTCAGAACAGCAGATGAAGACTGTGCGCTCGACGATGTTCCGAAACATAGCCAACCCGCGCCGCACCACTCTCGCGCACCTCAAGGACGCCGACGACGTCCAGGCGGCGCCGGAGCAGCCGCAGCACGCAGTCGAACTGCCGGCCCAGACGGCCAACCCGAAGCGCACGATTCTCATGGTCGCGCCCCAGGCGCACACCCCGTCCGGCGCGTGAACCGCGGCGACGGCCGCGCGCGGAGCAGCGGGGCAGCCGGGGGAAAGTCGTCAGCGGCCCGCAGGCCACCGCGTTAGCCTGGGGTGTCAGACCGCAACCACCTCAAGAGGCTCAAGCGTGCGTATCGCCAGGTTCTCCATCGACGGCAATGTCGGCTACGGCGTGGTCGAGGGAGAGGGCCCCGACGGGCTCGTCCTCGACATCATCAAGGGCATCCCGTACGCCGACTTCGAGCTGTCCGGCACCAAGGTCCCGCTGAGCAAGGTCCGCCTGCTGCCGCCGGTGCTCCCGAACAAGATCGTGGCCTACGGCCGCAACTACGGGGAGCACGCGGCGGAGCTCGGCCACGACGTGCCCGACGTTCCCTTCGCCTTCCTCAAGCCGTCCACCTCGCTGGTCGGCTCCGGCGACGCCATCACGTACCCCTCGTTCTCCGAGGAGCTGCACCACGAGGCCGAGCTGGCCGTGGTCATCGGCCGCATGTGCCGGGAGGTCCCGCGCGAGCGGGTCAAGGACGTGATCTTCGGCTACACCTGCGCCAACGACGTCACCGCACGCGACGTGCAGCGCCGTGAGAAGCAGTGGGCCCGTGCCAAGGGCTTCGACAGCGCGTGCCCGCTCGGCCCCTGGGTGGAGACGGAGCTGGACCTGGCCGCCGCGAGCGACCTCACGATCCAGTGCACCGTCAACGGCCGGCAGCGCCAGCTCGGCCGCACCAGCGAGATGATCAACTCCATCGAGGACCTGATCGTCAACATCTCCGAGGCCATGACGCTGCTCCCCGGCGACGTCATCCTCACGGGGACCCCGGCAGGCGTCGGGCCCCTCAACGTCGGCGACGAGGTCGCCGTCACCATCGAAGGCATCGGCACTCTCACCAACAAGGTGATCAAGCGTGGCTAACGCGACCCCCGTACGCGTACGTTTCTGTCCCTCGCCGACCGGCAACCCCCACGTGGGCCTGGTCCGCACCGCCCTCTTCAACTGGGCCTACGCCCGGCACAACGAGGGCGTCCTGGTCTTCCGCATCGAGGACACCGACGCGGCTCGCGACTCCGAGGAGTCCTACGAGCAGCTCCTGGACTCGATGCGCTGGCTGGGCTTCGACTGGGACGAGGGCCCCGAGGTCGGCGGCCCCCACGCGCCGTACCGCCAGTCGCAGCGCATGGACGTCTACAAGGACGTGGCACAGAAGCTCCTCGACGGCGGCTACGCCTACCCCTGCTACTGCACCACCGAGGAGCTCGACGCCCGCCGCGAGACCGCCCGCGCGGCCGGCAAGCCGTCCGGCTACGACGGCCACTGCCGCACGCTGACCGCCGAGCGGATCGAGGCGTACGAGGCCGAAGGCCGTAAGCACATCGTCCGCTTCCGGATGCCGGACGAGGCCATCACCTTCACCGACCTGGTCCGCGGCGAGATCACCGTCCAGGTCGAGAACGTCACCGACTACGGCATCGTGCGCGCCAACGGCGCCCCGCTGTACACGCTGGTCAACCCGGTCGACGACGCCCTGATGGAGATCACCCACGTCCTGCGCGGCGAGGACCTGCTCTCCTCCACGCCCCGGCAGATCGCCCTCTACAAGGCCCTGATCGAGCTGGGCATCGCCCAGGGCGTCCCCGAGTTCGGCCACCTGCCGTACGTCATGGGCGAGGGCAACAAGAAGCTCTCCAAGCGTGACCCGCAGGCGTCCCTGAACCTCTACCGCGAGCGCGGCTTCCTCCCCGAGGGCCTGCTGAACTACCTGTCCCTCCTGGGCTGGTCGTTCTCCGCGGACCAGGACGTCTTCACCATCCCGGAGATGGTCGGCAAGTTCGACCTCACGGACGTGAACGCCAACCCGGCCCGCTTCGACCTGAAGAAGGCCGAGGCGATCAACGCCGACCACATCCGCATGCTGGACGTGAAGGCCTTCGCCGAGGCCTGCGAGCCGTGGCTGCGGGCCCCGCACGCCAACTGGTCGCCCGAGGAGTTCGACGAGGCCGCCTGGCAGGCCATCGCGCCGCACGCGCAGACCCGCCTCAAGGTTCTCTCCGAGATCACGGCCAACGTCGACTTCCTGTTCCGCTCGGAGCCGGTCTTCGACGAGCCGTCCTGGACGAAGGCCATGAAGGAGGGCTCCGACGCCCTCCTGCGCACGGCCCGCGCCAAGCTGGACGCGGCCGACTGGAGCTCCCCGGAGTCCCTCAAGGACGCCGTCCTGGCGGCGGGCGAGGAGCACGGCCTCAAGCTCGGCAAGGCCCAGGCCCCGGTCCGCGTCGCCGTCACCGGCCGCACGATCGGCCTGCCCCTCTTCGAGTCCCTGGAGATCCTGGGCAAGGAGAAGACCCTGGCCCGCGTCGACGCGGCCCTGGCGAAGCTCGCCGCCTGAGCGGACGCACGGACCGAAGGACGAACCGAAGGACCCGGAAGCCGCGACGGCTCCCGGGTCCTTCGCTTACCGTCGTCCCATGCCGATCAAAGCCGTGGTCTGGGACATCGACACTGCGTTCTTCGGGGGATAACCCCCGAACCCCCAGCCGGGTGCCGCAGCTGCGGATACCGTCTTTGCCATGCCGATCAAAGCCGTGGTCTGGGACATCGACGACACCCTCTTCGACTACGCGCGCGCCGACACCACCGGCATGCACGCCCACCTCACCGCCGAGGGACTCCTTGAGCGGTACGAGTCCGCCGAGCTCGCCCTCGTCCGGTGGAAGGAGCTCACCGAGCGGCACTGGGCCCGCTTCAGCGCCGGGGGAGTGACCTTCGAGCAGCAGCGGCGCGACCGCGTGCGGGACTTCCTTCAGGCCCCGGCCCTCGCCGACCCCGACGTCGACGCCTGGTTCGAGCGCTATGTGCGGCACTACGAATCGGCCTGGTCGCTCTTCCCCGACACCGTCCCCGCCCTGGACGCCCTCGCCGACGGCTACCGCCACGCGGTGCTCTCCAACTCCGCCCTGGCCGTCCAGGACCGCAAGCTGCGCGTCCTCGGCCTGCGTGACCGCTTCGAGGCCGTGCTGTGCGCCGCCGACCTCGGCGTCTCCAAGCCGGCCGCCGAGGCCTTCCTCGCGGCCTGTACGCACCTGGGCCTGGCGCCCGAGGAGATCGCGTACGTCGGTGACCAGCCGGAGATCGACGCGAGGGGCGCCAGGGACGCGGGACTCCTCGGCATCTGGCTCGACCGCAACGGCGCGATGGGCGAGGGCCCGACGGGCGTGCACCGCGTCAGGGACCTCTCCGAGCTCCCCGCGCTGCTGCGGGCGGATACCCGTTTTGGAGCGCCGTCCACCTTCGGGTAATGTTCTTCCTGCGCCGCCCGAGAAGGCCGAAAGGTCCGGCCGGGAAGCGTAAGTCAAACAAAACCCCGTCAAGGGGTGGCGCTTTGATGGCCTATGGTGTAATTGGCAGCACGACGGTTTCTGGTTCCGTTAGTCTAGGTTCGAGTCCTGGTAGGCCAGCTCGCAGAGCTCATCTGCAACACGTGGATCTCATCCACATTGCCCCCGTTGTGTAGCGGCCTAGCACGCCGCCCTCTCAAGGCGGTAGCGCCGGTTCGAATCCGGTCGGGGGTACAGATCCTTCCCGCGGGGACAGATCGGGTCGCACCCACTGTCACTGATGCAGGATCGCTAGGGCCCCCGTTGTGTAGCGGCCTAGCACGCCGCCCTCTCAAGGCGGTAGCGCCGGTTCGAATCCGGTCGGGGGTACTGTCGGTACTAGACCTGGTCTAGACCACATTGGGCTATGGTGTAATTGGCAGCACGACGGTTTCTGGTTCCGTTAGTTTAGGTTCGAGTCCTGGTAGCCCAGCGCAGTAACGCAGTATCCAGGGCCCCCGTTGTGTAGCGGCCTAGCACGCCGCCCTCTCAAGGCGGTAGCGCCGGTTCGAATCCGGTCGGGGGTACAGAAACGGCAAGGGGCCTTCCCGTGAGGGAGGGCCCCTTCGTCATGCCCGCGCGGAACCTTCCTGCGCGGAGTCGTCCCGCGCGGAGTCGTCCTCTGTGGAACCGGGGCCGTAGCGGCGGTCCGACTCCTCCGCCTGCGCGATGCGGCGCAGGCTCAGCAGCACCGGCTCGTACAGCACGGTCAGCGCCACCGCCGCCTCCAGCTGCTCGTCCGGCGACTCGTACCGCTCGATCAAGTCCAGGTCCGAGGCGGCCAGTTGCCACCCGGAGCGGGCGTAGGGCGCCAGGTCGTCCACCGAGCACGGATACCCGAGCCGCGCCAGGGTGACCACGGAGGTCACCAGCATCCGGTAGGCGGGGGACTCGGCCGCGTGCCCCTGGGCGTACGTCCAGCCCAGGCGGTCGAGGAGCGCGTCCACCGTGCGGCGCGCGTCCTCCCGTACCGCGTCGTCGCCGTCGGGTTCCGGGCCGTGCGGCAGGGCCCAGACGGCCGTGCCGAGCCGGGAGCTGTGGTCCAGGGAGTCGTCCTCCAGGGCGGACAGGACCTCGCGCGCCGACGCGATCGGCACCCGGCCGACCTGGACCAGGGCCCGCACCAGGCGCAGCCGCTGGAGATGCGTTTCGTCGTACTCGGCCTGGGTCGCGCTCACCCGGCGGCCCGGCGGCAGCAGCCCCTCGCGCAGGTAGTACTTGATCGTGGCCGCGGGGACCGCGCTGCGCCGGCTCAGCTCCGCCAGTCTCATCGAGTCGTGCCTCCTCTTGCGTATCCGGTTGGAGAGTGTCACTATCTAACCATGGATAGCGACGCTATCCAATGTTCGGCCAGGGCTCCATGAAGGGGGAAGTGCCATGAGCGACAAGCCGATCGAAGGGCGCATGACCGCGGCGGCGGAAGGGGACGTGGTCGTCTTCCACATAGGGATGCGCATCAACAACTTCCGCGCCGTGCGGAGCTGGTGGCCCGTCTCCAGGGCGATGCCGCGCATGCTCAAGGAACTGTCGCGGGACCGGGAGAGCGGCATGCTGGGGTACCGGCTGCTCCTCGGCGGGCCACGCCTGATCTACATCGTCCAGTACTGGGAGTCGCACGAGAAGCTGATGGCCTACTCGGCGGCGCAGGACAAGGAGCACCGGCCGGCGTGGGCGGCCTTCAACCGGCGGATCAGGGAAGGCAAGGGGAAGGTCGGCTTCTGGCACGAGACGTATGTCGTGCGGGCCGGCGCCCATGAGGCGGTCTACGTGAGCATGCCCGCCTTCGGCCTGGCGGAGGCGACCGGGGTGATCCCGGTGGGCCGCCGGGGGGACCGGGCGGCCGATCGCCTCAAGATGGCCTGAGAGGGCCGAGGACGGGGGCCGGGAACCCCGTAGGGGACCGGCGGGGAGGACCGGAGGGGTCGCCGCGGCGTTGAGGCGGTCCCTCCGGTGTGCGTACGTCAGCCCGTGCGGCGCAGGGCTTCGGAGAGGCGGCCCGCGGCGTCGATGATCGCCTGGGCGTGCATACGGCCCGGGTGGCGGCTCAGACGCTCGATCGGGCCCGAGACCGAGACGGCGGCGACCACGCGGTTGGAGGGGCCGCGCACGGGCGCGGAGACGGACGCGACGCCCGGCTCCCGCTCGCCGATCGACTGGGCCCAGCCCCGGCGGCGTACGCCCGAGAGGGCCGTGGCCGTGAAGCGGGCCCCTTGGAGGCCCCGGTGCAGGCGCTCCGGCTCCTCCCAGGCCATCAGGATCTGCGCCGATGAGCCCGCCTTCATGGTGAGCGTCGAGCCGACCGGCACGGTGTCCCGCAGGCCGGACAGGCGCTCGGCCGCGGCCACGCAGATGCGCATGTCGCCCTGGCGGCGGTAGAGCTGCGCGCTCTCGCCCGTCACGTCCCGCAGATGCGTCAGGACGGGACCCGCCGTGGCGAGCAGGCGGTCCTCGCCCGCCGCCGCCGCGAGTTCCGCGAGGCGGGGGCCGAGAATGAAACGGCCCTGCATGTCCCGTGCCACCATCCGGTGGTGTTCCAGTGCCACGGCCAGTCGGTGGGCCGTGGGTCGTGCGAGCCCGGTGGCCGCGACCAGCCCCGCGAGGGTGGCCGGGCCGGACTCCAGGGCGCTCAAGACGAGAGCCGCCTTGTCGAGAACGCCGACGCCGCTAGAGTTGTCCATGCGTCGATACTCGCGTCTCACTCTGTGAAACGCAAGTTCAATTTTTCGCGGGACGCGCCACTCTGTACGAGCGATCCGCGGACCAACGGATCGGCGGTCGACGTGCGGCACGAGGGGTACGCGCGTCGGCGAACGGATTCTCTAGTTGGGCCGGCGACGCCGCCGGCCGGAGGGAAAGCGATGGGTAGGACACTCGCGGAGAAGGTCTGGGACGACCACGTCGTCCGGCGCGCCGAGGGCGAGCCCGACCTCCTCTTCATCGATCTGCACCTGCTGCACGAGGTGACCAGCCCCCAGGCCTTCGACGGCCTCCGCCAGGCGGGCCGCCCGGTGCGGCGGCTCGACCTCACCATCGCCACCGAGGATCACAACACCCCGACCCTCGACATCGACAAGCCCATCGCCGACCCGGTCTCGCGGGCCCAGCTGGAGACGCTGCGCAAGAACTGCGCGGATTTCGGCGTCCGTCTGCACCCGCTGGGCGACGTCGAGCAGGGCGTCGTCCACGTCGTGGGACCGCAGCTCGGGCTGACCCAGCCGGGCACCACCGTGGTCTGCGGTGACTCGCACACCTCCACGCACGGCGCCTTCGGCGCGCTGGCGTTCGGCATCGGAACCTCGCAGGTCGAGCACGTGCTGGCCACCCAGACGCTGCCGATGGCCCGCCCCAAGACCATGGCCATCACCGTCGACGGCGAGCTGCCCGACGACGTCACCGCCAAGGACCTGATCCTCGCGATCATCACGAGGATCGGCACCGGCGGCGGCCAGGGCTACATCCTGGAGTACCGCGGCCCGGCCATCGAGAAGCTCTCGATGGAGGCCCGCATGACCATCTGCAACATGTCGATCGAGGCGGGCGCAAGGGCCGGGATGATCGCCCCGGACCAGACCACCTTCGACTACCTCAAGGGCCGCGACCACGCCCCCGAGGGCGAGGACTGGGACGCCGCCGTCGCGTACTGGAAGACCCTGCGCACCGACGACGACGCGGCGTTCGACGCCGAGGTCTACATCGACGCCACCGAACTGGCGCCGTTCGTCACCTGGGGCACCAACCCCGGCCAGGGCGCGCCGCTGTCGGCGAACGTCCCCGACCCGGCTTCGTACGAAGACGCATCGGAGCGCTTCGCCGCCGAAAAGGCCCTGGAGTACATGGGGTTGACCGCCGGGCAGGCGCTGCGGGACATCAAGGTCGACACCGTCTTCGTGGGCTCCTGCACCAACGGCCGCATCGAGGACCTGCGCGCCGCGGCCTCCGTCGTCGAGGGCCGCCAGGTCGCCGACGGCGTACGGATGCTGGTCGTCCCCGGCTCGGTCCGGGTGGCCCTCCAGGCCGTCGCGGAGGGCCTGGACAAGGTCTTCACCGCCGCCGGCGCCGAATGGCGGCACGCGGGCTGCTCGATGTGCCTGGGCATGAACCCCGACCAACTGGCCCCCGGCGAGCGCTCGGCATCCACGTCCAACCGCAACTTCGAGGGCAGGCAGGGCAAGGGCGGGCGCACCCACCTGGTCTCCCCGCAGGTCGCCGCCGCCAGCGCGGTCACCGGCCACCTGGCCTCGCCCGCCGATCTGTCCGACGCCCCCGTCACCGCCGGAGTCCGATAGCCATGGAAGCATTCACCAAGCACACCGGCCGGGCCGTCCCGCTGCGCCGCAGCAACGTCGACACCGACCAGATCATCCCCGCCCACTGGCTGAAGAAGGTCACCAGGGACGGCTTCGAGGACGGTCTCTTCGAGGCCTGGCGCAAGGACGCGGAGTTCGTGCTCAACAAGCCCGAGCGCCAGGGCGCCTCCGTCCTGGTGGCGGGGCCCGACTTCGGTACGGGGTCCTCGCGCGAGCACGCCGTCTGGGCCCTCCAGAACTTCGGCTTCAAGGCGGTCGTCTCCTCCCGCTTCGCCGACATCTTCCGGGGCAACTCGCTGAAGAACGGCCTGCTCACCGTGGTGCTCGACCAGAAGGTCGTGGACGCGCTCTGGGAGCTGACGGAGAGCGACCCGCAGGCCGAGATCACGGTCGACCTGGAGGACCGCCAGGTCCGCGCGGCGGGCATCACCGCCGACTTCGACCTCGACGAGAACGCCCGCTGGCGGCTCCTGAACGGCCTGGACGACATCAGCATCACGCTCCGGAACGAGCAGGACATCTCCGCGTACGAGAGCGGGCGCCCCTCCTTCAAGCCCAGGACCGTTCAGGTCTGACACTCCGCAACACCCTGATGTACCCCCAATCGTGGACGGTTGGGGGTACCTCTGTGTGTGGCCTCCGAACAGGGGCAGATGGCCTGAACGGGTGGTCTCAACTCCCGTGCTCTGGCGGGAAGAAGAGGCCGGAAATCCCCTTGTACTCGGCCCGGCAAGGTACCCTCGAAACAGCGGCGGACGGCGGCAGTTACCCCCTGCGGAGGCGACAACTCGCCCCAGATGGCACAATCGGTGCATGGGACGTGACAGCCAACTCGAGCTCTACGGGCTCGTCGCGGACCAACTGAAGGAAGCGCACTCAAAAGTGCGCGCACTGCAAGTCCCGGAGG
Source organism: Streptomyces sp. NPDC046335 (assembly GCF_055587985.1). Taxonomy (NCBI): domain Bacteria; kingdom Bacillati; phylum Actinomycetota; class Actinomycetes; order Kitasatosporales; family Streptomycetaceae; genus Streptomyces; species Streptomyces sp. NPDC046335. The sequence goes on along the minus strand of NZ_JBVJFF010000011.1, from coordinate 174,157 downwards.
GCGTACGGATGGCGCTGACCCGGAAGCTGCTGGTCATTACGGCCGCGGCCAAACACGATCTCGCCGATGCGGCAAGGCGTCTGGAGCGATTCATGGCGGACCTCGAAGAGGGCCGATTCCCGGAAGACGCCTGAGCGCCGAGCCTCAACGGGCCTTCGAGGAACTCCGAGATGGGCCAGTTCGTTGCGGCACAAGGGTGATTAGCCCGTTTCGTGTTTGATTTGCGGTATATATCTGCCTAACGTGCGAAAAAGCCGGAGTATTTCGCTCCCGGCAATGTCTCCGAAGGGGAAGACGTGAACAAGGCGCAGCTCGTAGAAGCGATTGCCGACAAGGTCGGGGGCCGTCAGCAGGCCGCCGACGCCGTGGACGCGGTCCTGGACGCCGTCGTGCGCGCCGTGGTCAGCGGTGACCGTGTTTCGGTCACCGGCTTCGGCTCGTTCGAGAAGGTCGACCGTCCGGCCCGTTACGCCCGCAACCCGCAGACCGGGGAGCGCGTACGGGTCAAGAAGACCTCGGTCCCGCGTTTCCGCGCCGGCCAGGGGTTCAAGGACCTGGTGAGCGGTTCGAAGAAGCTCCCGAAGAACGACGTCGCGGTCAAGAAGGCGCCCAAGGGCAGCCTGACCGGCGGTGCTTCGGCGACGGTCAAGAAGGCCGCGGCCAAGAAGGCGACGACCGCCAAGAAGGCCACCGCCAAGAAGGCCACGCCGGCGACCGCGGCGACGGCGAAGAAGACCGCCGCGAAGAAGGCCACGCCCGCCAAGAAGACCACGGCGACGGCGAAGAAGGCCGCGGCCAAGAAGGCCACGCCCGCCGCGAAGAAGGCGACGACGGCCAAGACGGCGACGGCGAAGAAGACCACGCCCGCCAAGAAGGCCACGCCGGCCACCAAGAAGGCCACGGCGAAGAAGACCGCTCCGGCGACGAAGGCCACCGCCAAGAAGGCGCCCGCCAAGAAGTCCACGGCGCGCAAGACGACCGCCAAGAAGGCCACCGCCCGCAAGAAGTAGGGGCACAGAGGGCACTCACGCGCCGGGCCGGGGTCCCCCGGGGGGGACCGGCCCCCCTCTTTTCCTTTTTTGCCCCTTCCCCCCTACCGGGGGGCGAACATCTTGGGTGTTACCCAGGTGATCCTGCGGTCATCGCCCTCT
>NZ_JBVJFF010000011.1:45839-172996 GCF_055587985.1 Streptomyces sp. NPDC046335 | reverse complement strand
GAAAGAGGGGGGGGAAAAGAGAAAACCCGCAAGCGGGGCGGGGCCCCCTTGGGGGACCCCGGCCCGCGTCGTTGCGTCGTCGGCACGTTCCGCCGTACGGGGGTCAGAACGTCTGGAGTGTCACCAGGGTGATCCGGCGGCCGTCGCCCTCGCCGTCGACCTCGATGCGCACCCGCTGACCGGGCCGCAGCAGCCGCAGACCGCCCGCGTCGAACGCGGGGGCCTCGAAGGGCACCGGGGTGCCGTCGTCGAGCAGCACGCTGCCGCTGCGGGTCTCGGAGTCGTACGTGTACGCGGTCGCCTGCATGGGGGCAGCGTACTCAGTCCCTCCCGCGGGTTCGATCCGGTCGGGTCCGGTTCGGTGGCTTCGCCGGCTTCGGCCGGCTTCAGTCGGCGATGAGCAGCCGGGCGGCGGCCGCGGCGGTGCGCGGGCCCACGCCGAGCGCGAGAGCGGCCCGCAGATCCTCGCCGGTATCCACGTCCTGGCGCACGGAATCAACGCCTTCCAGCGTGATTTCCACGGCGCCGGACGCCGCGTGCCTGGCGCGCGAGTCCGTACCGAATTCTGGGGACAATTCCGTTCCCGCCGATGCCGTCAGGAGTGTCGTACCGATTCCTGCGGTATCCGGCAGAAATGCGCGGGGGAAAAGAGCGGCGCAGTCGAGTACGCGGGCCAATTCCACCGGCCGCAGTGCGGGCAGATCGGCGTTCAGGGCCGCGACGGCCGCTTCGGGGCGGATCGCGCGCACCGCTTCGCCGCCGTGCCGCAGCGCGGCGTTGAGGCCCGCTCCGGGGGTGTCGGGGACGACGCGGGCGCCCAGCGCCGAGAGCTCGCGCCGTGCCAGGGCGTCGTCCGTGACGACCGCCACATCCCGTACAGCGGGGCAGGCCACCGCGGCTGCCACCGTGTCCTGGGCGAAGGCCAGGGCGAGACCGGGGCGCAGCCCGTCACCGGCGGTGGCGGCCAGCCTGCTCTTGGCGCGCGCCAGCGGTTTCAGAGGTATGACCAGGGTCCACTGCACGGGCGCTCCGTCCTTGTCGTCGCGCCCATTGTGACCTGTCGGCGGGCCCGGGCACCGGCCACGGGAAAGGGGCGGCGCGGGGGCAGTGGCCGCAGACGGGTGGGCGTACGGTGTTCTCGACAGACCGGCAGCCCGGGGCGACACTTGTGCGGCCGAACAGTTCTTGAAGGAAGGTGCCCGCGTGTCCCGCCGCAGAATCGGCTTCTGGTACCGCCTGGCGGCGGTGATCGCAAAACCGCCGCTGGTGGTTCTGTTCAAGCGGGACTGGCGTGGAATGGAGCACATCCCGGCCGACGGTGGATTCATCACGGCGGTGAATCACAACTCGTATATCGATCCGCTGTCGTACGCGCACTTCCAGTACAACACCGGACGAGTGCCGCGTTTCCTGGCCAAGGACGGCCTTTTCAAGGGCGGCTTCGTCGCGAAGGTCATGAAGGGCACCGGCCAGATCCCCGTCTACCGCGAGACCACGAACGCGCTCGACGCCTTCCGGGCCGCGGTGGACGCCATCGAACGCGGCGAGTGCGTCGCCTTCTACCCCGAGGGGACCCTCACCAGGGACCCCGACGTATGGCCGATGACGGCCAAGTCGGGTGCCGCGCGGGTCGCGCTCAAGACCCGCTGCCCGGTGATCCCCGTCGCCCAGTGGGGCGCCAACCTCGCCCTGCCGCCGTACAGCAAGAAGCTCACCCTCTTCCCGCGCAGGACCCTCCGGGTGAAGGCGGGCCCGCCCGTCGACCTGTCGCGCTTCTACGACAAGGAGCCGACGCCCGAGGTGCTCCGCGAGGCGACCGAGGCCATCATGGCCGCGATCACCGAACTCCTGGCGGAGGTCAGGGGCGAGAAGGCCCCCGCGGCACCGTACGACCCGCGCAGGGCGCGGCTGGAACAACGACGCAAGGCAGCGGGCCGCAGCGCGACGCAGGGCACCGCGGACAGCACCCCGGAGGAAAGCAAGTGACGAACCCCGAGAACGCGGCAGGACCTGTGAGGGCCGCCGTCTTCGGAACGGGCTCCTGGGGTACGGCCTTCGGCATGGTCCTCGCCGACGCGGGGTGCGACGTCACCCTGTGGGGCCGCAGGGCCGAGATCGCCGATGCCGTCAACTCCACCCGGCGCAACCCCGACTACCTCCCGGACGTCGAGCTGCCGGAGAACCTCCGCGCGACCACCGACGCGGCCGAGGCCGCCGCGGGCGCCGACTTCACGGTCCTCGCCGTGCCCTCCCAGACGCTGCGCGAGAACCTCGCCGCCTGGGCGCCGCTCCTGGCCCCCGAGACCGTTCTCGTCTCCCTCATGAAGGGCGTCGAGCTGGGCTCCGCCATGCGGATGAGCGAGGTCATCGAGGACGTGACGAAGGTGGCGGCCGAGCGCGTCGCCGTCGTCACCGGACCCAACCTGGCCCGCGAGATCGCCGCGAGGCAGCCCGCGGCCGCCGTGGTCGCCTGCCGGGACGAAGCCGTCGCGCAGCGCCTCCAGAGGGCCTGCCACACGCCGTACTTCCGCCCGTACACCAACACCGACGTGATCGGCTGCGAGCTCGGCGGTGCCGTCAAGAACGTCATCGGTCTCGCCGTCGGCATCGCGGACGGCATGGGCCTCGGCGACAACACCAAGGGCTCGCTCATCACGCGCGGCCTGGCGGAGACCACCCGGCTCGGGCTCGCCATGGGCGCGGACCCGCTGACCTTCTCGGGACTCGCCGGTCTCGGCGACCTGGTGGCGACCTGTTCGTCGCCGCTCTCGCGCAACCACACCTTCGGCACCAACCTCGGCAAGGGCATGACCCTTCAGGAGACCATCGCGGTCACCAAGCAGACCGCCGAGGGCGTCAAGTCCTGCGAGTCGGTGCTCGATCTGGCCCGCAGGCACGGTGTCGACATGCCGATCACGGAGACCGTCGTGGGCATCGTTCACGAGGGCACGCCCCCGCTGGTCGCCCTGAAGGAGCTGATGTCGCGCAGCGCGAAGCCCGAGCGCCGCTGACGGCACGACTGACTCCTTCAGGCGCAAACAGGTACTCTCAAGCCGATATGAGCAGCGAGAACCTCCCCCAGAGCCCTGAGCAGCGCCCCGAGTCGAGCTCTGAGCGCCCGCTCCGCAAGCCGCGCGTGGCCGTCGTCTTCGGCGGCCGCAGTTCGGAGCACGGCATCTCCGTCGTCACGGCCGGCGCCGTGCTGCGCGCGATCGACCGCACCAAGTACGACGTCCTGCCCATCGGCATCACGACGGACGGCCGCTGGGCGCTGACCGCCGACGAGCCCGAGCGGATGGCCATCGCCGACCGCAGGATGCCGAACGTCGCGGAGATCGCCGACTCCATGGAGGGCGGTGTCGTGCTGCCGGTCGACCCGGGCAGCCGCGAGGTCGTCTACAGCGAGCCCGGCTCCGTGCCCAAGGCGCTCGGCGAGGTCGACGTCGTCTTCCCGATGCTGCACGGTCCCTACGGAGAGGACGGCACCCTGCAAGGGCTGCTCGAACTCTCCGGAGTGCCGTACGTGGGCTCCGGCGTCCTCGCCTCGGCCGTCGGCCAGGACAAGGACTACATGAAGCGGGTGTTCACCTCCTTCGGGCTCGACGTCGGCCCGTACCTGGTGATCCGCCCGCGCGAGTGGCGCCAGGACGAGGCGGGCGCCCGGCAGCGCGTCGCGGACTTCGCGGGCGAGCACGGCTGGCCGCTCTTCATCAAGCCCGCGCGCGCGGGCTCCTCGATCGGCATCACGAAGGTGGACTCCTTCGAGGGCCTGGACGAGGCGATCGCCGAGGCGCAGCGCCACGACCCCAAGATCCTCGTGGAGGCGCTGCTGCGCGGCCGGGAGATCGAGTGCGGCGTCCTGGAGTTCGAGGACGGCCCCCGGGCGAGCGTGCCCGCCGAGATCCCGCCCGTGCAGACGCACGACTACTACGACTTCGAGGCGAAGTACATCGACTCGACGCCCGGCATCGTGCCGGCGCCGCTGACGCCCGAGGAGACCGCGGAGATCCAGCGGCTCGCCGTCGAGGCCTTCGAGGCGGCGTCCTGCGAGGGCCTGGTGCGCGCGGACTTCTTCCTCACCGAGGACGGCCGCTTCGTGATCAACGAGATCAACACCATGCCGGGCTTCACGCCCATCTCGATGTACCCGCAGATGTGGGAGAAGAGCGGCGTCGGCTACGCGGAGCTGGTGGACCGCCTCATCCAGGCGGCGCTGAACCGCTCCACCGGGCTGCGCTGAGATCGTTGCCTTGAGAGCCGCCTCCGGGTCATCCCGGAGGATGGCTCAGGCGATGCCCTTGGGGATGGTCTTCTTGACGGGCCCGGCGAAATCCGTGAGCGGCCCGAGACCGTCCCCCGCACGCTCCTCCGGCAGCGTCACCTCGACGTAGGCGAGGCGCGCCCCCGTGGTGAACGTGTACGACCCGTCGCCGCGCTTCTGCAGCAGCCAGGCGACGCCGTTCACCTTGACGCCGTTCTTCGCGGCGTACGCGGGATCGATCATCTCCGGGGGCCGCTCGACACCGCAGCGCAGTATGATCGCCGGGTCTCCCCACCCGGCGGTCAGCTCCGACGTGGGCCCGGGGTCGGTCCGCTCAAGTCCCTCGACCTTCTCCGGGAGCTGTTCGTGCAGGTTCCGGCAGAGTCCCGCGGCCTTCGCGGCCGGGGACGGAACCACCACCGGCGTCTCGTCGTCCGAAGATGAGCAGGCCGCCGTCGTGATCAACAGCGCGAGAGCGGATGTTCCTGTGAGGCAGCGGCGCCGGAGACGGGGGATGTTCACCGGGCCAGGGTAGACGGGGGCTACAAGTGCACGACCGGGCAGGTCAGGGTTCGGGTGATGCCGTCCACTTGCTGGACCTTGGCGACCACCATGTGGCCGAGTTCGTCCACCGTGTCCGCCTGGGCGCGCACGATGACATCGTAGGGGCCGGTCACGTCCTCGGCCTGGATCACTCCCGGGATCTTGCCGATCAGCTCGGCGACGGTCGACGCCTTGCCGACCTCTGTTTGGATCAGGATGTACGCCTGTACCACGGAACCTCCAGGGCGGCCACGAGGATCATGTGGGGAGAGAAGGGACGCCACGGTACCGCGTCGTCGCTCGCCGCGGGGAGACCCGGGCGGGCTGTGGCGCACATCGTGGTGGACGGAGAGCAGAATTCAACGGTCACGTCGACCGTACCGACGACGCAGACGGCTCGCGACCGCAAGCCGAGCAGTGTGAAAGGGCATGGTGAGACTCGGTGAAGGGAACCGTGGGCGAGTTGGGGGAGTTCGGGCTCATCAGGGAGCTCACCTCACGGCTCACCTCCACCCCGGCCGTACGGATCGGCCCCGGCGATGACGCCGCGGTCGTGTCCGCTCCGGACCGCAGGGTCGTGGCGAGCACCGACATCCTCCTCGAAGGACGGCACTTCCGCCGCGACTGGTCCACCGCGTACGACGTGGGCCGCAAGGCCGCCGCGCAGAACCTCGCCGACATCGCCGCCATGGGCGCCGTGCCGACCGCGCTCCTGCTCGGCCTCGTCGTCCCCGCCGAGCTGCCCGTGAGCTGGCCCACCGAGCTGATGGACGGCATCAGGGACGAGTGCCAGGTCGCGGGCGCGGCCGTCGTGGGCGGCGACGTCGTGCGCGGCGACACGATCACCGTCGCGATCACCGCCCTCGGCGACCTGCGCAACCACGAGGCCGTCACGCGCGGCGGCGCCCAGCCGGGCGATGTCGTCGCCGTCACCGGCTGGTTGGGCTGGTCCGCGGCCGGCCACGCGGTGCTCTCGCGCGGCTTCCGCTCACCGCGCGCCTTCGTGGAGGCGCACCGCAGGCCCGAACCGCCCTACCACGCGGGCCCCGCGGCCGCCGGGCTCGGCGCGACCTCCATGACCGACGTCAGCGACGGCCTCATCGCCGACCTCGGCCACATCGCCGAGGCGAGCAAGGTGCGCATCGACATCCGCTCCGGAGACGTCGACGTGCCCTCCCAGATGAACGACATCGGCCAGGCCGTCGGCGTCGACCCGCTCCAGTGGGTGCTCAACGGCGGCGAGGACCACGCGATCGTGGCGACCTTCCCCGCCGACGTGAAGCTGCCCGCCCGCTGGAAGGTCATCGGCGAGGTCCAGAACCCCTCCGCGCTGCCCCAGGTGACCGTGGACGGCGCGCCCTGGACCAGCAAGGGCTGGGACCACTTCGGGGACAACGGAGAAGACGAGTGAGCGCGCACCTCGATGCCGTGCCCGCATCGGCGCCGCCACGCGTCCTGACCGTCGCGGGCTCCGACTCGGGCGGCGGCGCGGGCATCCAGGCCGACCTGAAGACGATGCTGGCCCTCGGCACGCACGGCATGAGCGTCGTCACGGCCGTCACCGCGCAGAACTCGCTGGGCGTGCAGGGCTTCTGGGAGCTCCCGGCGGAGGCGGTGCGGGCCCAGTACCGCAGCGTCGTCGACGACATCGGCGTAGGAGCCGTGAAGACCGGCATGCTCGCCTCCGCCGAACTGGTCGAGACCGTCGCGGAGTTGCTCGCCGGTACGGACGCGCCCGCCGTCGTCGACCCGGTCGGCGTCTCCAAGCACGGCGACCCGCTGCTCGCGGCGTCCGCCCTCGACTCGGTGCGCACGAAGCTGCTGCCGGCCGCCACGGTCGCGACGCCCAACCTCGACGAGGTCGCGCAACTGACCGGCATCGAGGTCGCCTCCGAGGACGGCATGCGGCGCGCCGCCGCCGCGGTCCTCGCGTACGGGCCCACGTGGGTGCTCATCAAGGGCGGCCACCTCAAGGGCGACGCCGTGGACCTGCTCACCGACGGCTCCGAGGAGCACGTCCTGCGCGTCCCGCGCCACGACAACCGGCACACCCACGGCACCGGGTGCACTCTGGCCAGCGCCATCGCCGCACGGCTCGCCCGGGGCGACGACGTCCCCACGGCCGTCGCGGCCGCCAAGGAGTACGTCACCGGGGCGATCGCCGCCGGATTCGCGCTCGGCGGCGGCATCGGCCCGGTCGATCACGGCTGGCGGTTCAGGGGGGCGTAGTCCCGCGCGGAGTACTGGTCGGCGGCGTCCACGGGCTGGTAGTCCTTGAGCGTGATGCCGCTCGCGGCCTTCTCCGTCAGCCTCTTGAAGAAGCCCGCGAGGAGACGCGAGGCGAGTATCCGGTACGCCCGGTCCCGGCTGCGGATCTTCTTCTCCGTGGGCGGCGCGAGGAAGGGGCCCGCGTTGCCCGAGGTCTTCTGGCAGCCCCTGGCGTAGTCCCGGACCTCGGCCTCGTACGCGGCGAACGCGACGCGGTGGTCCCCGCGCGCCGCCGCGAGCTCACCGGCGAGGACGTACGCGCAGACCAGCGCGGTGCCCGTACCGATGCCGCCCATCGTGGCGCCGTACCCGGCGTCCCCGAGCAGGACCACGCGGCCCCGGGAGAGCCGGTCGACGTGGATCTGGGCGATGGCGTCGAAGTACAGGTCGTCGGCGCTCTCCAGGCCCTCCAGGGCCTTCGCGGCCTGCTGCCACCCCATGCCGGCGAACCGGGCGGCGAGCAGCCGCTTCTGCTGCTCCTTGTCGTGGCGGTCGTGGTCGAGCCGCTCGGAGGCGAAGACCAGGCCGGCACCGGCCCGCTCCGGATCACCGTCGTAGTTGTTGATCACCAGGGTGCGGCCGGGCTCGCTGTACATGAGCGCGGTGCGGTCGAGGCCCAGATGGTTCGGGATGCTGAAGCCGGCCACGTAGTAGCCGAGATGGCGCAGGTGGCGCGACTCGTCGCCGAAGACCAGGCGGCGGGTGTGGGAGTGCAGCCCGTCGGCGCCGACGACCAGGTCGAAGCGGCGGGGAGCGCCGCGGTCGAAGGTCACGTCGACGCCTTCGGAGTGCTCGGTCAGCGTCGCCACGGAGTCCCCGAAGACGTACTCCACGTCGTCCCTGGTGCGCTCGTACAGGATCCCGGAGAGGTCGCCGCGGAAGATCTCCACGTCACCGCTCATCAGGAAGGCGGGCAGCTCCACCCGCTCCGTGCCGTCGGCCTCGACGATGGTCTGGCGGCCCATGTGCGTCTGGCGGCGGTGCACCTCGTCCCAGATGCCCATGCGCCGCAGCACCGTGCGGTGGACCTCACCGCGGAAGTCGACGGCGAAGCCGCCCTCGCGCAGGGCGGGCGCCTTCTCCACGACGGTGACGCGGGCGCCGTGGCGGGCGAGCCAGAGCGCGAGCGCCGGTCCTGCGATGCTGGCGCCCGAGATCAGGACGTCCAGGTGGGCGAGGCTGTGGGCGGCGATGGTCTGCGTTTTCTGGGTCTTCTTCGGCTTCTTCGGCTTCTTCGCGTTGGTCGTGTGCGTTGTGTTCTTCGTGCTCGTCTGCGTGCTCGTCGTGTTCGTCATGGGAGGAGCTTCGGGAGGGCCGCTTACCGCTCGCCTACCGTTCCCTGACCGCCGCTGACCGCAGGCTCCGGCCCTGGTCGTAGGCCTTCTCGTACTCCTCGGCGGAGAGCAGCGCGCGGGCCGAGCGCTCGACGGCCGCGACGTCGGGGTCCCCGGCGATCAGGGCGCCGCGCAGGCCGTGGGCGGCGCCCAGGAGGCGGGCGGCCTCCTGGGGGTGCGCGGCGACGGCCGCCAGCGCCTCGGCGACCTCGGCCAGCTCTCCGGTGTCCGCGGCCAGGGCGCGCGCCTGCTCGAACCACTCGGCGGCCTCATCGCGCCGGGACTCGGCGAGCGCGGTGCGCCCCAGGCCGACCAGGGCCCGCACGCTCTGGCCGAGGCTGAACCAGTTGGCCGCGTACGTCTCAAGGGCCGCCTCGTAGTGCTCACGCGCGCGTGCCGTGTCACCGCCGAGCCGGGCGGCGTGCCCGAGACCGCGCCGAGCGGTGGCCACCTTGTCAGGGACACCGGTGGTGCGGGCGAGGGCGGCGGAGCGCGTGTAGTGGGCCGCGGCGCCTTCGAGGTCGCCGCCGTGCAGCAGGACCGTGGCCCGCTGGTGCAGCAGGTCGGCGGTCTCCTCCGGCGCCTCCAGTTCGCGTACGTGGACGAGTCCCTCGTCGAGGAGTTCCAGTGCCGTCGCGCGCTCGCCCCGCCAGTCGGCGAACATGGCGAGCGGGTCGAGACAGTTGGCCATGCCCCAGCGGTCGCCGGTCGTACGGAAACCGGCGAGGGACCGGGCGAACGCGGCCTCCGACGCCTCGGCGCGCCCCGCGAACAGCTCCTGGAAGCCCTGCCCGAGGTCGAGGAGAGCCACGCCCCAGGGGTCGTCGCCGACCTGGGCGCGCACCCGGTCCTCCATGGCCCGCGCGGGACCGCCCGCCACCGACCAGAGCACCACCAGGTGCGGCAGCCGCAGCGGCCCCGCGAGCGCCGAGAGCAGGGTGTCCGCGCGCGCCAGGCGCTCCGGCTCACCGGGGTCGGAGCCGTCGCCCGCGATCGTGTTGATCAGGCAGAGGACGTACTCCTCGGAGAGCCCCTCCGGCGGCTCGGTGCCCACCGCGTCGAGCAGCGCGAGGGCGAAGGTCCTGCGCTCCCCGTAGATGCCCCGCAGCCGCCAGAACCAGGACAGCGCCGCCATCAGCCGCAGCCCGCCGTGCGGATCGCTGCGGGTCAGGTGCCGCAGCGCGGCGTCCAGGTTGCCGTGCTCGCCGAAGAGCCGCGCCAGCCAGGGAAGCTGGCCGCCGCCGCGCAGCTCGGGGTCGGCGGTCTCGGCCAGGCGCAGGAAGTACGCGGCGTGCGCGGCCCGCAGCCGGTCCTCCTCGCCGGCCTCCGCCAGGTGCCCGGCGCAGAACGCGCGGATGGTCCGCAGCATGCCGTAGCGCCCGTCGGCCACGTCGAGGAACGACTTCTCCGCCAGGGAGGCCAAAAGGTCCTCCGGTCGCGGCACCCCGCAGACCGCCTCCACGGCCTCCGCGGTGGCACCGCCGGAGAACACCGTCAGACGGCGGGCCAGCTCCCGCTCCTCGCCGTCCAGCAGCTCCCAGCTCCACTCCACGACCGCGTGCAGGGTGCGGTGCCGGGGCGCCTTCGTGCGGTCACCGCGCGAAAGCACCCGGAAACGGTCACCGAGCCGGGCGGCGAGCTCCTCCAGGGAGAGTGTGCGCAGCCGGGCGGCGGCCAGTTCGATGGCGAGCGGAAGCCCGTCGAGGGCGGCACAGATCTCACCGATGAGCTGGTGCTGGTGCTGGTGCTGGCGGAGGTCCGGCCGTACGGCCGCCGCGCGCTCGGTGAAGAGCAGCGCCGCGGGTTCAGGGGCGAGCGGCGGCACCGGCCACAGCACCTCTCCGGTGATCCCCAGGCTCTCCCGGCTGGTGGCGAGCACCCGCACGCCGGGGCAGGCGCCGAGGAGCAGCCCGGTGACCCGGGCCGCCTCGTCGACGAGGTGCTCGCAGTTGTCCAGGACCAGCAGCAGCTCGCGTCCCTCCAGGGCGGACAGCAGCCGCCCGGTAATGTCGCCGCCCGGCGTGTGGAAGCCCTCCCGTACACCGAGCGCGGAGAGGATGGCATACGTCACCTGCGTCCCGTCGCCGAGCGGCGCCAGTTCCACGTAGCAGACGTCGGGCAGCGGGCGGGCGGCCTCGATCGCCAGCCGTGTCTTGCCCGCGCCGCCGGGGCCGATGAGCGTGACGAGCCGGGCCCCGGCCAGCAGGGCTCCGATGCGCGCGAGCTCGTCGGTACGCCCCACGCACCGGGTCAACTGCGCGGGCACACCGCGCTGCCGGGCCGGTTCGCGGCCCCGGAGCAGCTCCAGGTGGAGCGCGGACAGCTCGGCCGAGGGGTCGGTGCCCAGGGCGTCCGCCAGGGCCTGCCGCGCCTCCTCGTAGACGGTGAGGGCCTCGGCGGGCCGCCCGGCCGCTTGCAGGGCCCGCATCAGCAGCGCGCGCGGCCGCTCGCTCAGCGGATGCGCGGCGATCAGTTCACGCAGCTCCGGTACGAGTGCGGGGCCGCCGCCCAGCGCGAGGTCCGCCTCGGCACGGTCCTGCGTGGCGGCGAGCCGCTGTTCGTCGAGGCGGGCGACCAGGGGGCGGGCGTCCGGGAGGTCCGCGAGGGCCGGGCCCCGCCAGAGCCCGAGCGCCTCCTTGAGCAGCCCGGCGGCCCCGGCGTGGTCCCCGGAGCCGAGCGCCCGCCGCCCCTCACGGGCCAGGCGCTCGAAGCGGTGGAGGTCGACGTCCTCGGGGGAGACGGCGATGAGGTACCCCGCGGGAGCCGCCCGGATGTCCAGACCGAGGCGCTTGCGGAGCCGGGAGACCTGCGACTGGAGGGCGTTGCCGGCACCCGCCGGGGGGTCGTCCCCGTAGAGCCCGTCGGTGAGCCGCTCGACGGAGACGGGGCGGCCCGCGTCCAGGAGCAGCAGGGTGAGCAGCGCGCGCGGGCGCGGCCCGCCGGGGTCCAGGGGAGTGCCGTCGCAGGAACGTATGTCCAGGGGGCCGAGGATGCCGAAGCGCATCCGACAGATTCTGGCAGGGCTCTGGCAGGGTCCGCGCGCGTGGGCGCACGAAAAAGCCGGCCCCCCTGACGGGGGACCGGCTGATTCAGCAACCAGCTAGGTGGCCGCGCTGACGTCAGCGCGAGACCTTGCCGGCCTTGATGCACGAGGTGCAAGCGTTGAGGCGCTTCGGCGTCCCGCTCACCACGGCACGCACACGCTGGATGTTCGGGTTCCAGCGACGGGGCGTACGGCGGTGTGAGTGCGAGATGTTGTTGCCGAAGCCCGGCCCCTTGCCGCAGACGTCGCAGTTGGCAGCCACGGGTCACTCCAAAGACTTCAGATGCACTTACGGTTAATCCCGGCATGCCGGGATCAGTGCAATGATCGGAATGGCGTTGCCAGGAGGAATGGCCCGATGTGTATCGGGCAACCGGAGCAGCATACAACGACCGCTTCGATAGAACGAAACTACCATGTCTTCCCCGGCCCCCGCCCCGGAGCCCCCGTTCACCCTGGGTCTACGCTGCGTCCATTCCGCATGGTCAAGGAGGCGAACAGGTGCCGCAGAACCTCGACGCGGTCGCGGTGCGCGCCTGGTCCCGACTGGCTCTGGAGGCCCTCGGCAGGGCCCGCGAGGAGATCGACTCCATCAACGTCTACCCGGTCGCGGACGGGGACACGGGAACGAACCTCTACCTGACCATGGAGTCGGCGTGCCAGGCGGTGGACGCGGCCTTCACGGGCCACGAGCCGTCCGCGCCCTCGCTTGCGGAGACGGTGCGCGCGATGGCGCACGGAGCCCTCATCGGCGCCCGCGGAAATTCCGGCACGATCCTCTCGCAGCTTCTGCGTGGCATGGCCCAAATCCTCGGCGGCCAGGACGGCCAGGACGGCCAGGACGGCCAGGGCGCCCGTGGCGCGGATCACGCCGACGGGCGGGCCCTGGAGCTGGCACTGCGGCAGGCCGCGGAGTCCGCGTACGAGGCGGTCGCCCACCCGGTCGAGGGCACCGTCCTCACCGTGGCGACCGCCGCGGCGAAGGCGGCGGCGGCCGAGGGCACCGGCGACTGCGAGGCCGTGGCACGAGCCTCCTACGAAGGGGCACGGACGGCCCTGGACCTGACCCCGGGGCAGCTCGCCGTGCTGGGCCGCGCGGGCGTGGTGGACGCGGGCGGACGCGGCCTCGTCGCGGTGCTCGGGGCGCTGGTGGCCGCGCTGTCGGGCGAGACGGTGTCGTTCCGCGGCACTGAAGGGAGCCATGCACGCGTGAGCGCCGAGGGGGGCCACGCACGCGTGGCGGCCGATGTGGTGGCCGATGCCGTGGCCGGTGGCGGGAGCGACCGCGTCCCGGCGGCGGAGCAGGCCGTCGAGTGCGACGACCTGCCGGTCGAGGAGGGCGGCCCCGCCTTCGAGGTGATCTACCTCCTGGAGGCGGACGACACCGCGGTCGCCCGGCTGCGGACCCGGCTCGACCGGCTCGGCGACTCCCTCGTCGTGGTCGGCGGCGACGGCCTCTGGAACGTCCACGTCCATGTCGACGACGCGGGAGCGGCCGTCGAGGCGGGCGTGGAGGCGGGCCGCCCGCACCGCATCCGCATCACCCACTTCGGTGTGGGCGACGCCCACACCACCGCGCGGCCGCCCAGGGAGCGCGCCCAGCGGGCCATCGTCGCGGTCGTCCCCGGCGAGGGGCTCGCCGGGCTCTACGCCGAGGCCGGCGCGACCACCGTGCCCACGCGCGTGGGGGAGCCGCCCGCGAGCGGCGAACTGGTCGACGCCGTCCGGCGGGCGCACGCGCGTGAAGTGGTGCTCCTGCCCAACGACGCGGAGCTGCGGCACACCGCGGCAGCGGCGGCGCAGCAGGCGAGGGCCGAGGGCGTGCGCGTCGCGCTGATCCCCACCCGCTCCGCGGTGCAGGGCATCGCGGCCCTCGCCGTGCACGAGCCCGACCGCGGCTTCGACGAGGACGTGGTCGCCATGACCTCGGCGGCCGGCGCGACCCGCTACGGAGAACTGGCCGTCGCCGAGCGGCAGTCGTGGACCATGGCGGGCATCTGCCAAGCCGGTGACGTGCTCGGCCTGATCGACGGTGACGTCGCGGTGATCGGCTCGGAGGTCGCGCGCACCGCCACGTCGGTCCTCGACCGCATGCTGTCCGCCGGCGGCGAGATGGTCACGCTCGTCCTCGGCGAATCCGTCCCCGACACGCTCGCGGAGCACCTGGAGAAACACGTGCGCGAGACGCACCTGGCCGTCGACACGGTCGTCTACCGCGGCGGCCGCCAGGCGGCGCTGATGCTGATCGGCGTGGAGTAGCGCACGCGGGACGGATGCGTCCACGTAGCCAATGACCTGCGGATACGAGGGTCCTGCGGCGGATTGTCAGTGGGGTGGTGTGCAATGGATCTCGTGCCTGCGCTCGAAGAACCCCTGAAGAAAGTGGTCGGTCCCGCCACCGCGAAGGTGATGGCCGAGCACCTCGACCTGCACACGGTCGGCGACCTCCTGCACCACTACCCCCGGCGGTATGCCGAGCGGGGCGAGCTCACCCGCCTCGCCGACCTCCCGCTGGACGAGCACGTCACGGTGGTCGCCCAGGTCGCGAGCGCACGCCTGCACACGTTCAAGTCGCCCAAGGCGCCCCGCGGCCAGGGCCAGCGCCTCGAAGTCACCATCACCGACGGCAGCGGCGAGCTCCGCCTGGTCTTCTTCGGCCGCGGCGTCCACAAGCCGCACACCGAGCTGCTGCCCGGCACCCGCGCGATGTTCGCGGGCAAGGTCTCCGTCTTCAACCACCGCCTCCAGCTCGCCCACCCCGCGTACGAACTGCTGCGCGGCGGTGACCCGGACGCCGTGGACAGCTGGGCCGGCGCGCTCATCCCGATCTATCCGGCGTGCAAGCAACTGGAGTCCTGGAAGATCGCCAAGTCCGTCGAGACCGTCCTGCCCAGCGCACAGGAAGCCCTCGACCCGCTCCCCGCCTCGCTCCGGGAGGGCCGCGCCCTCGTCCCGCTCCCCGAGGCCCTCCTGAAGGTCCACCGCCCGCACACCAAGGCGGACATCGCCGCCGCCCGCGACCGCCTGAAGTGGGACGAGGCCTTCGTCCTGCAGGTCGCCCTGGCCAGGCGGCGGCACGCGGACGCGCAGCTCCCCGCCGTGGCCCGCAGACCCAGGGAGGGCGGCCTCCTGGACGCCTTCGACGCCAAGCTCCCCTTCACCCTCACCGAAGGCCAGCGATCGGTCTCCAAGGAGATCTTCGACGACCTCGCGACCGAACACCCGATGCACCGCCTCCTCCAGGGAGAGGTCGGATCGGGCAAGACCATGGTCGCCCTGCGCGCCATGCTCGCCGTGGTCGACGCGGGTGGGCAGGCCGCCATGCTCGCGCCGACCGAGGTCCTCGCCCAGCAGCATCACCGCTCGATCGTCGAGATGATGGGGGAGCTCGCCGAGGGCGGGATGCTCGGCGGTGCCGAGCAGGCCACCAAGGTCACGCTGCTCACCGGTTCCATGGGTACCGCCGGCCGCCGTCAGGCCCTGCTCGACCTGGTCACAGGCGAGGCCGGCATCGTCATCGGCACCCATGCGCTGATCGAGGACAAGGTGCAGTTCCACGACCTCGGCCTGGTCGTCGTGGACGAGCAGCACCGCTTCGGCGTCGAGCAGCGCGACGCCCTGCGCGGCAAGGGCAAGCAGCCCCCGCACCTGCTCGTCATGACGGCCACGCCCATTCCGCGCACGGTCGCGATGACGGTTTTCGGCGACCTGGAGACCTCCGTCCTGGATCAGCTCCCGGCCGGCCGTTCGCCGATCGCCAGCCATGTGGTCCCCGCCCAGGACAAACCCCACTTCCTCGCCCGCGCCTGGGAGCGCGTGCGCGAGGAGGTCGAGAAGGGCCACCAGGCGTACGTGGTCTGCCCGCGCATCGGCGACGAGGAGGACGACCCCAAGAAGGCCTCGAAGACCGGCAAGAAGAAGTCGGCCGAGGACAGGGCGGAGGAAGAGGCCACCGCCGAGAAGCGGCCCCCGCTCGCCGTCCTCGACGTCGCCGAGCAGCTCACCCACGGCCCGCTGCGGGGCCTGCGGATCGAGCCGCTGCACGGCCGCATGCAGCCCGACGACAAAGACGCCGTGATGCGCCGCTTCGCCGCGGGCGAGACCCACGTCCTGGTCGCGACGACCGTCATCGAGGTCGGGGTGAACGTGCCGAACGCCACCGCCATGGTGATCATGGACGCCGACCGCTTCGGCGTCTCCCAGCTCCACCAGCTGCGCGGCCGGGTCGGCCGTGGCTCCGCCCCCGGCCTCTGTCTCCTGGTCACCGACATGCCGGAGGCGGCGCCCGCCCGCGCCCGTCTGGGCGCCGTCGCCGCCACGCTCGACGGCTTCGAGCTCTCCCGCATCGACCTGGAGCAGCGCCGCGAGGGCGATGTGCTCGGCCAGGCCCAGTCCGGTGTCCGCTCCTCCTTGCGCATGCTCGCGGTCATCGACGACGAGGAGATCATCGCCGCCGCCCGCGAGGAGGCGGTCACGGTGGTGGCCGAGGACCCCGACCTGGAGCACCTGCCCGAGCTGCGCACCGCCCTTGACGCGCTGCTCGACGCCGAGCGCGAGCAGTACCTCGACAAGGGCTGACGCCCGGCCGTCACCCCCCGGCAGAGCCGGCGAGCACCACCTCGACAAGGGCCGACGCCCGCCCACGCCATATCGTGGAGGGACCACAGCCCAGCCAGAAGGACTCAGATGACCCGCGTGATCGCCGGTACGGCCGGCGGACGCCGCCTCGCCGTACCGCCGGGGAACGGCACCCGTCCCACGTCCGACCGCGCGCGCGAGGGCCTCTTCTCCACCTGGCAGGCGCTCCAGGGCACGCTCGACGGCACCCGCGTGCTCGACCTGTACGCGGGCTCGGGAGCCGTCGGCCTGGAGGCCCTCTCCCGGGGCTCCGCGCACACCCTGCTGGTCGAGGCGGACGCCCGCGCCGCCCGCACCATCCGGGAGAACGTGCAGGCGGTCGGTCTGCCCGGCGCCGAGGTGAGAGCGGGCAAAGCCGCCCAGATCGTCCGGCAGGGGCGGCCGTCCACCCCGTATGACCTGGTCTTCCTCGACCCGCCCTACGCCGTCACCGATGACGATCTTCGGGAGATACTGCTCACACTCCGCTCGGAAGGCTGGCTCACGGACGACGCGCTCGTCACCGTTGAGCGCAGTACAAGAGGCGGTGTCTTCGGCTGGCCGGAGGGTTTCGAGGCCCTCAGGTCCCGTCGCTACGGCGAAGGGACGTTTTGGTACGGTCGCGCCGCCTCTACGTGCGACGACTCAGAGATCGCGCCATGACCGGACCGGAGAGCGAGGGACTCACGTTGCGCCGCGCCGTCTGTCCGGGGTCGTTCGACCCCATCACCAATGGACACCTCGACATCATCGCCCGCGCCTCCAAGCTGTACGACGTGGTGCACGTCGCGGTGATGATCAACCAGTCGAAGAAGGGCCTGTTCGAGATCGACGAGCGGATCGAGCTGATCCGCCAGGTCACGGCCGACTTCGGCAACGTCGAGGTGGAGTCCTTCCACGGCCTCCTCGTCGACTTCTGCAAGCAGCGCGACATCCCGGCCATCGTGAAGGGCCTGCGCGCGGTCAGCGACTTCGACTACGAGCTCCAGATGGCCCAGATGAACAACGGCCTCTCGGGCGTCGAGACCCTGTTCGTCCCCACCAACCCCACCTACAGCTTCCTCTCCTCCTCGCTGGTCAAGGAGGTCGCGGCCTGGGGCGGCGACGTCGCTCACCTGCTGCCGCCGGTGGTCCACGAGGCCCTGGTCGAACGCCTGGGCAAGAAGTGACGCCCGGGACGGCCCACTGACAGTTCGTCACCCGGTGTCGGGCGGGCGGCCACTGGCCTTACAGTCGTCCCGTCCGTCTCCCAACCAGCTGTAGAGAGTGGCGAGCACACGGTGGACGTGCAGAAGAAGATCGACGAGATCGTCAAGGCGGTCGGCAGCGCCCGGTCCATGCCCATGTCGGCCTCGTGCGTGGTCAACCGCGCCGATCTGCTCTCGATGCTCGAAGAGGTGCGCCAGGCGCTGCCGGGCTCCCTCGCCCAGGCGCAGGAGCTGATCGGCGGCCGTGAGCAGCTCGTCGAGCAGGCCCGCCAGGAGGCCGAGCGCATCATCAGCGGCGCGCACGCCGAGCGCGGCTCCCTGATCTCCGACACCGAGGTCGCCCGCCGCTCCCAGGGCGAGGCCGAGCGCATCCTCGCCGAGGCCCGCCAGTCCGCCGAGGACGTCCGCGCCGAGGCCGACGACTACGTGGACAGCAAGCTCGCCAACTTCGAGGTCGTCCTCACCAAGACCCTCGGCTCCGTCGGCCGCGGCCGCGAGAAGCTCCTCGGCACCGGTCCCGGCCTCGACGAGCAGGGCTACGAGGACGAGGACGCCCCCCAGCGCAGCCACGACCCCGAGACGCTGCGCCGCGACGCCGACGCGTACGTCGACGCCAAGCTCGGCGCCTTCGAGGCGGTCCTCGCCAAGACCCTGGAGGCGGTCGGCCGCGGCCGCCAGACCCTGCACGGCCGGGCGCCCGCCGATGAGCTGGGCGCGCTCGGTGACGGCAGCGCCACCCAGGGGCACACCACCGACGCCGAGTACCTCGCGGACCTCGCGGCCCCGATCGGCGCGCCCCCTCAGCGGCAGGCCCCGCCGCCCGAGCAGGCCATGCCCCAGCAGTCCCCGACGCCCCAGCAGCCCCCGGTGCAGCAGTCCCCGATGCAGCCGCCCCAGGCCCCGCCGCTCCCGCCGCAGGACCCGTACGCACAGCCGCAGCAGCAGCCGGACCCGTACGGGTACCAGCAGCAGCACCAGGACCAGTACGCGTACCAGCAGCCCTACGGCCAGCAGGACCCGTACGCGTACCAGCACCAGCACCAGGACCAGCACCAGCAGTACGGCTACGAGCAGCAACAGCCGCAGCACCCGCAGCAGCCCTACGAGCAGCCCCACCAGCACCAGCAGCCCCACACGCCCCAGCAGCCCCAGTACGAGGCCGCGGGGACGCTGGAGGAGGCCAGCCTCTTCGACACGACCATGATCAGCGCCGAGCAGCTCCGCCAGTACGAGCAGGGGCGATAGCAGGGGCGCCGGCGGGGGCGATCGGTCCGGATTGGGCCGAGAGCGAATGGTCAAGTATCCTGGCTCTTCGGTCGCGCATACGTCCGCGACTCAGGCTGCCCACGCAAGCGGCGCATGAGCCGCGGCAGTGCGACGGCCCCCTTTGAACTTCCCGGATCGAAAGCAGGAGAAGCCCTGAGCACGCGCCTCGACCACCGCAACCCACTCGTGTTCGACACACACGAACTGGGTCGGCGTCCTGGTGCCATGCAGCGGGTGGCCCGCGAGATCGAAGCGCCCGGTCCGCCCGGCGTCCTCGGTATCGAAGGGGTCATCGGAGTGCCGCAGGGCGCCCCGGTCCAGCTCGACGTCCGTCTCGAGTCGGTCATGGAAGGGGTGCTTGTCACAGGCACCGCCCGTGCATCGGCCGAGGGGGAGTGCGTAAGGTGTCTGGAGCCGCTCGAGCTGGAGCTCGCAGCGGACTTCCAGGAGATGTTCTCGTACCCTGACGCCGACGACCGGGGCCGCACCGCGGAACCGGCCGACGACGCCGAGGAAGACGAGGACAGGCTCTTTCTCGAGGACGGCATGTTCGACCTCGAGCCTGTGCTGCGTGACGCGGTGGTGCTCGCACTGCCGATGCAGCCGGTGTGCCAGGAAGACTGCCCGGGCCTGTGCTCCCAGTGCGGAGTGCGGCTCGCGGACGACCCGGACCACCACCATGACGCCGTCGACATCCGTTGGGCGGCACTGCAGGGACTCGCTGGAACCATCCAGGACGGCGAGAAGGACGAGATGAGCGGCGACGCGCCTCGATCAGCGCACGTCGACGAGAAGCAGGAGAAGTAGCCGTGGCTGTTCCGAAGCGGAAGATGTCGCGCAGCAACACGCGCCACCGCCGGTCGCAGTGGAAGGCTGCGGTCCCCACTCTGGTTTCGTGTGAGCGTTGCCAGGAGCCCAAGCTGCAGCACATCGCGTGCCCGAGCTGCGGCACGTACAACAAGCGCCAGGTCCTCGAGGTCTGAGCGGCTGGTGAGAGGCACCGTGTCTAGCCCCAAGAAGGCGGAAGACGCCAAGAAACTGGCGGAGACCACGGCCTCGTCCCACACGCTTCTGGAAGGGCGGCTCGGGTACAAGCTCGAGTCCGCCCTTCTGGTGCGTGCGCTGACCCACCGTTCGTACGCGTACGAGAACGGCGGCCTGCCGACGAACGAGCGGCTGGAGTTCCTCGGGGACTCCGTGCTCGGCCTCGTCGTCACGGACACGCTCTATCGCACCCACCCCGACCTGCCCGAAGGCCAGCTGGCCAAGTTGCGGGCCGCGGTGGTCAACTCGCGTGCACTGGCGGAGGTCAGCCGTGGCCTCGAACTCGGCTCCTTCATCCGGCTCGGCCGGGGCGAAGAGGGCACGGGAGGCAGGGACAAGGCATCCATCCTCGCCGACACCCTGGAAGCGGTGATCGGCGCGGTCTATCTGGACCAGGGCCTGGACGCGGCGGGTGAGCTGGTACACCGGCTCTTCGACCCGCTGATCGAGAAGTCCTCGAACCTGGGAGCGGGCCTGGACTGGAAGACCAGTCTCCAGGAGCTCACCGCGACGGAGAGCCTCGGCGTGCCCGAGTACCTCGTCACGGAGAGCGGACCCGACCACGAGAAGACCTTTACTGCTGCCGCCCGCGTCGGAGGCGTCTCGTACGGCACCGGCACCGGCCGCAGCAAGAAGGAAGCGGAGCAGCAGGCCGCGGAGTCCGCGTGGCGCGCGATTCGCGCCGCCGCGGACGAGCGGTTGAAGGCGGCGCAGGCCGTCATCGCCGCTGCCGAGAAGGTCGACGGGGGCGCCGAAGCCCCGTCGGCCTGACAGCCGCTTCACTGGCTGGTGCCGGTCGCCCCGTCGGGGTGGCCGGCACCAGCCTTTTCGCCCCTCGGGCGCGTCCGCCCGCAGTCAGCCCACGCATCACCCGTCACCCGTCACTCATCACCCGTCACCGGAGTGTTCACGTGCCCGAGCTGCCCGAAGTCGAAGTCGTCAGGCGCGGCCTTGAGCGCTGGGTCAGCGGTCGGGTGGTGGACGAGGTGCGCGTGCTGCACCCGCGTGCCGTACGCAGGCACATCGCAGGCGGCGAGGACTTCGGCGCCCGGCTGAGGGGCCACCGGGTCGGGCTCGCCCAGCGGCGCGGCAAGTACCTGTGGCTGCCGCTCGCCGACTCCGCCCAGTCGGTCCTCGCGCACCTCGGGATGAGCGGTCAGCTCCTCGTGCAGCCGCACGACGCCCCGGACGAGAAGCACCTGCGGATCCGCGTGCGGTTCGACGACGCCCAGGGCACCGAACTGCGCTTCGTCGACCAGCGGACCTTCGGCGGGCTCTCGCTGCACGACAACACCCCCGACGGGCTGCCCGACGTCATCGCGCACATCGCGCGCGACCCGCTCGACCCGGCCTTCGACGACGACGCCTTCCACCTCGCGCTGCGCCGCCGCCGTACGACGATCAAGCGGGCGCTGCTCGACCAGTCGCTGATCAGCGGCGTCGGCAACATCTACGCCGACGAGGCCCTGTGGCGTGCGCGCCTGCACTACGAGCGCCCCACCGCCACCTTCACGCGCCCCCGCACGGCGGAACTCCTCGGCCATGTGCGCGACGTGATGAACGAGGCCCTCGCCGTCGGCGGCACCAGCTTCGACAGCCTCTATGTCAACGTGAACGGCGAATCCGGCTACTTCGAGCGGTCCCTTGACGCCTACGGCCGTGAGGAGAGGCCCTGCCGCCGCTGCGGCACGGCGATCCGCCGCCGCCCCTGGATGAACCGCTCCAGCTACTTCTGCCCGCGCTGTCAGCGGCCGCCGCGCGTGGCGTCGTAACGCTCCTGCGCCTGGAGTACGTCACCCTGGCGGCCTTCCACGAAGTGGATCAGGGCCAGCAGGCGCTCGGCGACCTCCCGTCCGAGCGGGGTGAGCCGATAGTCGACGCGGGGCGGGTTGGTCGGCTGCGCGTCACGCCGCACCAGGCCGTCGCGTTCCAGCGCGTGCAGGGTCTGGGAGAGCATCTTCTCGCTCACGCCGTCGACGCGGCGCCGCAGTTCGTTGAAGCGGAACGTGTCGTCGTGCAGCGCTCCGAGCGTGAGCGCCCCCCAGCGTCCGGTGACGTGCTCCAGCGTGCTCCGGGACGGGCAGTGCCGGGAGAACACGTCGAACGCCGTGTCCGTGGAATCCACCATGCAGACACCGTACTCCTGGACAGCGCTGGCCAGAAGTTCGCGCTATCCAAAAGTAAGCGGGCTCCGCGCGGGAGCGGCCCGGCGGTGAGAACGGCTGGTCAGAAGCCGAAGTCCTGCGTCCACCACGGGCCGCCCGACGCGAAGTGCGCGCCGACGCCCAGGGTCTTGTAGTCGCAGTTCAGTATGTTGGCGCGGTGGCCCGAGCTGTTCATCCAGGCGTCCATCACGGACCGTGCGTTCGCCTGGCCGCGGGCGATGTTCTCGCCGCCGAGGTCGGTTATGCCGGCCCTCTCGGCGCGGTCCCACGGCGTCGCGCCGTCCGGGTCGGTGTGGTCGAAGAAGCCGCGCTCCGCCATGTCCGTGCTGAACCGCCCGGCCAGTGAGGCGAGCCCGCTGTCGGCGGTCACAGGGCGGCACCCCGCCTTGGCCCGCTCTTCGTTGACCAGCGTCAGGACGGCGGTCTCGGCCGCGCTCTCGGCGGACGGCGACGGCGTGCTCTTGGCGGGCGCCTTCGGCTCGCGCTCCGGCGTACGGGACGGGCTCGGCGTCGACTCCTTGCCGGTGTCGGGCTTCGGCGCCCGCGTCGATGGCTTCTGGGACGGCGTCCTCGACGGCTCGGGCGAGGCCTTGGAAGGAGTGGGGGAGGGCGCCTGCGCGCGGCCGGAGCCACGGCTGGGCGAGGGTTCCCCGCGGTCGACGCCGGTGCCGGAGCCGCCCTGGGCGTCCACCTCGGCCGGAGCGGTCGCGGCGCGCACCTTGCCGGGTTCGGTGTCGCCGCCGAGCCGGAAGCCGTCACCGCCGGGCAGCACGCCCGTACCGACCGCCACGGCGCCCATGGCGACGGCGGCGGAGACGCCGAGCAGGCCCGTCCGCACCGGGGCAGATGCCCCGTTCCGGCGGCGGTGATGCGTCGCCCTGCCCGGATGGTTGTCAGGGGTGGCGGCGGCTCGCGCACCGCCGGAGCGTCGGTGGCGTCCCATCTCCTGGCCTTTCGTTCCCGCGATCAACGTGACTCACCCATACGGGTGAGGCTCATCGAGTCGGGACTGTACGCGATGGCGGATGGGGACGAAGTGCTCCCGGAGCAATTGGCCGGTTAGCGTGCAGCCATGAACGACGACGTACGACTTGTCGCCTGGGTGCGCGGACGCGTGCAGGCTGTGGGTTTCCGCTGGTTCACCCGTGCCAAGGCGCTGGAGATCGGCGGCCTGAGTGGTTTTGCTCTCAATCTGGAGGACGGCCGCGTGCAAGTGGTCGCCGAAGGCCCCCGGGCCGCCTGCCAGAAGCTGCTCGACTGGCTCCAGGAGGGCGACACACCCGGGCGGGTCGATGGCGTCACAGAGATCTGGGACACACCACGTGGCATATACGAGACCTTCGCCATCCGCTGACCCTGACCCGGGCGGACGCGCCCGGACGGGTCTCGCGCAGGGCCGTGACGGGTGTCCCGGGCAACTGCCCGAGGCAGAAAGAGCCTGGTGGTTGCCGAGAACCCCTTGCAGTGGCACGCTCCGCGAGTAAGGATGATCTCCACGCCCCCAGGGGCCCCGCAGGAGAAGCAGCGCCGCCCGTTTCCGGGCCGCGCGCCCCCGGGACGCCCGTCGGTACAGGGCGTGATCGTGTTGACCGTCAAACTTTTTGGTGAGACTCTGAAAGCCCCGCGCACCTTAGCTGTTTGGCATGTGAGAACGGCCCAGCAAGACCCGCAGAACAACGAGTGCCAAGCACGGCGGGTGCGATTCCCTCACGACCCACACCGCTTCGGTCGGTCACTCAGTGTGGAGGACCATCCATCATGGCAAAGGCGCTTCTCGGTTACGTCGGCGGCAGCGACCCGCGACTTCTCGCTGAGATGCGAAGGCTCCAGCAGCGCGTACAAGACCTGGAATCCGAACTCGTTCGGATTCAGCAGGAGAACGACGCGCTCGCGGCTGCCGCTTCTCACGAATCTCTCCTGGAGAGCATCGACGTACCCCAGGCGGAGCCTGCGCTCACCTGACCCCTATTCGAGCACGCTCACACAGGGCCTTCCGCGCAGATGAAGGAAGGCGCCCAGTAAGCATGTGGTCGGGCCGGCCTGTCAGCCGCCTGCATCCAGATCTGCAAGGGACGCTTCGGCGTCCCTTCTTTCTGTTCCCCCGTACGCCGCTTCCTTTACCGTCTGATGTGCCCTGCACCTTCATCGGTGAAACGGGCGGCGAAAGGTAGAGTCCGACGGCGTGCATCTCAAGGCCCTGACCCTGCGTGGCTTCAAGTCATTCGCGTCGGCGACGACGCTGAAGTTCGAGCCGGGCATCACCTGCGTCGTCGGACCCAACGGCTCCGGCAAGTCCAACGTCGTGGACGCGCTGAGCTGGGTCATGGGTGAGCAGGGCGCCAAATCCCTGCGCGGCGGCAAGATGGAGGACGTCATCTTCGCCGGCACCACCGGGCGGCCACCGCTCGGCCGCGCCGAGGTCTCCCTCACCATCGACAACTCCGACGGCGCGCTGCCCATCGAGTACGCCGAGGTCACCATCACGCGGATCATGTTCCGCAACGGCGGCAGCGAGTACCAGATCAACGGCGACACCTGCCGCCTCCTCGACATCCAGGAGCTGCTCTCCGACTCCGGCATCGGCCGCGAGATGCACGTCATCGTCGGCCAGGGGCAGCTCGACGGCGTCCTGCACGCCGATCCCATGGGCCGCCGCGCCTTCATCGAGGAGGCCGCGGGCGTCCTCAAGCACCGCAAGCGCAAAGAGAAGGCCCTGCGCAAGCTCGACGCGATGAAGGCCAACCTCGCGCGCGTGCAGGACCTCACCGATGAACTGCGGCGCCAGCTCAAGCCCCTCGGCCGCCAGGCCGCAGTGGCCCGGCGCGCCGCCGTCATCCAGGCCGACCTGCGCGACGCCCGCCTGCGGCTGCTCGCCGACGACCTCGTGAAGCTGCGCGACGCGCTGAACGCGGAGGTCGCCGACGAAGCCGCCCTCAAGGAGCGCAAGGACAGCGCCGAGGCCGAACTGAAAGCGGCCTTCCAGCGTGAGGCCCGCCTTGAGGAGGAAGTGCGGCGCCTCACCCCGCGCCTGCAACGGGCCCAGCAGACCTGGTACGAACTGTCGCAGCTCGCCGAACGGGTCCGCGGCACCGTCTCGCTGGCCGACGCCCGGGTCAGGAGCGCCACCGCGACGCCGCCCGACGAGCGGCGCGGGCGTGACCCCGAGGACATGGAGCGCGAGGCCGCCCGCGTCCGGGAGCAGGAGGCCGAGCTGACAGCGGCCCTCGAAGCCGCCGAGCACGCGCTCGACGACACGGTGGCCCACCGGGCCGATCTCGAACAGCGCCTCGCGGTCGAGGAGCGCAGGCTCAAGGACGTGGCGCGGGCCATCGCCGACCGCAGGGAGGGCCTCGCGCGGCTCGGCGGACAGGTCAACGCGGCGCGTTCGCGGGCCGCGTCCGCCCAGGCCGAGATCGACCGCCTCGCCGAGGCCCGCGACGCGGCGGCCGAGCGCGCGGTCACCGCCCAGGAGGAGTACGAGCAGCTCAAGGCCGAGGTCGAGGGCCTGGACGCGGACGACGCGGAGCTCGGCGAACGGCACGACGCGGCCCGGCGGGACCTCGCGGAGGCCGAGGCCGCCCTCTCCGCGGCACGGGAGGCGGCGACCGCCGCCGAGCGCAAGCGGGCCGCGGTCGCCGCCCGGCACGAGGCGCTCGCGCTCGGCCTGCGGCGCAAGGACGGCACCGGGGCCCTGCTCTCGGCGAAGGACCAGCTCACCGGTCTGCTCGGCCCGGCCGCCGAACTCCTGGAGGTCGCCCCCGGCCATGAGGTGCAGGTCGCCGCCGCGCTCGGCGCGGGAGCCGACGCCCTCGCCGTGAGCGGTCCCGGCACCGCCGCCGAGGCCATCCGGCTGCTGCGCAAGCAGGACGCGGGGCGCGCCGCGCTGCTGCTCGGGGGTGCTCCGGACGGCGTGCGCCAGGAGCGGCGCGAGGGCCCGCCCTACGTCGCCGACCTCGTACGCGGTCCCGAGGAGCTGATGCCGGCCGTGCGGCGGCTGCTGCGCGGGACGGTCGCCGTGGGGACCCTGGAGGACGCAGAGGACCTCGTCTACGCCCACCCCGAGCTGACCGCCGTCACCGCGGAGGGCGATCTGCTCGGGGCGCACTTCGCGCACGGCGGCTCCGCGGGGGCGCCGAGCCTGCTCGAAGTGCAGGCCTCCGTGGACGAGGCCGCCGCAGAGCTGGAACAGCTCGCCGTGCGGTGCGAGGAGCTGGCCGGGGCGCAGCGGGACGCGGCCGACCGGCGCGGCGGGGCCGCCGCGCTCGTGGAGGAGCTGGGGGAGCGGCGCAGGGCCGCCGACCGGGAGAAGTCGTCCGTCGCCCAGCGGCTCGGGGCGCTCGCCGGGCAGGCGCGGGGCGCGGCGGGCGAGGCCGAGCGCAGCACCGCGGCGGCGGCCACGGCGCAGGACGCGCTGGAGCGGGCCGTCGCGGAGGCCGAGGAACTGGCCGAGCGGCTGGCCGTCGCCGAGGAGGCACCGGCCGACGAGGAGCCCGACACCTCCGTGCGCGACCGCCTGGCCGCCGACGGGGCCAACGCCCGGCAGACCGAGATGGAGGCCCGGCTCCAGGCCCGTACGCACGAGGAGCGGGTGAAGGGACTCGCGGGGCGTGCCGACTCCCTGGACCGGGCCGCGCGCGCCGAACGCGAGGCACGCGCGCGTGCCGAGCAGCGCAAGGCGCGCCTGCGCCACGAGGCCGCCGTCGCCGGGGCCGTCGCCGCCGGCGGACGCCAGCTCCTCGCGCACATCGAGGTCTCCCTGCTCCGGGCCGAGCAGGAACGTGCCGCCGCCGAGCGCGCCAAGGAGGTGGGGGAGCGGGAGCTGGCCGCCGAGCGCAACCAGGGGCGCGATCTCAAGGCGGAGCTGGACAAGCTGACTGATTCAGTTCACCGCGGCGAGGTACTAGGTGCTGAGAAGCGGCTGCGCATCGAGCAGCTGGAGACCAAGGCACTGGAGGAACTCGGTGTGGAACCGGCGGGGCTCGTGGCCGACTACGGCCCGGGTCAGCCCGTGCCGCCCTCGCCCCCCGCCGAGGGCGAGGAGCTGCCGGAAGACCCTGAGCACCCGCGCAACAGGCCGGTGCCCTTCGTCCGCGCCGAGCAGGAGAAGCGGCTCAAGTCGGCCGAACGGGCGTATCAGCAGCTCGGGAAGGTGAACCCGCTGGCTCTTGAGGAGTTCGCGGCACTGGAGGAACGCCACAAGTTCCTCAGCGAGCAGCTGGAAGACCTGAAGAAGACCAGGGCCGACCTCATGCAGGTGATCAAGGAGGTCGACGAACGCGTCGAGCAGGTCTTCGCCGAGGCGTACCGGGACACGGCCAGGGAGTTCGAGGGTGTCTTCTCGCGGCTGTTCCCCGGCGGCGAGGGGCGGCTGATCCTGACCGACCCCGACAACATGCTCACCACGGGTGTGGACGTCGAGGCCAGGCCGCCGGGCAAGAAGGTCAAGCGGCTCTCGCTGCTGTCGGGCGGTGAGCGGTCACTCACGGCCGTGGCGCTGCTCGTCTCGATCTTCAAGGCGCGGCCGAGCCCGTTCTACGTGATGGACGAGGTCGAGGCGGCGCTCGACGACACCAACCTCCAGCGCCTGATCCGGATCATGCAGGAGCTGCAGGAGGCCTCGCAGCTCATCGTGATCACGCACCAGAAGCGCACGATGGAGGTCGCGGACGCCCTGTACGGCGTCTCGATGCAGGGAGACGGCGTCTCCAAGGTGATCAGCCAGCGGCTCCGCTAGGCATTTGGGCTTCAAGACTTGAACATCCATGCCCCCAAGATGCTCTCAAATTCACAACAGCCCCCCTATTGACTTCGAAACTTGAAGGCATAGTCTCTGCAACGTTGCTTTTACCTTCAGGTGGTGGGCGGCGTGAAGTTGTGCGCCACTTGAATGACTCGCCCCCACCCCCGGCGACGCTGCCGGTGGCCCGAGGAGTACACGTGACCAGCACATCGAAGGCGCCCGCGTCCGGAGCCAGAGAGGCCCATCCGGACCATCTCGGCCATGTCATCTTCATTACGGCGGCTGCCGCGATGGGTGGCTTCCTGTTCGGCTACGACAGCTCGGTGATCAATGGCGCCACCGTCGCCATCCAGCACCGCTTCGACGTCGACGCCGACACGCTCGGATGGATCATCGCCACCGCGCTGCTGGGCTGTGCCGTGGGTGCCGCGGTCGCCGGACGCATCGCCGACCGCATCGGCCGCATCCGCTGCATGCAGATCGCCGCGGTGCTCTTCGCGGCGAGCGCCATCGGCTCCTCCCTGCCCTTCGCTGCCTGGGACCTCACGATGTGGCGCCTCATCGGCGGCATCGGCATCGGCATGGCCTCGGTGATCGGCCCGGCCTACATCGCCGAGGTCGCACCGCCCGCCTACCGCGGCCGGCTCGCCTCGTTCCAGCAGGCGGCCATCGTCATCGGCATCGCCGTCTCCCAGCTGGTCAACTGGGGCATCCTGAACATGGCCGACGGCGACCAGCGCGGCAAGCTGATGGGCCTGGAGGCCTGGCAGTGGATGCTCGGCGTCATGGTCGTCCCGGCGCTCCTCTACGGGCTGCTGTCCTTCATCATCCCGGAGTCGCCCCGCTTCCTGGTCTCGGCCGGCAGGCACGCCGAGGCCAAGAAGGTGCTCGGCGAGGTCGAGGGCACCGCCATCGACCTGGACGCGCGGGTCGACGAGATCGAACGCGGCCTGCGCAGGGAGCACAAGCCGTCCTTCAAGGACCTGCTCGGCAAGGTCGGCTTCCTGCCGATCGTCTGGATCGGCATCGGCCTCTCGGTCTTCCAGCAGCTCGTCGGCATCAACGTGATCTTCTACTACTCGAACCAGCTGTGGCAGTCGATCGGCAAGGACCCGTCCAGCTCGTTCCTGTACTCGTTCGAGACCTCGATCGTGAACATCATCGGCACGGTCATCGCGATGATCTTCGTCGACCGCATCGGCCGCAAGCCGCTGGCCATCATCGGCTCCGCGGGCATGGCGGTCGCCCTGTTCACCATGGCGTGGGCCTTCTCGTACAAGACCGGTGCCGGTGACACCGTCTCGCTGCCCAACGCCCAGGGCCTGGTCGCGATCATCGCCGCCAACATCTTCGTGCTCTTCTTCGCCCTGTCCTGGGGCGTGGTCGTCTGGGTGCTGCTCGGCGAGATCTTCCCGAACCGGCTCCGCGCCGCCGCGCTCGGTGTGGCCGCCTCCGCCCAGTGGCTCGCCAACTTCGCGATCACCAAGACCTTCCCGAGCATGTCCGAGTGGTCGCTGACCGGCTCGTACATCATCTACGGCGCCTTCGCCGCGATCTCGATCCCCTTCGTCATGAAGTTCGTCAAGGAGACGAAGGGCAAGGCCCTGGAGGAGATGGGCTAAACCCCGCTGCCCCTCCTCTTCAGGATGCTGCCCCGGCTGAAGGACTCGTCTTCACTTGTCCTTCAGCCGGGGCAGTACGTTTTCGCAGAAGTGGTGCAGGCTGCGCCAGCCCTCGTCGACGGGCATCCCGCCGGAGAGCGGATGCAGGATGAGGCTCCCGGTCTCGCCCTTCGCGTACGTCACGCACTCCTCGGGCGTGAGCACCCGGTAGACGCCCTCGGCGCGCAGCTCCTCGACCGTCGTCGCCGCCGACCGCACCGCCGAGCGGATGTCCTTGGACTGCCAGGAGGCGTAGGTGCGGGCCTCGTGCAGGAAGTGCTCGCCGTGCTCCGCCCAGGTCCGCTCGGGGTCGTCGGCGATGTGCAGCAGCGTGGTCTCGGCGGCGGGCATCATCGTCCAGCCCTCGGTGCCGTGCTCCGCGAGCCGCTCGTTGTAGTACGCCTCCAGCTCGGGGAGGTGGGCGCTCGGGAAGAACGGCAGGCCGAGCCGGGCCGCGCGCCGCGCCGCCGCCTTCGACGAGCCGCCGACGAGGAGCAGGGGGTGCGGCTGGGTCAGGGGGCGCGGGGTGACGCGGACCGTGCGGCCGCGGAAGGTGAAGGGCTCGCCGGTCCAGGCCTTGAGCAGCGTCTCCAGGAGCTCGTCCTGGAGCTTGCCGCGGCGCGTGTAGTCGACGCCGGCCCGCTCGTACTCCTCGGGCCGGTAGCCGATGCCCGCCACGGTGACCAGGCGGCCGCCGCTCAGCAGGTCGAGTACGGCGATGTCCTCGGCGAGCCGCAGCGGGTCGTGCAGCGGGCCGATCACCGCGGAGACCGTCACGGAGATCCGCCGGGTGGCCCCGAAGACCGCTCCGGCGAAGGCGAAGGGGGAGGGCAGCCAGTTGTTCTCGGCGCCGTGGTGCTCCTCGGTCTGGATGGTGGCGATGCCGCGGTCGTCCGCGTACGTGGACATCTCCAGGGCGGCTTTGTAGCGGTCGCTCAGCGCGGCGGGTGTGGCCGCGGGGTCGACGAGGTTGAAGCGTACGACTGTGACGGGCATGAGAACGTCCCCCTTCACCGTGCGTGGGCGGCGAAGGGGGACGTTAGTTGACGCGATGTCAGATGGGTAGCCTCGTGGGGAAGTTGGCGAGGATCAGGCGCCCGGGGTGCCCGTCAGGCCGAGACCAGCTCGGCCTCACCGTCGCCCTTGCCGCCCGGCGCCGCGGCGTCCTTCTCGACCAGCGGGGTCTTCGGCAGGATCGCGTACAGCACCGCCGAGATGACGATCGTGGCGAGCCAGCCCAGGCCGTGGCGGCCGATCCAGGAGGTGGCGAGCGGGCCGCTGAACCAGTCGACCTTGGTGAAGAGCAGCCCCGCCACCAGGGCGAGCGCCCACGCGGCCATGGCCTGCCAGGCGAAGCCCGCCTTGTACCAGTAGGCGCTGGTGCGCTTGGTGTCCATCAGGGCCTCGCCGTCGTACGTCTTGCGGCGCAGCATGTCGACGCCGAAGACGCCGATCCAGGCGGAGAACGCGACCGCGAGCAGCGTGAGGAAGGAGATGAACGAACCCATGAAGCTCGTCGCCACGTTCATCAGGATGTAGCCGAAGATCAGGCTGATGACCGCGTTCACACTGACGGCCCACGCGCGCGGGACCTTGATGCCGAGCGTCATGGCGGTGAAGCCCGCGGAGTACATGGACATCGAGTTGATCAGGAGCATGCCGATCAGGGCCATGATCAGGTACGGCACCGCGATCCACGTCGGGAGCAGCGAGCCGAGGAAGGAGACCGGGTCCTGGGCCGAGGAGAGCTTCGGCGCGGAGACCGCCATGACGGCGCCCATCAGGACCATCGGGACGACGACGATGCCGGCGCCGCCGACCGCGTGGCCGACCAGCGGCTTGCTGGACGCCGTACGCGGCAGGTAGCGGGTGAAGTCCGGGCCGGTCGGGACCCAGCTGATGCCGCCCGCGGCGATCGTGCCGACGCCCGCGACCATCATCGCGGTGGAGCCCGCGGGCTTGTCGAAGACGGCGGACCAGTCGGTCTCGGCGAGGAGATAGACCAGTACGAGCACGCTGAAGGCACCGAAGGCGTACGTCGACCACGTGCTGCAGATGTGCAGGATCTTCCGGCCGAGGCCGCTGATCAGGAACGTGCAGGTGACGAAGGCGACCAGCGTCACGACGGTCAGCCAGGTGCTGGACTCGACGTCGAAGCAGATGTTCAGGACGGTGATGATCGCGTACGCGCCCGTGACCGCGTTGATCGTCTCCCAGCCCCAGCGAGCGACCCAGATCAGGGCGCCGGGGAAGAGGTTGCCGCGCTGGCCGAAGACCGCGCGGGAGAGCGTCATGCCCGGCGAGCCGCCGCGCTTGCCCGCGATGGAGATCAGCCCGACCAGGCCGTAGCTCAGCAGGGGCGAGACGAGCGCGACGACAAGGACCTGCCAGAAGTTCAGGCCGTTGGAGACGATCAGACCCGCGCCCATGGTGAGCAGCAGAACGCTGATGTTGGCCGCTACCCAGGTGGGGAAGAGCTCGCGGGTCCGGCCCGTGCGCTCGGAGTCCGGGACGGGCTCAAGGCCGCGCGTCTCGAGGGCGCCTTCGGTTTCGGCGGTGGTGCTCATGGGGGTGGGTCCGTGCCTCTCGCTCGGCTCGCAACGTCGCGATCCGTCGGTGGGGGTGATCGCGATGGACTCTACGCGCGTTGATGCGGGCAGCTCCATCGTACTTTAGTCCGAGTAGTGCCCTCCCACGGCTTATGTTATTTGGACGAAGCCACAAACCGGGCCCCTGAGGGAGCCATGGCCGATACTGGACGGGTTATGGAAATCGTCATCCTTGCTGTAGTCATCGCCGTGGTCGTGATCGGCGCACTCGGCGGGCTCGTGATCGGCAGCCGCAAGAAGAAGCGGCTGCCCTCGAACGCCCCGTCGAGCGCGCCCACCATCACCGCCCCTCCCGCCGAACCGAAGGTCGGCGACGAGGCCGAGACGCCGCGCGACGAAACG
The DNA here is from genome assembly GCF_055587985.1 of Streptomyces sp. NPDC046335. Taxonomy (NCBI): domain Bacteria; kingdom Bacillati; phylum Actinomycetota; class Actinomycetes; order Kitasatosporales; family Streptomycetaceae; genus Streptomyces; species Streptomyces sp. NPDC046335. The sequence continues at coordinate 140,895 of NZ_JBVJFF010000011.1, read as the reverse complement.
CGCCGAACGATCGAGGAGGTGAAACTCCCGCTCGTCGAGCCGACGGCCTCGGCTCCGGTCGTCGACGAGCTTGTCGTCGAAGAGCCGGCCGCCCCGGCCATCGAGACCCCCGAACCGACCGCCGGCCGCCTGGTCCGGCTGCGCACCCGGCTCTCCCGCTCGCAGAACGCGCTCGGCAAGGGACTGCTCACGCTGCTGTCCCGCGAGCACCTGGACGACGACACCTGGGAGGAGATCGAGGACACGCTGCTGACCGCCGACGTCGGCGTGGCACCCACGCAGGAGCTCGTGGAGCGGCTGCGCGAGCGCGTCAGGGTGCTCGGCACCCGTACGCCCGAAGAGCTGCGCGCGCTGCTGCGCGAGGAACTGCTCACGCTCGTCGGCACGGACTTCGACCGCGCAGTGAAGACCGAGTCGGGCCTGGAGACTCCCGGCATCGTGATGGTCGTCGGGGTCAACGGCACCGGCAAGACCACCACCACGGGCAAGCTCGCGCGAGTCCTCGTCGCCGACGGCCGCTCGGTCCTGCTCGGCGCCGCCGACACCTTCCGCGCGGCCGCCGCCGACCAGCTCCAGACCTGGGGCGAGCGCGTGGGCGCCCGCACGGTCCGCGGCCCCGAGGGCGGTGACCCGGCCTCGATCGCGTTCGACGCGGTCAAGGAGGGCATCGCGGAGGGCGCGGACGTCGTCCTCATCGACACCGCGGGCCGGCTGCACACCAAGACGGGTCTGATGGACGAGCTCGGCAAGGTCAAGCGCGTCGTCGAGAAGCACGCCCCGCTCGACGAGGTCCTGCTCGTCCTTGACGCCACGACCGGCCAGAACGGCCTGGTGCAGGCGCGGGTCTTCGCCGAGGTCGTCAACATCACGGGCATCGTCCTGACCAAGCTCGACGGCACCGCGCGCGGCGGCATCGTCGTCGCGGTCCAGCGGGAACTGGGCGTGCCGGTCAAGCTCATCGGCCTGGGCGAGGGCGCGGACGACCTGGCGCCGTTCGAGCCCGAGGCGTTCGTGGACGCGCTCATCGGCGACTGAGACGCCGTACTGCTCGTGGGCGCGTACGCCCATATCCCTCGTACGTGAAGAAGGGCCCCCTCGCATGGTGCAGATGCGAGGGGGCCCTTCCGTGTGCGCCGGGCCTCTCGGGGCCCGGGGTGTGCGTCAGGCCGAGCGGTGGACCACGTACGCCAGGGTGCCGAGGACGATGCGGGCCTGCGGCGGGGCGGTCGCCGAGTCCAGCGCGGGGGAGCGCAGCCAGCGCACCGGGCCGAGGCCGCCGCGGTCGGACGGGGGCGCCGTGATGTGCTCGCCCGGGCCGAGGCCGTGCAGGTCGAGGCCCGCGTCGTCCCAGCCCATGCGGTAGAGCAGGCCGGGAAGTTCGGCGGCGGCCCCGGGGGCGACGAAGAACTGCGCGCGGCCCTCGGGCGTGACCGTCACGGGGCCGAGCGGCAGGCCCATCCGCTCCAGGCGGACCAGGGCGCGCCGCCCCGCGGACTCCGTCACTTCCAGGATGTCGAAGGCCCGCCCCACGGGCAGCAGCACGGCCGCTCCGGGGAACTCGGCCCAGGCCTTGGCCACTTCGTCCAGCGTGGCCCCGGCGGGGACCTCCTGCGCGAAGCCCAGGGGGTGGGCGCCGGGTGCGGCGCAGTCGGGGGCGCCGCAGGAGCAGGCGCCGTCCAGGGCGCGGGCACCGGGCACCGCGTCCCAGCCCCACAGGCCCGTGTACTCCGCCACCACCGTGCAGTCCGAGGTGCGGCCGCGCCGTCGTGCTCCGGCCCGGGGCCTGTCGGTCCCCCGGGTGCCGCCGATCGTGAAGCCCATGCCCCCTCCAACGGGTCGAGCGTGCCACGGTTACGTATAGGAATCGGTTCGTGACCCTCTGCTCTAAAGGCGGCGCTCGGTGGTTTCAGGGGTTGTGCGCACGGCGACACACGCCCCGGCGCACTCCACTCCGCCCACTTTCAGTCGTCCTATGTCAAGTGAATCGCTTGTAGCGGCACGGGAGTTCATTCGAAGGGGTGGCGAATGGTGGCGTTTCCGCGAACGCCCTCGCCGAGGCAGTGATCGTGGGATTACTTTCGGTACACGGCCCTGGGATTTCGATCGCCCGTGGGTATGCCGGAGGCAAGTCGGGTTCCTGTTCGAGGGGTGACGTTCTCCGGACGGGCGGCCGCGACAGGCGGCATTCTGTTAGGGCTTGGCGTGACAGCGCACGGCGTGGACGGTGCGCAGGTGTCTCAAGAGTTGGGGGCGTTCCAGTGGGCGGCAATGGCGGAAGCGGTGCGAACGCTGAGAAGCGCCCCAATGAGATGCTCACCTCCTGGTTCGTGCGCAGCGGCTGGTCGAAGGGCGAGCTGGCCCGCCAGGTGAACCGCAGAGCACGGCAGTTGGGCGCTCACCACATCTCCACCGACACCTCGCGCGTGCGCCGCTGGCTGGACGGCGAGAATCCCCGGGAGCCCATTCCGCGCATCCTCTCCGAGCTGTTCTCCGAGCGGTTCGGCTGTGTCGTCGCCGTCGAGGACCTCGGGCTGCGCGCCGCCCACCGCACGCCCGCCTCCTCCGGCGTCGACCTGCCCTGGACAGGGCCGCAGACCGTGGCGCTGATGAGCGAGTTCTCGCGCAGCGACCTGATGCTCGCCCGCCGCGGCTTCCTCGGCGCCTCGCTCGCGCTCTCCGCGGGCCCCGCCCTCATCGAGCCCATGCAGCGCTGGCTCGTGCCCTCGCAGTCGACACCGCCGGAGGAGTTCGAGACCGTCGCCTCGCGCCGCCCGGCCAGGCTCTCCAAGCCGGAGCTGGACCTCCTGGAGTCCACCACGGTGATGTTCCGCCAGTGGGACGCCCAGTGCGGCGGCGGGCTGCGCCGCAAGGCCGTCGTCGGACAGCTCCACGAGGTGACGGACCTGCTTCAGGAGCCCCAGACCGAGGCCACCTCCAAGCGCCTGTTCAAGGTCGCGGGCGAGCTGGCCGAGCTGGCCGGCTGGATGAGCTATGACGTCGGGCTCCAGCCCACCGCCCAGAAGTACTTCGTCCTCGCCCTGCACGCCGCGAAGGAAGCGGGCGAGAAGCCGCTCGGGTCGTACGTCCTGTCCAGCATGAGCCGCCAGATGATCCACCTCGGCAGGCCCGACGACGCGCTCGAACTGATCCACCTCGCGCAGTACGGCAGCCGGGACTGCGCGGGACCGCGCACCCAGGCCATGCTGTATGCGATGGAGGCCCGCGCGTACGCGGGCATGGGCCAGCCCGGCAAGTGCAAGCGGGCCGTGCGCATGGCCGAGGACACCTTCGCCGACGCCGACGAGTTCGACGAGCCCGAGCCGGACTGGATCCGCTTCTTCTCCGAGGCCGAGCTGAACGGCGAGAACGCCCACTCGTACCGCGACCTGGCCTACGTCGCAGGCCGCAGCCCGGCCTACGCCTCACTGGCCGGACCCGTCATGGACCGCGCCGTGGAGCTCTTCGGAAAGGACCAGGAGCACCAGCGTTCGTATGCGCTGAACCTCATCGGCAAGGCCACCGTCCACCTGCTCCAGCGCGAGCCCGAGCAGAGCACCGTCCTCGCCGGGCAGGCCCTGGACATCGCCAAGAAGGTCCGCTCGGAGCGGGTCAACACCCGCCTGCGCAAGACCGTCGACACCGCCGTGCGCGACTTCGGCGACGTCGCGGAAGTCGTGCAGATCACCGAGCGGCTCGCCGTCGAGATGCCGGAAACCGCGGAGGCGGTCTGAGGTCCGGCACGACCGGCTCCGGCCGCGGCAGGCCCATCCCTCACAGCCCGACCCGGCTCCCCCGCGCCAGGCAGGCAGGATGGCCGCCGCGGCCGGTTCTCGCGTCGTGCGCAGGGTATGCGGGCCCGTTCCGCCCGGCCCGGCAGTTCATGGACGCGTAACACGCACGACCTCTTCGTCACTGCGGTGAAACACCGAGGGGCCCCCGCCGAAACGGCGCTGCGCCAATGTCTGGCGCATAACAGGCCCACCCCTCCCCACAGGTTTCGCCGCACGGCCGCATACGACGACGAGGAGACGCCGATGCCCCCAGGCATCACGATCGCCGCAGACGCCCCCGAGCTGTCTGCCGCAAACACCGGGTTCATGCTCATCTGTTCCGCCCTGGTGATGCTCATGACGCCGGGACTGGCCTTCTTCTACGGAGGCATGGTCCGCGTCAAGAGCACCCTGAACATGCTGATGATGAGCTTCATCAGCCTGGGCATCGTCACCATCCTCTGGGTGCTCTACGGCTTCTCCGTCGCGTTCGGCACCGACCACGGCAGCCTCTTCGGCTGGGACGGTGACTACGTAGGCCTCAGTGGTCTCGGCGTCAACCAACTCTGGGACGGCTACACCATCCCGGTCTACGTCTTCGCCGTCTTCCAGCTGATGTTCGCCGTCATCACGCCCGCCCTGATCAGCGGCGCCCTCGCGGACCGCGTGAAGTTCACGGCCTGGGCGCTCTTCGTCGCCCTGTGGGCCACGATCGTGTACTTCCCCGTCGCGCACTGGGTGTGGGGCACCGGCGGCTGGGCCTTCGAACTCGGCGTCATCGACTTCGCGGGCGGCACGGCCGTGCACATCAACGCCGGAGCCGCGGCGCTCGGCGTCATCCTGGTCATCGGCAAGCGCGTCGGCTTCAAGAAGGACCCGATGCGGCCCCACTCACTGCCGCTGGTGATGCTCGGCGCGGCCCTGCTGTGGTTCGGCTGGTTCGGCTTCAACGCCGGATCGTGGCTGGGCAACGACGACGGCGTGGGCGCCCTCATGTTCCTCAACACGCAGGTCGCCACCGCCGCCGCCATGCTCGCCTGGCTCGTCTACGAGAAGATCCGCCACGGTGCCTTCACCACACTCGGCGCGGCCTCCGGCGCGGTCGCCGGGCTCGTCGCCATCACCCCGTCCGGCGGCTCCTGCTCCCCGCTCGGCGCCATCGCCATCGGCGCCATCGCCGGGCTGCTCTGCGCCATGGCGGTCGGCCTGAAGTTCAGGTTCGGCTACGACGACTCCCTCGACGTCATCGGCGTCCACCTCGTCGGCGGTGTCGTCGGCTCGATCCTCGTCGGCTTCTTCGCCACCGGCGGCGGTCAGTCGGACGCCACGGGCCTCTTCTACGGAGACCACTCCTTCACCCAGCTGTGGAAGCAGCTCGCGGGCGTCGGCGCCGTCCTCGCCTACTCCCTGGTCGCCTCCGCGATCCTCGCCCTCCTGATCGACAGGACCATCGGGATGCGGGTCAGCGAGGATGTCGAGGTCGCCGGCATCGACCAGGTCGAACACGCCGAGACCGCGTACGACTTCAGCGGCGCCGGCGGCGGCACGGCACCGCGCACGGCGGCGGCGCCCGCCCCGGCAGCGGACAACCAGGCACAGCGGAACAAGAAGGTGGACGCATGAAGCTCATCACCGCGGTCGTCAAGCCGCACCGGCTCGACGAGATCAAGGAGGCGCTCCAGGCCTTCGGCATCCACGGCCTGACCGTCACCGAGGCCAGCGGATACGGCCGCCAGCGCGGACACACCGAGGTCTACCGGGGCGCCGAGTACACGGTGGACCTCGTGCCGAAGATCCGTATCGAGGTGCTCGTCGAGGACGATGACGCCGAACAGCTCATCGAGGTCGTGGTCAAGGCCGCCCGCACCGGCAAAATCGGTGACGGCAAGGTCTGGTGCGTCCCCGTGGACACGGCCGTGCGGGTGCGCACCGGCGAGCGCGGACCCGACGCGCTCTGACCGGCGAACGAACACGCCACTGAGCGAAACCGAGCGGGACCGATCAGGATCGAGCGGGACTGGACAGGAGCTGCCGGGTGACGGGCATGGACGTACGAACAGAAGCGGAAGACTCCGGACCCAGCGGCTACGCGGCGGCCCGGCTGCGGCTCCTCAACGAGGAGCCGCGGTCCGGGCCGCCGCGCCGCTTCGCCCTCTCCGGCCTCACCGACGACTGGCTCACCGGGCTCTTCGTGGCCGGCGGCGGCCCCGAGGGCGTGCCCCGGGGCGCCGCGCTCGTCGCGGTCGGCGGATACGGCCGCGGCGAACTCTCGCCGCGCAGCGACCTGGACCTGCTCCTGCTCCACGACGGCAGCGCCGACGCCGCGCGGGTGGCCGCCCTCGCCGACCGCCTCTGGTACCCCGTCTGGGACCTCGGGATCGCCCTCGACCACTCCGTGCGCACGCCGTCCCAGGCCCGCAGGACCGCCGCCGAGGACCTCAAGGTCCACCTCGGGCTGCTCGACGCGCGGCACATCGCGGGCGACGCGGGGCTGACCGCCGGCCTGCGGGCCGCCGTCTTCGCCGACTGGCGCAACCAGGCGCCCAAGCGGCTGCCCGAGCTGCGCGAGCTGTGCGAGGAACGGGCCGAGCGCCACGGCGAGCTCGGCCACCTGCTCGAACCCGACCTCAAGGAGGCCAGGGGCGGGCTGCGGGACCTCACCGCACTGCGTGCCGTCGCCGCCTCCTGGCTCGCCGACGCCCCGCGCGAGGGCCTCGCCGACGCCCAGCGGCGGCTGCTCGACGTCCGCGACGCGCTGCACCTCGTCACGGGACGGGCCACCGACCGGCTCGCCCTCCAGGAGCAGGACCAGGTGGCCGCCGGGCTCGACCTGCTGGACGCCGACACACTGCTGCGCCAGGTGTACGAGGCCGCCCGCGTCGTCTCCTACGCCGGTGACGTCACCTGGCGCGAGGTCGGCCGCGTACTGCGGGCCAGGGCCGTGCGGCCACGGCTGCGGGCCGTCCTGGGCGGCGGCAGGGCCGCGGCCGAGCGGACGCCGCTGGCCGAGGGGGTCGTGGAACAGGACGGGGAGGCCGTGCTCGCCCGCGCCGCGCGGCCCGAGCGCGACCCGGTCCTGCCGCTGCGGGCCGCCGCGGCCGCCGCGCAGGCCGGGCTGCCGCTGTCCCTGCACGCCGTACGCCGTCTCGCCGCCTCCGCGCGGCCCCTGCCCACGCCGTGGCCCGCCGAGGCGCGGGAACAGCTCGTGACGCTCCTCGGCGCCGGGCGGCCGACCGTGCAGGTCTGGGAGGCGCTGGAGGCGGAGGGGCTCATCACCCGGCTCCTGCCCGACTGGGAGCGGGTGCGGTGCCGGCCGCAGCGCAACGCCGTCCATACCTGGACGGTCGACCGGCACCTCGTGGAGACGGCGGTACGGGCCGCCGAGCTGACGCGGCGGGTGGGCCGCCCCGACCTGCTCCTCGTGGCGGCCCTGCTGCACGACATCGGCAAGGGCTGGCCCGGGGACCACTCCGTGGCCGGGGAGACCATCGCGCGGGACGTCGCGGCCAGGATCGGCTTCGACCCCGCCGACGTGGCCGTCCTCGCCCGTCTCGTACGCCACCACCTGCTGCTCGTCGAGACGGCCACGCGACGTGACCTCGACGATCCGGCGACGGTACGAGGTGTCGCCGAGGCCGTCGGTTCCGCGGGGACGCTGGAGCTGCTGCACGCGCTGACCGAGGCGGACGCGTTGGCCACCGGGCCCGCGGCCTGGTCCGCGTGGCGCGGCGCGCTCGTCGCCGACCTGGTCAAGCGGGTGGACGCGGTGCTCTCCGGCGACGAGCCGGACGGCGCGTCGGTGGACGGTGCGTCGGCGGGCGGGACCGCGGGCGGGGCCGCGCCCTCGGCGGAGCAGGAGCGGCTCGGCATGGAGGCGTTCCGCACGGGCGGCCCGGTGCTCGCGCTGCGGCCCTCGGAGGAGGAGGCGCTCGGCGTGGAGCTGGTCGTGGCCGTGCCCGAGCAGCCGGGGGTGCTGTCCGCCGTGGCCGGGGTGCTCGCGCTGCACCGGCTCGCGGTGCGCACGGCGGAGCTGCGGGAGGTGCCGCTGCCGTCCGGCATCGACGCCTCCGTACTGCTGCTGAGCTGGCGGGTCGCCGCGGAGTACGGGTCCTTGCCGCAGGCGTCGCGGCTCAGGGCCGATCTGGTGCGGGCGCTCGAAGGCTCGCTCGACATCGCGGGCCGCCTCGCGGAACGGGACGCCGCCTACCCCCGCCGCCGCGGCACGGTCGCACCGCCGCCCCGCGTCACGGTGGCCCCGACGGCCTCCCGCCTCGCCACGGTCATCGAGGTCCGGGCCCAGGACGCTCCCGGGCTGCTGCACCGCATCGGCCGGGCGCTGGAGGAGGCGGGCGTACGGGTGAGAAGCGCCCACGTCTCGACGCTGGGTGCGAACGCGGTCGACGCCTTCTACGTGACGGGCCTGGACGGCCTGCCGCTGGCGGGGGAGGGAGCGGCGGGGGTCGCACGGGGAGTGGAGGCGGCACTGCGGGGCGCACCCGCCTGACGCTGCCGTGGAGGACAGCCGCGGGGAACCGTCCGGGAGAGGCGAGGTGCGGCCTCGGGGGAAGAACCGCCCAGAGCCCCAGGCACTGACCCGTGGCAGATACCCTGGAGGGCGACCTGTCACCCTCCCCCGAGTTCCCGGCCTCGCCGGAGCAGGGGGTGCCCCCTTCGACCCGAGGATTCGCGACCGCCGTGTTCGATACTCTCTCCGACCGCCTCGCAGCGACATTCAAGAACCTCCGGGGCAAGGGCCGTCTGTCCGAGGCGGACATCGACGCCACCGCGCGCGAGATCCGCATCGCCCTGCTCGAGGCCGACGTGGCCCTCCCCGTCGTCCGCGCCTTCATCAAGCAGATCAAGGAGCGCGCGGCCGGCGTCGAGGTCTCCCAGGCCCTCAACCCCGCCCAGCAGGTCATCAAGATCGTCAACGAGGAGCTCGTCGGCATCCTCGGCGGCGAGACGCGACGCCTGCGGTTCGCCAAGACGCCCCCGACCGTCATCATGCTCGCGGGTCTGCAGGGTGCCGGTAAGACGACCCTCGCGGGCAAGCTCGGCCTGTGGCTGAAGGGACAGGGCCACACGCCCCTCCTGGTCGCCTGCGACCTCCAGCGCCCCAACGCCGTCAACCAGCTCAGCGTCGTCGCCGAGCGCGCGGGCGTCGGCGTCTACGCCCCCCAGCCGGGCAACGGCGTGGGCGACCCGGTGCAGGTCGCCAAGGACTCCATCGAGTTCGCGCGGACCAAGCAGCACGACGTGGTCATCGTCGACACCGCGGGACGCCTCGGCATCGACCAGGAGCTGATGCAGCAGGCCGCGGACATCCGCGACGCGGTCAGCCCGGACGAGGTCCTCTTCGTCGTCGACGCCATGATCGGCCAGGACGCCGTCAACACGGCGGAGGCCTTCCGCGACGGCGTCGGCTTCGACGGCGTGGTGCTCTCCAAGCTGGACGGCGACGCCCGCGGTGGTGCCGCACTGTCGATCGCGCAGGTCACCGGGCGTCAGATCATGTTCGCCTCCAACGGCGAGAAGCTGGACGACTTCGACGCGTTCCACCCGGACCGCATGGCGTCCCGCATCCTCGGCATGGGCGACATGCTCACGCTCATCGAGAAGGCCGAGCAGACCTTCTCCCAGCAAGAGGCCGAGCAGATGGCCTCCAAGCTGGCGAGCAGCAAGGGCAAGGACTTCACGCTCGACGACTTCCTGGCCCAGATGGAGCAGGTCAGGAAGATGGGCAGCATCAGCAAGCTGCTCGGGATGATGCCCGGCATGGGGCAGATCAAGGACCAGATCGCCAACCTCGACGAGCGTGACGTCGACCGCACCGCCGCCATCATCAAGTCGATGACGCCGGCCGAGCGCCACGAGCCGACCCTGATCAACGGCTCCCGGCGTGCCCGTATCGCCAAGGGTTCCGGCGTCGAGGTCAGCGCCGTGAAGAACCTCGTCGAGCGGTTCTTCGAGGCGCGCAAGATGATGTCCCGCATGGCCCAGGGCGGCGGCATGCCGGGTATGCCCGGGATGCCGGGCATGGGCGGTGGCGCCGGCAAGCAGAAGAAGAAGCAGAAGCAGGCCAAGGGCAAGCGGAAGTCCGGCAACCCGATGAAGCGCAAGCAGGAGGAGCAGGAGGCCGCGGCCCGCCGCGAGGCCGCCGGCCAGGCGGGGTCCGCCCTCGGCCTGCCGGGCGCCCCGGCCGGGCAGGACTTCGAGCTGCCGGACGAGTTCAAGAAGTTCATGGGCTGAGCGCGCGGCGTCCCGTACGCCTTCCGCGCCGCCTGAGGGCGCCTCCGGTTCCGGAGGCGCCCTCAGGCGTTTCCCGGCGCCAAGGGGCAAGGGGCCTGCCGGAAGCAGGTGCCCGCAGAACGTATGTGTCGTAACGTCCGGATATGAGCAACCCCGTGTCGCCGGACCGGGCGCCCGACAAGCCGTGGCGCTCCGAGGGCGCGCCCTCGCCCGAGCCCACGCCGCCGAAGAGGAAGATGCCGGGCGGCTGGGGCGGCCTCATCCTGACGGCCCTGATCGTCTACCTCATCGCCAACATCGTGCTGAGCTTCTTCAGCGACGGCGACGAGCCGACCATCTCGTACACGGAGTTCAGCAAGCAGGTCGACGCCGGCAACGTCACGAAGATCTACTCCAAGGGCGACGCGATCCAGGGGCAGCTCAAGAAGGAGCAGGACAAGCCGGGCGACGGCAAGGGCAAGTACACCAAGTTCACCACCCAGCGGCCGGCCTTCGCCGACGACAAGCTCTGGGACGACCTGACCAAGCACGACGTCACCGTCACCGCCGAACCCGTGGTCCAGGAGCGCAGCTTCCTCTCGAACCTGCTGATCTCGCTCGCCCCCATGCTGCTGCTCGTCGTCCTGTGGATCTTCATCGCGCGGCGCATGCGCGCGGGCATGGGCGGCGGCATGCTCGGGCGCAAGACCCCGCCCAAGCCGGTCGAGATCGAGTCCGGCGCCAAGCGGACGACCTTCGAGGACGTCGCGGGCATCGACGAGGTCGAGGGCGAGCTCAACGACGTCGTCGACTTCCTCAAGAACCCGGACGACTACCGCGCCATGGGCGCCAAGATGCCCCGCGGCGTGCTGCTCGCCGGGCCGCCCGGCACGGGCAAGACGCTGCTCGCCCGTGCCGTCGCGGGCGAGGCGGGAGTGCCCTTCTTCTCGGCCTCCGCGTCGGAGTTCATCGAGATGATCGTCGGCGTGGGCGCCTCGCGGGTACGGGAACTCTTCACCGAGGCCCGCAAGGTCGCGCCGTCGATCATCTTCATCGACGAGATCGACACCATCGGCCGCTCGCGGGGTGGCGGCGGAGGGATGGGCGGTCACGACGAGCGTGAGCAGACCCTGAACCAGATCCTCACCGAGATGGACGGCTTCTCGGGGGCGGAGGGCGTCATCGTGCTCGCCGCCACCAACCGCGCGGACGTCCTCGACCCGGCGCTCACCCGGCCGGGGCGGTTCGACCGCGTCGTCAACGTCTCGCCCCCCGACCGCGGCGGACGCGAGGCGATCCTCAGGATCCATACGCGGGCCATCCCGCTGGCCGGCGACGTCGACCTCGCCCAGGTCGCCCGTACGACCCCGGGCATGACCGGCGCGGAGCTCGCCAACCTCGCCAACGAAGCCGCCCTCATCGCCGTCAAGCGCAAGCAGCGCACGGTCACGCAGTCCGACCTCTCCGAAGCCATGGAGAAGGTCCAGCTCGGCGCTGAGCGGCCGCTGGTCATGCCGGAGGAGGAGCGCAGACGCACGGCGTACCACGAGAGCGGCCACGCGCTGCTCGGCATGTTGCAGCCCGGCGCCGACCCGGTCCGCAAGATCACGATCGTGCCGCGCGGCCGTGCCCTCGGCGTCACCCTGTCCACCCCGGACTCCGACAAGTACGCGTACACCGAGGACTACCTCCGTGGTCGCATCATCGGTGCTCTAGGGGGCATGGCCGCCGAACACGTCGTCTACGGAGTCATCACCACCGGTGCCGAGAACGACCTGGAACAGGTCACCAACATCGCGCGCGGCATGGTCGGCCGCTGGGGCATGAGCGAGCGCGTCGGCCGCTTCTCCGCGCTCCCGAGCGACGCCCAGCAGGCCTACGGGCTCGCGGCCGCCCCGGAGACCCTCGACACGATCGACGGTGAGATGCGGCGGATCGTCGACCAGTGCTACGAGAGCGCCTGCCGCCAGCTTCGCGACCACCGCGACCGGCTCGACGCGCTGGCCGCGGCGCTGCTGGAGAACGAGACCCTGGAGGAGGCACACGCCTACCGGGTCGCGGGCATCACCAGGGTGGTCAAGGGCGGTACCTGATGTCTACGTAGAGTGCGCTCAGGACTCGGGACGTCCGGGTACGCGGGCGATCAGATACCTGAAGACGTTCGACATCCACACGGTCCCGTCGTGCCTGCGGTGCGGATGCAGTGCCTCCGTCAGCTCCTTGTCGACCTGCTCCTGATCCGTGGCGCCCACCGCCGCGTCGAACAGGCCGGTCGAGAGCAGCCCACGGACCGCGCTGTCGACGTCCGCGTAGCCGAAGGGGCACGCCACCCGCCCCGAGCCGTCCGGCTTGAGCCCCGCCCGCTGGGCGACCTCCTCCAGGTCGTCCCGGAGCGCCGGGCGCCAACTTCCCGTACTGCGCAGCGGATCGGCGAGCTTGGCCGCCACCCGCAGCACGGTGGAGGTCGCACAGCGCTCCGGAGGTCCCCATCCGACGAGCACGACGCTCGCGCCGCGCGCGGCGAGCGGAGCCGCTCCCTCCAGGAGCGAGGAGAGCCCTTCGGAGTCGCCCGCCACACACCCGATCGGGTGAAACGCGGTGATCAGGTCGTACGCGGGCGCCTCGGGGCCCGCAGCGTCCGCCGGGCCGCCCTCGACGAGAGTCGCCGCGCCACGCGCGCGTGGCCGCGGCGCCGCGTCCGCCGTGGCGTCCCGCAGCAGTCGTGTCCGCGCGAGGTCAAGCCGCTCGGGCGCCGACGCCTCGACGCCGGTGACCGTGGCGCCCCGCGAGGCGGCCATCAGAAGGGCGAGCCCGGAGCCGCAGCCGAGGCCGAGCAACCGGGTGCCATGGCCCACTTCGAGCCGTTCGTACACCGCTTCATAGAGCGGGACCAGCATCCGTTCCTGAATCTCCGCCCAGTCACGCGCGCGTGCGCACAAGTCCGCACGGGGCGCTGAGCCCGCGTGGGGGAGGTGCGACTGCGCGAGTGTTGGTGTCATCGAAAGCGCCCCAATCCGCTGAGAGTTATGGCCGTTCCGGTGGTCAACGGTTCGTCCGCCCCCGTGCGGTGCGCCCGCACTTCCCCCGTATGCCAGAGAACTCCGCATCGGTCCTGACGTCCAGAGGTTGTCGGGGACTGCTTGCGTGCCCCCGTCGTGCGCCCCCCGGGGAAAAGGGCGCCGACGCGAACGGGGCGGTGCCCGCGGCGGAGGCGAGGCCGGGTAACGTCGCAGTCATGGCCCGCCCGGCGTGAGGAAGCGCCCTACGCGCCGGGGCGTACGCGCCACTACGTACCGGCTTGGTGTGAGCTGTGAGGCTTCTCCGCAGATCAGCGCACCCGCCCTCGTCCGGACGCATCAATGGCAACTGACGGGTACGTGCAAATTATTTGAGATGCCCCGGAATGGAACCCCCAGGGCACCCGGCTCGTTGTCACGACGTGAGCACGACACCACCTGTTCTCGCCGCAGAGCTGGCACAGGCGTGGGCCGACATTCAGCGGCACCACTCCGAGCTGCCAGACCTTGCCGCGCCCGAATCCCTGATCGGAGAGTCGTCGTCCGCCTGCGGCGCCGAGCTCTCCTTCGAGCGACTGCTTCACGAGGCAGTCCATGGCATCGCCGCCTCGCGCGGCGTACGCGACACGTCACGAGCCGGCCGTTATCACAACCGCAGATTCCTCGCGATCGCCGAGGAGCTGGGTCTGGACCATCCGGAGGAACCGCACCCGAGCAGCGGCTTCTCCCTGGTCACGCTGAATCCCGAGGCCCGCAAGCGGTATCGCCCGACGATCGAGCGGCTCCAGCGCGCCCTGAAGGCGCACACCGTGGCGACGACCGCGGACACCGCGCGCAGCTTCCGCGGACCGGCCGCCCGGCACGGCTCCTCGGGGGGCGGCGTGCGCGTGAAGGCCGTCTGCGACTGCGGACGCAATGTGCGCGTGGTCCCCTCCGTCCTCGCCCAGGCGCCCATCATGTGCGGCGGCTGCGGCAAGCCTTTCCGTATTCCGGAAGTGGTCGGCGCGGGCGTGGGCTGAGCTGGTGCGGGGCGCCCGGACCGGGTGCGGGCGCCCCGCCGACGTATGGCACAATGGCTAGCTGTACTCGACAGTCGCATAGGACCCCTCTCTCCTCCGGCTGACGCGTCCATCGGGCACTCGAGTACCGCAACCCCACGCGGCATCTTCGTTGTGCCCACCCACGTCAAGACCAGGAGACACCACTCCCGTGGCAGTCAAGATCAAGCTGAAGCGTCTGGGCAAGATCCGCGCGCCTCACTACCGCATCGTCGTCGCCGACTCCCGTACCCGCCGTGATGGCCGGGCCATCGAGGAGATCGGTCTGTACCACCCGGTGCAGAACCCGTCGCGCATCGAGGTCAACTCGGAGCGTGCCCAGTACTGGCTGTCCGTCGGCGCTCAGCCGACCGAGCCGGTCATGGCCATCCTGAAGCTCACCGGTGACTGGCAGGCGCACAAGGGCCTGCCCGCCCCGGCGCCGCTGAAGGTCGCCGAGCCCAAGGACAAGCGCGCTGCGTTCGAGGCCTTCACCAAGGGTCTCGAGGGCGACGACGCCAAGGGTGAGGCCATCACCCAGAAGGCCAAGAAGTCTGACAAGAAGGCGGACGAGGCCGAGGCCACGTCCACCGAGTCGACCGAGGCCTGAGCATGCTCGAGGAGGCTCTCGAGCACCTCGTGAAGGGCATCGTCGACAATCCCGACGACGTGCAGGTGGCCTCGCGCAACCTGCGTCGCGGGCGCGTCCTCGAAGTCCGGGTCCACCCCGACGACCTCGGCAAGGTGATCGGCCGCAACGGCCGCACCGCGCGCGCTCTGCGCACTGTCGTGGGCGCCATCGGTGGCCGCGGTGTCCGCGTCGACCTCGTCGACGTGGACCAGGTTCGCTGAACCGGCTTCGCAGAACCACAGCAGCACCGGCTCGGGCCGGGGAGGGCTTCAGGGCCTTCCCCGGCCCGTAGTCGTTGGATGAGGAGAAACGCAGTGCAGTTGGTAGTCGCCCGCATCGGCCGTGCCCACGGCATCAAGGGTGAGGTCACCGTCGAGGTCCGCACCGACGAGCCGGAGCTGCGGCTCGGCCCCGGTGCCGTGCTCGCCACCGACCCCGCCGCCACGGGACCGCTGACCATCGAGACCGGCCGGGTGCACAGCGGCCGCCTCCTGCTGCGCTTCGAGGGCGTGCGCGACCGCACGGGCGCCGAAGCGCTGCGCAACACCCTCCTGATCGCCGAGGTGAACCCGGAGGAGCTCCCGGAGGACCCCGACGAGTACTACGACCACCAGCTGATGGACCTGGACGTGGTCACCACGGACGGCACCGAGGTCGGCCGCATCACGGAGATCTCGCACCTGCCCTCGCAGGACCTGTTCATCGTGGAGCGCCCCGACGGCAGCGAGGTCATGATCCCCTTCGTCGAGGAGATCGTCACCGAGATCGACCTCGAAGAGCAGCGCGCGGTCATCGACCCGCCCCCCGGCCTCATCGACGACCGCGCGGAGATCGCCTCCGCCAGGGACGCCGCCGAGGAAGCGGCCGCCCAGGAGGACGGCGCCTGATGCGGCTCGACGTCGTCACGATCTTCCCCGAGTACCTGGAGCCCCTGAACGTCTCCCTCGTCGGCAAGGCACGCGCGCGTGGCCGGCTCGACGTGAACGTGCACGACCTCAGGGAGTGGACGTACGACCGCCACAACACGGTCGACGACACCCCCTACGGCGGCGGTCCCGGCATGGTCATGAAGACCGACCCCTGGGGCGCCGCCCTCGACGACGTACTCGCCGAGGGGTACGAGGTGGGGGCCCACGGGCCCGTCCTCGTCGTCCCCACGCCGAGCGGCCGTCCCTTCACCCAGGAACTGGCCGTCGAGCTCTCCGAGCGCCCCTGGCTCGTCTTCACGCCGGCTCGCTACGAAGGCATCGACCGCCGCGTCATGGACGAGTACGCGACCCGGATGCCCGTCTACGAAGTGTCCATCGGCGACTACGTCCTCGCGGGCGGGGAAGCCGCCGTACTGGTCGTCACCGAGGCGGTGGCCCGGCTGCTGCCCGGCGTCCTCGGCAACGCCGAGTCCCACCGCGACGACTCCTTCGCCCCCGGCGCCATGGCCAACCTCCTCGAAGGGCCCGTCTACACCAAGCCCCCCGAGTGGCGTGGCCACGGCATCCCGGACGTCCTGGTCAGCGGCCACCACGGCAAGATCGCGCGCTGGCGCCGGGACGAGGCGCTGCGCCGCACCACCCGCAACAGGCCCGACCTCATCGAGCGCTGCGACCCCGCCACCTTCGACAAGAAGGACCGCGAGATGCTCTCGATCCTGGGGTGGCGGCCGGGTCCCGACGGCCGATTTGGGCGAGACCCCGACGCCGTGGAAGAATAGGCCGCTGCTGTACGTCCAGCGCGCGCCCCTGCCACAGGGGGAACGACGCCCGCCCGACGCGATCAGCTACCGAATCCTCATCACCACATACCGCTGATGACCTGTGGCATCAGTGAAGAAAGCAGACGATCATGGCTAACCTGCTCGACTCCGTCGACAGCGCGTCGCTGCGCAGCGACGTCCCCGCGTTCCGCCCGGGTGACACCGTCAACGTCCACGTCCGCGTCATCGAGGGCAACCGCTCCCGTGTGCAGCAGTTCAAGGGCGTAGTCATCCGTCGCCAGGGCGCCGGCGTGCGCGAGACCTTCACGGTCCGCAAGGTCTCCTTCTCCGTCGGCGTCGAGCGCACCTTCCCGGTGCACACGCCGATCGTCGAGAAGATCGAGCTCGTGACCCGCGGTGACGTGCGTCGCGCCAAGCTGTACTACCTCCGTGAGCTGCGCGGCAAGGCCGCGAAGATCAAGGAGAAGCGCGACAACTGAGCTCCCGCACGGGTCCACAGCCGGGCCGGATAGCATCTGGCCCCGATGGACAGCGAAGCACAGCACACGGAGCGCGACCGCTCCTCCACACCCTCCGGTTCCGGAGACGTCCCCGACGTCGCCGAAGCACCCGAGGAGACGGAGGAACGGTCGCGCTCCGTTTTCATGTCCCTGATCGCCCGGCTGCCGGGCGGCGGATACACCGCCACCTTCCTGCTGTGCCTGGGGGCCCTGCTCCTTGTCAGCGCCTTCGTGGTGCAGCCCTTCCAGATCCCGAGCGGCTCCATGGAGCCCGCGTTCCGGGTCGGGGACCGGGTACTCGTCAACAAGTTGGCGTACCGTTTCGGTTCCGAGCCGCGGCGCGGCGACGTGGTCGTCTTCGACGGCAGCGGGTACTTCGGGGACGCCGACTACATCAAGCGGGTCGTGGGCGTGGGGGGAGACCGTGTGGTCTGCGAGCGGGGGAGGATCAAGGTGAACGGCGAGCCCGTCGACGAGCCCTTCCTGTACCCGGGGGACGCCCCTTCGCAGGTGCCCTTCGACGTCGTGGTGCCCGAGGACAGCCTGTTCCTGCTGGGCGACCACCGCAGCGACTCCAGCGACTCCCGGGACCACCTGGGACAGCCGGGCGGCGGCATGGTCCCGGTCTCCGAGGTCATCGGCCGGGCCGACTGGATCGCCTGGCCGGTCGGCCACTGGACCTCCCTGGACCGTCCCGACAGCTACGCGCGCGTGCCCGAACCCGGCGGCGCGCATGGGTAACCGCGGGCGGGCGCGGACTTCGGGGCACGCGGCCGACACCCGGCTGCCCACGGGCTCCCGGCCGACCAGCGGTCCCGCGCTGCCCGGCCGTGCCGAGCGCCGCAAACTCGCCAAGAAGGTCAAACGGCGCAGACGGCGCTCGGCGATCAAGGAGATACCGCTCCTCATAGGGGTGGCCCTGCTCATAGCCCTCGTCCTGAAGACCTTCCTGGTGCAGGCCTTCGTGATCCCCTCCGGCTCCATGGAGCAGACGATCCGCATCGGTGACCGGGTCCTGGTCGACAAGCTCACCCCCTGGTTCGGTTCGAAGCCGGAGCGCGGTGACGTCGTCGTCTTCAAGGACCCCGGCAACTGGCTCGAAGAGGAACAGGGCAAGAAGAAGGACGACCCCGTGGTCGTCAAGCAGGTCAAGGAAGGCCTGACCCAGATCGGCCTGCTGCCCTCAGACAGCGAGCGCGACCTGATCAAACGCGTGATCGGCGTCGGCGGCGACACCGTGAAGTGCTGCGACAAGAACGACAAGGTCACCGTCAACGGCGTACCGCTCGACGAGCCCTACATCCACCCCGGCGACAAGCCCTCGGCCTTCGAGTTCAGGGTGAAGGTCCCCGAAGGCCGCCTCTTCATGATGGGCGACCACCGCAGCGACTCGGCCGACTCCCGCTTCCACCGCACCGAGAAGTTCGGCGGCACCGTCTCCGAGGACCAGGTCGTCGGGCGAGCCCTCGTCATCGCCTGGCCCTTCGGCCACTGGCGCAGGCTGGAGGAGCCGGAGACGTACGCGTCCGTGCCCGACGCGCGTGCGGCCTCGGACGCCGTCACAGGGGCGTCGCATAGGGTGGCCCTGAGCGATCGACATGGATTGATCCGGCTCCCGACCCCTGCGGAACTCCCGCTCGTTATGGGAGTGGTGGGCCTGCATCACATCTGGGGCAGGCGGTGGCACGGACTGAGGAGTGGATGTGGGGGATTTGGCGGTCGGCGCACGATCCGAACACGAGGGGCCCGAGGAGCGGCCGGGAGGATCCGACGAGCCGGGCGTCGAAGGCGCCACGGACGGCGCGCCCCCCGGGAATGACGCCGGGCACGGCGAAAGCACGGAGGGCGAGCGGGCCATCGGGCGGCCGAAGAAGCCGCGGTCCTTCTGGAAGGAGCTGCCGCTCCTCATCGGCATCGCCCTCGTCCTGGCGCTGGTCATCAAGTCCTTCCTGGTCCAGGCGTTCTCGATCCCGTCGGACTCGATGCAGAACACGCTGCAGCAGGGCGACCGCGTTCTCGTCGACAAACTGACACCGTGGTTCGGCTCCGAGCCCGAGCGCGGCGAGGTCGTCGTCTTCAGGGACCCGGGCCACTGGCTGGACGGCGAGCCGACCCCCGACCCGAACGCGATCCAGCGGGTCCTCGGCTGGATCGGCCTGATGCCGTCCGCCGACGAGAAGGACCTCATCAAGCGCGTCGTCGGTGTCGCGGGCGACACGGTGGAGTGCAAGGGCACGGGCCCGGTGAAGGTCAACGGCAAGGCGCTGAACGAGCCCTACGTCTTCGCGGGGAACACCCCGTGCAGCTCTGACGACCAGGGCGGCCAGTTCAAGGTCACCGTACCGCCGGGCAAAATCTGGGTCATGGGAGACCACCGGCAGAACTCCCTGGACTCCCGCTACCACCAGAACCAGCCCGGCGGCGGCGCAGTCCCCGTGGACAACGTCGTGGGCCGTGCCATCGTCATCGCCTGGCCGCCCACCCGCTGGGCGACGCTGCCCAAGCCGGACACCTTCGACCAGTCGGGCATCAACGCCCTGTCGAGCGCCGCTCCCGGCGCCCTCGGCCTCGCGGGCGCGGTCCCCATCGTGCTGTGGCGCCGACGGCGCCTCACGGTCGCCGCCGGGCGGGCAGCGAGGGTTTCTGGCGGCAGTACCGCCGGGTAGGGTGCCGTCCCAGATCACCGATCTTCCGCCGTCCGTGGGTACGGGCGGCGAGGTCGTCTCCGAGACGGGGGAGCACTGGGATGAGCAGGACACGTCGTACGGCCGAGGGCCACGGACGGCTGGGCAGCGTGCTGTCGGGCGTCGCCGTGGCCCTCGGCTGTGTGCTGTTCCTCGGCGGGTTCGTCTGGGGTGCGGTCCTGTACCAGCCGTACACGGTGCCCACGGGGTCGATGACGCCGACGATCGGCTCGGGCGACCGCGTGCTCGCCCAGCGCATCGACGGCGACGAGGTGCGCCGCGGTGACGTCGTCGTCTTCGAGCAGTCGACCTGGGGCAACCTGCCGATGGTCAAGCGTGTGGTCGGCGTGGGCGGCGACAAGATCGCCTGCTGCAAGGACGGCAAGCTGACCGTCAACGGCGAGGAAATCGCCGAACCGTATCTTCCTGACGGCACGGGCGCCGCGGCCACGGGCATCCCCGCCACGACGGTCCCCGAGGGGCGCCTGTTCCTGCTCGGCGACGAGCGCAGCGGCTCCATGGACTCCAGCGTGCACCTGGGCGACGGTGAGAACGGCTCGGTGCCGCGCGGCGCGGTGCAGGCCCGGGTCGACGCGGTCGCCTGGCCCATGGACAAGTTCGGCATGCTGGAGCGGCCCGAGGGCTTCGCGGACATGCCGGGCGGCCTCTCCGAGCCGGGACCGCTGCGCCTGATGGTGATCGCGATCGTCGTGGGCATGGTGCTCGTGCTCGGCGGGGCGGCGTACGGACCGGTGGCCAAGCGGGTCGGACGCGGACGCGACAGGGGCCGTGGGGCGGAGGCGGCTCGTGTCGGCTGAGGCCTCTCTGACCGGGCGGCCGCTGCGCAGGGTGGCACGGGTGGTCGTGCTCGATCCGGAAGACCGCATCCTGCTGCTGCACGGCCACGAGCCGGCGGATCCGGCCGACGACTGGTGGTTCACGCCGGGCGGCGGCGTGGAGGGCGACGAGACGCGGGAAGAGGCCGCGCTGCGTGAGCTGCGCGAGGAGACGGGCATCACAGAGGTCGAGCTCGGGCCCATCCTGTGGCGGCGGGTCTGCTCCTTCCCCTTCGACGGGCGGCGCTGGGACCAGGACGAGTGGTACTACCTGGCGCGCACGGCACAGACGGCGATCGCCGCGGAGGGCCTGACGGAGCTGGAGCGCCGCAGTGTCGCCGGAGCACGTTGGTGGACGTGCCGGGAACTGACCGAGGGTCATGAGACGGTGTACCCGACCAGACTCGCCGAGCTGTTGCGCAGACTGCTCGACGAAGGGCCCCCTGAGCGGCCCGAGGTCCTCGACACGGAAATCGTGTAGGGGCTCCCGGGGCTGACGCACAATAGGGGGACGCACGGCTGAAGGGGAACATGCCATGAGCGCCGAGGACCTCGAGAAGTACGAGACCGAGATGGAGCTGAAGCTCTACCGGGAGTACCGCGATGTCGTCGGTCTGTTCAAATACGTGATCGAGACCGAGCGGCGTTTCTACCTCACCAATGACTATGAGATGCAGGTGCACTCGGTCCAGGGTGAGGTGTTCTTCGAGGTGTCGATGGCGGACGCCTGGGTGTGGGACATGTACAGGCCGGCGCGGTTCGTGAAGCAGGTGCGCGTTCTCACGTTCAAGGACGTGAATATCGAGGAGCTCAACAAGAGCGATCTTGAGCTGCCCGGGGGCTGAGTCGCCGGTCGTCCCGGCTGAGGCGCTCGCCCGGGTGACGGAGTGGTCCACCGCCAGGGCGACGGAGTTGTCCACAACCGGCGAGTAACGCACCAAGATCCAATAGGTGCGAGCGGATCCGTGACCGTGTGTGTCGGAGGTGGTGCCGACATGAACGCACGCGGAGCACTCGGCAAGTACGGCGAAGAACTGGCCGCCCGGCGGCTGGTCGAGTCGGGGATGACGGTCCTGGCGCGCAACTGGCGCGCGGGCAGGTCCGGAGAGATCGACATCGTGGCCCTGGACGGCGAGGCCCTCGTCGTCTGCGAGGTCAAGACGCGCAGAGCGGGCCTGGTCGGCCCCACGCTGTTCGAGCATCCGATGGCGGCCGTGGGCCCCGGCAAGGCGGAGCGGCTCCGGCGGCTGGCCGAGCGCTGGATCGAGGAGCGCGGCGGCCCACCGCCGGGCGGCGTCCGCATCGACCTCGTCGGCATCCTGCTCCCGCGACGCGGCGCCCCCGTCGTCGAGCATGCGCGGGGGGTGGCGTGATGGGCTTCGCGCGTACGTGTTCCGTGGCGCTGGTGGGTGTCGAAGGCGTCGTGGTCGAGGTGCAGGCCGGTCTGGAGCCGGGCGTGGCGGCGTTCACGCTGGTGGGCCTGCCGGACAAGAGCCTGACGGAGAGCCGCGACCGCGTCAGGGCCGCGGTGGTCAACTCGGGCGGTGAGTGGCCGCAGAAGAAGCTCACCGTGGGGCTGAGCCCGGCCTCGGTGCCGAAGGGCGGCAGCGGCTTCGATCTGGCCGTCGCCTGCGCCGTCCTCGGCGCGGCCGAGCGGATCGACCCCAGGGTGCTCGCCGACATCGTCATGATCGGGGAGCTGGGGCTCGACGGACGGGTGCGGCCCGTGCGGGGGGTCCTGCCGGCCGTCCTCGCGGCGGCGGACGCGGGCTATGAGCAGGTGGTCGTCCCCGAGTGCACGGCCGCCGAGGCCTCACTGGTGCCGGGCATCTCGGTGCTCGGTGTGCGCAGCCTGCGGCAGCTCATCGCGGTGCTCACCGACGAGCCGGTGCCGGACGAGGAACCGGAGGAGCCAGGGCGGCCCGACCCGATGCTGGCGGGCCTCTGCGTTCCCGGCACCGGAGTGGGCACAGGTCTCGGCGGCGCGCCGGACGACGCCCACGCGCTGGAACTGGCGGACGTCGTGGGACAGGCCGCGGCGAGGACCGCCATCGAGGTGGCCGCCGCGGGGGCGCACCACCTTTTCCTGCAAGGCCCGCCGGGCGCGGGGAAGACCATGCTCGCGGAGCGGCTGCCGGCGATCCTGCCGCCGCTGAGCCGCGAGGACTCCCTGGAAGTGACGGCCGTCCACTCGGTGGCCGGCATGCTGCCGCCGGGCAGGCCGATGCTGGACGCCGCGCCCTACTGCGCGCCCCACCACTCCGCGACGATGCAGTCCCTGGTGGGCGGCGGCAAGGGGCTGGCACGGCCGGGCGCGGTGTCGCTGGCTCACCGGGGGGTGCTGTTTCTGGACGAAGCTCCCGAGTTCAGCAGCCAGGCCCTGGACTCCCTGCGGCAGCCCCTCGAATCGGGTCACGTGGTCATCGCCCGCAGCGCGGGCGTCGTGCGGCTGCCCGCGAAGTTCCTCATGGTGCTCGCGGCCAACCCCTGCCCCTGTGGGCGGCACACACTGCTCGGCGACGGCTGCGACTGCCCCGCCTCCGTCATCCGGCGCTATCAGGCCCGGCTCTCGGGCCCGCTGCTCGACCGGGTCGACCTCAGGGTGGAGGTGGAGGCCGTCACCCGCTCCGAACTGGCGGGCTACGCCACGCGCGGCGAGTCCACCCGGACCGTCGCCGACCGGGTGCGCGCCGCACGGGAGCGAGCGGCGGCCCGGCTGTCCGGCACCGGCTGGCGGACCAACAGCGAAGTCCCCGGACACGCCCTGCGCACCCGGTGGCCCGCCGTCCCCGGCGCGCTGGACGCGGCCGAGCTGGACCTGGAGCGCGGCTTCCTCACCGCCCGCGGCCTCGACCGCGTCCTGCGGGTGGCCTGGACCGTCGCGGACCTCGCGGGACACGACCGGCCCTGCGCACAGGACGTCGCCCTCGCACTGCAACTGCGTACGGGAATCTCACGCGGCGTCCCGACGGCGATCGGGGCGGCGCGGTGACCTCGGCGGGCCCGCCGACCGACGAGGAGCGGCTGGCCAGGGCCGCCCTGACACGAGTGCTCGAACCCGGCGACACGATCGGCGGCCGGTGGCTGCGCGAGCGCGGTCCGGTCGAGGTGCTGCACAGCCTCCGGGAAGAGAAGCCGCTGCCCGGGGTGAGCGCACGGCGGTGGGAAGGGTTGCGGGCCCGGGCCGCCGAGCCGCGGCCGGAGCGGGATCTGGCGGTGGCGCGGGACGTCGGGGCGCGGTTCGTGTGCCCGGGGGACGTCGAGTGGCCGTCACCGCTGGACGACCTCGGTGACGGGCGGCCGGTCGGGCTCTGGGTGCGGGGCAGGCCCTCGCTGCGCATATGGGCACTGCGGTCGGTGGCCGTCGTGGGCTCACGGGCCTGCACGGGGTACGGCGCGCACATGGCGGCCATGCTCGGGGCGGGGCTGGCAGAGCGCGGCTGGATCGTGGTCTCCGGTGGGGCGTACGGAGTGGACGGCGCCGCGCACCGCGGGGCGCTCGGCGCGGGGGGAGCCACCGTGGCCGTGCTGGCGTGCGGGGTCGACCGGCCCTATCCACGCGGCCACGCCGAGTTGATCGGACGGATCGCGGAACAGGGGCTCGTCGTCGGCGAGTTGCCGCCGGGGGATCATCCGACGCCGAGCCGCTTCATCCTGCGGAACAGGGTGATCGCCGCCCTGACCAGGGGGACGGTGGTGGTAGAGGCCGCATACCGCAGCGGGGCGCTCGCCACGGCCCGCTCCGCGCAGGAGCTCGGTCGCTTCACCATGGGGGTGCCTGGCCCCGCGACCAGCGGTCTCTCCGCCGGAGTGCACGAGCTGCTGCGGGCCGGCGGTGTCCTCGTGACCGACGCCGCGGAAGTCGTCGAGCTGGTCGGAGGCATGGGCGAGCTGGCTCCTGAGCGGCGCGGCCCCGTGCTGCCGCGTGACCTTCTCGACCCGGGGGCGGCGCGTGTCCTGGCGGCCCTGCCCGCGCGGGGACGTGCGACGGCGCGTGACCTCGCGGTCGGCGGGGGCACGTCCGAGGACGACGCCGTAGGGCGCCTGTACGAACTTCAATCGATGGGGTTCGTCGAACGACACGGCGACGGCTGGCAGTTGACACGCCAGGCGAAGCCGGCCGTCTTCCCCGGCGGAGGTGAATCGTGACCGAGCGTGTTCCGCCGGACGGATGACTCTCGACGGCCCTTGCGGAATGGCGGAGTTGGCGCGCCGATGCCGTCACACACTGCGACGACAGGGACACCTTCGAGGCCCCAGCGGAACGTATCTGCGCACGATTCAGCCCCCCGCCTTCGCACACTGCGACACTTCAGTCACGCTACGCTCACGAGCATTCCGACGCGGACAGGCAACGAGACGGACAATCTCACTCACTTCACGGACACTTCCCACCGCGGTGGCGGGAGCGGCACCGGCGATGTCACCGCTCCGCGCGACCAGAGCGACCGACGCGACCTCACCCGTACACGGCAGAACGGCTCAAGGCGAAGAATGCCCCAGCACACCTCAGGGTCCGACCGGGCAGCGGTTCCCCCCGCCGCCCGAAGCGGCGAGCAGGAGCGGCCTCCCGCCCCCTCGTCGCTGGACGAGTTGTGGCGCTCGTACAAGGAGACGGGGGACGGGCGGCTGCGGGAGCAGCTGATCCTGCACTACTCGCCGCTGGTCAAGTACGTCGCGGGCCGGGTCAGCGTGGGGCTGCCGCCCAACGTGGAGCAGGCCGACTTCGTCTCGTCCGGGGTGTTCGGGCTGATCGACGCGATCGAGAAGTTCGACATCGAGCGGTCGATCAAGTTCGAGACCTACGCGATCACGCGTATCCGCGGCGCGATGATCGACGAGCTGCGGGCGCTCGACTGGATCCCGCGGTCCGTACGGCAGAAGGCCCGCAACGTCGAGCGCGCCTACGCGACTCTGGAGGCGCAGCTCCGGCGGACCCCCTCGGAGAGCGAGGTGGCCGCCGAGATGAGCATCGCCGTGGAGGAACTGCACGCCATTTTCAGCCAGTTGTCGCTGGCTAACGTGGTGGCGCTGGAGGAGCTCCTGCACGTCGGCGGCGACGGCGGCGACCGCCTCAGCCTGATGGACACGCTCGAGGACCACGCGGCCGACAACCCCGTCGAGGTGGCCGAGGACCGGGAGCTGCGCCGGCTTCTCGCGCGGGCGATCAACACCCTGCCGGAGCGCGAGAAGACCGTCGTGACGCTCTACTACTACGAGGGACTCACGCTCGCCGAGATCGGCAACGTCCTCGGGGTGACCGAGAGCCGGGTGAGCCAGATCCACACGAAGTCGGTGCTCCAGTTGCGGGCGAAGCTGGCGAGTTTCGGGCGTTGAGCGCGCTGAATCGGTCCTGCCGGAGGCGCCCGGACGGGGGGAGCGGCTCCCGTGCGAGGCGTCCCGTCCGTAAGGTGGAGCTGTGCCAAGGATTCGAGCGGCCTCAGTGGCCGAGCACCGGTCGATGCAGCGCGGGGCCCTGCTGGACGCCGCGCGGTCCCTGCTGTCCGAGGGCGGTACGGAGGCGTTGACCTTCCCCGCTCTCGCCGAGCGCACCGGGCTCGCCCGGTCGTCCGTGTATGAGTACTTCCGGTCACGGGCGGCCGTGGTCGAAGAGCTCTGCGAAGTCGACTTCCCCGTCTGGGCGGCCGAGGTCTCGGCGGCGATGCAGGGCGCGGATTCGGCCGAGGGCAAGGTCGAGGCGTACGTCAGGCAGCAGCTCGCCCTGGTGGGCGACCGGCGCCACCGGGCGGTCGTGGCCATCTCCGCGAGCGAGCTCGACGCGGGGGCCCGGGAGAAGATCCGGGCCGCGCACGGCGGACTCATCGCCATGATCGTCGAGGCGCTCGAAAGCCTCGGGCACGAGCAGCCTCGGCTGGCCGCGATGCTGCTCCAGGGCGTGGTGGACGCGGCGGTGCGCCGGATCGAACTGGGCGCGGCGGAGAACCCCGTCGCCATCACCGAAGCGGCGGTCTCCATGGCCCTGCGGGGGGTGCGGGGCTGAGGCGGCATCGGCTGGGCCGGCGGTGTTCGGCTGGGCCCGCGGTGTCAGGTGCCGTAGCGGTGCCGGCCTCCGTTCGCCGGTGCGTGGCGCGGCGTGGCGTCTCTCAGCGCATGGGTGCCCCCTCGACCGGGAGCAGTCGCGACGGGCCGCGGTCGAGCAGCCAAGGCGGCAGCAGGGTCAGTGGGTCCAGGTAGGTGTCGGCTCTGCGGAGCCCCCAGTGGAGGCAGCTCGCGGGGCAGTGGCCCGTAGGGGGCGCCAGGGTGCCGACCCGCTCGCCCGCGGCGACCTTGGCACCCTTCTTCAGGGCCGGCCGCACCGGCTCGTACGTCGTACGCAGCGGAGGGTCGCCCGTGCCGTCCAGTTCCACCGAGACCACGCCCCGGCCCGCGACCTGCCCCGCGAACGAGACCCGGCCGGGAGCCACCGCCCGCACCGGGCTGCCCGGAGGCGCGGCGAGATCCACTCCGCGGTGGCCCGCGCCGTAGCCCGTCGCCGGCGGGTCCCAGGCACGCAGGACCGTGGGGCGGGTGCCGACCGGCCAGGCCGTGGCCGGGGGTGGGTCCGGTGCGGAGGCAGGTGCGGGGGCAGGTGCGGGGGCGGGCAGGTTCAGGGTGGTCGCCAGCAGGGCGGCGAGCGTGGTCAGGAGCAGTTCCAGGCGCATTGCTGAACCGTCCCGCGTTCCGGGGCTCCGCGGGGATCATGGTCCGGATCCGTGGACGACCGGCCCGTTGTGCATAACTCCGTCACCCGTCCGAAGACGACGGCAATCCCTCGATGACCGCGCACGGGCTCGGCCAAGCCCACCACCCTGTCCCGCCCCGCCAAGCACCCCGCCCCGCCAGGCGCCCGCCCCGCCAAGCACCGCACCCCGCCAAGCGCCCGCCAAGTAGCCCCCCACGCCCACCAAACCCCCGCCCCGCACCGCCGGAAGCCCCGCCCGGAAGCTCCCGCCGAAAGCCCCCGGAAACCCACGTCGGCTGGTCAAGGGCGGTGGCGTCATCGGGGGCCCCGCGGGTCCCGTACACTTCTTGTGGCGATCCGGGTCACCGGGTCGACTTCGCACGCCCCGACATCAGGCCCTCAACAGCCGGTGTCAGCGCCCCTCGGTCCCTAGCGGCAAGGCTAGTGGCAAGGCGCACAGCGGGCGTCAGGCGCGAGTGCCGTCCGGCACACGCGGCACAACCGAGAATCTCAAGGAGAACGGCCATGGCCGTCGTCACGATGCGGGAGCTGCTGGAAAGCGGCGTCCACTTCGGTCACCAGACCCGTCGTTGGAACCCGAAGATGAAGCGATTCATCTTCACGGAGCGCAACGGCATCTACATCATCGACCTGCTCCAGTCGCTGTCGTACATCGACCGCGCCTACGAGTTCGTCAAGGAGACCGTCGCCCACGGCGGCACGGTCATGTTCGTCGGCACGAAGAAGCAGGCGCAGGAGGCCATCGCGGAGCAGGCCACCCGCGTCGGCATGCCCTACGTGAACCAGCGCTGGCTGGGCGGCATGCTCACCAACTTCTCGACCGTCTACAAGCGTCTGCAGCGCCTCAAGGAGCTCGAGCAGATCGACTTCGAGGACGTCGCCGCTTCCGGTCTGACCAAGAAGGAGCTTCTCGTGCTCTCGCGCGAGAAGGCCAAGCTGGAGAAGACCCTCGGTGGTATCCGCGAGATGTCCAAGGTGCCCAGCGCCGTCTGGATCGTGGACACCAAGAAGGAGCACATCGCTGTCGGCGAGGCCCGGAAGCTCAACATTCCGGTCGTCGCGATCCTCGACACGAACTGTGACCCCGACGAGGTCGACTACAAGATCCCGGGCAACGACGACGCGATCCGCTCCGTCACCCTGCTCACCCGCGTGATCGCCGACGCCGTCGCCGAGGGCCTCATCTCCCGCTCCGGTGTCGCCACGGGCGACCAGAAGCCGGGCGAGAAGGCCGCCGGCGAGCCGCTCGCCGAGTGGGAGCGCGACCTGCTCGAGGGCGAGAAGAAGGCTGACGACGCCGAGGCCCCCAAGGCCGAGGACAAGCCGGCCGAGGCCGCCGCTGAGGCGCCCGCCGAGGCTGCCGCTGAGGCTCCGGCCGTCGAGGCTCCGGCCGCTGAGGCGCCCGCCGCCGAGGCCCCGGCCGCGGACGCCGAGCAGGCCTGACCGCACAGGTTCGGTAGATGACGGCGGGGGCCTGATCGGCCCCCGCCGTTCACCCGTACACCTTCGTAGATCTTTCAGACTCCGAGAGAGAATTTTCGATCATGGCGAACTACACCGCCGCCGACGTCAAGAAGCTCCGTGAGCTCACGGGCGCCGGCATGATGGACTGCAAGAAGGCGCTCGACGAGGCCGAGGGCAACGTCGACAAGGCCGTCGAGGCGCTCCGGATCAAGGGCCAGAAGGGCGTCGCCAAGCGCGAGGGCCGCTCCGCCGAGAACGGCGCCGTGGTCTCGCTCATCGCCGACGACAACACCTCCGGTGTCATCGTCGAGCTGAAGTGCGAGACGGACTTCGTCGCCAAGGGCGACAAGTTCCAGGCCGTGGCGAACAACCTCGCCGCCCACATCGCCAAGACGTCCCCGGCCGACCTCGAGGCGCTGCTCGCGTCCGAGATCGAGGCCGGCAAGACCGTCCAGGCGTACGTCGACGAGGCCAACGCCAACCTCGGCGAGAAGATCGTCCTGGACCGCTTCGCACAGTTCTCGGGCGCCTACGTCTCCGCGTACATGCACCGCACGATGCCCGACCTGCCCCCGCAGATCGGTGTCCTCGTCGAGCTGGACAAGGCCGACGCCGACGTCGCCAAGGGCATCGCCCAGCACATCGCCGCCTTCGCGCCGAAGTACCTCTCCCGCGAGGACGTCCCGGCCGAGGTCGTCGAGACCGAGCGTCGCGTCGCCGAGGAGACCACCCGCGCCGAAGGCAAGCCCGAGGCCGCCCTCCCGAAGATCGTCGAGGGTCGCGTGAACGGCTTCTTCAAGGAGGCCACCCTCCTCGGCCAGCCGTACGCGCTGGACAACAAGAAGTCGGTCGAGAAGGTTCTCGCCGAGGCCGGTGTCACCCTGAAGCGCTTCTCGCGCATCAAGGTCGGCATCTGAGTCCGTACCGCGATCGACGGTAGACCCCGCTAGGGTCGACAGCGGTCGCCCGCGCGCGGGGATCTCCTCAGGGGATACTCGAGCGCGATGTACGACCGCAGGATCTGACGAGGAGGCCATTGCCGAGCATGGGATGCGAACGACACCCCGCCGGCAGTGGCCTTCTTCGCATGTGTGTCAAGTAAGAGAAGCGAGATCACCATGACCACCAAGGCCGACTCCAAGAGTGACGACGACGGCAAAGGGGCCGGACGCTTCCTGCTGAAGCTCTCCGGTGAGGCGTTCGCCGGTGGTGGCGGCCTCGGGGTCGACCCCGACGTGGTGCACGCCATCGCCCGGGAAATCGCGGCCGTGGTCCGCGGCGGTGCCCAGATCGCCGTAGTCATCGGCGGCGGCAACTTCTTCCGCGGCGCCGAACTCCAGCAGCGCGGCATGGACCGTGCCCGCTCCGACTACATGGGCATGCTCGGCACCGTCATGAACTGCCTCGCCCTCCAGGACTTCCTGGAGAAGGAGGGCATCGACTGCCGCGTCCAGACCGCCATCACCATGGGGCAGGTCGCGGAGCCGTACATCCCGCTGCGAGCCGTGCGCCACCTCGAGAAGGGCCGTGTGGTCATCTTCGGTGCGGGCATGGGCATGCCGTACTTCTCCACCGACACCACCGCCGCCCAGCGCGCCCTGGAGATCGACGCCGAGGCGCTGCTCATGGGCAAGAACGGCGTGGACGGTGTCTACGACTCGGATCCGAAGTCCAACCCCGACGCGGTGAAGTTCGACGCGCTCGGCTACGGCGAGGTCATCACCCGCGACCTCAAGGTCGCCGACATGACCGCGATCACGCTGTGCCGGGACAACAAGCTGCCCATCCTGGTCTTCGAGCTGCTCTCCGCGGGCAATATCGCCCGGGCCGTCAAGGGTGAGAAGATCGGCACACTCGTGGGCGATCAGGGAAGCCGAGCCTGACCCCAGGGACCTGAACCAGCCTCAAGGAACGTATGCGAGACGCCCCTTGAGGGGATGGACAAAGCCCTGCCGGTCGGACACCGTGCAGGAAAGACACGCGACGCAGCCGGCCATCCCGTGCCGGCCGGGCCTACTCAAGACACGCAGGAGCAAGTGGTGATCGAAGAGACCCTCCTCGAGGCCGAGGAGAAGATGGAGAAGGCTGTCGTGGTCGCCAAGGAGGACTTCGCCGCGATCCGCACCGGCCGTGCGCACCCGGCGATGTTCAACAAGATCGTGGCCGACTACTACGGCGCGCTGACGCCGATCAACCAGCTGGCCTCGTTCTCGGTTCCCGAGCCGCGGATGGCCGTGGTGACCCCGTTCGACAAGAGCGCCCTGCGCAACATCGAGCAGGCGATCCGCGACTCCGACCTCGGCGTCAACCCGAGCAACGACGGCAGCATCATCCGGGTGACGTTCCCGGAGCTCACCGAGGAGCGCCGCCGGGACTACATCAAGGTCGCGAAGAGCAAGGCCGAGGACTCGAAGGTGTCGATCCGCTCCGTGCGCCGCAAGGCCAAGGACACCATCGACAAGGCGGTCAAGGACGGCGACATCGGCGAGGACGAGGGCCGTCGCGCCGAGAAGGAGCTCGACGACACCACCGCGAAGTACGTCGCGCAGGTGGACGAGCTGCTCAAGCACAAGGAAGCCGAGCTGCTCGAGGTCTGAGGCTCCGGTCCGAGGAATCAGGAAACCGATCCGTGAACGACTCTTCCTGGGGGGCGCCGCCCAGAGCCGGCTACTGGGGGACGCCCGACCAGGGACCCGGTCAGGGCGCGCCCCCGGCAGGTCCCGCGTACGATGCGCAGAACGCGCTGCTTCCGTCCGAGACGCGGCCCATGCCCATCGTGCCTGGCGTTCCCGTGAGCGGCTCACACCAGGTCGGCGACCGGGGGGCCACTCGGATGGGCGGCCCCCCGTTCCGTGACGACCCCCCGCAGGAGCCCATGCCCAGCGCACCACAGCCAACCCCGGCAGCTCCGCAGCCTCCGCAGAAGAAGAGCGCGGGCCGTGACCTCGGGGCGGCCATAGGAGTCGGCGTGGGGCTCGGCGCGGTGATCGTCGCCTCGCTGTTCATCGTGAAGGCCGTCTTCATCGGCGTCATAGCGGTCGCCGTCGTCGTCGGCCTCTGGGAGCTGACCTCGCGGCTCCAGGAGCGCAAGGGCATCAAGGCGCCGCTGGTGCCGCTCGCGCTGGGCGGCGCCGCGATGGTCGTCGCCGGTTATGTCCGCGGGACCGAGGGCGCGTGGGTGGCGATGGCGCTCACCGCGCTCGCGGTGCTCGTCTGGCGCATGATCGAGCCACCCGAGGGCTATCTCAAGGACGTCACGGCGGGCGTCTTCGCCACGTTCTACGTGCCTTTCCTCGCGACGTTCGTGGCGCTGATGCTCACCGCGGACGACGGTCCGCAGCGGGTGCTCACGTTCCTGCTCCTGACCGTGGTCAGCGACACCGGGGCGTACGCGATCGGCTGGCGCTTCGGCAAGCACAAGCTCGCGCCCCGCATCAGCCCCGGCAAGACCCGCGAGGGCCTGTTGGGCGCGGTCACGTTCGCGATGGCCGCGGGCGCGCTGTGCATGGAGTTCCTGATCGACGGCGGCGCGTGGTGGCAGGGCCTGCTGATCGGCCTCGCGGTCGCGGCGAGCGCCACGCTCGGCGACCTCGGCGAGTCGATGATCAAGCGGGACCTCGGGATCAAGGACATGGGCACGCTGCTCCCGGGCCACGGCGGCATCATGGACCGCCTCGACTCCCTCCTCCCGACGGCCCCGGTGGTCTGGCTTCTGCTGGTCGTCTTCGTGGGGTCGGGCTGATCCGTCGGCCTCACGGGGCGACGGTCCACTGTTCGCATCACCGTTCGACCGTTTGACCTGCGTAAACGTACGGAGGGACTCGTTGTCCACAGGGCGGCGGGTCCCTCTTCGTATGTCTGCGACACTGGATGGACCATGCCTGTACCTGGAGAACTCACTTTCGTCGCGCCCCGCGGTGCCAAGAAGCCGCCGCGGCATCTCGCCGACCTCACGCCCGCCGAGCGCAAGGAAGCCGTCGCCGCCACCGGCGAGAAGGCGTTCCGCGCCAAGCAGCTCTCGCAGCACTACTTCGGGCGGTACGCCCACGACCCGGCCGAGTGGACCGACATCCCCGCCGGTGCGCGCGAGAAGCTCCGGGAAGCGCTGCTGCCCGATCTGATGTCCGTGGTGCGGCACATCAGCTGCGACGACGACACCACCCGCAAGACGCTCTGGCGGCTCTTCGACGGGACGCTCGTCGAGTCCGTGCTCATGCGCTATCCCGACCGGGTGACCATGTGCATCAGCTCCCAGGCGGGCTGCGGCATGAACTGCCCGTTCTGCGCCACCGGACAGGCCGGCCTCGACCGGAACCTGTCGACGGGCGAGATCGTGCACCAGATCGTCGACGGCATGCGCGCGCTGCGGGACGGCGAGATCCCCGGCGGTCCCGCGCGGCTCTCCAACATCGTCTTCATGGGCATGGGCGAGCCACTGGCCAACTACAACCGCGTGACCGGCGCCATCCGCCGCCTCACCGACCCCGAGCCGGACGGCCTCGGCCTCTCGCAGCGCGGGATCACGGTGTCGACGGTGGGCCTCGTGCCGGCCATCCACCGGTTCTCCGACGAGGGCTTCAAGTGCCGCCTCGCGATCTCGCTGCACGCGCCGGACGACGAGCTGCGCGACACCCTCGTCCCGGTCAACACGCGCTGGCAGGTGCGCGAGGTGCTCGACGCAGGCTGGGAGTATGCCGCGAAGTCGGGCCGCCGCCTCTCCATCGAGTACGCGCTCATCCGCGACATCAACGACCAGGCGTGGCGAGGCGACCGTCTCGGCAGGATGCTCAAGGGCAAGCCGGTGCATGTCAACCTCATCCCGCTGAACCCGACGCCGGGCTCCAAGTGGACGGCCTCGCGGCCCGAGGACGAGAAGGCGTTCGTCGAGGCCATCGCCGCCCATGGTGTGCCGGTGACGATCCGGGACACCCGTGGCCAGGAGATCGACGGGGCGTGCGGCCAGCTCGCCGCCGCCGAGAGGTAGTCTGGCGGTCGTACGGGTCCGGTCGTACGAGTCCGTACACACATCTGCATATTCCGACAGGGGAGCGCCACAGCGCTGAGAGTGCGGCACCTTGGACAGGTGGGCCGCAGACCCTCTGAACCTCGCCCAGGTCATTCTGGGTAGGAAGTTCGGGCATTACTCAAGCTGTAGCGCCCTGCCCGCGTGCCACCGGCCCGCGGGCAGGGCCGCGTCTCTTCCTGGTCTCCCAGGAGGACTTTTCAGTGAGCATCAACAAGAACCTCACGGTCACCGCCGTCGCGGTGGGCCTCGGACTCGTCGCGCTCTCCGCGTGCGGCTCCGGAAGCGGTTCGGACAAGGCCGACTCCAAGAAGGTCACGCTCGTCACGCACGACTCCTTCAGCGTCTCCAAGGACGTACTGAAGGACTTCGAGAAGAGCTCCGGCTATCAGGTCACCGTCCTCGAGGACGGCGACGCGGGCGCCGCCGTGAACAAGGCGATCCTCTCCAAGGACAACCCCCAGGGCGACGTCTTCTTCGGCGTCGACAACACCCTGCTGTCCCGGGCGCTCGACAACGGGCTCTTCCAGTCGTACGAGGTCAAGGGCGCCGACGGCATCGAGGCGCGGTACCGGGTCGATGGGGACAAGCACCGGGTGACGCCCGTCGACAGCGGCGACATCTGCGTCAACTACGACAAGAAGTACTTCGCCGACAAGAAGCTGGCGCCGCCGAAGTCCTTCGACGATCTGATCAAGCCCGCCTACAAGGACCTCCTGGTCACCGAGAACGCCTCGACGTCCTCGCCCGGCCTCGGCTTCCTGCTCGGCACCGCCGCGAAGTACGGCGACAAGGGCTGGGACGGCTACTGGAAGAAGCTCAAGGCCAACGGCGTCAAGGTCGTCGACGGCTGGGAGCAGGCCTACAACGAGGAGTTCTCCGGTTCCGCCGGCGGCAAGAAGGCCAAGGGCGACCGGCCGCTCGTCGTCTCCTACGCCTCCTCCCCGCCCGTCGAGGTGCGCTACGCCGACCCGCAGCCCAAGGAGGCGCCGACCGGCGTCGCCACCGGCACCTGCTTCCGCCAGGTCGAGTACGCGGGCCTGCTCAGCAACGCGGGGAACACCAAGGGCGGCAAGGCGCTCCTGGACTTCCTCGTGGGCGAGAAGTTCCAGGAGGACATGCCGCTGAACATGTTCGTCAACCCGGTGCGCGAGGGCACGAAGCTGCCCGAGCTGTTCACGAAGCACGGCGTGACGGTCGACGAGCCGCAGACCATGGATCCCCAGAAGATCGCCGACAACCGCGAGCCGTGGATCAAGTCGTGGACCTCGCTCGTACTGAAGTGACGTCCCGCCCCCGCGAGGGGCGCGGCCGGGGGAGCGCGGCGCGGCTCGGCCTGATGGCGCTGCCCGTCGCGTTCTTCGCGGTCTTCTTCGCCTACCCGGTCACGGCGATCGTCGCGCGCGGACTGCACGTCGACGGCGGCTGGCGGTTCGCGCGGATCACCGAGGTGCTCGGGCAGTCCGACATCCGGCACGTGCTGTGGTTCACCACCTGGCAGGCGCTCGCGTCGACCGCGCTCACGCTGCTGATCGCACTCCCCGGCGCGTATGTGTTCGCGCGCTTCGACTTCCCCGGCAAGCAGGTGCTGCGGGCCGTCGTCACCGTGCCGTTCGTCCTGCCGACGGTCGTCGTCGGGACGGCGTTCCTCGCGCTGATCGGGCGGGGCGGGCTCTTCGACGAGCTGTGGGGCGTGCGCCTGGACACCACCGTGTGGGCGATCCTCCTGGCGCACGTCTTCTTCAACTACGCGGTCGTCGTCCGCACCGTCGGCGGGCTCTGGTCACAGCTCGACCCGCGGCAGGAGGAGGCCGCGCGGATGCTCGGCGCCTCGCGCTTCACCGCCTGGCGGACGGTGACGCTGCCCGCGCTCGGGCCCGCCGTCGCGGCGGCGGCGCTGATGGTCTTCCTCTTCACCTTCACCTCCTTCGGCGTCGTCCAGATCCTCGGCGGGCCCGCGTACTCGACGCTCGAAGTGGAGATCTACCGGCAGACCGCACAACTGCTCGATCTTCCGGCGGCCGCCGTGCTGACCCTCGTGCAGTTCGTGGCGGTGGGGCTGATCCTGGCGGTCCACGCGTGGACGGTGCGGCGGCGCGAGAGCGCGCTGAAGCTCGTGGACGCCTCCACCGTCGCGCGCCGCCCGCGCGGGCCGGGCCAGTGGGCGCTGCTCGGCCTGGTCATGGCCACGGTCGCCGGGCTGATCCTGCTGCCGCTCGGGGTGCTGATCCAGCGCTCGTTCGCCGGGCCCGACGGCTTCGGGCTCGCCTACTACCGCGAGCTGACCTCGGCGGACGGCGGCGTGTTCCTCGTACCGCCGATCGAGGCGATCTGGAATTCGCTCCAGTACGCGCTCGTGGCCACGGTCATCGCGGTCCTCGTCGGAGGGCTCGCGGCGGCCGCCCTCACGCGGCGCGCCGGGCGCCTCGTACGCGGGTTCGACGCGCTGCTCATGCTGCCGCTCGGCGTCTCGGCGGTGACCGTCGGCTTCGGGTTCCTGATCACGCTCGACGAGCCGCCGCTCGACCTGCGGGCCACCTGGATCCTGGTGCCGCTCGCCCAGGCCCTGGTGGGCGTGCCGTTCGTCGTACGCACCATGCTGCCCGTCCTGCGCGCGGTGGACGGACGGCTGCGCGAGGCGGCGGCCGTGCTCGGCGCCTCGCCGCTGCGGGCGTGGCGGGAGGTCGACCTGCCGATGGTGCGGCGGGCGCTGCTGATCGCCGCGGGGTTCGCCTTCGCCGTGTCGCTCGGCGAGTTCGGGGCGACGGTGTTCATCGCGCGGCCCGACAACCCGACGCTGCCGGTCGCCGTGGCGCGGCTGCTCGGCCGTGCCGGTGATCTCAACTACGGGCAGGCGATGGCCCTCTCCACGATCCTCATGGTGGTGTGCGCGGTGTCCCTGCTGCTTCTCGAACGCCTTCGGGCCGACCGCACCACGGGAGAGTTCTGATGACGACCGCCCTGCTGAGTCTGCGGGAGGCGACGGTCCGCTTCGGGGCGCGGGCCGTGCTCGACGCCGTCGACCTGGAGGTCGCCGAGCACGAGATCGTGTGCGTACTCGGTCCAAGCGGCAGCGGCAAGTCGACGCTGCTGCGGGCCGTGGCCGGGTTGCAGGGGCTTGACGCGGGGCGGATAGAGCTCGACGGGCGTGACCAGCGCGGGGTGCCCGCGCACAAGCGGGGCCTCGGCCTGATGTTCCAGGACCACCAGCTCTTCCCGCAGCGTGACGTGGCGGGCAACGTGGCCTTCGGGCTGCGCATGCGGGGCGCGTCGCGCGGCGAACAGGCCGACCGCGTCGCCGAACTCCTTGAGCTGGTCGGGCTGCCGAAGGCCCAGCGGCGCGCGGTGGCCTCGCTGTCCGGCGGCGAACAGCAGCGGGTCGCGCTGGCCCGTGCCCTCGCGCCCAGGCCGCGGCTCCTCATGCTCGACGAGCCGCTCGGCCAGCTCGACCGCTCGCTGCGGGAGCGCCTGGTCGTCGAGTTGCGGGAACTCTTCGGCGAGCTGGGCACGACGGTGCTCGCCGTCACGCACGACCAGGGCGAGGCCTTCGCGCTGGCCGACCGCGTGGTCGTCATGCGGGACGGACGGATCGCCCAGTCCGGCACGCCCCTGGAGGTGTGGCAGCACCCGGCCGACGAGTTCGTGGCGCGCTTCCTCGGCTTCGACAACATCACCGAGGTGACGGTCTCCGGCGGGGACGCCGAGACGGTGTGGGGCCGGATTCCCGTCCCGGTCGGCACCCCCGCCGGGCGGTGCCGCCTCCTGGTGCGCCCGGCCGGCGTGCGGCTCGTGCCCGCCGAGGAGGGGCTGCCCTGCGAGGTGACGGCACGGACGTTCCGGGGCACCCATGTCGCCGTCCACCTCCAGCCGAAGGAGGGCCCGCGCCTGGAGGCGGCGTGCGCGCTGCGCGAGGCGCCCGAGGTGGGGGACCGGGTGGAGGTCGCGTTCGACGCGGGGGATGTCGTCGTACTGGGGTGAGCGTCCGGACCGCCGGGCGGAGGCGTGAGACGCGGGGAGGGATGTGCGTGGGGGGATGGGGAGGAAACGTGCGTGCCGTTGGGCGTGGTTCGATCTAGAGTTCGATCCATGACGATCACGAAGGCCCTCGGCCACGACCGCTACTGCGACGAAGTAGCCCGCCAGATCGACCTGTTGAGAGCCACGCTGAACGGTGCCGACCTCTCCGTCACGGTGCCGACCTGCCCCGACTGGACGCTCGCGCAGCTCGCGCGGCACATGGGCGGCGCGGTGCGCTGGAGCGAGCGGCTGGTCGCGACCCGTGCCGAGCGGAACATCCCGGACGAGGACATTCCGGCGGCCGGCGGGCCCGATGGCGACGACCCGGCCGCGCTCGACGCCTGGCTGGCGGAGACGGCCACGCTCGGCGAGAAGACGTTCCGCCACGCGGGCGCCGACGCCTCCGCGTGGTCGTGGACCGACGACCACACCGCCGGGTTCTGGGCGCGGCGCATGACGCACGAGCTGGCGATCCACCGCGCGGACGCCGCGATCGCCGCCGGGGTCGCGTACGAGCTGGCGCCGGACGTGGCCGCCGACGCGATCGACGAGTGGCTGGACATCGTGCGGTTCGTCCAGCGCTTCGACCCCGACGACAGCGCGGCCGAGCTCAAGGGCGCCGGGCGCGGCTCCGTGCATCTGCACGCGACCGACGCCCCCGAGGGTCTCGACGCCGAGTGGCTCATCGAGTTCGGCGACGACGGGTTCACCTGGCGCCGCGGCCACGCCAAGGCCGCGGTCGCGCTCCGCGGACCGCTCACCGAGGTGCTGCTCGCCTTCTACCGGCGGCGACCGGTGGACGGCGGACAGGTCGAGGTCATCGGGGACCGTGAGCTGCTCGACTTCTGGCTGGAGCGCGCGACGTTCGGCTGAGGCCGGGGCTCAGCAGTGAGGCGAGGGCGCCCGGCGCCTCCTCCACCGTGTCGACCAGCGCGATCCGCGGCTCCATCGACCTGCCGCGGGCCAGTGACTGGAGCAGGGGCCAGACCGGGAGGTGGTCCGTCCAGTGCGCCCGGTCGACCAGGACCATCGGGGTGGGCTCGCCGCGCGACTCGTAGTAGTTCGGGGTGGCGGTGTCGAAGACCTCCTGGACCGTGCCCGCCGCGCCGGGCAGGAAGACCACGCCCGCGTTCGAACGGGCCAGGAGCCCGTCCTCACGGGTGGCGTTGGCGAAGTACTTGCCCAGGTGGGAGGCGAAGGCGTTCGGCGGCTCGTGGCCGTAGAACCAGGTGGGGATGCCGACCGACATGCCCCCGGAGGGCCGGCGCTCGCGGACCGCGAAGGCCGCGCGCGCCCAGTCGGTCACCGACGGCGTGAACGACGGCGTCTCGCCGAGGAGTTCGAGCGCCTCGTCCAGCATGGCGTCGTCGAAGACGGCCGCGTACGCGCCGAGGTTCGCCGCCTCCATCGCGCCGGGGCCGCCGCCCGTCGCGACCGTGAATCCCGCGCGGGCCAGCGAGCGGCCGAGCCGCGCCGCACCCGCGTACGCGTCCGTGCCGCGCTTCATCGCGTGGCCGCCCATCACGCCCACCACGCGCGCGCCGGCGAGCAGCTCGTCCAGGGCGTCGGAGATCGAATCGTCGTGGATGGCGCGGAGCATCGACGACAGGACGTCCCCGTCGGCCTTGGTGCGCTGGAACCACTCGTAGGCGTGGGCGTCCGGGGTCACCTCGTAACCGCCGTCGGCCAGGCCCGCGAACAGGTCGTCGGGGGAGTAGAGCAGGCCCCGGTACGGGTTGAACGGCAGTCCGGGGACCGGTGGGAAGACCAGCGCGCCGGAGGCCCGGACCTTCGCCGCCGCCTCATCGTCCATCGGGCAGCCGAGGAAGACGGAGCCCGTGACGTCCGCGGCGATGAGCGCCGAGGTGCGCTCCGTCAGGTCGACGGCCTGGACGCGGCTCCCGGCGAGCGCCCCGCGTCCGCAGACCTCGTCGAACTCGGCGAGGGTCTCGATCTCACGGTCGTCGCCGGGCTGTTGCGAGGCGGATGCGTGTTCGGAAGTCGGCTGCATCCGCCCATGCTAAGCAGCACCACTCAGGGCGATCTCTGTCAGCCCTGCGCTCCGTCAGCCCTGTACCTCGGAGGGGTCCATCCACATGATCTCCCAGGTGTGGCCGTCCAGGTCGTCATAGGCACGGCCGTACATCGTGCCGTAGTCCTGGACCTTGCCCGCCGTGCCGCCCGCGGCGATGGCCTTGTCGACGAGCTCGTCGACCTTCTCGCGGCTCTCGGCGCTCAGACAGAGCAGCGTCTCGCTGGTCTTCGTGGCGTCCGCGATCTCCTTGTGCGTGAAGTCCGCGTAGCGCTGCTTGCTCATCATCATCGCGATGATGGTGTCGCTGATGACGACGCACGCGCAGTCGTCCGTGGAGAACTGCGGGTTGATGGCGTAGCCGAGACCGGTGAAGAACTTCTTCGTCGCGGCGACGTCGTTCACGGCGAGGTTCACGAAGATCATCTGCTGGTACATGAGTGTCTCTCCCGGTGAGTGTGTGTGCTGTACGGAGACTTAGACACCCGTTCGACACGGAACTCATCGCCCGTCGCGAAGTTTTCTCGTACGTGTTCTCAGCGGGTCAGCGGGTCAGCGGGTCAGCGGCAGCGCGGCCAGTTCCGCGACGACCCAGGTCAACGGGGCGAACAGGGCGGTGAGCGCAGCCGCGCGGAGCGCCGCGGAGCCGCGCAGCGCCGTCGCGGACGCGCCGAACCGCAGCAGGGCCCGCGTGGTCTGCGTACGGGACTGCCTCGCCTCGACGGCGGCCGTGGCGAGGGTCAGCACGGCGCAGCCCGTGACGAGCAGCGCGCCGAGCGCCGTGAGCGGCCCGATGCCGGTGCGCGGTTCCGCGTACAGGGCTACCGAGGCGTACGCCCCCGAGCACACCGCGCACAGCACGCCGAGCGGACGCCCGATGCGCCGTGCCTCCTCCTGGAGGACGCGCCCCGCGAGCAGCCGCACCGCACCGGGCCGAGCGGCCTGGAGCAACCGGCCGCAGAGGTAGGTGAGGCCGGGCCCCGCGAGGGCGAGGCCGAGCGCGGTCAGCGCCCAGCCGCCGAGGACGCCCGCCGGGTTGCCCGCGGCGCCCCCCGGGATGCGGAACCCGGAGCCGCCGGGCGAGCGGCCCGCGTACGTCTCCATGGCGAGGCCCGCGGCCAGCAGGGCGATGCCCCACGGCAGACCGCCGGGCGGGGAGGCGGGGGCGTCCGGCGGCTCGGCGGCCCCGGCGTCCTTCTCGTCCTTGGCGTCCTTGTTGGCGGGGCGCGGACGCAGTAGGGCGGCGCTCATGGTCGAGGCGACGAAGGGGACCACGGTGAGCAGGGTCAGGACGGCGCCGAGCGGCAGCGGCAGCTCGGCGGCGAGCAGCCCGGCGGCGGCGCCGTCGAAGGGCAGCCCCGACAGGTCGCCGCGCAGGTGCAGGAAGACGAGCAGCGCCACCATGGAACCGAGCGTGCAGGCCACGGCCGTGGAGATCGCGGCGAACACCATCAGTCGCGCGGGGCCGAGCCCCACTCCCGAGAGCCCTGCCGGCGGCTTGGTGCCGGGGTCGGTGCGGGCCACGGCGACGGCGAAGTAGACGGTGGCCGTGATCGGCGCGACGCACCAGGCGAGGCGTGCCACGGCGCCGGCGCCCGGGTGTTCCATCGCGTACGCCAGGGTGCAGAGCAGCAGGAAGCCGGTACCGGCGGACGCGGCGGCCACCAGGAGCCGCCGCATCTGCACGAGTGGGCGCGCGCCGCGGGCTAGACGGAGAGCGAGCACGTGGCCCGGCCTTCCACGTCGGATCCGGAACGCCCACTCCCGGAACTCCCGTCACCACCGCCTGAGGCTGCGGCCTCGGCTGCCGGGGGGCGGCTTGGGGTGCCGGTGGGACCGGCGGGGCCGGCGGGGCCGACTGGGTCGGCTGGACCAGTGGGGCCGACTAGGCCGGCGGCGCTGGCGGTGACTGCGGCGTCGACGCTTTGGGGGGCTTCAGGGGCTTCAGGGGCTTGGGGAGCTTGCGGGGCTTGGGGTGCCTTCTGGGCTTGGGGAGCCTGCTGGGCTTGGGGGGCCTTGGAGGGTTCGGGGGTTGCGGGGGCTCCGGGGGTTTTGGTGGTTACGGGAGCTCCGGGAGCTCCGGGGGCTTTGGGGGGCTCAGCGGCGCCCGGGTGCTCGGTGGCCTTCGGGGCCTCTGCCGCCTCTGGCGTCGCAGTGGCCGCTGAGGCCTCAGCAGCTTGCGGGGCCTCGACGGACTCCAGAGCCCCGGCGTTCTCCGAGGCCTGAGCAGCCTCCGGCGCCGTAGCAGTCCCGGAGGCCTCGGTCGCCTGCGGGGCCTTGGCGGACTCCAGAGCCTCGGCGTTCTTCGAGGCCTGAGCAGCCTCCGGCGCCGTAGCAGTCTCGGAGGCCCCGGCAGCCCGGGGGGCCTCGACGACCGTCAGGGTCTGGGCGTTCTCTGAAGCCTCAGCGGACTCCCGCGCCGCAGCCGCCTCAAAGACCTCAGCAACCATGGGGGCCTTGGCGACCAGCAGGGCCTCAGCAGTCTCTGGGATCTCAGCAGCGCCTGAGGCTTCAGGGACCTTGGGAGCCTCAGTAGCGTCCGGCAGCGCACTAACCTCTGAGGCTTCAATATCCTCGGAAGCCTTCAGCGCCGCAACAGTCTTTGCAGCCGCAGCGGTCCCCGAAGCCTCGGCAGCCTGCGAGGCCTCAGCGACCGTCAGTGCCTCAGGGGCTTCCAGAGTCTCAGTAGCCCCGTAAGTCTCAGCAGCCTCCAGCATCGCCGTAGCCTCCGAGGCTACGGCGAACTCCGAAGTCTCCGGCGCCGCAGCAGCAGCCTCCACGGACTCAGCCGTCTTCGGCACCTCGCCAACCCCCGAGGCTTCGGCGGTCTTCAGGGCCTCGATGACTTCCGAGGTCTCAGCCGCCTCCGGCACCGCATCAGCCCCCGAGGCCGCAGCAACAGCCTCCAGGGACTCAGCGGTCTCCGGAGCCTCGGCAGCCCCCGAAGCCGCCGCCACCCCCGAAGCCGCCGCCACCCCCGAAGCCGCCGCAGCCCCCGAGGCCGCGGCCGCCTCCGATACAGCAGCAGACCCCAGGCTCTGAGCGGCCTCCGAAGCCTCTGAGTTCCCCGCAGCCCCCGACGCCTCCTCCAGCTCCTGAGCCGCCGGAGCCTCCGGAACCGCGGTATAGGCGGCCACCGCGGCGTCCGCTGCCCCCAGTGACCGCCCCGTACTCACGCGCCGTCCGTCCAGCAGCGTGATGGTTCGGTCGGCCAGGATGGGGACCTCGGTGTCGTGCGTGGTCAGGATGACCGTGATGCCGTGTGTGCGGGCCGCGGTCGTCAGGGTGCGGAGTACATGGGAGCTTTCGGCGCGGTGGAGCGGCGCCGTGGGCTCGTCGGCGAAGAGCACGGACGGCGTGGTGATCAGCGCCCGGGCGACGGCGACGCGCTGGCGCTCCGCATGGCGCAGGGCGTGCGGCCGCTTGCGGGCGCAGCCACCGATGTCGAGGCGGTCGAGCCACTCCTGCGCGGCCGCCTTGGCGGCCCGATGCGCCTCGCCGCGCAGCATCAGCGGCAGGGCGACGTTCTCCCAGGCGGTGAGCTCGGGAACGAGATGGGGTTCCGGATCGATCCAGCCGAAGCGCTCACGGCGCAGCCGTTTCCGTCTGTGTGAGCGCAAGGTGTGGATGGGGCTGCCGTCGAACCAGACCTCGCCCTTCTGGGGCCGCAGCCGGCCCGAGAGGGCGTGCAGAAGTGTCGTTTTTCCACTGCCGCGCGGGCCATTGACGACGAGGATCTCGCCCTCGCGGACACCGAGCGAAACGCCGGTGAGGGCAGGGGAGCCGTTGTGTGTGACGTGCAGTTCGCGTGCCCACAGCACGTCGTTGTCCGGTGGGGCAACCATGGCGTACACCTCGGTTCAGATCAGCTC
Source organism: Streptomyces sp. NPDC046335 (assembly GCF_055587985.1). Lineage (NCBI taxonomy): Bacteria > Bacillati > Actinomycetota > Actinomycetes > Kitasatosporales > Streptomycetaceae > Streptomyces > Streptomyces sp. NPDC046335. The sequence goes on along the minus strand of NZ_JBVJFF010000011.1, from coordinate 97,370 downwards.
GACTCCCCTGCACGGGGGAACGAAGGCGGGGCCGATCGGTCACTTGGCACGCTAGGTATCCGGGCGGACCTGCCCGGAAAAGACGTGGCCCGGGGACGCCCGTTCTCACTCGAACGGGCGCCCCCCGGGGACGTTGTAGATCACTCGATCACACGAACTCAGCACCTGCGCCATCACGCGAAGGGTGAGTACACGCGCGGATCACACGAGGCTGAGTACACGCGCGGATCACACGCGGCTCAGCACACGCGCGATCACACGCGGCTCAGAGCTTGGTCCAGGCCTCCGTGAGGACCTGCCGCAGGATGCCCTCGATCTCGTCGAACGTGTCCTGGTTCGAGATCAGCGGCGGCGCGAGCTGGACGACCGGGTCGCCGCGGTCGTCGGCACGGCAGTACAGACCGTTCTCGTACAGCGCCTTGGAGAGGAACCCGTACAGGACGCGCTCGGTCTCCTCGTCGTTGAAGGTCTCCTTGGTGGCCTTGTCCTTCACGAGCTCGATGCCGTAGAAGAAGCCGTTGCCGCGGACGTCGCCGACGATCGGCAGGTCGTGCAGCTTGCGCAGGGTCTGGTAGAACGCGTCCTCGTTGTCGAGGACGTGCTGGTTGAGACCCTCCTTCTCGAAGATGTCGAGGTTGGCGATGCCGACCGCGGCCGAGACCGGGTGGCCGCCGAAGGTGTAGCCGTGCAGGAAGGTGTTGCCACCCTTGTAGAACGGCTCGGCGAGCTTGTCCGAGATGATGCAGGCGCCGATCGGGGAGTAGCCCGAGGTCATGCCCTTGGCGCAGGTGATCATGTCCGGGACGTAGCCGAACTTGTCGCACGCGAACATCGTGCCGAGGCGGCCGAAGGCGCAGATGACCTCGTCGGAGACGAGCAGCACGTCGTACTTGTCGCAGATCTCGCGTACGCGCTGGAAGTAGCCGGGCGGGGGCGGGAAGCAGCCGCCCGCGTTCTGCACCGGCTCCAGGAAGACGGCCGCGACGGTCTCCGGGCCCTCGAAGAGGATCTCCTGCTCGATCTGGTCGGCGGCCCAGCGGCCGAAGGCCTCGGGGTCATCGCCGTGGATCGGGGCGCGGTAGATGTTGGTGTTCGGCACCTTGTGCGCGCCGGGGACCAGCGGCTCGAAGGGGGCCTTGAGGGCCGGCAGGCCGGTGATGGACAGGGCGCCCTGCGGGGTGCCGTGGTAGGCCACCGCGCGGGATATGACCTTGTACTTCGTGTGGTTGCCGGTGAGCTTGTGGTACTGCTTCGCCAGCTTCCACGCGGTCTCGACGGCCTCGCCGCCACCGGTGGTGAAGAAGACCTTGTTGAGGTCGCCCGGCGCGTAGTCGGCGAGGCGCTCGGCGAGCTCGACGGCCTTGGGGTGGGCATAGCTCCACACCGGGAAGAAGGCCAGCTCCTGCGCCTGCTTATAGGCGGTCTCGGCGAGCTCGTGACGGCCGTGGCCCGCGTTGACGACGAAGAGTCCGGACAGACCGTCCAGGTACTTCTTGCCCTTGTCGTCGTAGATGTAGGTGCCCTCGCCACGCACGATGGTGGGCACGGGTGCGTTCTCGTAGTCCGACATGCGGGTGAAGTGCATCCACAGGTGGTCGTACGCGGTCTGGCTGAGGTCCTTGCTCACGGCTATCGGGTTCCCCACATATAGGTCTGCTTCTTGAGCTTGAGGTAGACGAAGCTCTCGGTGGAGCGCACGCCGGGGAGGGCGCGGATGCGCTTGTTGATGACCTCCAGGAGGTGGTCGTCGTCCTCGCAGACGATTTCCACCAGGAGGTCGTACGACCCCGCGGTCATCACCACGTACTCGGCTTCCGGCATGGCGGTCAGCGCGTCCGCGACGGGGTCGAGGTCGCCCTCGACCGTGATGCCGACCATCGCCTGCCTGCGGAAACCCACGGTGAGCGGGTCCGTGACGGCGACGATCTGCATCACGCCCTGGTCGAGCAGCTTCTGGACGCGCTGGCGCACGGCCGCCTCGGAGAGGCCCACGGCCTTGCCGATGGCGGCGTACGGACGGCGTCCGTCCTCCTGGAGCTGCTCGATGATCGCCAGGGATACGGCGTCCACGGACGGGGTGCCGTTCCCATTGCCGCTGCCGCCCGGGTTTCCGGAGCGGGAGCCGCGAAGGCTGCTGGGGTCTGCGCTGCGACTGGCCACGCCCTCACTCTGCACGACGTCTCGTCACTTCCGCAAGGTCGAACCGATGAAATTCGTTGTCTACGACTTCACACGTCACGGATTCCGCAGTTCTGGGCCGCTGGGTATGTTGAAAGCGTCGGTACAGCGACTAGTGTGGGTGTCTCAACCACTGGACATCTGACTTGGAGGGCCGGAAGTGACCAACGAGCTGCGCCGTCTGCGCAACTACATCAACGGAGAATTCCGGGACGCGGCCGACGGACGGACCACCGAGGTCATCAATCCGGCGACCGGCGAGGCGTACGCGACCGCGCCGCTGTCGGGTCAGGCCGACGTGGACGCCGCCATGAAGGCCGCGGCCGACGCGTTCCCCGCCTGGCGCGACCTGACGCCCGCCGAGCGGCAGAAGGCCCTGCTGAAGATCGCCGACGCGTTCGAGGAGCGGGCCGAGGAGCTCATCGCGGCCGAGGTCGAGAACACGGGCAAGCCGACCGGACTCACGCGGTCCGAGGAGATCCCGCCCATGGTCGACCAGATCCGCTTCTTCGCGGGCGCGGCCCGGATGCTGGAGGGCCGCGCGGCCGGCGAGTACATGGAGGGTCTGACCTCCATCATCCGCCGCGAGCCGATCGGCGTCTGCGCGCAGGTCGCGCCCTGGAACTACCCGATGATGATGGGCGTATGGAAGTTCGCCCCGGCGCTCGCCGCGGGCAACACCGTCGTCCTCAAGCCCTCGGACACGACGCCCGCGTCGACCGTCCTGATGGCCGAGATCATCGGCTCCATCGTGCCGACCGGCGTCTTCAACGTCGTCACGGGCGACCGCGACACCGGCCGCCTGATGGTCGAGCACAAGACCCCGGCCATGGCCTCCATCACCGGCTCCGTGCGCGCCGGCATGCAGGTCGCCGAGTCCGCCGCCAAGGACCTCAAGCGGGTCCACCTGGAGCTCGGCGGCAAGGCTCCCGTCGTCGTCTTCGAGGACACCGACATCGCCAAGGCCGTCGAGGACATCTCGATGGCGGGCTTCTTCAACGCCGGGCAGGACTGCACGGCCGCCACGCGCGTGCTCGTCCAGGAGTCCATCCACGACGAGTTCGTGACGGCGCTCGCCAAGGCCGCCGCCGACACGAAGACCGGCATGCCGGACGACGAGGACGTGCTCTACGGCCCGCTGAACAACGCCAACCAGCTCAAGCAGGTCTCCGGCTTCATCGAGCGCCTTCCGGCGCACGCCAAGGTCGAGGCGGGCGGCCAGCGGGTCGGTGAGAAGGGCTACTTCTACGCGCCCACCGTCGTCTCGGGCCTGAAGCAGGACGACGAGATCATCCAGAACGAGGTCTTCGGTCCCGTCATCACGGTGCAGTCCTTCACGGACGAGGCACAGGCCGTCGAGCACGCGAACGGCGTCGAGTACGCGCTCGCCTCCTCCGTCTGGACGAAGGACCATGCGCGCGCGATGCGCATGTCCAAGGTCCTCGACTTCGGCTGCGTCTGGATCAACACGCACATCCCCCTCGTCGCCGAGATGCCGCACGGCGGCTTCAAGAAGTCCGGATACGGCAAGGACCTCTCGGGCTACGGCTTCGACGACTACACGCGCATCAAGCACGTCATGACGTCGATCGAGGGCTGAGCCCACCGGACCGGTGGCACCGGAAAGGTCCACCGGACCGGCGGCACCGAAATCCGGGTGCCCGCGCCTCCCGCCCCCGCGTACCGTTGCGTACGCGGGGGCGGCTCCGTGGTGTGCTTCCTTCTTTCTTCTTATGTCAAAAGATCCGTAGCGCACCCACTTCCCGCCCCCGCTTTCGTCTGCGCTACGGGGTGGGACCAGATGCTGACGCCGACGACCGGCGACCTCGCCGGGCTGCTGCTGCGCCGGCGGCAGAGCGTGTACGTCTCCGGGGGCGCCGGACGGTCCGCCGAGACCGACGCGGCCGTGGTCGTCCTGGAGGCCGAACTCGCCGACCGCGGGTATGTGTTGACCGCCCCGCTGCGCCGCGCCCTGACCGCGCTCCCCGTCCGGCGGCTGCGCGAGGCCGGACTGGGGCTGCTCTCCGACGCCGACGCGCACCTCGGCGCCGACCGCCATCACGCCCCGCTCTTCAGGAACTTCCCGCAGGAATCGGTGTACCAGCGGGCCTACGACCGCTACACCTCCGCGGTGGTCGCCCATCTCGCCGCCCAGCCCCACCAGCCCTGCATGGCCTGCGGCGAGTCGGCGCGCCGGGTCCGCGCGCTCGCGCCCTGCGCCCATCTGCTCTGCGACGGCTGCGTCACCGAACTCGACGGCTGCTGCGACGCCTGCTGCGTCTGGTACTCCTGCCCCGTCTGCGAGAGCCGCCACGAGACCACCGGACCGACCGACCCCTGGATCGAGCCCGTCCACGACGGCGACGGCGGCCCCGTCCTGCGCGCCCTGCGCCTCGCCGGGCCGGACGACGCGGCGGCCGAGCTCGCCGCGCTCCTTGCCCGCCGTACGCCCCTGTCCGCGCAGGACCACGACGACCTCGTGCTGCTCCTCGGCCACGCGGCCCCCGCCGACGCCGCCGCGTGGCTGCCCGCGAGCGTCCCGCTGCGCGAGAGCAAGGCGCTCGCCCTCGCCCCGCTGCTCGACCACGCCGGGACCCGGCCGCTGGTGGCGCGGCACGCGGACACCGCCACGGATGTGCTGCGCCTGCTCGTCGTACGGTCCGGGGGCGACCCCGACCTCCTCGAACCGCCCCGGCTGCGGGGGCTGCCGCGACCCGTGCGGCGCGCACTCCTCGCCCTGCTCGACCGGCTCGACTTCGCCCGTCTCGCCGAGGACATGGCCCGGCATCCGCGGGTGTGGAAGCGGGCCGGCGAGATCCTGCACCCCTTCGAGGGCGCGCACCGCCACGCGCGCGTGGCGCTCGCCTTCGCCGTGCTGCGGGGGACACGGCTCGACGACTCCCGCCTCGGCGGCACGCTGCTCGCCGAAGCCGCGCGGTACGAGTGCGTCCGGCTCGTGGGCGACCGGCTGCGCGTCGTCACCTGGCAGAGCCGCGTCGAGGACGCCCTCGGCCGCTGGGACACCGCGGCCGCCGCCGGGCTGCTCCGCGGGCGCCCCGGTGAACTCCTGCGCCGCCTCGACCTGCTCCTTGCCCGCTCCGGCTCCGCGACCCTGCCGGAGCCGGTCGGCGAGGCGCTCGCGCATGCCCTGCCGCGCACCGCTCCCGGGCCACTGCTCGGCGCGTACGGACAGCTCAAGATCCGTACGGTGCCGGGGCACCGCCGCGTCTTCTTCCCGCGCGGCCGGGTGACCAAGGCGTACGCGGTCGAGGACCACCGGCCGCCGCTGCCTGCCCGCGCCGCGGGCCGCGCCCGTGAGCTGATCGAGGCGGAGGCCGTGCGGCGCCTCGCGGAGCGGGAGGGCGAGCGGTACGACGTGGCCGTACTGGACGCCTCGCTCGCCGACCTGCCCGTGCCGTTCGCCGAGCGTGCCTCCGCGGCCTCGCTGATCGCGGTGCCGCGCGGCAGCTCGCTGCCCATGCCCGCGGACAGCGAGACCGTGCGGCTCTTCCTGCACTGGCTCCAGCCCAAGGGCACGCGCGTCGACCTCGACCTGTCCGTCGCGCTCTACGACGACCTGTGGCGGTTCGTCGGCCTGTGCGACTACACGCACCTGGAGTACGGGGGCGGCGCCGCCCGGCACTCCGGCGACCTGACCTCGGCGCCCGCCCCGCACGGCGCCACCGAGTACCTGGACCTCGACCTGCCGCGGCTCGCGGCCGCCGGGGTGCGGTTCGTCGTGCCGGCCGTCATCTCGTACAACGACGTGCCCTTCGACGAACTGCCGGACGCCTTCGCGGGGTTCATGGCGGTGGAGGGCAAGACGCGCGCGAAGTACGACCCGCGGACCGTCCGCCAGCGCTTCGACCTCGCGGGTGACGCGAAGCTGGCCGTGCCGATGGTCGTCGACCTGCGGGCGCGCCGCGCGTGGTGGGCGGACGTCACCCTCGCCACGGCCGGCGCCGGTCACGACGTGTGGCGCTACCGCAAGCAGCTCGGGCGCCTCGGCCACGACCTCCTCGACGTCTTCCTGCCGGGCGGCCGGGCCACCCTGTGGGACCTGGCCTGCTGGACGGCGGCGGCCCGCACCGACGGGGATGTGTACGTCCGCGGACGCGGTCACGTCCTGCGGGGCTACCGCCGCGCCCACGACGAGCCCCGCGCCGACTTCGCCCTGCGTGTCCGCGACGGCTGGGAGCCCGACGCGCTCCGCGCCGAGCCGGAGCTGACGGGCCGCCGGGCCCTTCTCGCCCTGCTGCACGGCGAGTTGGCCGAAGCGGAGACGGCCACGTCCGGCACGCTGTACCGCCTCTACCCGGGGCCGGTCGACGCCGGGCCGCTGGAGCGGGTCACGGCGGGGGACCTGGCGGCGTGGCTGGAACCCGCGGAGTGAGCCGTACGGCAGCGCGCTGATCGACAGGGTGTCGGCTCAGGCACGCCGGGCTCGACGCAGCGTCCATTGTCCGGCGGGGGAGCGGGGGCGCATGCTGCCGGGGTGCCAGCGAACCCCAGAGCCTCCTCCGTCTCCCGCCGGTCCCTGCTGCGAGCCCTGGGCGGTGGCGCGGCCGCCGGCACGCTCGCGGGATGCGGCGTGCCCGCCGCGTACATCGCACCGGACGAGCGGTCGGCGGCCGACCGCTCGGCCCGCGACAAGAAGCTGACGTTCGCGAACTGGCCGCTGTACATAGACACCGACGACGAGAACACCTCCGAGCGCCCCTCGCTGGAGGCCTTCGAGAAGCGGACCGGGATCGACGTCCGCTACACGGAGGAGATCAACGACAACGACGAGTTCTTCGGCAAGATCAGCCCGTCCCTGATGAACCACCAGGACACCGGCCGCGACCTCATCGTCATCAGCGACTGGATGTGCGCGCGCTTCGTACGCCTGGGCTGGGTCCAGGAAATGGACCGCGCGCGCCAGCCCAACGTCACGAAGTACCTGGACCCGCTCCTGCGTTCCCCGCGCTTCGACCCGGGACGGAAGTACACCGTTCCCTGGCAGTCGGGCATCACCGGTATCGCGTACAACAGACGTAAGGTCGGCCGGGAGATCAAGCAGGTCTCCGACCTGTGGGCCGACGACCTGAAGGGCCGGGTGACACTCCTCTCCGGCCTCGACGAGGCGTTCGCGCTGCTCCTTCAGGGCGACGGCGTCGACATCCGCGCCTGGACGGCGGACGACTTCCACCGGATGTGCGACAAGGTCGAGAAGATGGTGGACAGCCACCACATCCGCCGCTTCACCGGCAACGACTACATCAAGGACCTCTCCAGTGGTGACGTCCTGGCCTGCCAGGCGTACAGCGGTGACGTCATCCAGCTCCAGGCGGACGACCCGGACATCGAGTTCGTCGTCCCCGAGGAGGGCGCCGAGCTCTGGGCCGAGTCCCTGATGGTCCCCAACCTGGCCCGCCACAAGCGCAACGCCGAGCAGCTCATCGACCACTACTACGACCCCGAGGTCGCCGCGGAACTGGCCGCCTGGGTCAACTACGTCTGCCCCGTCCCGGCCGCCCGCGACGTCCTCGCCTCCTCCAAGGACAAGGAACTGGCGGCCCTGGCGGAAGACCCCCTGATCTTCCCGGACGACACCATGCGCGAACGCCTCGTCATAGCCCGAGACATCACATCGAAGGAACGCCCGGAACTCGCGAGGCGGTGGAACGCGCTGGCGGGGTTGTAGGGCTGAGTGCCGCCATCGCGATGTGTTGGGCGATCGGGTTCATGCCCTCGCCCTTGGCGTCGGTCGCGTTGACCGAGTAGACCAAGGTGCGGGAGCCGTCCTCGGTGGCGGCGATCATGTTCGTGTAGCCGTAGCGCGAGCCGGTCTTCAGCCAGACGTTGCGGCCGTCGATCTTCATGTACTGGAGCCCCGCGCCGAAGACGGGCTCGGGAGCGCCGGGTGCGAGGCGGGGCAGTGTGAACATCTCCTTGAGCTGCGGCCGCGGCACCACCTCGCCGGCGAACAGCGCCTGGGTGAAGGCCTCCAGGTCCGCCGTGGAGGAGATCATGTCGCCCGCCGCGAAGCGGTCGAACTGGTTCCACTCCGTGACGTCGACGAGGCGCGTGGTGCCGTCCGCCCGCTCCATCGTCTGGTAGCCGCGGTTGTGCGGGCCGCGGATACGGGGGTCGGTGCCGGGAAAGTACGTGTCGCGCATGTGCAGGGGCCTGAAGATCCGCTGGGCCGCCTGATGGGCGTACGAGTCGCCGGTGATCCGTTCGATCAGCAGGCCTAGGACGGTGTAGCCGATGTTGCGGTAGTGCTGCTCGTCGCCCGGGCCGTGCTCGGGGCCCTTGGCGATGGCGGAGGCGACGACGGTCCGCGGGTCCAGCGTGTCGTAGCGGTGCGCGAACTCGTCGTCGAAGCCGTCGCCCGACCTGAGGCCGCTGGTGTAGTTGAGCAGGGTGCGGATGGGGATGGGGGGGAAGTCCTTGCCGCTCCCGTCCTTGCTGCCGTCCTTGCCCCCGTCCTGGCTATCGTCCTTGCTGCCGTCCTTCGTGTCCTTGAACAGGTCCGGCATGTACCGCTGGAGCGGGGCGTCGAGATCGAGGCTGCCCTCGGCGGCCAGTTGCAGCGTCACGGCCGCCGTCACGATCTTGGTCGTGGAACCGGCGCGGAACCGGCCGTGCGGGTCGGCCTTGCGGTGCGTGACCAGGTCGTGCACGCCGGAACTGCCGCGCCAGGTTCCGTGTCCGCCGCCGACCCGCACGAGCGCGGCGGTCGCGTCGGGGTTTGGGAGCCCCTCGATCGCACGGCGCAGCGCCTTGCGGTCGAGGGCGTTCGCGTCGGCCTGTGCGAGGCGCGCCGGGTGGGACACCGCCGCCGCGACGGGCACGCTCGGAGCCTGCGCGAGCGCGGGGGCGGCCACGGCCGCGGTGAGGCCGAGCGCGAGGGCGGCGGCGATGGCGGCACGGGTGGGCAACTGCACGGGGACTCCTGGATCGGCCGGTGTTCGGTTGTTCCCATCCTGGTGAGCGGGCGAGCGCCGCGGATCGTCGGTGCGGAGGGCGTGATCCCCGTACCGTCTCAGGGATCAAGCTCCCGCCCCGTCCGGGGAGTGGGCAGGGGTGTCCCCTAGGGGCCGGAGCTCAGGGAGCCGGAGCCGCGGTAGCCCGAGCCGAGCAGGCGGGTCATCGACTCCGCCGCGCGCACGGCCGCATCCGCGCAGCAGTTGTTGAACAGGACGTGGAGCTCCTCGGCCCGCTCGGACATCGCCCGAACGCGGGGAAGCCACTCGACGAGTTCCGCGTCCGCGTACGCGTGGCGGAACTTGTCCTCCTTGGAGCCGTTGCCCCAGGCCGGGCTGCGGCCATGGAAGCGGATCACCGCGAGCCGGTCCACGGTGACCGGAGCAACGGCGGGCATCGAGCGCGGCAGCCCCTGGGCCGTGTCCACCGCCACCGCGGCCATGCCGAGGTCGGTCAGGAGCGCGGCGGTGCGCGCGCCGCGGTCCTCGCGCCACCAGTCGGGGTGCCGGAACTCCACGGCCAGTGGCCGGCCCGCGGCGCGCTTCGCGCACTCGGTCAGCGTGCGCTCCGCCCGGGGGCCGGGGGCGAACCACGGCGGGTACTGGAAGAGGAGGGTGCCGAGACGGCCCGTCTCCCGCAGGGGCGCGAGGGCGTCGTCGAAGCGCTGCCAGACGGTGTCGAGCAGCTCGGGGCCCATCGGCCGGTCCCGCAGGTCGGCGGGGAGCGCGGCCGGGCGGGTCGGGTGGCCGGTGAGGAGGGAGAAGGCCTTCACATCGAAGCGGAAGCCGTCCGGTGTGCGCTCCGCCCAGGAGCGGCAGGTGCGCTCGCTGGGCAGCGCGTAGTAAGTGGAGTCGACTTCGACGAGCGGGAAGCGGCCCGCGTAGTGACGCAGGCGCCCCTCGGCGTCCTTCAGGCCCCTCGGATACCAGCCACTGGCCAGCAGCGCGCGGTCCGTCCACGAACAGGTCCCCACCAGTATCTCGCTCATCCGGCACGGGTACCCCGATGGGTCACGGCGTGCGCAGCGACTCCAGGACATCGACGCGGTTGGTGGTGATGGCGTCGACGCCCGCGTCGATCAGGCGGCGCATCGAGCGGCGGGTGTCCGGGGTCCAGGCCGACACGAGGCAGCCCATGCGGTGCACGTCGAAGGCGAGTTCGCGGTCGACCAGCGGAAAGCGGTAGTTGAGCCAGCGCGGCTTCACCGCGTCGAGCAGGACACGGCGCGGCGGGGCGAGCGTCGTCCAGGTCAGCGCGATCTCCGCGGCCGGGTCGGCGTCGCGCACGGCGAGCATCGTGTCGCCGCCCGCGCAGTAGTACACCCGCTCGGCGGCCCCGCACTCCGCGACGACGCCGACGACCGTGCGCACCGCCTCGGCCGTCGCGCCCGGCAGGTCGATCATGACGCGGTGCCCGTCCGTGGCGGCGAGGGCCGCCGCGAGCGTCGGCAGGCCGCCCTCGGTGAGGCCGTCGAGTTCGGCGGCGGACAGCACCGAGACCGGCCGCTCGCACCCCCACAGGCGCTTGAGCGTCGGGTCGTGCAGCAGGACGGGCACGCCGTCACCGCTCAGGCGGACGTCGATCTCCACCACGTCCGCGCCCCGCCGCAGTGCGGAGCGCAGGGACGGGAGGGTGTTCTCGCGGACGCGGTAGGGATCGCCTCGGTGGGCCACAGCAGTCACGTTGCGCATGGCCCCCATTGTGCTGCCGTGATCACACGGCGAGCCATGTCTCCGTGTACGTGTCGATCTCGGCGGCGATCCTGGCCTTGCCCGCCGGGTCGAGGAAGGAGGCCTCTACGGCGTTCTTCGCCAGGGCGGCGATACCGCGCTCGTCGAGGCCGAGGAGGCGGGCCGCGACCGCGTACTCGTTGTTGAGGTCGGTGCCGAACATCGGCGGGTCGTCGGAGTTGATCGTCACCGTCACCCCGGCCGCGACGAACTCCTTCAGCGGATGCTCGTCGAGGGTGCGGACGGCGCGGGTCGCGATGTTCGAGGTCGGGCAGACCTCCAGCGGGATGCCGCGCTCGGCCAGGTGGGCGAGGAGCCTCGGGTCCTGGGCAGATGTGGTGCCGTGGCCGATGCGCTCGGCGCCCAGGTGGTTCAGGGCGTCCCAGACGGTCTCCGGACCCGTGGTCTCGCCCGCGTGCGGCACCGAGTGCAGGCCCGCCGCGATGGCCTGGTCGAAGTACGGCTTGAACTGCGGGCGCGGCACGCCGATCTCGGGCCCGCCGAGACCGAAGGAGACCAGGCCCTCGGGGCGCAGCTTGTCGGTGACGGCGAGCCGCAGCGTCTCCTCGGCGGAGGTGAGCCCGGCCTCGCCGGGGATGTCGAAGCACCAGCGCAGTACGGTGCCGAACTCCTTCTCGGCGGCCGTGCGGGCGTCCTCGATGGCGTCCATGAAGGCGCGGTCGTCGATGCCGCGGCGGACGGAGGAGTACGGGGTGATGGTGAGCTCGGCGTAGCGGACGTTCTGCCGGGCCATGTCCCGGGCCACCTCGTAGGTGAGCAGGCGTACGTCGTCCGGGGTGCGGATCAGGTCCACCACGGAGAGGTAGACCTGGATGAAGTGGGCGAAGTCCGTGAACGTGAAGTAGTCGACGAGCGCCTCGGCGTCGGTCGGCACGGCCGAGTCGGGGTGCCGGGCGGCGAGCTCGGAGACGATGCGGGGGGAGGCCGAGCCGACGTGGTGCACGTGCAGTTCCGCCTTGGGCAGTCCTGCGATGAAGGCGTGCGGGTCGCGTGCGAGGCCCGGTGCGGGCGTGGCCGCGGCCGTGGTCATGGCCGTGGGTCGCTGTGTCGGCTGCGTCGCCGCGGCTGCGGGCTGCTGGTCGGTCACGGTTTCCTCCCCAGGAACGGGCTTGATCGGCTGATCGATGGGTCGGGATCATCGTAGGCCGCGGGGCGTGGGGGCGAAGCGGGGGCCGTAGCATGACGGAACGTACGAAAGAAGGGGTCGTGATGTCCGCCATGCCCGAGGACGGCGCGGGGGCGCCGGGGGAGCGGGACCCCTGGGCGCCGCCGCCGGAGGACGCGGCTCCGCCGCCGAAGCGGGGGCCCTGGGCACCGCCGGTTCCCGCGGCTCCCGTGCCGGGGCAGTGGGCGGGGCCCGTGGCTTCTCCCGGTGCGGCGCATCCTTTCGCGGCGCCCGGGGAGCCGGTGCCGCCGCCCCCGGTTTCGCCGGAGGGGCCGGGGCAGATGCCCATGCCTTACGGGTACGGGGGCTTCGCCGGTCATCCGGGACAGCAGGGGCCTCCGGGCGGGGGCGGGTATCCCGGGTACGGGCACGTCGGCTACGGGCAGCCCGGCTACGGCTATCCGGGGCAGGGGATGCCCGGCGGCCCGCCGGGATACGGCTGGCCCGCCATGCCGGTGGCGCCCGCGAACGGCATAGGTGTCGCCGGGCTCGTCCTCGGCATCATCTCGGCGGTCGGCTTCTGCCTGTGGCCGCTGGCCATCGTCCTCGGCATCCTCGCGGTGATCTTCGGGGCGGTGGGCCGCGGCAAGGCGAAGCGCGGCGAGGCGACGAATGGCGGCCAGGCCCTGGCCGGGATCATCTGCGGGGCGGCCGGCATCGTGCTGGGTGCGGCCCTGCTGGTCCTCTTGATCGTGGCGCCGGCGGGGGAGTGGGACGACACCGCGGGGTCGCCCGGCGGCTCAGGCCACGCGACACAGCTCCTGGCAAACGCCTAACAGGCCTCGCCCGGCCGGAAGCCTGGCTTCGCGTCTCCCCTGTCCCGCCGCTTCGCGGCGGATGCTTCCCACGCACCCACCCGTTCACCCGGCATCGGGACGTACCCCATGCACGCGAGTCTGGCACGCGCCACTGACATTCCGTCCTGGGTTTTCCAGGACGACTCGACACCTGGTCGACAGATTCCGTCGCGTAACCAAAAGGCAACAACGGAATCACTTGTTGAGCATTAGCTGCTCTGCCAGGATCGGCACTCAAATCGATCTGGAGCTACGCCGGGCCCCGTAGGACGGGGCGTGCGGCGGAGGAGAGCGTCATGCACAACTTCCAGGCGCAGGACCATTTCGCGGATGGCGCCCAGTACATCGCCGGGCGCCTGACCAGGGGGACGTCGGGGCGCACTCATGCTGTCGTCGACCCCGCCACGGGCGATGACGTGTTCTCGTACGAACTCGCCGGCAGAGCCGACGTGGACGCCGCCGTGGCCGCCGCGGCCGAGGCGTTCCCCGGCTGGGCAGGGGCCACCCCCGGTGAGCGTTCCGACGCCATGCACCGCTTCGCGGGTGTGCTCGCCGAGCGCGCCGAGGAGTTCGCTCAGGCCGAGTCGTTGCAGTGCGGCAAGCCGATCAAGCTGAGCCGGGAGTTCGACGTCCCGGGAACCGTCGACAACGCCGCCTTCTTCGCGGGCGCGGCCCGGCATCTCCAGGGCCAGTCGGCCGGTGAGTACTCCGGCGACCACACCTCGTACGTACGCCGTGAGCCCATCGGCGTCGTCGGATCCATCGCACCCTGGAACTACCCGCTCCAGATGGCCGCCTGGAAGGTGCTCCCGGCGATCGCGGCCGGCAACACCATCGTGCTCAAGCCCGCCGAGCTGACCCCGTTCACCTCGCTGCTCTTCGCGCGGGCCGCCACCGAGGCCGGTATCCCCGACGGTGTCGTCAACATCGTCTCCGGCGCGGGCCAGGACGCCGGTGAGCATCTCGTCGGCCACCCCGACGTCGCCATGACCTCCTTCACCGGGTCCACGGGCGTCGGCAAGCGCGTCGCCGAGATCGCCACCGCCACGGTCAAGCGGCTCCACCTGGAGCTCGGCGGCAAGGCCCCCTTCGTGGTCTTCGACGACGCCGACCTCGAAGCCGCCGTCCACGGCGCGGTCGCGGGCGCGCTCATCAACACCGGGCAGGACTGCACGGCCGCCACGCGCGCGTACGTGCAGAGGCCGCTCTACGAAGCCTTCGTCCAGGGCGTCGCCGACCTCATGGAGACCGTGCGGCTCGGCGACCCGTTCGACCCGGCGACCGACCTCGGACCGCTCATCTCCCACGCGCACCGCGACCGCGTCGCCGGTTTCGTCGATCGGGCCCGCTCCTACGCGCGCGTGGTCACCGGCGGCGAGGCACCGAAGCACCCGGGCGCCTACTACAAGCCGACCCTCATCGCGGACGCCGCGCAGGACAGCGAGGTCGTGCGGTCCGAGATCTTCGGGCCCGTACTGGTCGTCCTGCCCTTCGACGGCGACGACGAGGGCATCCGGCTCGCCAACGACACCCCCTACGGGCTCGCCGCCTCCGCCTGGAGCCGCGACGTGTTCCGTGCCAACCGCGCCACCCGCGAGATCAAGGCGGGCTGCGTCTGGATCAACGACCACATCCCGATCCTCAGCGAGATGCCGCACGGCGGCTACAAGTCCTCCGGCTACGGCAAGGACATGTCCGCGTACTCCTTCGAGGAGTACACGCAGGTCAAGCACGTCATGTTCGACAACACCGCGATAGTGCGCAAGGACTGGCACCGCACGATCTTCGGGGACCGATAACCCAGGCCATGGCCGATGGGCCGCAAGACCGCCTGACCAGCGGCCGCCTTCCCACCCGAAAGGGCAACCACGCGTATGGAGCACTACGAGCCCACCCCGGCCCAACTGGCCGCCATGCGACGCAGCCTGCGCGACGGCAGGGGCTCACTGACCCGCCGTTCCCTGCTGCGCGCCTCCACCGGCGGCGCGCTCGCCGTCGGCGGGTTCGGCGCCCTGAGCGCCTGCGGCATCCCCGCGGCGGGCAAGGGGCAGGGCGACGTGTCGTCCGAGGACCACTCGGCGAAGGAGAAGCGGCTCACCTTCTCCAACTGGACCGAGTACATGGACGTCGACGAGAAGGACGAGAACCGGCGGCCCACCCTGGAGGCGTTCACCAGGCGCACCGGGATCACGGTCAAGTACACCGAGGACATCAACGACAACGTCGAGTTCTTCGGCAAGGTCAAGCCGCAGCTCGCCGCGGGCCAGGACACCGGCCGCGACCTCATATGCGTCACGGACTGGCTCGCCGCCCGGCTCATCCGCTTCGGATGGGTGCAGAAGCTGGACCCCGCCAACCTGCCGCACGCGTACACCAATCTCTCCGCCCAGTTCAGGAACCCCGACTGGGACCCGGGCAGGGCCTACTCGTATCCGTGGACCGGCATCTCCACCGTCATCGCCTACAACAAGAAGGCGACCGGCGGCAAGGAGATCACCTCGGTGTCGCAGCTCCTCGACGACCCGAAGCTGAGGGGGCGCGTCGGGTTCCTCTCCGAGATGCGCGACAGCGTCGGCATGACGCTCATCGACATGGGCAAGGACCCCGCGGACTTCACCGACGACGACTTCGACGCGGCCATCGCCCGCCTCCAGAAGGCCGTCGACAAGAAGCAGATCCGCCGCTTCACCGGCAACGACTACACCTCGGACCTCGCCAAGGGCGACATCGCCGCCTGCCTGGGCTGGGCCGGTGACATCGTGCAGCTCCAGGCCGACAACCCGGACGTCGGCTTCCACATCCCGGACCAGGGCTACATCACGTCGACGGACAACCTCCTCGTCCCCAACAAGTCGCGCCACAAGACCAACGCCGAGCGGCTCATCGACTACTACTACGAGCCGGAACCGGCCGCCCGCCTCGCCGCGTACATCAACTACGTCTGTCCCGTGGACGGGGTCCGGGGCGCGCTCTCGAAGATCGACAAGGACGCGGCGGCCAATCCCCTGATCCTTCCCGACGCGGAGATGAAGGCGAAGTCCCGGGCCTTCCGGTCGCTCACGCCGAAGGAAGAGACCGCGTACGAGGAGAAGTTCGCGAAGCTCACGGGCGCCTAGCGCTTGGCAGGTACGGGGCCGTCTGCCGGCTGCCGGTCCGTTGTGGCTTGTCGCGCCGTTCCCCGCGCCCCCGAAACAGGGCGCCTTCCGTTCCCCCCTCTCGACTCCTGGACCTCACCATGACCTCTGCCAAAGAAGCCGGCGGCGACGTTCGCCTCTCCGGGATCAGCAAGACCTACGGGTCGTTCACCGCCGTGCGACCGCTCGACCTCACCGTGCCGCAGGGCTCGTTCTTCGCGCTGCTCGGGGCGTCCGGGTGCGGGAAGACCACCACGCTCCGCATGATCGCGGGCCTGGAGGAACCCAGCTCAGGGACGGTCCACCTGGGAGACCAGGACGTCACGGCGCTGCCCCCGTACAAGCGGCCCGTGAACACCGTCTTCCAGTCGTACGCGCTCTTCCCGCACCTGGACATCTTCGAGAACGTCGCCTTCGGCCTGCGCCGCCGCGGCATCAAGTCCGTGAAGAACAAGGTCGGCGAGATGCTCGACCTCGTCCAGCTCGGCGAGCAGGCCCGCAAGAAACCCCATCAGCTCTCCGGCGGCCAGCAGCAGCGCGTGGCCGTCGCCCGCGCGCTCATCAACCACCCCAAGGTGCTCCTCCTCGACGAGCCGCTCGGCGCCCTCGACCTGAAGCTGCGCCGCCAGATGCAGCTGGAGCTCAAGCGCATCCAGACCGAGGTCGGCATCACCTTCGTGCACGTCACGCACGACCAGGAGGAGGCCATGACGATGGCCGACACCGTGGCCGTGATGAACGGCGGCCAGGTCGAGCAGCTCGGCGCCCCCGCCGACCTCTACGAGAACCCGCGGACCACGTTCGTCGCCAACTTCCTCGGCACCTCCAACTTCATCGAGGCCGACGTCGAGGCCCGCAGCGGCGACGACCTGGTCCTCAAGGCGGGCGACTGCAAACTGACGCTGCCCGCGGCGCGATGTACGGGCCCCACCGCGACCGGCGGCAAGGTCCTGGCCGGCGTACGCCCCGAGAAGATCTCCCTCACCCACGCCGACGACGCCGGGCAGATCCCCGAGGGCCGCAACCGCATCACGGGACGCATAGCCGACAGCAGTTTCATCGGCGTGTCCACGCAGTACGTCGTGCACAGCCCGGTCTGCCCGTCCTTCGAGGTGTACGCGCAGAACGTCGAGCGCGACACCCGCCTCGTCCCCGGCACCGAGGTCGTCCTGCACTGGAACCCGGCGCACACCTTCGGACTCGACGCCGCCCAGGACATCGAGGCGGGCGTCGAGAAGGTCGAGGAGGACGCCTCCGCATGACGACCGCGACCGACGCACCACCACCGAAGACCCCCACCGCGGACGAACCCCCCGCGCGCGGGCCCCGCAAGCGCGGACGCCTCGTCCCCTACTGGCTGCTGCTCCCCGGCATCCTCTGGCTGATCGTCTTCTTCGCGCTCCCGCTGGTCTACCAGGCCTCGACGTCCGTGCAGACCGGGTCGCTCGAAGAGGGCTTCAAGGTCACCTGGCACTTCGCCACCTACTGGGACGCGCTCACCGACTACTGGCCGCAGTTCCTGCGCTCGGTGCTCTACGCGGGCGCCGCCACCGTCCTGTGCCTCCTGCTCGGCTACCCGCTCGCCTACCTCATCGCGTTCCGCGCCGGCCGCTGGCGCAACGTCATCCTCGTCCTCGTCATCGCGCCGTTCTTCACCAGCTTCCTCATCCGTACGCTGGCCTGGAAGACGATCCTCGCGGACGGCGGCCCCGTCGTGGGCGCCCTCAACTCCCTGCACGTCCTCGACGTCACGAGCTGGCTGGGCGTCACGGCGGGCGACCGGGTCCTCGCCACCCCGCTCGCGGTGATCTGCGGACTCACGTACAACTTCCTGCCGTTCATGATCCTGCCGCTCTACACCTCCCTGGAGCGCATCGACGGGCGGCTGCACGAGGCCGCGGGCGACCTCTACGCCAAGCCGTCCACGACGTTCCGCAAGGTGACGTTCCCGCTCTCCATGCCGGGCGTCGTCTCCGGCACGCTGCTCACCTTCATCCCGGCGGCGGGCGACTACGTGAACGCGGATCTCCTCGGTTCGACCGACACCCGCATGGTCGGCAACGTCATCCAGACGCAGTTCCTGCGCATCCTTGACTATCCGACGGCCGCCGCTCTCTCCTTCATCCTCATGGCCGCCATTCTCTTCATGGTGACCTTCTACATCCGCAAGTCGGGGACGGAGGATCTCGTCTGATGGCCGCTGTTTTCCGTTGGCTGCGCCGCAATCTCGTCGTCATCGCGGGCCTTTTCACGCTCGGTTACCTGCTGCTGCCGAACGTCGTCGTCACCGTATTCTCCTTCAACAAGCCGAAGGGGCGCTTCAACTACTCCTGGCAGGAGTTCTCGCTCGACGCCTGGAAGGACCCGTGCGGGGTCGCCGACATGTGCGGGTCGCTCTCGCTGAGCCTCCAGATCGCCGCCTGGGCGACGATCGGCGCGACCGTGCTCGGCACGATGATCGCCTTCGCCCTGGTGCGCTACCGCTTCCGCGCGCGCGGCGCCATCAACTCGCTGATCTTCCTGCCGATGGCGATGCCCGAGGTCGTCATGGCCGCCTCGCTGCTCACCCTGTTCCTCAACATGGGCGCGCAGCTCGGCTTCTGGACGGTCCTCATCGCCCACATCATGTTCTGCCTCAGCTTCGTGGTGACCGCCGTCAAGGCGCGCGTCATGTCGATGGACCCCCGTCTGGAACAGGCCGCGCAGGACCTCTACGCCGGTCCCGTGCAGACCTTCCTGAGGGTCACGCTGCCGATCGCCGCACCCGGCATAGCGGCGGGCGCCCTGCTCGCCTTCGCGCTCTCCTTCGACGATTTCATCATCACGAATTTCAACGCGGGCTCGACCGTGACATTCCCCATGTTCGTCTGGGGATCGGCACAGCGGGGCACGCCCGTTCAGATCAATGTGATCGGTACGGCGATGTTCCTCGTCGCCGTCCTCCTGGTGCTCACCGGAATGCTGGCCGGCAAGCGCCGCAACAAACAGGCGAAATAGCGCCACCACGGCTCTCCCGCCACCACCGCTCTTCCGCCTCTACCGTTACCTAAGGAGTGGAAATCATGGCCCCTCGCGCCATGACCCGCTGGACCACGTCACTCTCCGACGCCAAGCCCCTCTCGTACTGGCTCGACGACCCCGGCAGGCCCGCCGCCGAGCCCGCCCTCACCGGCGACGACCGCTGCGACCTCCTCGTCGTCGGCGGCGGCTACAGCGGCCTGTGGACCGCGCTCATCGCCAAGGAGCGCGACCCGGGCCGCGAGGTGGTCCTCGTCGAGGGCCGCGAGGCGGGCTGGGCCGCCTCCGGCCGCAACGGCGGCTTCTGCGCCGCCTCCCTCACGCACGGCATCGGCAACGGGCTCTCCCGCTGGCCCGACGAGATCGCGAAGCTGGAGGAGCTCGGCGCGCGCAACCTCGACGAGATCGAGGCGGCCGTCAAGCGCTACTCCATCGACTGCGACTTCGAGCGCACCGGCGAGATCGACGTCGCCACCGAGCCGCACCAGATGGCCGAACTCCGCGAGATGTACGAGGAGATGGCCGCCCACGGCCTGGCAGGCGGCGCCGAGCTGCTCGACGCGGAAGCCCTGCGCGAGCACGTCGACTCGCCGACCTTCCTCGGCGGCCTCTGGGACCGCGAGGGCGTCGCCATGCTGAACCCGGCGAAGCTGGCGTGGGGCCTGAAGCGGGCCTGCCTGGAGAAGGGCGTCCGCGTCTACGAGCACACGCCCGCCCTCGATCTGGCCTCCGCCGCCGCGGGCATGGCGGTCCGCACCCCGTACGGCAGGGTCTTCGCCCGCCAGGTCGCGCTCGCCACGAACGTCTTCCCCTCGCTGGTCAAGCGCCTGCGCTCGTACACCGTGCCGGTCTACGACTACGCGCTGATGACCGAGCCCCTGACCGACGACCGGCTCGCCGCGATCGGCTGGAAGAACCGCCAGGGCCTCGGCGACAGCGCCAACCAGTTCCACTACTTCCGGCTCACCGCCGACAACCGCGTCCTGTGGGGCGGTTACGACGCGATCTATCCGTTCGGCGGCAAGGTGCGCGCCGAGCACGACGACCGCCCCGAGACGTACGCGAAGCTCGCCGAGCACTTCTTCACCTGCTTCCCGCAGCTGGAGGGGGTCCGCTTCACGCACGCGTGGGGCGGCGCGATCGACACGTGCTCGCGCTTCTCGGCGTTCTTCGGCACCGCGCACAAGGGGCGCGTCGCGTACGCGGCCGGGTACACGGGCCTCGGCGTCGGCGCGACCCGGTTCGGCGCCGACGTGATGCTGGACCTGCTCTCCGGTGAGCGCACGGAGCGTACGGAGCTGGAGATGGTGCGGACGAAGCCGCTGCCGTTCCCGCCGGAGCCGTTCGCCTGGACGGGCGTCGCGCTGACGAAGTGGTCGCTGGCCCGCGCCGACGCCCACGGCGGCAGGCGGAACCTCTGGCTGAAGGCGATGGACAAACTGGGGCTCGGCTTCGACAGCTGAACGACCGGCGCGGGAGGTGCCGGGCCGGAACCCGCGATGCGCGAGGCGGCGGCACACGGAGCGACGTGAAGGCCTGGGCCGCCGAAAGTGCCGAAGGTATTGACACCTGCATTGGTCTGGACCAAGTTGGCGGGGCGCGCATCCACCACCCGAGCACCTCCACCCCACCGTCCCGGAGGCAGAAGTGGACCGTTCCCCGTCGCGTTCCCCCCTGTGCGGCCTGCGAAGAATCGCCGTGGCCTCGGCCCTCGCCTGCGCGCTCACCGCGTCGGGCCTGATCGCCGCCGGAGCCGCGGCGGCTCCCGTCGCCGAGTCCCCCGTACGGGCGAAGGCCGGCGCCGACCACACCCTCGTCGGCTATCTGCACACCAGCTTCGCCAACGGCTCCGGCTACACCCGCCTCGCGGACACCCCCGACAGCTGGGACATCATCGACCTCGCCTTCGGTGAGCCGACCACCGCGACCTCCGGCGACATCCGCTTCGACCTCTGCCCCAGGGCCGAGTGCCCGAACGTGGAGACGAAGACCGAGTTCAAGGCGGCCGTCAAGGCGAAGCAGGCCGCGGGCAAGAAGGTCCTCATCTCCATCGGCGGCCAGAACGGCCAGGTGCAGCTGAAGACCGCGCAGGCCCGCGACACCTTCGTTTCCTCCGTCTCGGCCATCATCGACGAGTACGGACTCGACGGCCTGGACATCGACTTCGAGGGCCACTCGCTCTCGCTGAACGCCGATGACACCGACTTCAAGAATCCGAAGACCCCAGTCATCGTGAACCTGATCTCGGCGCTGAAGACTCTCAGGACCAAGTACGGCTCCGGCTTCACGCTGACGATGGCCCCGGAGACCTTCTTCGTGCAGCTCGGGCACCAGTTCTACGGAACCGGCAAGTGGGGCGGCCAGGACCCGCGCGCCGGCGCGTACCTCCCGGTCATCCACGCCCTGCGCGACGACCTCACGCTGCTGCACGTCCAGGACTACAACTCGGGGCCGATCATGGGTTTGGACGGCCAGTACCACTTCATGGGCGGCGCGGACTTCCACATCGCGATGACGGACATGCTGCTGACCGGCTTCCCCGTGGCGGGCGACAAGAACAACGTCTTCCCGGCGCTGCCCCCGCGGAAGGTGGCGATCGGCATGCCCGCCTCGGTCCACGCGGGCAACGGCCACGTCTCCACGGCCGAGGTCAACAAGGCCCTGGACTGCCTCACGAAGGGCCGGGACTGCGGCACGTACAAGACCCACGGCACCTGGCCCGACCTGCGGGGCCTCATGACCTGGTCGATCAACTGGGACCGCTTCAACGGCCAGGAGTTCTCCAGGAACTTCGACGCCTACTTCGGCTGAGCCGCGTCCCGGGCAGATTCCTCGGGCGAGGGCGAGGGCGTCCCGTACCGGCCGGTCACCCACACCATGACCTGGAGCAGCATCGCGAGGAGCAGCCAGCTCGCCACGACGTCCAGGGGCCAGTGGTAGCCGCGCCGTACGAGGCCGAGGCCGACCCCCAGGTTCAGCGCGGCGCAGCCGATGAGCAGTGCGCGGCGGCCGTACGCGCCGCGCAGGAGGGGCAGCAGGAGCAGGGCCGCCGCTCCGTAGGCCACGGTGGCCGTCGCCGTGTGCCCCGAGGGGTAGTAGCCGTCGCCCGCCATGCCCGGCGGCCCCGGGCGGGCGACGGCTGCCTTGAGGGGGACGACGAGCAGCGGCACCAGGACCATCGCGCAGGACGCGGCCACCGGCGGCAGCCACCAGCGGTACGTCCCGGCCCGGCGGCCCCGCCATGCCACGTACGCGATGACCGCGACGAGCACCGGCACGGCCACCGCGAGATTGCCGAGGTCGGCGAGGAACTCCGCGGCGCGGTCAGGGAACCGGCTGCCGGCGAGGGCCCGTCCGGCACGCTCGTCGGCGCGACGCACCGGCCCGCCGACGACGACCTGCCAGGTGAGCAGCGCGAACAGCAGTGCGCACAGGGAGAGGGAGAGCGAGAGGAGAAGGGGAGGCCGCCCCGGAACAGGGGGGGTGGTTCCGGGGCGGCCGAAATGATCGGGTCGCCGCGCGCCCCGGGGGGTTTGGGGCGTGCGGCCATCCGATCGGTGAGGAGTTCCGGAGCCAGAGGCTCCGGGGTGCGCGATGGCACGACCCTGGCGGGGCTGGGGAGGCTCCGCCCTGGTGTCGCCCGCAGTCTCCTGCGGGCGGGGTGTTTCTCTCATCTGCAGAAACCGTACGGCAGGCGATGGCGGGCCGACAGGCACATCGGCATCCCGACATGGGGCCCGCACACCTTCTTCACACGCCCCGACGGTGGCCTGTCGCCACGGTGTCATCTGCGGCGCACTCGGGGGAGGTGTCCGTACACGTCAGGGCGTGTACGAGGGGGTGCGGGGGGCCCGGCGGGAAGCGCCGGCGCCGGCTCGTGGACATGGGCGAGGCCCGTACTGGCGTGCGTACGGGCCTCGTCGAGCGGGGGCGGCGGTCAGACGCGGGCGAAGGCGCCCTCGATGATGTCCATGCCCTCGTTGAGGAGGTCGTCGCCGATGACCAGCGGCGGCAGGAAGCGCAGGACGTTGCCGTACGTGCCGCAGGTCAGGACGAGGAGACCCTCGGCGTGGCAGGCCTTGGCCAGGGCGGCGGTCGCCTCCGGGTTCGGCTCCTTGGTCGCGCGGTCCTTGACCAGCTCGATGGCGATCATCGCGCCACGGCCACGGATGTCGCCGATGATCTCGAACTTCTCGGCCATCGCGGTCAGCCGGGCCTTCATCGTCGACTCGATCGCCTTCGCCTTGGCGTTGAGGTCGAGCTCCTTCATCGTCTCGATGGCGCCGAGCGCACCGGCGCAGGCCACCGGGTTGCCGCCGTAGGTGCCGCCGAGGCCGCCGGAGTGCGGGGCGTCCATGATCTCGGCGCGGCCCGTGACGGCGGCGAGCGGCAGACCGCCCGCGATGCCCTTGGCCGTGGTGATCAGGTCGGGGACGATGCCCTCGTCCTCACAGGCGAACCACTGGCCGGTGCGGCAGAAGCCGGACTGGATCTCGTCGGCGACGAAGACGATGCCGTTGTCGTTCGCGAACTTCACGATCTCCGGCAGGAAGCCCTTCGCGGGCTCGATGAAGCCGCCCTCGCCGAGCACCGGCTCGATGATGATCGCGGCGACGTTCTCGGCGCCGACCTGCTTGCTGATCTGGTCGATGGCCTGCTTGGCGGCCTCGGGGCCGGCGTTCTCGGCGCCGGTCGGCCAGCGGTAGCCGTAGGCGACGGGGACGCGGTAGACCTCGGGGGCGAACGGGCCGAAGCCGTGCTTGTACGGCATGTTCTTGGCGGTCAGCGCCATCGTGAGGTTCGTGCGGCCGTGGTAGCCGTGGTCGAAGACGACGACGGCCTGGCGCTTGGTGTACGCACGGGCGATCTTGACGGCGTTCTCGACCGCCTCGGCACCGGAGTTGAACAGCGCCGACTTCTTCTCGTGGTCGCCCGGCGTCAGCTCGGCGAGCGCCTCGGCGACGGCCACGTACCCCTCGTACGGCGTGACCATGAAGCAGGTGTGCGTGAAGTCCGCGAGCTGGGCGGAGGCGCGGCGGACCACGGCCTCGGCGGAGGCGCCCACGGACGTCACGGCGATGCCGGAGCCGAAGTCGATCAGACGGTTGCCGTCGACGTCCTCGATGATGCCGCCACCCGCGCGGGCCGCGAAGACGGGCAGCACGGAGCCCACGCCACCGGCGACCACGGCGGTACGGCGGGCCTGCAGCTCCTGCGACTTCGGGCCGGGGATGGCGGTGACGACGCGACGCTCCTGCGGGATCTCGCTCATGCGGGGCTCCTGGTTCTGGGGGTGGTGGCCGGACGGCTGCCGTCGGCGGCGGCTGATCCGGTTCTCGCCTGGTTCCACGGGGGGTTCTTGCAGAGGGTTCGTACGAGAGGGTTCGTTCGTACGAGGTTCTTACGAGGGGGTTCTTACGGGGGGGGCTTACGGGGGTTTCTTCGCAGATTAGGGGCGGTGCGCGGGGACGGTCATGCTCCATCGGGGTGGGATTGTGCCGTGCCGTTGTCCGACTTGGACACATACCGGTGACCGGGGGTCCGCGCGGACCGGCCGCGTAACGGTGAACTCCCCCCGCGCGGGCACTAGATTGAGCCCGGATCGACGGACGGACCGGCAGGTCAGGGGGCAGGGGCCATGGACACCGAGGGCACTCACGGGGCACGCGACGGGCAGTGGGCCGCACCGGCACCGCGCCCGGCGTCACCTGCCGCCCCCGCCGCCCCGCCGCAGCCGAGGCAGCCGCCCGGAGCCGAGCGCTCCGCCGACGTGGCGGAGTGGCTCTCGGCCCCCCGCCCGAAGGTCACGCCGGGCCTCTGGCGCAAGGGCTACCGGCCCCCGGAGCCGGGACCGGACGCCGAGGGCGGCGACCGGCGGCGCGTCGTGGGACTGGTGATCTCCACGTTCCTCGGTCTGCTGTTCTGGTCGCTGTGGCGGCAGGGCGGCGTCCCCTACCAGTGGGTTCCGCTGAGGCTGTTCACGCCGGGGGACTGGTACTGGTCCGGAAGCATGCAGGCCAAGCAGTGGCAGGGCGACGAGGCCAAGATCGTCTACAACGGGGTCGTCTTCGGCGCGCTGGTCTACACCGTCGGCAGGCTCGGCGCCTGGCCCGACACGATCCGCCACTTCGTCATGCGGCGCCCGCAGCCCTCCCGCGCCGTGCTCGCCTCCGTCGCGGCCGTCGGCGCCCTGCTCTTCGTCTGGCCGAGCGCCCTCGGCCTCGACTGGCGCCCGCTGCCCGTGGCCGACCCCGTCTTCTCCCTGGTCGCCCTCGTCGCCGGCCTCGACGTCTTCACCTCGCCCGTGGTCACCGACGCCCTCTACACGCTCATCACGGTCGCCGTCCTGTGGCCCTTCGCCCACATCGGCGGCTGGTGGCAGGCGGTCCGCGACGCCAGGGCCGCGGTCGGCCGCCCCGCGCCGCCCCCGCCCCGTCCCGCCGCCGCACCCACCCGCGCCCACTGGCCCGAGCTGCGCGCGGCGGGCCACGACAAGGCCGCCGACCTGCTCTCCGCCGAGCTGGTCAGCGGGCGCATGAACGACGTCGACTGCGCCCGGTTGGGCCACGCCTGGCGCACGGCCGCCGCCGACCCTGCCGGGCTCTCCGGGTTCGTCGACACGGTCGCCCGGCACGGCGCCGCCGCCTGGACGCACCCCTCGGGCCAGCGCGACCTGCCCGTGCGCACCGCCACGCACGACCTCCTCGTCGGCCAGGTCAGGATCGGCCGCTTCGCGAAGGACCCGCGCAATCCGTACGAGGTGCGCGAAGCCCACGCCGCCCTCGAACCCGACGTGCTGGGCACCTCACTGCTCGCCGTGGGCCCGCCCGGCGCGGGCAAGACCGGCAGGCTCATGCGGCCCGTCGCCGAGTCGCTCGCCCTCGGGGCGCTCACCGGGCAGTGCGCGGTCGTCGCGGTGTGCGCGGCCGGCACCGACCTCGGCACCGACGACTCCTACGACGTCGTGGTCAAGCCGGGCGATCCGACGTCCGTGCACGACATCGACCTGTACGCGGACTGCGCCGACGCCGACGAGGCGGCCGCCTTCCTCGCCGAGGGCCTGGTCGGCGACCTCGACGCCGTCGGCACCCAGCGCGCCGCCACCGCCCTCGCCCAGCTCCTCGGCCCCTACCGCGCCCTGCACGGCCGCTTCCCCTCCGTCCCCGTGCTGCGCGAACTGCTCGAAGGCGACCCGGCCGGACTCGCCGCCCTCCAGGCGGGCCTCGCCGCGGGCGAGCACCCCGCCATGCGCCGCGAACTGGACGCCCGCATCCGCCAGTCCCACACCCCGGGCGACCCGGGACCCGCCCTCGCCGACCGCCTCGCCCTGCTCGACCGGCCCGCCTTCGCCGACTTCTTCGACCCGGACGGCCAGGGGCGTCCCTTCTCGATGCGGGCCGTCGTCCACCACCCGCTGCGGGTCCGCGTCGACCTGCCCGAGCACGGCCACGAAGAGGCGGCACGGCTGCTCGCGAGGCTGCTGCTCGCCCAGTTCGGGTACGTCGTGCGCAGCCGCGCCCGGCGGCCGCACTTCGCCTGCCTGATCCTCGACGACGCGGCCCGCACCGTCACCGCGGAGAGCGTGCGCGCCATCCAGCGGCTGCGGTCGCTGAACGCGGGCGTCGTCCTCGGCCTGCGGACCATCGGCGAGGTGCCGGAGCCGCTCCAGGGACCGCTGTACGCGGCGGTCGGCTGCCGGATGGCGTTCTCCGGGGTGACGACCTGGGACGGGCGGCGGTTCACCGAGGCGTGGGGCACCGAGTGGATCGAGACCAAGGAGGTCGCCCAGCACACGGTCTTCGCCGACCAGGCGATGACCCGGGCGCTGCACTCGCTGCGCAAGCTGGTCACCGGCAAGGCCGTGACGACCGACGCCGTCACCGTCCGCAAGATCGAGCGCGAACGCTGGTCCGCCTCCGACCTCGCCCACTCGCTGCCCCCGGGCCACGCCGTGCTCTCGCTCACCACGGTCCGCGGCGAGCACGCGCCGCCGCTCCTCGTCGACCTGCGGGGGTAGTTCCGGACAACACCGGATGGCGTGTTCGGCGGGACGAACGATTACGCGGACTGGCGGTGCGTCCGTACCGTACGGTGAGGCAGAATCGGCACAGGTCGTTCATACGGACCGGCCAAAAGATCCACATTGCCGCAGACCTGAAGGTCCCATGCCGCCCACGCTCGCCTCGCTCGTCCACCACTCCGCGCTCAAGCTGACCGTGCGCGCCGGCGGGGACCGCCTGGACACCCCCGTGCGCTGGGCGCACGCCAGCGAGCTCGCCGACCCCGTGCCCTACATGGAGGGCGGCGAACTGCTCCTGATCACCGCGCTCAAACTGGACGCGGAGGACCCGGCCACCATGCGGCGCTACGTGAAGCGGCTCGCGGGCGCCGGAGTCGTCGGCCTCGGCTTCGCCGTCGGCGTCCACTACCCCGACATCCCGAAGGCGCTGCTCGACGCGGCCACCGAGGCGGACCTGCCGCTCATCGAGGTACCGCGCCGCACGCCGTTCCTCGCCATCAGCAAGGCCGTGTCCGCCGCCATCGCCGCCGAGCAGTACCGTGCGGTCACCGCCGGCTTCGCCGCCCAGCGCGAACTGACCAAGCAGGCGCTGAGTGACGGCCCCGAAGGACTGCTGCTCGCCCTCGCCGGACAGGTCGACGGCTGGGCGGCGCTGTACGACGCCTCGGGCACCGTCGTCGCCACCGCACCGGAGTGGGCCTCCCGCAGGGCCGCCCGCCTCACCGCCGACGTCGAACGCCTCCGGGAACGGCCCGCCCCCGCGAGCGCGGTCGTCGGGGGCGCCGAGGACCGCGTGGAGCTGCACTCGCTGGGCACCGGGCGCAGGCCGCGCGCCGCGCTCGCCGTCGGCACGGCCTCCACCCTCGGCACCGCCGAGCGGTACGCGCTGCACTCCGCCATCGCCCTGCTCACCCTGACCACGGAACGCTCCCGGTCGCTGCACGCCGCCGAGCAGCGGATCGGCGCGGCCGTGCTGCGGATGCTCCTCGCGGGGGAGCCCGACCACGCCCGCACGGTCGCGGGCGAGCTGTACGGAGGGCTCCTCGACGCGCCCTTCCGGCTCGTCGTCGCCGACGTGGCGTCCGCGTCGGCCGCGCGGGTGCGGGCCGGGGCGAGCGCCGAGAGCGGCGCCAAGCGCCAGGGCGAGGAGGCCGCGCGGGACGCCGCCGCGCCGGGCGAAGCCGCGGCGCTCGCGGTGCTGACCGACGCCTCATCGGCGGGCGGCGACCCCCTCGCCGCGCTCGTCGACGTCGTCGAGGCCGCGGCCGCCCGCTCCGGCGAGGCCCTGCTCGTCGTCCCGTACGGCGAGCGGATCGTGCTGCTCACCGTGGACGGCGGCGCGGGCGTACGGGCCTGCGCGGAGTACGCGGCGGCGCTGGAGGCCGGGCGTGGCACCGGGCGCGAGACCACGGCCTCCGGCGAAGAGGCGGAGCTGGTCATGGGGCTCTCCGCGCCCGCCGGGCCGATCGCCGCGGCCACCGCGTACAAGCAGGCCGAACAGGCGCTGTCCGTCGCCCGGCGCCGGGGCCGCGCCCTGGTCGAGCACGAGGAGCTGGCCGCGGGCTCGGTCCTGCCCCTGCTCGCGGACGACGCGGTGCGGGCCTTCGCCGACGGCCTCCTGCGCGCGCTGCACGACCACGACGCGACGGGCCGCGGCGACCTCGTCGCCTCGCTGCGGGCCTGGCTCTCCCGGCACGGCCAATGGGACGCGGCGGCGGCCGACCTCGGCGTCCACCGGCACACCCTGCGGTACCGCATGCGCAGGGTCGAGGAGATCCTCGGCCGCTCCCTCGACGACCCGGACGTCCGCATGGAGCTGTGGCTGTCCCTGAAGGCGACGTCGACGACGACGGACTGAAGCCGGGGACCGCCGCGAAGCGGCAGGCAGTACAAACCGGCGCAAGGCCCCCGGCCAGCACTCCGCACAGGACAAACGCCAGGTGAGACCGCTGCCCCTACGGTGAGGGACGTACCCCCCAGACACACCTCCGCGGAAGGGCCGGGAATCACATGACTTCCATCCACGCCTTCTGGCTCGCCGGTCGCCAGACCACCGGCGAGACCACTCTCGACGTCAACTCGCCCTGGGACGGGCGGCTCGTCGCCAAGGCGGCCGTCCCGACCGACGCCCAGGTCGAGGAGGCCGTGGCCGCCGCGTACGCCGTGCGCGACGAGTTCGCCGCGACCCCGGCCCACGTCCGCGCCGCCGCCCTCGACCACGTGAGCCGCCGGCTGGTCGAGCGCACGGAAGAGATCGCCCAGCTCATCTCCGCCGAGAACGGCAAGCCCATCAAGTGGGCCCGCGGCGAGGTCGGCCGCGCTGTCTCCGTCTTCCGGTTCGCCGCGGAGGAGGCCCGCCGCTTCAACGGCGGCGAGGCCCAGCGCCTGGACACCGACGCCGGCGGCCAGGGCCGTCTCGCCCTGACCCGCCGCTTCCCCAAGGGCGTCGTCCTCGGCATCGCGCCGTTCAACTTCCCGCTGAACCTCTGCGCGCACAAGATCGCCCCGGCCATCGCCGTCGGCGCGCCGATCATCCTGAAGCCCGCCCCCGCGACCCCGCTCTCCGGCCTGATCCTCGGCGAGCTGCTCGCCGAGACGGAGCTGCCCGCCGGGTCCTGGTCGGTGCTGCCGGTGGCCAACGACAAGATGCCCGCCCTGGTGCAGGACGAGCGTCTGCCCGTCATCTCCTTCACCGGTTCCGACAAGGTCGGCTACGCGATCATGGACTCGGTGCCGCGCAAGCACTGCACCCTGGAGCTGGGCGGCAACGGCGCCGCGGTCGTCCTCGCCGACTTCTCCTCGGACCAGGACCTGGACTGGGCCGCCTCGCGCATCGCGACCTTCTCCAACTACCAGGGCGGCCAGTCCTGCATCTCGGTGCAGCGGGTCATCGCCGACGCGACCGTCTACGACCGGCTCGTCGCGCGCGTCGTCGACGCCGTCGGCAACCAGGTCACCGGCGACCCCTCCGACCCGAAGACCGACGTCGGCCCGCTGGTCAGCGAGGACGCCGCCAAGCGCGTGGAGTCCTGGGTCGACGAGGCCGTGCAGGCGGGTGCGCGGCTGCTGGCCGGCGGCAAGCGGGACGGCGCCACGTACGCGCCGACCGTGCTCGCCGACGTGCCGGCCGACACCACGATCGCCTGCGAGGAGGTCTTCGGCCCCGTCCTCACCCTCCGCAAGGTGGACGGCGAGGCCGAGGCGTTCGACGCCGTCAACGACTCCAAGTACGGCCTCCAGGCGGGCGTGTTCACCCACGACCTCCAGGCCGCCTTCCGCGCGCACCGCGCCCTTGAGGTCGGCGGCGTGGTCATCGGCGACGCCCCGTCCTACCGCGCCGACCAGATGCCGTACGGCGGCGTGAAGCAGTCCGGCGTGGGCCGCGAGGGCGTCCGCTTCGCGATGGACGACTACACCTACGAGCGCGTCATGGTCCTCACGGGCCTCGCCCTGTAACACCCCGCGAGACCGACGGCCGGAGCCCACTGTGCGGGGGCTCCGGCCGTTCCCGTACGCCCCGCCCCGCCTGGTGGTGCTGACACCAGGCTCCGCGGGCTCTCCCCAGCCGCCGCCGCGCGCCGTCACAGTGACCGGCATGAGCAGACACACGACCCTGATCACCGGCGCCACCCAGGGCCTCGGCCGTGGCATCGCACTCGACCTCGCCGCGCGAGGCCACGCCCTCCTCCTGCACGGCCGCGACCAGGGCCGCCTCGACGCCGTCGCCGCCGAGGTGCGGGACACCGACCCCGACGCCCCCGTCCGCACCTACCTCGCCGACCTGGCCGACCTGGACCAGGTGCGCTCCCTGGCCGCCCGCGTCCGCGCCGCCGAGCCCCGGCTCGACGGCCTCGTCAACAACGCCGTCGCGGGCGGCGGCACCGAACC
Source organism: Streptomyces sp. NPDC046335 (assembly GCF_055587985.1). Classification (NCBI taxonomy): domain Bacteria; kingdom Bacillati; phylum Actinomycetota; class Actinomycetes; order Kitasatosporales; family Streptomycetaceae; genus Streptomyces; species Streptomyces sp. NPDC046335. Next base: position 66,447 of record NZ_JBVJFF010000011.1, on the reverse strand, counting down.
GCTGAAGCGCGAGTTCAGCAGGCAGGGCCACGAGCTGCGGTTCGCGGTGAACCACCTCGCCCCCTACGCCCTCGTACGCGGGCTGCTGCCCCTGCTCACCGCCTCCGCGCCCGCCCGCGTGGTCAACGTCGCCTCCATCGGGCAGGAGACGGTCGACTTCGACGACGTCATGCTGGAGAGCGGCTACGAGGGGCTGCGCGCCTACTGCCGCAGCAAGCTCGCCATGATCATGGCCACCTTCGAGCTGGCCGCCGAGCTGCGCGGCACGGGCGTCACGGTGAACACCCTCCACCCCGCCCACCTCATGGACACCGAAGGGCTGCGCGCCTACGGCCTCACCCCGGCCGTCGGCATCGGCGAGGGCGTGCGCCCCACGGTCCGCCTGCTCGTCGACCCCGGACTCGACGGCACGACCGGCCGCTACTTCGACCGGTTCACCGACACCCGCGCGCACGACCAGGCGTACGACACCGGGGCCAGGGCCCGCCTGATGGAGCTGACCCACCGCCTCCTGGACCCGCGCGGGGACAGCGAAGGCTGCGCGAGGACTGGTGGGACCGGGACGAATCGGGTAACAACGATCCAGTAGCACCAGTCAGTAACCCCACTCCGCGGCGAGGTGAGCTCCTCATGTCCGCACCATCCGCAAAGTCGTCAGTGAGCGAACGCGAGGCCCGGCAGGTCGCCGAGGCCGCCCGTGAGCAGGACTGGCGCAAGCCCAGCTTCGCCAAGGAACTCTTCCTCGGCCGCTTCCGGCTCGACCTGATCCACCCGCACCCGCTGCCGCCCGACGAGGACACCCGGCGCGGCGAGGAGTTCCTCGCCAGGCTCCGCGAGTTCTGCGAGACGAAGGTCGACTCCGCCCGCATCGAACGCGAGGCGCAGATCCCCGACGAGGTCATCAAGGGCCTCAAGGAGCTCGGCGCCCTCGGCATGAAGATCGACACGGAGTACGGCGGGCTCGGCCTCACCCAGGTCTACTACAACAAGGCCCTCGCGCTCGTCGGCTCCGCGAGCCCCGTCATCGGCGCGCTGCTCTCCGCGCATCAGTCGATCGGCGTACCGCAGCCGCTGAAGATGTTCGGCACCCCGGAGCAGAAGGACGCCTTCCTGCCCCGCTGCGCCCGTACGGACATCACGGCGTTCCTCCTCACCGAGCCGGACGTCGGCTCCGACCCGGCGCGCCTGGCCACCTCCGCCGTCCCCGAAGGCGACGACTACGTCCTCGACGGCGTGAAGCTGTGGACCACCAACGGCGTCGTCGCGGACCTGCTCGTCGTGATGGCGCGCGTGCCGAGGTCCGACGGCCACAAGGGCGGCATCACGGCCTTCGTCGTGGAGGCGGCCGCCGAGGGCGTCACCGTCGAGAACCGCAACGCCTTCATGGGCCTGCGCGGCCTGGAGAACGGCGTGACCCGCTTCCACCGGGTACGGGTCCCCGCCGCCAACCGCATCGGACCCGAGGGCGCGGGCCTGAAGATCGCCCTGACCACCCTCAACACCGGGCGCCTCTCGCTGCCCGCCATGTGCGTCGGCGCGGGCAAGTGGTGCCTGAAGATCGCCCGCGAGTGGTCGGCCGCCCGTGAGCAGTGGGGCAAGCCCGTCGCCTTCCACGAGGCGGTCGGCGCGAAGATCTCCTTCATCGCGGCGACGACCTTCGCGCTCGAAGCGGTGCTCGACCTCTCCTCGCAGATGGCCGACGAGGACCGCAACGACATCCGCATCGAGGCCGCCCTCGCCAAGCTGTACGGCTCCGAGATGGCCTGCCTGATGGCCGACGAGCTGGTCCAGATCCGCGGCGGCCGCGGCTTCGAGACCGCCGAGTCCCTCGCGGCCCGCGGCGAACGCGCGGTCCCCGCCGAGCAGATCCTGCGTGACCTGCGCATCAACCGCATCTTCGAGGGCTCGACGGAGATCATGCACCTGTTGATCGCCCGCGAGGCCGTCGACGCCCACCTGAAGGTCGCCGGCGACCTCATCGACCCCGACAAGACGCTCTCCGACAAGGCGAGGGCGGGCGCGCGGGCCGGCGGCTTCTACGCCCGCTGGCTGCCGAAACTGGTGGCCGGGCCCGGTCAACTCCCGCGCTCCTACGCGGAGTTCCACCCGGAGGGCCACGTGGACCTCTCCGGCCATCTGCGCTACGTGGAACGCGGCGCCCGCAAGCTGGCCCGCTCCACCTTCTACGCCATGTCCCGCTGGCAGGGGAAGATGGAGACCAAGCAGGGCTTCCTCGGCCGCGTCGTCGACATCGGCGCGGAACTGTTCGCGATGAGCGCGGCCTGTGTGCGCGCCGAGCTCCTGCGCACCACCGAGGACCACGGCCGCGAGGCGTACCAGCTCGCCGACGCCTTCTGCCGGCAGTCCCGCATCCGCGTCGAGGAACTCTTCGACCGGCTGTGGACCAACACCGACGACCTGGACCGCAAGGTGGTCAAGGGCGTCCTCTCCGGGACGTACACCTGGCTCGAAGCGGGCGTCATCGACCCCTCCGGGGAAGGCCCGTGGATCGCCGAGGCCGCCCCCGGCCCCTCGAAACGGGACAACGTCCACCGCCCGATCCGCTGAGCACACGCCGTATCCGGGCCCCCGCGGAGCACCCCGTGCGCCCCATCGGGGCCCGCGGGGTCCGGGCGGAGCGGTCTTACGGCCACAATGGGGGGATGAGCGACAGCCCATCCCCCCTCGCGGACCCGCATCTCGTCTTCGACCCGGTCTCCGGCGAAGACCCCCGGGACATCGTCATCCTCGGCTCCACGGGATCGATCGGCACCCAGGCCATCGACCTCGTGCTGCGCAATCCCGACCGCTTCCGCGTCACCGCGCTGTCGGCGGCCGGCGGCCGGGTCGGCCTCCTCGCCGAGCAGGCGCGCCGACTGCGGGTGCGGACCGTCGCGGTCGCCCGCGAGGACGCCGTACCCGCGCTGCGCGAAGCGCTCCGGGGACAGTACGGGGCGGGGGAGCCGCTCCCCGAGATCCTGGCCGGACCGGACGCCGCCACGCGGATCGCCGCCTCCGACTGCCACACCGTCCTCAACGGCATCACCGGCTCCATCGGCCTCGCGCCGACGCTGGCCGCCCTGGAGGCGGGCCGCACCCTCGCGCTCGCCAACAAGGAATCCCTGATCGTCGGCGGCCCCCTGGTCAAGGCGATCGCCAAGCCCGGCCAGATCATCCCGGTCGACTCCGAGCACGCGGCCCTCTTCCAGGCGCTCGCCGCGGGCACCCGGGCCGACGTACGCAGACTCGTCGTCACCGCCTCCGGCGGCCCCTTCCGCGGACGTACGAAGGCCGATCTCGCCCACGTCACCCCCGAGGAAGCGCTCGCGCACCCCACGTGGGCCATGGGCCCGGTCATCACCGTCAACTCCGCCACGCTGGTCAACAAGGGCCTGGAGGTCATCGAGGCCCACCTCCTCTACGACATCCCCTTCGACCGCATCGAGGTCGTCGTCCACCCCCAGTCGTACGTCCACTCCATGGTGGAGTTCACCGACGGCTCGACCCTCGCCCAGGCCACCCCGCCCGACATGGGCGGCCCCATCGCCATCGGCATCGGCTGGCCCGAGCGGGTGCCTGACGCGGCGCCCGCCTTCGACTGGACGAAGGCGTCGAGCTGGGAGTTCCACCCCCTGGACAACGACGCGTTCCCGTCGGTCGGGCTCGCCCGTCACGTGGGGGAACTCGCGGGCACGGCTCCCGCGGTGTTCAATGCCGCCAACGAGGAGTGCGTCGACGCCTTCCTGAAGGGCGAGCTGCCCTTCAACGGCATCATGGAGACGGTGACGCGGACCGTGGAGGAACACGGCACACCGCCGGCGGGAACTTCCCTGACCGTCGCGGACGTCCTCGAGGCGGAGACCTGGGCGCGCGCCCGGGCACGCGAACTGGCAGCGAAGACGACCGCGGAGGCCCGTGCATGACGACACTGATGATGATTCTCGGGATAGTCGTCTTCGTGATCGGGCTGCTGTTCTCGATCGCCTGGCACGAACTGGGGCACCTGTCGACCGCCAAGATGTTCGGCATCCGGGTCCCGCAGTACATGGTCGGCTTCGGCCCGACCCTCTTCTCCAGGAAGAAGGGCGACACCGAGTACGGCATCAAGGCCATCCCCCTCGGCGGCTACATCCGCATGATCGGAATGTTCCCGCCCGGCCCTGACGGCCGCATAGAGGCACGGTCGACGTCCCCCTGGCGAGGCATGATCGAGGACGCGCGTTCGGCGGCCTTCGAGGAGCTCAAGCCGGGCGACGAGAGCCGCCTCTTCTACACGCGCAAGCCGTGGAAGCGCGTGATCGTGATGTTCGCGGGCCCCTTCATGAACCTGATCCTCGCCGTGGTGATCTTCCTCGGCGTGATGATGACGTTCGGCATCAGCTCGCAGACGACCCAGGTCGGCAAGGTCTCCGACTGCGTCATCCAGCAGAGCGAGAACCGCTCCAAGTGCGAGAAGGGCGACAAGGCGGCCCCCGCCAAGGCCGCGGGCCTCAAGGCGGGCGACAAGATCGTCGCCTTCCAGGGCAAGCCCGTCGACGACTGGTCCACGCTCCAGACGAAGATCCGCGACACCATCGGCCCGGCCACGATCACCGTCGAGCGGGACGGCAAGGACGTGGACCTGCACGCCACTCTCATCCGCAACCAGGTCACCAAGACCGACGGCGACGGGGCCTACGTCGAGGGCAAGTACGTCTACGCCGGCTTCCTCGGCTTCACCCCCGCCACCGGCATCGTCCAGCAGTCCTTCGGCGACTCCGTGCACCGCATGGGCGACATGATGGAGAACGGCGTCGAGTCGCTCGTCGCCCTGCCCTCCAAGGTCCCCGACCTGTGGAACGCGGCCTTCGGCGACGGCGAGCGCAAGCAGGACTCCCCGATGGGTGTCGTGGGCGCGGCGCGCGTCGGCGGCGAGGTGTTCACCCTGGACATCCCGCCGGAGAACCAGATCGCGATGATGCTGTTCCTGGTGGCCGGCTTCAACCTCTCGCTCTTCCTCTTCAACATGCTGCCGCTGCTCCCACTCGACGGCGGCCACATCGCGGGCGCCCTGTGGGAGTCCGTGCGCCGCAACGCGGCGAAGGTCCTGCGCCGCCCCGATCCGGGCCCCTTCGACGTGGCGAAGCTGATGCCGGTCGCCTACGTGGTGGCGGGGATCTTCATCTGCTTCACGATCCTGGTGCTCATCGCGGACGTGGTGAACCCCGTACGCATCTCCTGACGCCCGAGACGTCCCGAATCCTGGCACGGGGTTCGGAACGTCCGGGTTACGAGGAGTTTGCGGCGGCCCGGCACTTTATGTGACGGGCCGCTCACTATTGAGTGGACATACCGACGGGGTGTGTGCGGGCCCCGCGGGGTGCCGTAATCTCGAAGCCCGTAGCCCGCCGATCTCGGGACCTTGATCCACACCTTGGGGATGCTCGCCAGATGACTGCCGTTTCTCTCGGAATCCCGTCCGTTCCGACCAAGCTCGCCGACCGAAGGGTCAGCCGCAAGATCCAGGTCGGCACGGTGGCCGTGGGCGGGGACGCCCCGGTGTCGGTGCAGTCGATGACGACGACGCGGACGTCGGACATCGGTGCGACGTTGCAGCAGATCGCGGAGCTGACCGCCTCGGGCTGCCAGATCGTACGAGTGGCATGTCCGACGCAGGACGACGCGGACGCGCTGGCCACGATCGCCCGGAAGTCGCAGATCCCGGTGATCGCGGACATCCACTTCCAGCCGAAGTACGTGTTCGCGGCGATCGACGCCGGGTGCGCGGCGGTGCGCGTGAACCCGGGCAACATCAAGCAGTTCGACGACAAGGTCAAGGAGATCGCCAAGGCGGCCTCGGCCACGGGCACGCCGATCCGGATCGGCGTCAACGCCGGCTCCCTGGACGCGCGCCTGCTGAAGAAGTACGGCAAGGCGACCCCCGAGGCGCTGGTGGAATCTGCCCTCTGGGAGGCGTCGCTCTTCGAGGAGCACGGCTTCCACGACATCAAGATCTCGGTGAAGCACAATGACCCGGTGGTGATGGTGAACGCCTACCGCCAACTGGCGGCGGCGTCCGACTACCCCCTCCACCTGGGCGTGACGGAGGCGGGCCCGGCGTTCCAGGGCACGATCAAGTCGGCGGTGGCGTTCGGCGCGCTGCTGAGCGAGGGCATCGGCGACACGATCCGGGTCTCGCTGTCGGCTCCTCCGGTGGAGGAGATCAAGGTCGGCATCCAGATCCTGGAGTCGCTGAACCTGCGCCAGCGCCGCCTGGAGATCGTCTCCTGTCCCTCGTGCGGGCGCGCCCAGGTGGACGTCTACAAGCTGGCCGAGGAGGTCACGGCGGGCCTTGAGGGCATGGAGGTCCCGCTGCGGGTCGCGGTCATGGGCTGTGTGGTGAACGGCCCGGGTGAGGCCCGCGAGGCGGACCTGGGTGTGGCCTCGGGCAACGGCAAGGGGCAGATCTTCGTGAAGGGCGAGGTCATCAAGACCGTCCCGGAGTCGAAGATCGTGGAGACGCTGATCGACGAGGCGATGAAGATCGCGGAGCAGATGGAGAAGGACGGGGTGGCCTCCGGCGAGCCCACGATCTCGGTCGCGGGCTGACCCTCCGTCCCTCCAGGTGCCCCGGCTGGCCACGAGGCCCCGGGGCACTCGCGCGCCCCCCGGCAACGCACCCCGCCCGGCAAGGCGGGGCGGTCTTCCCGCGGCCCTGCCTGCCCCTCCGGCCTGAACCGCCCCCGCCCGGCTACGGCTGGGCACGCCGGCGGGGTGCCGCCTGCCTGGCCCTCCGGCCGGACCTTTCTCGCCCGGCTGCGGCTGGGCGCGTCGGCAGGGTGCCGCCGGGTCGACCACGGGCACGGACCTCTCCCACCCACCCACCCGCCCGCTCGGTACGCCGACAGCGTGCCGCCTGCCTGGCCTCGGGCCTGTCTTCCCCGCTGCCCGGCCGCGCCGCTGGGTGCGTCGGTAGGGTGCCGCCGGGTCGGCCTCGGCACGGACCTTTCCCACCCACCCGCCCGCTCGGTACGCCGGCGGGGTGCCGCCTGCCTGGCCTCGGGCACGGACCTCTCCCACCCACCCGCCCGCTCGGTAGGCCGGCGGGGTGCCGCCTGCCTGGGCCTCCGGCCCGGACCCTTTCCGCCCGGCCGCTCGCTCGCTCGGCACGTCGGCAGGGTGCAGCTTGCTTGAGCCTCCGCATGGAGCTTCCCCACTCACCCGCCCGCTTGGCACAGCGCCTCCCCACCGCACCGAAGAACCCGCCGGGTGAACGGGTGGGTGGGTGGGAGAGCCCGCCGCGAAGCGGCGAAAGCGAAGCACCGCCGGGCATACGGGCCGGTGAAACCACGTCGCGGGGTGGCGGCGAAAGCGAAGCACCACCGGGCATACGGGCGAGCGGAAGCGGACCGCCGCCCGGTGAAGGGGCGAGCGGAAGCGGACCCGTCGCCCGGTGAGCGGGTTGGGCGGGACCGCGCCGCGGAGCGGCGAAAAGGGCCCCCGCCCTCCGCCGGGGGAGAGCCTCGGAACCCCCGCCCCCTCCGCCGGGGGAGAGCCTCGGAACCCCCGCCCTCCGCCGGGGGAGAGCCCCGGAACCCCCGCCCTCCGCCAGGGGAGAGCCTCGGAACCCCCGCCCCCTCCGCCGGGGGAGAGCCCCGGAGCCCCCGCCCCCTCCGCCGGGGGAGAGCCCCGGAACCCCCGCCCCCCCCGCCGGGGCAGAGCCCCGGAACCCCCCGCCCGCACGGGGCAAAGGCACCCCCCGGCACAAGGCGCCCCCGCCAGGTACAGTGCGGAGAATCAGCAAACCGTATGGTGAGGCCCCCGCACGTGTTGACTCAGACCACCACCCGGGTCCTCGAACCGAGTGACCTCGACGCCGCGCTCGCCGTGCTCGACCGCGAGCCGGTCGCGAACGCCTTCGTGGCCGCCCGCGTCCAGGTGGCGGGCCTCGACCCCTGGCGCCTGGGCGGCGAGATGTGGGGCTGGTACGAGGACGGCATGCTGGCATCCCTGTGCTACGCGGGGGCGAACCTCGTGCCGATCTGCGCGACCCCGCGAGCAGTCCGAGGCTTCGCCGACCGCGCCCGCAGGGCAGGCCGCCGCTGCTCCTCGATCGTGGGCCCCGCGGCCGCCACGTCCCAGCTGTGGCGGCTCCTGGAGCCGTCCTGGGGCCCCGCCCGCGAGATCCGTGCCCAGCAGCCGCTGATGGTCACCGACCGGCTCCCGGACGACATCGTCCCCGACCCGTACGTCCGTCGCGTCCGCAAGGACGAGATGGAGTCGATCATGCCGGCGTGCGTGGCGATGTTCACCGAGGAGGTCGGCGTCTCGCCGCTGGCGGGCGACGGCGGTCTGCTCTACCAGGCGCGGGTCGCCGAACTGGTCGGCGCGGGCCGGTCCTTCGCCCGCCTCGACGAGGACGGCAGGGTCGTCTTCAAGGCGGAGATCGGCGCCGTCACGCCCCACGCCTGCCAGGTGCAGGGCGTCTGGGTGGCCCCCGAGTACCGGGGCAGGGGCCTCGCGGCCCCGGGTATGGCGGCCGTCCTGCGGTATGCGTTGACCGACGTGGCCCCCGTCGTCAGCCTGTACGTGAACGACTTCAACACGGCGGCCAGGGCCGCGTACCGCCGCGTCGGCTTCAGGGAAGTCGGCGCGTTCATGAGCGTCCTGTTCTGAGGGCCCCGGGGCCCGAGCGCCCCTGTTCAGAAGCGCGGCACCGCCAAGTAGGGTCGCTCCATGACTGACGACGTCGTGATCGGCCCCGTCGACCTCGCCGCGCGGGTGGACGAGGCCCTGCGCGTCCAGGCCCAGGCCTTCGGCCTGAGCGACGACGAGGTGGCCGTACGCAGGCAGATCGTGCTGCGCCACCTGACGTACGCGGGAGCCCGCTCGTTCGGCGCGACCACCCCCGACGACCGTCTCGTCGGCTTCGTCTACGGCATGCCCAACAGCCGCGGCCACTGGTGGTCGACGGTCGTCGAGCCGTACCTGCGAGGTCAGGGCATCGACGACTGGCTGGACGACTCGTTCGTCATCACCGAGCTGCACGTCCACCCCGGCCACCAGAACCGGGGCATCGGCCGCGCGCTGATCACCACCATCACGGAGGGCGTCGCCGAGCCCCGCTCGATCCTCTCCGCGATCGACGTCGACAGCCCCGCCCGCGGCCTCTACCGCTCCCTGGGGTACGTGGATCTCGCGCGCCGCGTCCTGTTCCCCAGCGCCCCCATGCCGTACGCCGTGATGGGCGCCCCGCTGCCGCTGCCGAAGCGGTCCTGAGCCGGGCGGCGGCGACAATCGATTTCCGCCCGCGCCCGCGCCCCGGCTAACCTCCTGCCATCACCTTCCCCCAGGTTCCCGGCTTCCCGGAGCAGGGGGGACCCCCATTTGCAGGAGTTCATCATGGCCCAGGTCCAGCGCATGTCCCGGTTGATGGTCAAGACACTGCGCGACGACCCCGCGGACGCGGAGACGCTCAACCACAAGCTGCTCGTCCGGGCCGGGTACGTCCGCAGGACCGCCGCCGGCATCTGGAGCTGGCTGCCGCTCGGCAAGAAGGTCTACGAGAACATCGCCCGCGTCGTACGCGAGGAGATGGACGCCATCGGCGGCCAGGAGGTGCTGCTCCCCGCGCTTCTGCCCAAGGAGCCCTACGAGGCGTCCGGCCGCTACGAAGAGTACGGTGACCTGCTCTTCCGCCTCAAGGACCGCAAGGGCGCCGATTACCTCCTCGGTCCCACCCACGAGGAGATCTTCACCCAGGTCGTCAAGGACCAGTGCTCGTCCTACAAGGACCTGCCGGTCATCCTCTACCAGATCCAGACGAAGTACCGCGACGAGGCCCGCCCGCGCGCCGGTGTGTTGCGCGGCCGTGAGTTCCAGATGAAGGACTCGTACTCCTTCGACACCACGGACGAGGGCCTCGCCGAGGCGTACGCGCTGCACCGCGGCGCGTACCAGAAGATCTTCAAGCGCCTGGGCCTCGACTACCGCATCGTGTCGGCGATCTCCGGTGCCATGGGCGGTTCGGCGTCCGAGGAGTTCCTGGCCCCCGCACCGGCCGGCGAGGACACCTTCGCGGACTGCCCGGCCTGTGACTACGCGGCCAACAGCGAGGCCGTGACCTTCGCGCTCGCCCCGGTCGACGGCTCGGCGCACGGCCCCGTCGAGGAGCTGGACACCCCCGACACCCCCACCATCGAGACGCTGGCCGAGCACCTCGGCGTCCCGGCCTCCGCGACCCTGAAGAACCTGCTGGTCAAGATCGACGGCGAGATCGTGGCCGTCGGCGTCCCCGGCGACCGCGAGGTCGACCTCGGCAAGCTCGGCGAGCACCTGGCCCCGGCTGAGGTCGAGCTCGTCACCGCAGAGGACTTCGTGGGCCGCCCCGACCTGGTGCGCGGCTACGTCGGCCCGCAGGGCCTGGAGAAGGTCCGCTACATCGCCGACCCGCGCGTCGCGCCCGGCACGGCCTGGATCACGGGCGCCAACAAGCAGGACAAGCACGCCAAGAACGTCGTCTGCGGCCGTGACTTCGAGGTCGACCAGTACCTGGACGTCGTCGTCGTCGAGGAGGGCGACCCGTGCCCCTCCTGCGGCACCGGCCTCAAGCTGGACCGCGCCATCGAGATCGGCCACATCTTCCAGCTCGGCCGCAAGTACGCCGACACCTTCCAGCTCGACGTCCTCGGCCAGCAGGGCAAGCCGGTCCGCGTGACCATGGGCTCGTACGGCATCGGCGTCTCCCGCGCGGTGGCGGCGCTCGCCGAGCAGACCGCCGACGACAAGGGCCTGTGCTGGCCCAAGGAGGTCGCCCCCGCCGACGTCCACGTGGTCGCCGCGGGCAAGGCCCTCCAGACGGAGCTGGCCCTCGACGTCGCCGAGAAGCTCGGTGCCGCCGGCGCCCGGGTCCTGGTGGACGACCGGGCCGGGGTCTCCCCGGGCGTGAAGTTCACCGACGCCGAGCTGATCGGTGTCCCGCAGATCCTGGTCGCGGGCCGCCGCTCCGCCGAGGGCGTCGTGGAACTGAAGGACCGCCGCACGGGCGAGCGCGAGGAGCTCACGGTCGACGAGGCGATCGCCCGCCTCACGGCCTGAACGGAACCGCACGCGTAAGGGCGCACCCCGTCGAACGGGGTGCGCCCTCGCGCGTATGCCGTGCGGGACCTCGCCCATATGCCGCGCGGCCGGCCGCTACAGCCAGCCCGCGAACTCAAGGAGCAACTCCGCGTCCTGCCCGCGGCCGACGCGCTGCGCCCGGACCCCCGACTCCACCGCCCGGAACAGGGTCCACCCCCGCAGCCGCTCCTGATCCACCTCCAGGGACTCGGCCAGCTTCTTCACCCGCCGCCGCGTGATCGAGGCACCGGACGGCGAGGCGATCAGGTCCTCGACCCGGTCACGCACCAGCCGGGCCAGGTCGAAGGCGGGCTCACCGACCACCGGGTCGGGCCCCACGGCCAGCCACGGCACCCGGTCCCCCGCGAGGACCTTGCTCTGCCGGAAGGTGCCGTGCAGCAGCCGCGCCTCGGGCTCGGCGGCGAGCAGCTCGTCCCGCGCGGTGAGCGCCGCGTCGACCAGGGGCAGGACGTCGGCCTCCGCGGCCGCGGTGTCCCGCATGGCCTCGGCCTGCCGCCCCGTCCGCTCGGCGACCGTCTCGAAGCGGTGCCCTGCGGGCGGCGCGACCCACAGCCGCCGCAGCGTCCCCGCGGCCTCCAGGAGCGCCTTGGCCTCGGGCAGCGTCCGCACGGACACGTCACGGTGCAGCCGCTCCAGGAGCAGCGCCCCGTCCGCGCACTCGGGGTCGAGGAGCTTCGCGGCGCCGAGTCCGCCCCAGCTCGCCAGGGCCGCCCGCTCGCTCTCGGGCCGCGACCTGGGCGGCACCAGCTTGAGCACGGCGGGGGTTCCGTCGACCCGCTGCACCAGCAGTACGAGGCTGCTGCGCCCGCCGGGCACATGGACCCGCTCGACACTCAACCCGCGTGCCGCGACGGCCTGTTCCACCGCCTCGGGCAGCTTCTCCAGCCAGTCGTCGCCGTCGTCCCGCGCCGTCTCGCCGAGTGCGGTGACCAGACGCTTCGGCGGTTCGAAAGCCATGCGCGAGTCGTTTCCTTCCACGAGGGGTTACGCCTTGGGCGTCGCCGGAGCCGAGGAGCCGCCTTCGGCGGACCGCTCGGCGAGCCCAGGGAAGGCTACGCTCCCGCCGCGCCACCGCGCCGCCCGGACCGCCGCCTCCCGCAGCGCCTCGGCGGCGGTGCCCCGCAGGGTGCCCGACGAGGCCCGTACGAGGTCGGAGTAGACCCCGGCGAGCCGGTCCTCGAGCTCGACGGCGAGCTTCTCGGCCGCCGCGGAGTCCGGCACGGGGAACGGCAGCGCGTACGCCGCGTCGGCGGCCTGCGGCTCGCCGCCGCGGTCCCGTACGGCACGCTGGAGGGCGTCCCGCCGGGCGCGGTGCGCGTCGTACCCCGTGCGCGCCTGGGACCTGCGCTTGTCGCCGATGCGGCCGCCGACGACCCCGTACCCGTACACCGCGGCGTGCTCGGCGGCGAGGGCGGCCTGCACGGCCTTGAGCTCGGCGCCCTTCGCCTCCGAACCCGTCGGCTTCGACCTGTCCGGCGTGCCGCTCACTTGTCGTCCTCCGTCAGCAGATATGCGTGGGCCGCTCCCGCGGCGGCCACCGAGGCGAGCAGCCTTGCCTGCTCGTCCGAGGCGTCGAGCAGCGCCTTGCCCCGCCGGTCGGCCAGCTCCCGCTCGGCCCTGGCGAGGCCGCGCACCGCCTCCTCGGGGTCCGGGGGGACCGACGGCGAGGGGCCGGCGGCGCCGGGCGCGGTCGCGGAGGACGAAGCGGAGGCAGAGGCCGAGGACGAGGGGGCCGGGGCGCGGCCGTCACGGAAGGCCTCCGCGTGCTGCTCCACCTCGGCCCGCAGGGGTTCGAGGCGCCCGGCGAGCGAGGGATGCGCGGCGAGCACGGCGTCGTAACGCCCGAGCAGTTCCGTGCTCTCCTCGGCCACGCGCGCCCGCAGGCGCCGTACGGCGGAGAGGCGCTCGGCGGCGTCGGTGTCCGCGGCGTCCGAGCAGCCCGTGACCAGCGCCGCCGAGGCGACACCTGCGGCCCCGGTCAGCAGGCTTCTTCGGCGCGGGCCCGGTCGGGACGGTGAGGCGGTGGGATACGACGGCACGGCAGACATCCTCGGCAAGGAAGGCCATAAGGCGCGAGCGAGAAGGAAGGAATGGGCGCGGGCCCGGTGATCACCGTACCTGCGGCCGGTCTCCGTACACGTGAGCGGCTCGGTCGGAAGCTTGCGCCGACCCCCGGGTTGGCGGTAACACCCCTTGGGACCGGATACCCTTTGACCAGACACGCGACGATCCCCACAACAGCACACGCGGCCGAGGAGTCACCCGGATGAGCACCACCCAGAGCGAGAGGCTGCGGCAACTACTGGAACCGCTCGTCACCTCGCAGGAACTGGATCTCGAAGAGATCGAAGTGGCCTCCGTCGGACGCAAGCGGGTGCTGAGAGTCGTCATCGACTCCGAGGACGGCGTGGACCTGGATCAGATCGCGGAAGTGAGCCGCCTGATCTCCGCGAAGCTCGACGAGACCGACGCGATGGGCGAGGGGGAGTACGACCTGGAGGTCGGTTCCCCCGGCGCCGAGCGCGCGCTGACCGAGCGCCGCCACTATCTGCGCGCGGTGAACCGCCTGGTGAAGTTCCAGCTCACCGAGGGCGACGAGCTGACCGCCCGCATCCTCACCGTGGACGACGAGGGCATGGACCTGGAAGTGCCGGGCGTGAAGGGGCGCAAGCCCACCGCCCGCAGGATCGCCTTCGAGGAGATCGACAAGGCGCGTGTGCAGGTCGAGTTCAACCGCAAGGACAAGAAGGAAGAGGAGGCGTAGCCGTGGACATCGACATGAGTGCCCTGCGGGGTCTGGTCCGGGAGAAGGAGATCTCCTTCGACCTGCTTGTCGGGGCGATCGAGTCGGCCCTCCTCATCGCCTACCACCGCACCGAAGGCAGCTTCCGCCGCGCACGGGTGAAGCTGGACCGCGAGAGCGGCCATGTGACGGTGTGGGCGACGGAGGACCCGGCGGACCTCGAAGAGGGCCAGGAGCCCAAGGAGTTCGACGACACCCCCTCCGACTTCGGCCGCATCGCCGCGACGACCGCCAAGCAGGTCATCCTCCAGCGTCTGCGCGACGCCGAGGACGACGCGACGCTCGGTGAGTACGCCGGGCGCGAGGGCGACATCGTCACCGGCGTGGTCCAGCAGGGCCGCGACCCGAAGAACGTCCTGGTCGACATCGGCAAGCTGGAGGCCATCCTGCCGGTGCAGGAGCAGGTCCCCGGCGAGGAGTACCCCCACGGGATGCGCCTTCGCAGCTACGTCGTCCGGGTGGCCAAGGGCGTCCGCGGCCCGTCCGTGACGCTGTCGCGCACCCACCCGAGCCTGGTGAAGAAGCTCTTCGCGCTCGAGGTGCCCGAGATCGCCGACGGCTCCGTCGAGATCTCGGCCATCGCCCGCGAGGCGGGCCACCGCACCAAGATCGCCGTGCGGTCGACCCGCTCGGGTCTGAACGCCAAGGGTGCCTGCATCGGCCCGATGGGCAGCCGTGTGCGCAACGTCATGGCCGAGCTCAACGGCGAGAAGATCGACATCGTCGACTGGTCCGAGGACCCGGCGGACATGGTCGCCCACGCGCTCTCCCCGGCCCGCGTCAGCAAGGTCGAGATCGTCGACCTCGGTGCGCGCTCGGCCCGCGTCACCGTGCCGGACTACCAGCTCTCGCTCGCCATCGGCAAGGAGGGCCAGAACGCCCGTCTCGCCGCGCGGCTCACGGGCTGGCGCATCGACATCAGGCCCGACACCGAGCAGCCCGCCGACCAGTAGCGGGACGCTCTCGGCGGCCTTCCCGGAGCGTGCTCAGGGGTGGCCGCGGGAATAATTCCGGGCGATCATCGCTTGGATCACGACAGTATGTGGCGAGTAGCCGTTCGATTTTTGCCCCGAAGGGGTGAGGTCGGTGCGGGGAGGTAGACTTAAGCGTGTCTGGCCGGACGCATGCCCGCGCACGCCCTGAGCGCACCTGTGTGGGGTGCCGGGAGCGAGCGGCCCAGAGCGGTCTTCTGCGCATCGTGGAGAAAGAGGGCGCCTGCGTCCCCGATCCAAGCGGTACGCTGCCCGGCCGGGGTGCCTATGTGCACCCCGCCCTGGTCTGTCTGGATCTGGCGGTCCGCCGCCGGGCGTTTCCCCGGGCCTTCCGAGTCCGGGGCCCGCTCGACACCGAGGCCTTGCGCCGAGCGGTCGAGACAGTTGCCCAGCAGGCAACAAGGTAAGGAAGGTCGCACGGAACCCCGTGCGGCCCTGGTACCCCGCGAGTTGGAAGTAGGTCGAGATTGCGATGAGCACTCGATGAGCACGCGATGAGTACGCCCATGAAGTAGCGACGGTCCGGCGTAACCCGGACCTAAAAGGAGCGAAGTGGCTAAGGTCCGGGTATACGAGCTCGCCAAGGAGTTCGGAGTAGAGAGCAAGGTCGTCATGGCCAAGCTCCAAGATCTCGGTGAATTCGTACGTTCGGCGTCCTCGACGATCGAGGCGCCCGTAGTACGCAAACTGACTGACGCATTCCAGGGCGGCGGCAACGGCAAGTCCGCCGCCAAGCCCGGCGCGCCGCGCAAGCAGGCCGCCCCCAAGCCGGCATCCCCGTCGGCACCCTCTCCCGCGCAGGCCGCCCGTCCGGGTCCGGCCGCCCCGAAGCCGCCGGCGCCCAAGCCCGCCGCGGCCGAGAAGCCCGCGGCAGAGAAGCCCGCGGCCTCTCCGGTGACCCCGGGCCCGCGCCCGACGCCGGCGCCGACGCCGGGTCCGAAGCCGCCGGCCGCCAAGCCCGCGCCTGCCTCGCCGGCTCCGGCCGCCCCGGAGTTCACCGCTCCGCCGGCCGCGCCCGCTGCCCCCGCCGCCCCCGCGGCGTCGCAGGCCCCCCGTCCGAGCGCTCGTCCCGGCGCCCCGAAGCCCGCGGGCCGTCCGGCCCCCGGCCAGGGTGGCCAGGGCCAGGGCGGTCAGAGCCAGGGCGGTCGCGGCGACCGCGGCGACCGTCAGGGTGGCGCCCCGCGCCCCGGCGGCCAGGGTGCCCCGCGTCCCGGCGGTGCCCGTCCCTCGGGTCCCCGTCCGGGCAACAACCCCTTCACCTCTGGTGGCTCCACCGGTATGGCGCGCCCGCAGGCGCCCCGTCCGGGCGGTGCCCCGCGTCCCGGCGGCCAGGGTGGCCCCGGCGGCGCCCCGCGTCCGCAGGGCCAGGGTGGCCCCGGTGGCGCTCCCCGTCCGCAGGGTGGTCCGGGCGGCGCCCGTCCCACCCCGGGCGGCATGCCTCGCCCGCAGGGCGGCGCTCCGCGTCCCGGCGGCGGTCCCGCCGGTAACCGTCCGAACCCCGGCATGATGCCGCAGCGTCCCGCCGCGGGTCCGCGTCCCGGCGGTGGCCCCGGCGGTGGCCGTGGTCCCGGCGCGGGCGGCGGTCGTCCCGGCGGTGCCGGTGGCGGTCGTCCCGGTGGCGGCGGCTTCGCGGGCCGTCCCGGCGGTCCCGGTGGCGGCGGCGGCTTCGCCGGCCGTCCCGGTGGTCCGGGTGGCGGCGGTGCCGGTCGTCCCGGTGGCGGCGGCGGCTTCGGTGGCCGTCCCGGCTTCGGTGGCCGTCCCGGTGGCCCCGGTGCCCGTGGTGGCACGCAGGGTGCGTTCGGCCGTCCCGGCGGGCCCGCCCGTCGTGGCCGCAAGTCGAAGCGGCAGAGGCGCCAGGAGTACGAGGCCATGCAGGCCCCGTCGGTGGGCGGCGTCATGCTGCCTCGCGGCAACGGACAGATCGTCCGCCTGTCGCGCGGTGCCTCGCTGACCGACTTCGCGGAGAAGATCAACGCGAACCCGGCGTCGCTCGTCGGCGTGATGATGAACCTCGGCGAGATGGTCACCGCCACGCAGTCCGTCTCCGACGAGACGCTGAAGCTCCTCGCGGACGAGATGAACTTCGTCCTGGAGATCGTCAGCCCGGAGGAGGAGGACCGCGAGCTCCTGGAGTCGTTCTCCATCGAGTTCGGCGAGGACGAGGGCGGCGAGGAGATGCTCGTCTCCCGTCCGCCGGTCGTGACCGTCATGGGTCACGTCGACCACGGAAAGACCCGCCTCCTCGACGCGATCCGCAAGACGAACGTCGTCGCGGGCGAGGCCGGTGGCATCACGCAGCACATCGGTGCGTACCAGGTCGCCACCGAGGTCAACGGTGAAGAGCGCGCCATCACCTTCATCGACACCCCCGGTCACGAGGCGTTCACCGCCATGCGTGCCCGTGGTGCGAAGTCCACCGACATCGCGATCCTCGTGGTCGCGGCGAACGACGGTGTGATGCCGCAGACGATCGAGGCGCTGAACCACGCCAAGGCGGCCGACGTGCCGATCGTGGTCGCGGTCAACAAGATCGACGTCGAGGGTGCCGACCCGACCAAGGTGCGCGGTCAGCTCACCGAGTTCGGTCTGGTGGCCGAGGAGTACGGCGGCGACACCATGTTCGTCGACATCTCCGCGCGCCAGGGCGTCAACATCGAGCAGCTGCTCGAGGCCGTGGTCCTGACCGCGGACGCCTCGCTCGACCTGCGGGCCAACCCGGAGCAGGACGCGCAGGGCATCGCGATCGAGGCCCACCTCGACAAGGGCCGCGGCGCCGTCGCGACCGTCCTCGTCCAGCGCGGTACCCTCCGCGTCGGCGACACGATGGTCGCCGGTGACGCCTACGGCCGAGTCCGCGCGATGCTCGACGACAAGGGCGAGAACGTCGAGGAGGCGACCCCGTCGACTCCGGTCCTCGTTCTCGGTCTCACCAACGTCCCGGGCGCCGGCGACAACTTCCTGGTCGTCGACGAGGACCGTACGGCCCGTCAGATCGCCGAGAAGCGTGCCGCCCGTGAGCGCAACGCCGCGTTCGCCAAGCGCACCCGCCGGGTGTCCCTCGAGGACCTCGACCAGGTGCTCAAGGCGGGCCTGGTCCAGGACCTCAACATCATCATCAAGGGCGACGCGTCCGGTTCGGTGGAGGCTCTCGAGTCCTCGCTGCTCCAGCTCGACGTCGGCGAAGAGGTCGACATCCGCGTCCTGCACCGCGGTGTGGGTGCGGTCACGGAGTCGGACATCGACCTGGCGATGGGCTCCGACGCCATCGTCATCGGCTTCAACGTCCGTGCGGCAGGACGTGCCGCGCAGATGGCGGAGCGCGAGGGCGTCGACGTCCGCTACTACTCGGTGATCTACCAGGCCATCGAGGAGATCGAGGCGGCCCTCAAGGGCATGCTCAAGCCGGAGTACGAGGAGGTCGAGCTCGGCACCGCGGAGATCCGCGAGGTCTTCCGCTCGTCCAAGCTCGGCAACATCGCGGGTGTGCTCATCCGCTCCGGCGAGGTCAAGCGCAACACCAAGGCCCGACTCATCCGCGACGGCAAGGTCATCGCGGAGAACCTCAACATCGAGGGCCTGCGCCGCTTCAAGGACGACGTCACCGAGATCCGCGAAGGCTTCGAGGGCGGTATCAACCTCGGCAACTTCAACGACATCAAGATCGACGACGTCGTCGCGACGTACGAGATGCGCGAGAAGCCGCGCGGCTGATCGACTGCTTCACAGCAGTCTGATCCACGCGGTCAGCGTCGGGGCCGGTCGACGGGGGAAATCCCGTCGATCGGCCCCGGCCGTTCCGTGTACGGTTCTTATGTCCCTGCCAAGTGGTTGGCGGGGCCTCGAGCCCGTACCGGCGGGACATCCGGACACACATGTATGTGGGGACTCTGTCCTTTGATCTGCTCCTCGGCGACGTACATTCGCTGAAGGAGAAACGCTCCGTCGTCCGGCCGATCGTCGCCGAGCTCCAGCGCAAGCACGCGGTGAGCGTGGCGGAGGTGGGCGACCAGAATCTGCACCGCAGGGCCGAGATCGGCCTGGCGGTGGTGTCCGGCGACTGGGGCCATCTCACGGACGTACTGGACCGGTGCGAGCGCCTCGTCGCCGCCCGGCCCGAAGTGGAGCTGCTGTCGGTCCGGCGGCGGCTGCACGGGGATGATGACTGAACAAGGCAAGACAAGCCCCAGGGGACGCACCCCGGGGAAAAGGGAGACGGAGCAGTGGCCGACAACGCGCGGGCGAAAAGGCTGGCGGACCTCATCCGAGAGGTGGTTGCCCAGAAGCTGCAGCGCGGGATCAAGGACCCGCGGCTCGGTTCACATGTGACCATCACGGACACCCGGGTGACGGGTGACCTGCGAGAGGCGACCGTCTTCTACACGGTCTACGGAGACGACGAGGACCGGGCCGCCGCGGCGGCGGGCCTGGAGAGCGCCAAGGGCGTGCTCAGGTCGGCGGTCGGCCAGGCGGCGGGCGTGAAGTTCACGCCGAGCCTGGCCTTCGTGGCGGACGCCCTGCCGGACAACGCGCGGGCCATCGAGGACCTGCTCGACAGGGCACGGCTCTCGGACGCCAAGGTGCGCGAGGTCTCGGCGGGCGCCGAGTTCGCGGGCGGCGCCGACCCGTACCGCAAGCCCGAGGACGAGGACGAGGACGGCGACGCCCCCGCATGAGCAACAGCGGCACCACGCCGGACGGCCTTGTCATCGTCGACAAGCCGTCCGGCTTCACTTCGCACGACGTGGTGGCCAAGATGCGCGGGATCGCCAAGACCCGCCGCGTCGGACACGCGGGCACCCTCGACCCCATGGCGACGGGCGTCCTCGTACTCGGCGTGGAGCGCGCCACCAAGCTCCTCGGCCATCTGGCGCTGACCGAGAAGGAGTATCTGGGGACCATCCGCCTCGGGCAGGACACGGTCACCGACGACGCCGAGGGCGAGATCACCTCTTCGGCCGATGCCTCGGGGATAACCCGCGCGATGGTCGACGCGGGCATCGCCAAGCTCTCCGGCGACATCATGCAGGTGCCGTCGAAGGTCAGCGCCATCAAGATCGACGGCAAGCGGTCCTACGCGCGTGCCCGCAAGGGCGAGGACTTCGAGATCCCGGCCCGCCCGGTGACCGTCTCGGCCTTCACCGTGTACGACGTCCGCGACGCCGTCGCCGAGGACGGCACCCCCGTACTCGACCTGGTCGTCTCGGTGGTCTGCTCCTCGGGCACGTACATCCGGGCGCTCGCCCGTGACCTCGGCGCCGGGCTCGGCGTCGGCGGCCACCTGACCGCCCTGCGGCGCACCCGCGTCGGCCCCTACAAGCTGGACGCGGCCAAGACCCTCGACCAGCTCCAGGAGGAGCTGACGGTGATGCCGGCGGCCGAGGCCGCGGGCCGGGCCTTCCCGCGCTGGGACGTGGACGACAAGCGTGGTCGGCTGCTGCTCAACGGTGTGCGGATCGACATGCCCGAGGAGTACGCGGGCGCCGGTGCCGTCGCCGTCTTCGACCCCGAGGGCCGCTTCCTGGTCCTCGCGGAGGAGTCGCGGGGCAAGGCCAAGAGCCTGGCCGTCTTCGCCTGACGCCCGTCCCGCACGGGACCTTGTTGTCGTGGGGGGGGGGGGGGGGGGGGGGGGGGGGCCCCCCCCCCCCCCCTAAATGGCCCGGCAGGACGAGAAGCCAACTCACCCCCCCCCACAACC
>NZ_JBVJFF010000011.1:0-45829 GCF_055587985.1 Streptomyces sp. NPDC046335 | reverse complement strand
TCCGTAGGGGGGGCCCCCTTCCCCCCCCCCCCCCCCCTCCCTCCCCCCCCCCCCCCCCCCCCCCCCTCTCCCCTCTTCTCCCCCCCCCCCCCCCCCCCCCCCCCCCCCCCCCCCCCACTGCCCCCTCTGGGAATGTGTCCAGGACGGGCCGCCGATTCACCCCTTCGGGCAGGCGCTCGGAGTGAATCGGGGGAGCGGAAGGGGGCGCGTTCGCATCGCCTTCTGTCCGGCTGATCACCGCCGACCTACGGTCGGGATTTACGGGGAACGGCCGGGAGGTTCGAGCATGGCGGGACGGGGTCCGGGGGCAGGGGACGCCCCGGGCAAGGGGGAGCGGGGCGGGCACGAGGCGCTCGACATGTCCCTGGTACGGGTGTGCGACCTGGCGGGACGCCCCAAGGGCATGGGCTTCGCCGCCGACGACCTCGGCACGGTGATCACCAGCCATGAGGCGGTCGACGGCCTGACGCGGGTCGTCCTGCACGCGCCGGGCGAGCGCACCTGTGTCGTCTCCGCCGACGCCGTGGTGGCACTGCCCGAGGCCGGCCTCGCCCTGGTGCGCACCGAGGGCCTCGGCCTGCGTCCGCTGCCGCTGGCCGTACGGGACTCCGTGGCGACCGGCACCTATGTGCGGATCGCCGCCTGCGGCTGGCGCGAGGCCCGGGTGCTCGGCTGCTCCCCGGTGACCTACACGGCGACGGACCGCTTCCATCTGCTGGCCTCCGCCCTGGAGCTGGCGATCGGCACCTCGGGCGCCGACGCGCTGCGGCTCGGCGGCGGAGCGGCGGGCGGCCCGGTCGTCGACGCCTCGTCCGGAGCGGTGCTCGGTGTCCTGGGAACGGCACTGCTGCCCCAGGCCCCCGCCGATCCGACCACGCAGGGGGACCCGCTCCCACCACACCGCCCCGCGGGCTTCGCGGTACCACTGCGGGGACGGACATCCCCGTGGGGAGCCGAGGTGCTCAGGGAGTTGCTTGAGCGGAATGCCGCTACCGTTCCCGGCTATGGGGCCGACCTCAATCTGGCGGGGGCCCTGCATCTGACGGCGACGTCCGTGGGGTGCGACGGGCCGCGCCCGGAGCTGCTCGAACCGGTCGAACGGCCCGCGACGGCAGCGGAGTTCGACGCGTTCACCGCGGGCCCGGCCTCCGTGCTCGGCCTGGTCGGCGACCCCGGCACGGGCCGCACGACGGAGCTGGCCGTGCTGGCCGCCCGGCGGGCCAAGGGCGCCGCGCCTCTGCCGACGCTCTGGCTGCGCGGTGCCGACCTGCGGGACACGGACACCTCCGTCGCCGACGCCGTGGAGCGCGCGCTCGGCCGGGCGGGCCGCATCCTCGCGGCGGCCAGGGACACCCCGGCGGGCCAGGGCCTCGGCGACATCTCGGCGGGGCGCGTGGCACGCCTCGTACGGGACGCCGGGCGGCCCCTGCTGTTGCTGCTCGACGGGCCAGAGGAGATGCCGCCCGCGGCGGCGCACCGCCTGGCCGAGTGGAGCGAGGGCACCGCCGCCTGGCTGCGGAAGACGGGCGCGCGCCTGGTCATCGCCTGCCGGGCGGAGTACTGGGAGCAGGCGGGGGCCCACTTCGCCCCAGAGGTGCTGCACGGAACGGACGCGGACACCGGCCCGCCGAGCCACGTACGCCTCGGTGAGCTGCCCGAGCCGCAGGCCCGCGGGGCCCGCGAGCGGTACGGCATCCCGGAAGGGGCGCTCACCGAGGCCGACGCCCGGCACCCGCTGGCGCTGCGGCTGCTCAGCGAGGTCCGCGCGGCCAGGCCCGACGCGCCACCGCCGGGCACCCCGGCCAGGGAGGAACTGTTCGGCGCCTACCTGGACCTGCTCTGCCTGCGGATCGCGGTGCGCCTCGCGGTGTCGAACGGGCTGCGGGGCACCGCCGTGCGCCGCCTCGCCGCGAAGGTGTCGGGGCAGGTCCACGAGGCGGCGCGGCGCTGCCTGGGCCCCGGCCACGGCGGGCTCGACCGGGCATCCTTCGAAGCGGTCTTCCCGTGGGGAGCGGCGCCGGGCGCACGGTTCCACGGCTGTACGGGATGGGCGTCGGCGGTGCTCACCGAGGGCCTGCTGATGCCCGCGGGGGCCGGGTACCGCTTCGCGCACGAGGAGCTCGCCGACTGGCTCCAGGGCACGCATCTGGACGTGGACGCCGCCCTTGACGCCCTGGTCCGGCGGCACCGCCCCCGGGACCCGGTCGTCCCCGAGCAGCGCGGCCCGGTTTCCGAGCGCCCGTTGCCCGTGCCGCGCCACCGGATCGGCCCGGTCCTCCAGGCCCTGCTGTCGCTCGGCCGCCGGCGCGGCCCCGCCGAACTGGCACCGCGCCTGCGCGACCTGGTGGACGCCACGTCGGCGCCGGCGGACGCGACGCCCGGCGGGGCGGGCGCCGACGCGGGGTGGTGGGGCAGGCACCTGCTGCGGGGGGTCCTGTCACGCGTGCCGGACGCGACCCCGTATCTCCAGGTGCTTGAAGCCCTCGCCGACCGCGGGGAGTTCGGGACGGACTTCTGGCTGCGGCTGCCGCTGGGGGAGAGCGAGCGGTTCTCGCTGCTGCGCCGCCTCGTCGTGCGCGACGGGCCGCCGGGCACCCCGGGCCGCTGCCTGGACGCCGCCGCCGAGCTTCTGGCCGCCGATCCCGCGGGCGCACAGCCACTGCTCGTGCGCTGGTTCTCCGACGAGCGGCCGCTGGACGCCGCGCCCGACGCCACCGTCGCCTCCGCCGCGCAGGCGCTCCTTTACACCCACCGGCACCGCGCCATCGACGCCCTCACCGACGCCCTCGTCGACAGCGGCCACGCCCGCGCCGACGAGCTCCTTGCCGCGCTCGCCGAGGAGGAGCCCGCCGCCGTCTGCCGTGCCGTCGACCGCTGGGCGCGGGACGAGCGGCCGGGACGGCACGCCGCGGCCGCCGCGCACGGCCTGCGCGCCGCCGCGCACACCACCGCCGAAGCCGACCGCGAGCTGCTGCGGTACGCCGCGCTCTGCCTGCTCACGGGCCCGGCCGAGGAGTCCCTGCACGGGGCGGCGCTCGCGCTGCTGGTCCGCGATCCGGTGACGCGTGCGCGGTATCTGGGCCGTGCCCTGCGGCTCCTCGCCGACGGGGATCCGCGGATGCCGGTGAGTGCGGTGGCCGCGGCCCTGCCTTCCCACCCCGAGGCGGTGCTCGCCGCCTTCCGGGCTCGGTTGGAGGCGCCGGGGCCCGTCGCCGATGACGTGCTGGGCGGCCTTGTCGACGCGACCACGCCCGTGCTCGCCCAGCGGGTCGCCGCCCTGGTGCGGGACTTCCTCGCGGCCCGCCCCGAGGCCGGTGAGGCCGCCGCGGCGTACGTCGACCGGCGCATCGAGGAGGGGCCAGGCGTACGTGACGTCCTCTTCCCGCTGGTGACGGGGCTGCTGGACAGCGCGACGCCCTCGGCGGCCCGAGCCGCCCTCGCATCCGTGCTCGCGGCCCCCGGCAGCGCGGCTTCCGGGGTTCTGCGGGGCGAGCTGCTCGACGTACTGCTCGGCCAGGAGCGGGACCTCACGGTCCTGGAGAGCGTCGTGCGGACCGTGGCCCGCGCCGCCGCCGAGTGCGGCGAGGAACCGGCTCGCGAGCGGGTGCGCCGGGCGGCGCGGCAGCTCGTGCGTACGCCGGAGGGCGCGTCCCGCTTCGACCGCTGCCTGGTCGAACTGGCCCGCTCCGAGCCGGGTTTCGCCGCCCTGGTGACCCGCTGGCTCGACGGCGCCCCCGAGGAGTGGGCCGCCCTGGTCGGCCCGAGCGCCTGCCGGACGATCGAGAACCTCGCGGGTGGCGTACGGGTACCGGCCTGACGTCCACGCGTCCGGGACCGGGGAGTGACCCCCGCCACCCCGGACGAAGAGATACCGATGCGAGCCGGGGCCCTCCGGCATGGCAGTCTTAGACCTGCGTAATCGGCAATGGGAACGTACAGACGTAACGGACGTACACAGGTTCGGCGAGGAGCAAAGAAGTGCAGCGCTGGCGTGGCTTGGAGGACATCCCCCAGGACTGGGGGCGCAGCGTCGTCACCATTGGTTCCTACGACGGCGTGCACCGCGGGCACCAGCTCATCATCGGCCGCGCCGTGGAGCGCGCCAGGGAGCTCGGCGTGCCCGCCGTGGTCGTCACGTTCGACCCGCACCCCAGCGAGGTCGTGCGCCCCGGCAGCCACCCGCCGCTGCTCGCCCCGCACCACCGGCGCGCCGAGCTGATGGCCGGCCTCGGCGTGGACGCGCTGCTGATCCTGCCCTTCACCACCGAGTTCTCGAAGCTGTCGCCCGCCGACTTCGTGGTGAAGGTCCTCGTCGACAAGCTGCACGCGCGCGTGGTCGTCGAGGGCCCCAACTTCCGCTTCGGCCACAAGGCCGCGGGCAACGTCGGCTTCCTCGCCGAGCTCGGCACCACGTACGACTACGAGGTCGATCTCGTCGACCTGTACGTCAGCGGTACGGCGGGCGGCGGTGAGCCGTTCTCCTCGACGCTGACCCGGCGCCTGGTCGCCGAGGGGGACGTCACGGGCGCCGCGGAGATCCTCGGCCGCCCGCACCGCGTCGAGGGCGTCGTCGTGCGCGGCGCCCAGCGCGGGCGCGAGCTGGGCTTCCCCACGGCCAACGTGGAGACGCTGCCGCACACCGCGATCCCCGCCGACGGCGTCTACGCCGGATGGCTGCACGCCCAGGGCGAGGCGATGCCGGCCGCGATCTCCGTCGGGACGAACCCGCAGTTCGACGGGACCGAGCGGACGGTCGAGGCGTACGCGATCGACCGCGTCGGTCTTGACCTGTACGGGTTGCACGTGGCCGTGGACTTCCTGGCCTTCGTGCGGGGCCAGGCCAAGTTCGACTCCATCGAGGCGCTGCTTGTCGCTATCGCGGATGACGTGAAGAGGTCCCGGGAGCTGATCGAGGCCGCGGACCGCGCCTAGCCGCCGGGCGGCCCTTAAGGGGCGCGGGGAACTGCGCGACAAGCCCCCACCGGCGGAAGGCCGAGAACGCACCTAAGGCGCCCCGCCGGCAGCCGCTGCCGCCCAGTGGCACGCCACCTGCGTCTCACCGCCCCCGGAGAGCAGCGGGAGGTCCACCGTCCGGCAGTGATCCGCCACGCCCGCCCGCTCCGCCTCGCCCGAGGCGAGGATCTGGCACCGCGCATGGAACCGGCACCCGCCGGGGATCCGTGAGGGGTCCGGGGGCTCCCCCGTGAGGACCACGGGCGAGCCCGGCGCCTCCGGCAGTACCGACAACAAGGCCTGCGTATAAGGGTGTTGAGGAGCCGTCAGGACCTCCTCCACCGTGCCCGTCTCGACGATGCGCCCCAGGTACATCACCGCCACCCGGTCCGCGATGTTCCACGCGAGCCCCAGGTCGTGCGTCACCACCAGCGCGGAGAGCCCCAGCTCCTCGCGCAGGTGCAGCAGCAGGGCGAGGATCTCACCGCGTACGGAGGCGTCCAGGGAGGCGACCGGCTCGTCGGCGACGATGAGTTCGGGTTCGAGGACGAGCGCGCCCGCGATGACGACACGCTGGCGCTGGCCGCCCGACAGCTCGTGCGGATAGCGCAGGAAGAACCGCTCCGGGGGCCGGAGCCCGGCCCGGGAGAGGGCCTCCGCGACCGCGGCCCGCTCGTCCCCCGCGTACCCGTGGATGCGCAGCCCCTCGGCCACGGCCTCGTACACCGTGTGCCGCGGGTTGAGCGAGCCACTGGGGTCCTGGAGGACGAGCTGGACGCGCTTGCGGTACGCCTTGAGGGCGCGTCCCGCGTAGTTCAGCGGCTCCCCGGCGAACGTCACCTTGCCCGAGGTCGGCGGCACGAGGCCGAGCAGCGAACGCGCCAGTGTCGTCTTGCCGCACCCCGACTCGCCGACCAGGGCGACGATCTCGCCTGCCCTGATGTCGAGGTCGACGCCGTCCACCGCCCGCGCGGTCGGCGCGCCCCGGCGGCCGGGGAAGGCGATGTGCAGATCGGCGGCCGACAGCAGCGTGCCGCCGGGCTCCCGAGTGGTGGTCATGCGCGGGTCCTCTTCACGGTTCTCCTCGGTCACGGCGTGCGCTCCGCCGTCGCGGGCGCCGCCGTGGGCTGCGCCGGAAGCGGGGCGCCCGCGTGTACGCAGGCCGCGCGGTGGTGCGGGCCCGCGTCCCGCAGCGCCTGGTCCTCCGTGGAGCAGGAGTCCAGGGCGACCGGGCAGCGCGGATGGAAGGTGCACCCCGTGGGGAGCGCGGAGGGGTCGGGCGGATCACCGGGCAGGCCGCGCGGCGCGAACCGCGACGCCGGGTCACCGATCCGCGGGAAGGCCGCCGACAGCGCCTTGCCGTAGGGGTGCCGGGCATGCTCGTACACCTCGGTGGCCGGGCCCTCCTCGACGACACGGCCCGCGTACATCACCGCGAGCCGGTCGCAGGTGTCGGAGAGCACGGCGAGGTCGTGGCTGATCATCATCAGGCCCAGATCCTGCTCGGCCACGAGCTGCTCGATCAGCCGGAGGATCTGCGCCTGGATCATCACGTCCAGCGCGGTGGTCGGCTCGTCCGCGATGATCAGCCGGGGTTCGCAGGCGAGCGCCATCGCGATCATCACGCGCTGCCGCTGGCCGCCGGAGAGCTCGTGCGGATACGCCTCGGCGCGCGCGGCGGGCAGTCCCACGTGTTCGAGCAGCTCACCGACCTTCTTCTCGGCGCCGGCCCGGGTCGCCTTCCTGTGCAGCAGGATCGGCTCGGCGATCTGGTCGCCGACGCGGTGCACCGCGTTCAGCGAGTGCATCGCGCCCTGGAAGACGATCGAGGCACCGGCCCAGCGCACCGCGCGGACCCGCCCCCACTTCATGGCGAGGACGTCCTCGCCGTCGAGCAGGATCTGCCCCGACACCTTGGTGCCCGCGGGGAGCAGCCGCAGCAGGGCGAGGGCGAGCGTGGACTTGCCGCAGCCCGACTCGCCGGCCACGCCGAGCTTCTGCCCCGCCTCGACGTGGAGGTTCACGCCACGGACGGCGGCGGCGCCGTTCGCGTACGTCACTTCGAGGTCGCGCACGTCGAGCAGTCGTCGCTCGGTTGTCTGTACGTCGTTCAACGGGTGGCCCCCAGCCTGGGGTTGAGCACGGATTCCACGGCGCGGCCGCACAGGGTGAACGCCAGCGCGACGAGGGCGATGGCGAGGCCGGGCGGGGCGAGGTACCACCAGTGCCCGGCGCTGACCGCGCCCGCCTCGCGCGCGTCCTGGAGCAGGCCGCCCCACGACACGCTCGTCGGGTCGCCGAGGCCGAGGAAGGCGAGCGTGGCCTCGGTGAGGATGGCGCCGGAGATGACCAGCGTGGTCTGCGCGAGGACGAGCGGCATGACGTTGGGCAGCACGTGGCGGGCCATGATGTGGCCGTGGCCGCCGCCGAGTGCCTGCGCGCGCTCGATGTAGGGCCGCGACTCCACGGCGAGCGTCTGCGCCCTGACCAGGCGTGCCGTGGTCGGCCATGTCGTCACGCCGATCGCCAGGATGATCGTCCAGATGGAGCGGGACATCACCGAGGCGAGGGCGATGGCGAGCACCAGCGTCGGCATCACGAGGAACCAGTCGGTGACGCGCATGATGACGGTGGCGTACCAGCCCTTGAAGTGCCCCGCGGTGATCCCCACCAGGGTGCCGATGGCCACCGAAAGGACCGCGGCGAGCAGCCCCACGGAGAGAGAGATGCGGGCGCCCCACACGAGCAGGCCGAGCAGATCGCGCCCGAACTGGTCGGTGCCGAGCGGGAACTCCCCGCTCGGCGCCTCCATCGGCTTGCCCGGGGCGTCGGTCACGCTCTGCGCGTCCGAGCCGACGAGCAGCGGCGCGAAGACGGCGGCGAGGGCGATCAGGACCAGCGCGGCCAGGCCGACGAGCCCGGCCCGGTGTGTGCGGTACTCCCGCCAGAAGCGGGTCATGGAGTGCCGCCTGCGGGCCCGGGCGAGTGCGCGCGCGCTCTTGCCGGGGGCGGCGGGCGTGGCCGGGGCGGCCGAGGTCGGAGGAGTGGATTCGGCGGATTCGGTCGTCATCGGCCCACCCGGGGATCGAGCAGCGGATAGATCACGTCGGCCAGGGTGTTCATGAGGATGACCGTGGTGGAGAACACGAAGAAGAGCCCCTGCACGAGTGGCAGATCGGGCACGCTCAACGCCGAGTAGAAGAGACCGCCGAGGCCCGGCCAGGAGAAGACGGTCTCGACGAGGATCGCGCCCGCCACCACCGTGCCGAGGTTGACGAACATCAGGGTGACGGTCGGCAGCATCGCGTTCGGCACGGCGTGCCGGCGGCGTACGAGATCGTCGCGGAGCCCCTTGGCGCGCGCGGTCGTCAGATAGTCGCTGCCCATCTCGTCGAGCAGCGAGGAGCGCATGACGAGGAGCGTCTGCGCGTACCCGACGGCGACCAGCGTGATCACCGGAAGCACCATGTGGTGCGCGACGTCGATGACGTACGCGAAGCCGGTCTCGCCGCCCGACTCCAGGCCGCCGGTCGGGAACATCCCGGGAATCGGCCCGATCCCCACCGCGAAGGTGATGATCAGCAGCAGGCCGAGCCAGAACGACGGCACGGAGTACAGCGTCAGGGCGAGCCCGGTGTTGAAGCGGTCGCCCAGCTTGCCGTTGCGCCAGGCGGTGCGCGTGCCGAGCCAGATGCCGATGATCGTGTAGAGGACGTACGCCGTTCCGGTGAGCAGCAGCGTCGCGGGCAGCGCTTCGGTGATCTTGTCCATCACGGGCGCGTGGAACTGGTAGGACGTGCCGAAGTCGCCGGTCAGGACGTTGCCCGTGTAGTCGAAGAACTGGGCCATGACCGGCTTGTCGAGGCCGAACTCCTTGCGCATCGCGGCGAGCTGTTCGGCCGAGACGCGCTTGCCGCCCGTCATCTGCTTGACGGGGTCGCCGGGGATCAGCCGGAACAGGAAGAAGCTGGTGACGAGGACGGCGAACAGCGACACGACCGCGCCGCCGATCTTGCCCGCCACATAGAGGAGGTAGGCCCGGGTGTCGCGGCTCCGGGGCCCGCGGGCCGACGGCGCCCCGGCCGGAGCCAGGTCGCCGGCGGCGCCGGGGCCGCCCGGGCCCTCGGTGTCGAGCAGTGCGGGATTGCTGTCAGCGGTCATGCGTTACTCGCGGTCCTCTGCGGTCGAACGGCGGCGCAGGGCGAACAGGACTCCGCCGCCCACGAGCACCACCGCGGCAGCGGCGATACCGATGATGACACCGGTCGAGCTGCCGTCCTTGGAGGAACTCTTCCCATCCGCGGGCACGGCGGACCACCAGCTCCAATATCCGTCCTGACCGTAGATGTTGCCCGCGGCCGTCGGCATGGTGGTGATGGACTTGATCTGGTCGGTGCGGTAGGCCTCGACGGCGTTCGGGTACGCGAGGACGTTCATGTACCCGGAGTCGTACAGCCACGACTGCATCTGCTTGACGATGTCGGCACGCTTGCCCGGGTCGTACTCGGCGAGCTGCTTGTCGTACAGGTCGTCGAACTTCTTGTCACAGATGAAGTTGTCCGTGGCGGCGCTCTCCTTGGCCTTCACCGGCAGCGCGGCGCAGGTGTGGATGCCGAGCACGAAGTCGGGGTCGGGGTTGACGGACCATCCGTCGAAGGCGAGGTCGTACTCACCCGCGTACCAGGGCACGGACACGTCGTCGAGGCACTCGACCTCGAGCCCGATCCCCAGATCCCCCCACCACTCCTTCAGGTACTTGCCCACGGCCTTGTCGTTGGGGTCCGTGGCGTGGCAGAGGATTCGGAAGTCCAGCGGCTTGCCGTCCTTGCCGACGCGCTTGCCGTCACCGTTCTTCTTGTAGCCCGCCTCGTCGAGGAGCCGGGCGGCCTTCTTCGGGTCGTACGCCATCTGCTGCTCGCCGCTCGGCTGCCAGGCGTACTCGGAGAAGCGCGGCGGGATGTAGCCCGCGCCCTCCACGGCGTGCCCCTGGAACACCTTGTCGACGATGGCCTCGCGGTCCACGGAGAGGAAGAGCGCCTGGCGCACCTTCTTGTCCAGGAGGGCCGGGTGCCCGTCACCGAACTTCTCGCCGTCGCGGGTCTTGGCCCCCGGGTTGGTGGCGAGGGCGAAGAAGCGCCGGCCAGGACCCTCGTTGACCTTGATGTTCTCCTCGTTCTTGAGCGAGTCGGCCTGCGCGGGCGTGAGCGCGGGCTGCCCTGCCACGAACGACACCTCACCCTTGCGGAGGGCGGAGACGGCCGCGTCCTGGTCCTTGTACGTCTTGAAGACCAGCTCGTCGAACTTGGGCGCGCCGCGCCAGAAGTCCTTATTGGCCTTCAGCCGCACGTACTGGTCGACCTTGTAGTCCGTCAGGATGAACGGCCCGTTGCCGACGACCGGGAAGTCCTTGTCGTTGTTGAACTTCGAGATGTCGTCGACCTTCTCCCAGACGTGCTTGGGAACGATCGGCACATCCAGGGCGGCCATGGTGGCCTGCGGCTTCTTCAGCTCGATGACCAGCTTGGTGGGGCTGGGCGCGGTCACCTTCTTGAAGTTGGTGACGAAGTTCGAGTTCGCGGTGGCGGTGCCCTCCTTGGACATCACCTTGTTGAACGTCCATGCCGCGTCCTCGGCGGTGGCGGGCTTGCCGTCCGACCACTTGGAGTCGTCCCGGATGGTGTACGTCCACGTCAGCTTGTCGGCGGAGGGCTTCCAGTCAGTGGCGAACCCATCGATCGCACGGTTGTTCTTCGCGTCGTAGTTCGTCAGGTACTCGTAGGTGAGGCGGTGCAGGCTGGTGCTGAGCAGCCGCTGGGCGAGGAACGGGCTGAGCGAGTCGACGCTCTGCGCCACGGCGACGGTGAGGACCTTCTTGCCGTCGTCGGCCTTGGCCTCGGCCTGCTGCGGGGCGAGATTGAGCGGCGTGGCGAGACCGGCCGTAAGGGTGAACGCGGCGGCACCCCCGGCGAGCACGAGCCTCAGACGGCCGCGGGGCCGGGGGGCGTGCGCGGTCGCTTCCGTCACTGCTGTTCTGCCGTGCTGATCTTGTGTGTCCATGGGTCGTGACCTCGCGTCATCGCTCGCGCAGGAATGGCTGGTTGAACTGGTTGAACGCTGGTTGATCAAGGAACGTCAGCTGGTTGCTGTGTGTTTACCAGCGCCGGTCAGCACACGTCAACGGCAGGTGAACCCCATGTGGCCTGCGGAAATAACGACTTGACGGCAACTTCACCCGCATTGGTCAAGACCTCTGACGCGGGGCTGGTGAGGGGGTGACGGCTGGGGGAGCAGCAGGTGGGCGGCTTCGGGAGCCGTGGGGTTCGGCCGGACGGCGGAACGCACGGTGGAACGCACGGCGGGCCCGCGCCGAGAAACGGCACGGGCCCGCTGAGGTGAGATACGGAACGCTGCTGCTACTACTGCTGGGGAGGCGGTGCCTGCCAGCCTTGCGGCTGCTGGGGGTAGCCCTGCGGAGGTTGCTGTTGGGGCTGTTGGGGCTGCTGGGGGGCATACGGCTGAGGCTGAGGCTGTCCCGGGTAAGGCGCCCCACCATGCTGCGGCGGCTGCGGTTGCCCCTGTACCTGCCCCTGCCCCGGCATGGGCGGAGCCACCCGCGGCGGCGGATTCCCGTCCGAGGTCCAGAGCCCCTGCTGCTGCTGGGCCCGTACGAAGTCCTCGGCCACCATCGCCGAGAGGTTGAAGTACGCCTCCCGCACCTTCGGCCGCATCATGTCGAGATCGACCTCCGCGCCGGCGGCGAGGTGCTCGTCGAAGGGAACGACGACAACCCCCCGGCACCGCGTCTCGAAGTGCGACACGATGTCGTCCACCTTGATCATCTTGCCGGTCTCCCGCACCCCGGAGATGACGGTGATGGACCGCGAGACGAGATCCGCGTACCCGTGCGCGGACAGCCAGTCGAGCGTCGTGGACGCGCTGCTGGCCCCGTCCACCGAGGGCGTGGAGATGATGATCAGCTGATCGGCGAGATCGAGGACCCCGCGCATGGCGCTGTAGAGCAGCCCCGTACCCGAGTCCGTCAGGATGATCGGGTACTGCTTCCCGAGCACGTCGATGGCGCGCCGGTAGTCCTCGTCGTTGAACGTGGTCGACACGGCGGGATCGACGTCGTTGGCGATGATCTCAAGACCGGACGCGGCCTGCGAGGTGAACCGCCGGATGTCCATGTACGAGTTGAGATACGGGATCGCCTGGACCAGGTCACGAATGGTGGCCCCGGTCTCACGCCGCACGCGCCGCCCGAGCGTGCCGGCGTCGGGATTGGCGTCGATGGCGAGGATCTTGTCCTGCCGCTCGGTGGCGAGGGTGGACCCCAGCGCGGTGGTGGTGGTCGTCTTGCCGACGCCGCCCTTGAGGCTGATCACGGCGATCCGGTAGCAGGACAGCACCGGCGTCCGGATCAGCTCCAGCTTCCGCTGCCGCTCGGCCTCTTCCTTCTTGCCGCCGAGCTTGAAGCGGCCACCCCCGGAGGAGCGGCTGCTCTTGGCCTTCGGCTTGGTGTTGCGCAGCAGCCGGTCGGAGGACAGCTCGACGGCAGCGGTGTACCCCAGCGGAGCCCCGGGATTGGTCCGCTCCCGCTGATCATGCTGAACGGCCTGCGGCCAGGCGGCGCCGGTACGGGGGTCTATGGGGGGCTGGGGCTGTCCCTGGACGGGGGGCTGGGGTTGGCCCTGCGGCTGCGGTTGCCCCTGGAGGGGCGGCTGCGGCTGACCCTGAGCGGGCGGCTGGCCCTGGGGGGCTTGGGGCTGCTGGGCGTGCGGCTGCTGCTGTGCCTGCGGAGCCGGCGGCTGCTGCGGGAACCCGTAACCACCTGCCTGTACGGGGGCGTCGCCCGCGCCCGTCTGCTGCGGAAACCCATAACCGGCCTGAGGCGCGGGCGCGGGGGCAGGCGCGGCGGCCCCCGCCTGCGGAAACCCGTAACCCTGCGGTACTTGGCCCTGGGGCGTGTGCCATCCCCCGGGCACCGGCGGCTGGGGCGTCTGAGGCGTCTGGGGCTGTACGGGCGGCTGCGGCAACGGCTGGGCCTGCGCAGGCACGGCCGGTGCCGGTGCCGGTGCCGGTGCCGGGGGAGCCTGCTCCGGCCTAGGCGTGAGTGGCGTCTGTGGCTGCACGGGCTGGGGCGCGACCGGGGGAGCGGCCTGAACGGGCGGCTCGGCCTGGACCGGCGGCTCCGGCTGCGCGGCCTGTGTCGGCGCGGGCCACTGCGGCGCGGCAATCGGAGCCGCGGGCTGATAGGCGGGCGGCAACGGCGGAAGCCCACCACTCTGCGACGCGACCGGCGGCGAAGCCCAAGAGGCAGGCGCGGAGTCCTGCACGTCGCTGTCGCCATTACCGTCACGACCGCTGTCACCGGAGTCACCGACCGTGGCAGCGGCAGCAGCAGGCACGGCATCCCCAGAAGCAACGGCTCCGGAGGACTGGGCTTCGACGGGCTTCGCGGGCTCGACGGGCTCAGCAGCGGGCTTCACTTCGGCGGCGGAACGCTCCTCGATCTCCCGCTTCAGCGCACGCGCGGAGAACCGCATGGTGGCGCCACTCTCAAGGTCACCACCACCCAGGCTCTCCGCGACGGGCGCGGCAGCGGCCTCGGGCTCTGACTGCGGCTCGGAAGCGGACGCAGGCTGCGCTTCCTCGGCACCGGCAGCTTCCTCGGCGCCACCCTCCGCGTCATCCTCAGCTTTGGCCTCGGCCAGTGCATCGACCTCGTTCTTCGGTACGACACCGGTCACGTGTACGGAAGCGGCGGGCCCGGCAAGAGCGGAGCTCCAGTCAGTGATCGCACCTCCAGACGCAGACGCAGACGCAGACGCAGACTCAGCAGCAGACGCAGGTGTAGCCGTAGAGGTACCCGCGGACGAAGTGTCCGCGGACGTACCCGCAGAAGCAGAGCCGTCCCGCTCCTGCCCCTCACCACCCCGATCCGCAGGCTCGAACCCGCTCCCCACGGGAAGCTTGGGCACTGCACCAGAAACTCCCTCGGCAGCGGACTCGGCAGGCGCAACGGGCTCCGCACCGACCGGCGGAACCGGCCCGGTGGGCGGAGCCAACGGAGCGGGCGGCATGGCGAACGATGGTAGGGGCGCCGGCTGCGGCACGGGAGCGGGCTCAGCGGCCGGCTCAGCCGCGGATGGAGTGAACGGAGCGGAGGCGGGCGGCTCAGCGGAGGGCGGCGGTGTGGTGACCGGCGGCGTGGAGACCGGCGGAGCCGAAGGCGTCTCCCCGGCACTGCCCGAAGCGTTCTGCGTGTACCAGGCGGGCGGCGCGTAGTCGATGGTGAACTCGCCCGTGGTCTCGGCAGCGGACTCCGCGTCGGACTGATCATCGACGGGTGAGTCCCAGCCCCCGCGGATCTCGTCCCGATCGCTGTTCACAATGCCTCCTGATGTGGTCGAGCACCCTCGTGCCGTGGTGGGGGGCGACCGTTCCTGTCGTCCGATCCGCCTGGCTCTCCCCGTTGCAGACGCGCACCACCCGTTCGAGGGTTCTGGCGACGCGCACTGTCCCAGCCTAATCACCAAAACCACCAGCACGGCAGGGCAGTCCACCCCACCAATGCTGTCCATCGCGTCACGCCCCACCCAGGAGCGATCCACGTACATCAAACCGGGACGGACATATCCCTCAATGGCCGACACCACGCCCCGAATTGCCCGACGCCTCCGCCAGGTCAGTCCATCCGCCGAGCGGTACCCAACAATCCGGTCTCGGCATCGGTGGCCCGCGTCATCACGTACTGCCGGTCACGATCGGCACACCACAACGTCACCCCGTCGGCAAGCGTCGGCAGCGAATCGACATCTCCCGCCGGCAGCCCCAGCAACCGCCCGGTCTGCACCGCCTCATCGGGCGACACCCGCTGCACGCCCACCAGCCGCGCCTGCCTGACGAGCCGAGGAGCGACGGGACTCAGATAGGGCAGCACCGTCAGCACGGACTGCCAGGGAGCGGAGACGACCCGCCCCCGAGGCGGCCGCATCCCGCAGTCCCGCACGACGAGCACGGGACTCCCCGCGGAAGCCCCCTGCGGCGGCACCCGCCCCACGTCATGCGCGGCCATGCCACTCGGCCCCACCCCGAGCGCCTGCACCAACCGCGCCCACGCCCCGGCCCGCCCGGTCTCCACCGCCACCCGTGCCCCGGTCGCAGCGGCCCGCAACGCGATGACCTGCGCCGTCCACAGTCCGCCGATGAGGAGGATGTCGTACGGCGTGGGGCGATTGACGCCGAGCGTCGCGGGGCTGCCCTGGGCGTCCACGCCGATCACAACCCCGTCGTCACCGATCGGCAGCGCCAGCGCGTCCACCTGCTCGGGGGAGAGCGCGTGTCTGCCGTGTCGAGGACCGATCAGCCCGAATCCGCCCCGCAGGGCAGCGGTGAACGGTCCCCTGGCCGGGTCACCCGGGGAACCCGTGACCGGAGGAGTCGAGACAGCCATCAACGAGCACCCCCGAGCGGCAGCGTCGCCAGCATCCCCGGCAACTGTTCGCGGTCCAGCCGTACCAGCCCCGTCCCGGCCTGACGGGCAGCCTGCTCCAAAGACCGCCGCGCGGCGACCAGTTCGGCATCCCCGCGGCCCGTCACCCGCAGATGACCGCGCAAGGCGATCTCCTGCCGTGCGCCGCGTCCGAGCGTGAGGCTGAAGGTCGTGGTCAGCGCCGGAACCGCGGTGAGAAGGGCTACGACCTGCGGCAGCGCAGGTCCCCCGGGCCCTCCCAACTGCGGCCAGCGCGCCACCCAATAGGTGGTGTGGCGCCGGTTGTCACACCGCCAAGCGCGCGGGGACTCCTCGGTCCTGCGCTCCGGTACCCCGGCCCGGCCGGCCTGAGCCGTCACCAGGGGATTGGCACAGGCGGAGGTCGCGATGGCGGAGGCCACCTCTTCCTCGTTCAGGACGGTCACGTGAAAGCCCGCTCCTGTGAGTCGACTCGCGAGTTGGTCCGCGACACGCACCACGCACTTCTGTGCACCGGCCAGACCGCCTCCGCGCGCCGCCACGGCCTCGGGGCAGAGTTCCGGGTCGAGTTTGAGGGCGATCCAGGTGATCCGCACCGCGGGTGCCCCCGTGAGGGCCTGCAGCGGTGCGTAGTTGCTGACGGCCAGGGACTGTTGCGGAAGGTGCAGCGCGGGGGCGGGCTGGGTGTGCAGAACGATCTGGGCGGACTCGAGCCGGATGCCGTCCACTTCCAGTGCGTCCCGCACCAGGTTCACCGGCAGCGGCTGCCTTCCGCGGTCGGCCCGCAGGGCGGTCACGTCCGATTCCACCTGCAACATCGCGGTCACGAACGTCCCGTCGCCGATCATTCCGACCTCGCGACGGTCGCGGCCGCTGTAGGCGTACGTACGGAGGGCAGGGTCACACTCGACCGCCGGGGCGAAAGCGGGGTCGGTGCCCGGCGGTACCGATCTCTCCGCGACACCGCGTTGCCGGGCTTTCAACGCCCGTGCAGTGCCCAGCCATTCGTGCAACGGGCGCCCACGGCGACGTACGACGGCCAACAGCACCAACACCGCGGCGACCACGGATGCCGGGGCGAGAGCCAGTGGACCGATGATCCAGGCCGCGACGAGCAGAGCGGCGGCGAGCTCCAGCAGAACGAGTCGCAACAGGCGAAACGAACCCAACTGGCTTGCCGCCGACCGCAGGTGGAGCGTGGCCGCGGGCCCGGGAATCCCTGACGTATCCGGCGAGCCGTCGCCAACCCGTGTCGGCGTCCGAGTGGCGGACTCCGTACGTCTTCCCGTCCGCCTGCGCGACGCTGAAGCCACCAGCCCAACCCCCGTAATTCTCCCGAACCGCCTTTTTGCGCAAGGCGCTTGGGCCTCAGAAACCTCACCCAGCCCGCACGTGCGATTACTCAACAGGCATAGTAGGGGCCCGGCCCCACAACGGAGAGCGCGGGCATGGGCACGGCCCGCCACCGCACGGGGAGCAGCAGCCACTCAGGTCGCTCACGGGGAGAACCAGACACGCATGGCATCACGACGGGACGAACTCAACGCGTACATCTTCGCGAAGCGCCGCACGCTGGCCGCGTTCATCCAGCCCTCACCCTCGGGCTCGGAGGAAGGAGCGCCTCGCCCCCTGCGTGCGGTGGTGCCCGGCCTCATCGTCGCGGTGCTCGTCCTGGCGGTCTTCGGCGCGTGGGGGATGTTCCGGCCGGCGGCCAAACCTGGCTGGGACAAGCCCAAGGAACACGTCATCATCGCGAGCGACTCGACGACCCGTTACGTCGTCCTGAAGACCCACGGCAAATCCCAACTGCACCCGGTCCTCAACATGGCGTCGGCGAAGCTCCTTCTCGACTCCGGCAAGGGCGAGGTCATCAACGTCGACGAGTCCGTGCTCGACAAGGGCACGATCCCGCACGGCGCCACCATCGGCATCCCGTACGCCCCCGACCGGCTGCCCTCGGCATCGGAGGCCGGCTCCGCCAAACGCTGGGCGGTCTGTGAACGCCCGGTCGAGGGTGGCAGCAGCATGCAGAAAGCGGCGTTCGTACTCGGGGAGCGTGACCGGAACAGGACCGAGGGCCATGAACGGCTGCGAGGCGGCGAGCTGTTGTACGTCGTGGGCCCGGACAAGACACGCTACGTGGTCGACGCCCACGGCAGGGCGTACCGGATTTCGGAGAGGGAGGAGCGTGGGCTCCTGCTGCGCATCCTCGTGGGGTCCGGGCGTGAACCGCAGCGGGTCTCCGGACAGTGGCTCGACACTCTGCTTCCCCGAGACGCGATCGCCTTCCCCGAGATCGACGGCCCTCCGGGTGCGGATGCGAAGGTGCCGGGCCTGCAGGACCACGCGGCAGACAAGGTCGGCATGATCCTCAAAGCGACGGACGGCGAAAAGCCCCAGCACTATGTGGTTCTTCCCGGGCGGATCGCCCCGGTCTCCGACTTCACCGCGAAACTCCTCCTCAGCAGCCCCGACCTGGTCACCCTCGGACAGAACGGCCGGGCCCGGCAACTGAGCGCCGCGGCCTTCAGCCCCGGGACGAAGGAGTTCGGGGCGGAGTACAGATGGCCGCGTGAGGAGCCGAGGACCGCCAACGAAGCATCCACCACGCGCGGCAGCCGCAACACCGTGTGCAACGTCCTGCGCGACGTCGACGCCGACGACGGCGCGACGACTCTCAGCACCTGGGCAGGCACCGAATTCCCGGCACCGCTTCCGACCGGCTCGTCCAGCGCGTACGTCACGCCGGGCTCGGGCCAGCTCTACCGGCAGTTCCTCGGCTCCGAGACGAAGGCCGGCGGCGTCTTCCTGGTCACCGACACGGGCCTCCGGTACGCGATGCAGTCCAACAGCGACAGCGCGACCGACGACGCGGGCATCGGCACCTCCGCGAAGCAGCGCAAGCAGCAACAGCAGGAGGCGCAACAGGCCCAGACACGCCTCGGATACGGGGACACGGACGTGACCCCGATCCCAGCGGCCTGGTCCAAGTTCCTGCCCACCGGGCCGCGACTGTCGACGGCCGCGGCACGACAGCCGCAGGGCTCCTGAGGCGTGAGGGGACGTTGACATGACGAACGGTTCCGTTGCGTTCTCGCGCGGCACGAGAAGGGCGGCCGGGGCAGTCACGGCTGCCCTGACCCTCGCAGTGGCGACGCCGACGCCGGCCGACGCCAATCCGTCGTCGTCCGGACAGTGCACGTTCCCCTCCAAGCCCTACGAGGGGCGCCCCTGGTCCCTGCAACGGGTGCTCCTGGACGAACTGTGGCTCCAGTCAACGGGCAAGGGGGTGCGCGTAGCGGTGATCGACACCGGTGTGGACACCAAGAACCCGCAGTTGAAGCCCGCCGTGGACGCGTCCCGTGGCCGCAACTTCCTCCCCGCCAAGGACGACAAGGGAGAGAAGATCGAACGAGGCAAGGCGAACGGTACGACGGACGGGGTCGGTCACGGCACCCGCGTCGCGGGCATCATCGCGGCACGCCCCGCCAAGGGCACCGGATTCGTGGGCCTCGCCCCGGGCGCGACGATCATCCCGATCACGCAGAACGACGCGGAGGGCCACGGCACGGCGGCCACCCTCGCGAAGGCCATCGACCACGCGGTCGACGCCGACGCGGACGTCATCAACATCTCCCAGGACACCGCGAACGCGGCGGAGCCCGCACCGGAGCTGAAGCGGGCAGTGGACAGGGCGCTCGACCAGCGGCGGGTGGTGGTCGCCTCGGCGGGCAACGACGGCCTGGGCGGCAACATCAAGAAGACCTACCCCGCGTCCTACGACGGCGTGCTCGCGGTGGCGGCCTCGGACCGCAACAACGAACGAGCCGCCTTCTCCCAGTCCGGCGACTTCGTCGACGTGGCGGCCCCTGGTGTCGACATGATCTCCACGGTCCCGGGCGGCGGCCACTGCGCCGACAGCGGCACGAGCTTCGCGGCCCCGTACGTCACAGGCCTGGCCGCCCTCATCAAATCCAAGCACCCCACCTGGACTCCACGTCAGATCACGGCCCAGATCCAACAAACAGCGGAACGCTCGGCACCCGGCCACGACCGCCTGGTGGGCTGGGGCGTGGCGGACCCGGTGCGCGCATTGACGGAGGACGACCACCCGATCCAGACGCCTACCCCCGGGGAAGGCCTCACCCGGGCGGAAGCTCCCACTCCCGCGAAACTCCACCTGGGTGAGACAGCGGAAGAGCGCACGGCACGTATCGCGACGTATGCGGCGGTGGGGGCGGTGGTGCTCGTGGCGGGGCTCGGTGGAACGGGGGTGGCTGTGCGGGACGCGCGACGCCGACGGGCGCGGGAACGTCGACGCGAGGAAAGCTGAAGACCTCAGTACTGGTCGACTCTTTCGCCTTCGGGTACCTGGTAGCAGCCTGAGATGACTCGCACGGCCAACTTGGGAGGGCTGTCCTTTGCGTAGTACGTGACGTGGACGCTGAACTTTTTCTTGTCATTGTCGGCAGTGAGGTTCAGATTCCTGTTCGCGCTGGTGTCGCGCTCGTACTCCACGACCTTCCACCCATTCTTGGGTAGTTCCTCCCTGAGGTGCTTCATCACATGGTCAAGCCCCTTGGGGGATTCCGGCGTGAAGCTCCAGGGATGCAGCATGCGAAAAAACCTCTCGGGGCCCTTACCTCCGCCGCATCGAGTCACACCCGGGCCAGGCTCCGAAACTCGCCCCTTGATGTTGATCATGTCAAGGATGTCGCTGGATACCTTCTTCGTTTCAGTTCGTGCGACGTCAATGCTCCGCGTGCCGGAAGAGGGGGTGGAGTCATTGGTTCCGTTTGAATCATACATGCCGCATCCCGTAAGTAAGGCAGAAGTGAGGGACAGTAGAAGCGCTCCGACCCGCGTTTCATTCTTCAAAGTCTACGTTCTCCGTCCGGCCTACCACGACTTGGGCTTGGTTCTGGAGACTGGTGCTCTCGCTTTTCCAGTAATCGCTGTGTCCATGTGTATCCGTGGTCATCTGATTCGCCCCGAAGGAGTCGTCGCTGGGGATGATCCATACGCCGCCGCCCAGATTAAACTGACTTCCGCCGTGCCCATATCGGCCGATGTCCGGGACCGGGTCACCTTGCGCCTCCTGGTTCCAGACATGTCCCCTGGGAACATCCATCTCAGAGGCTGAACCGACCAGCACTCCCGGACTACCTGCGAGTATTACGTCGTCTGTACTGAGGTCGCCCTGCTGGGCCGCAG
Source organism: Streptomyces sp. NPDC046335 (assembly GCF_055587985.1). Taxonomy (NCBI): domain Bacteria; kingdom Bacillati; phylum Actinomycetota; class Actinomycetes; order Kitasatosporales; family Streptomycetaceae; genus Streptomyces; species Streptomyces sp. NPDC046335. The sequence goes on along the minus strand of NZ_JBVJFF010000011.1, from coordinate 25,188 downwards.
AGCCGATCAGTGTGGTGCCGTATGAGTGCCCGATGACGGTTCGATGGCCCTCCGAATCGGCGGTGCGCGAGGCGTCGAGTCCGTCCAGAAAATGATTGAAGGTCGGTGCCCCGTCGTCCGCGTAGTGCTTGAACGGCGAATCCGTGACCATGTTTTGCGGGGCGTCGTATCCGAGCCACGTGAGAGTGGAGACGGATTCCCCTTCGCTGACCGCGTTGGCTTCCCTCCACAGATTCGTCATGCGGTCAATGCCTCCACCAATCGTCCCCAGGTTCGAGGTCGTGCCGGGAACGTAGACAGCTGTGTGATCAGCAGTGTCCGGATTACCTGTGGCGATGATCGCGCGGCCATTTCCTTCCGCGTTGAAACCGAGCAGGTAGGCTTCAGGGAGTCCTTCGACCCCAGCGGAGTTGAAACGGTCCTGGATTTTCTGCATTCCCTGGAGCGAATTTTCAAGATGCTCTTTTCGCTCGCCGTACTTTTGGTGCCAGTCCATCCACTCATCGCTGTGAATCATGCCCACACGGCCGCCGCCGTTGACCCACTTATTAGTGGGCTCCGGCGGAATGGCCTTGAGTGCCACCTCGTACTGGCCCTGCTTCTCCGCCAGCACCATGCGATTGGCCTCGTCGCGGACATCTGCCGGTAGGCCGTCCAAGGATCCGACAGAGGCAGGCTGGACAGCGACGTAATCCGCCCGCTCCTCCGAGGTGAGATTCTTCCACCACTTCGCGTTCTCCTGGGGTGTACCGTCCTTGGGGGGGCCTCCAAGCGCGTCCAGATACTCTTTCGCCCCCGCCCGAACCCCATGCATGTCGGCCTGCGCGTCGGACCAGTCCCGAGCGGATACGAAGAGATCATCGTCGGCCTTGAGTGCCCGCAGTTTCGGAGCCCACTTCTCGTCGGCTTCTGTCGCCTCCCGGATGGCGGCGGCGATGCGGTCGGCGTACTCCTGGGCGCGAGCATAGTTCGGGTTGGGATCGAATCCGGCGGCCTGGCGATTTAGTCCGGCTGCCGTTTTGTCGGTCGTGCCGCTCGCTGTCCCACCTGGGGGTCGTTCGCCCTCGGTCTCCTTACCGGCTGACGGATATCCGACCGAACCGTCAGGGTTCACGGTGAATTTATCCGCTTGGGCAGCCTCAACGGCAGCGTCGAGTTTCCTCTTGGCCGCGGCGAGGTCGTATGCGAAACCGTTTAGAGCCGTCCCGATTAAGCCGCACTCGACCTGGGTGTAGTGGAAATTCTCTGCCAGCTTGGACACGTGTTTGAGGGCTTCCCTGGCCGACGCCCCTTCCAAAGACTTCCGCATGCCGGCAGTGACTTGTTTTTCGAGGTGGCCCTTGGCCGCACTTGCCATGTCGCTGGTCGCGCGATAGCCGTCCGCTGCGTTCTCGAACTTGGCGGGAATGAGGGATCTGAGTGTCTTGTAATCCATTGTTGGCTGTCACTGCCCTTTCGCCTGGCCACCCGTGGCCGGCGTATCCCTGTATGCGACGGACAAACTCGCGAGCTGAGCTTCGACTGCCTCGTCGGTCTTATACTGATGACGGCCCACCTGCTCCAGCAATTTCTGGAGGGAGCCGCATCTGCGACTCATGTCCTTGACGTACCGTTCCCACGAATCGTGGACGTCCTGCTGAGCTGCCGCACTAAGGCACTGAGGGGCCTGACCGAGACCCTTCTGGCCCTCTTCCAGTTCCGCCAACACCTTGCTGATGTTCTCCCGCAGCGAGCCGACCCCTTCCCCGGCTCTGCTCCACGCGGCCTTGCTGGACTTGAGCCCGGTCGAGCCACCGCTGTCCCAGCCGCCTCCACCGCCGGCACCAGGGTCAGCGCTGCCCTGGTCAGCCGGAGCCTGGTTGAGCTGCATCTGTGCGGGGTGACGCTCGGACGCGTTGGCTTTGAGCTGCTCCCACTCATCCCACGCCATGCGTGGTCTCCCTCCTTCGAGTGTGCCGCCCGGGGCTAATGCGTCCCGGTGATCAGCTCCGCTGGTACCTGAACGCCCGTGATCGTAGCGGCAGTTGCCCTTGGCCGACTGAGTAGAGGTACTCAGACGTGTTGAGTAAGGAGTGCGTCGCTTCGCGGTCGCGGTGGTGGCATTGTGCATGCCGTGGTCGACGGTGAGGGTTGGTATGAGTTGCGCAAGCGACGTGCGAGGGACCGACCGGCGAGCTCGCGACCATGGCTTGAAGTGGGTGCCTCGGTGCCAAGTCGTGGGCCTGCTGATGCACATGCACGGGCCTGCGAGGGCCAGCAGTGGCTGAGTTTCAACTGTGCGCACAAATAGCGGGGTTGGGAGTCTCACCGTGTGTGACTAGAGTGACACGGGCGCGATAAGTGACCACCAGCCGCGCCGCGATCACGAGTTGGTCGGGCAGGCAGGTAACGGGGAGGGAAGGCCTAGTGCTTCCTACGGACGGGCACGGGGGCACTGCGCCGTCTTCAGGCGCCGATGTCAAGCGAGGGCTGGAAGCGTTGAAGACGTTCCGGCGGCGCATCAACACGCTTCTTGCAGAGTTCGAAGATTCGGCCGGCAGTTCGTCGAAGGTCGGTGCGCAGAAAGTCTTTCGGGCGTCCTTCAGCGGTGCCGGCAGCGCCTTCCCTGAGGCCGACGCGCTGTACAAGCAGTACGACCAGGTCCACGAGCGGCTGACCTCGCTCTCCAAGATGCTGGGTGACCAGATCGACGCCATGGGGATCGCGGTGCACGGCGCCGACGTCGGCTTCGACAACCTCGAGGAAGACCTGCGGCAGCGCTTCTGGACGATCCAGACCCGGGTCGGCCGTCAGGAGATGCCGGACGGGCACGAACGAAACGGCAAACCTGACGCACAGGGCGGCCACGGCAGCGACAAGTCCGATGCAGGGTGGTCCTAGTGGGCTTCGAAGGACACCGTCTCAACGACATGATCGATCTGGTCGACCAGGCCAAACCAGAGGACCTGGAGAGCGCCGGCAAGGCGCTGCAGGGGGCGCGGAACGCGATCGCCGCTGCTGCCCGGGAACTCGGACAGCACATCGACCGGGTCGACTGGGAGGGGGAGGCGGGCGAGGCATTCCGCAAGTGGGGCAAGAATCTGGTCAAGGACACGCACAAGCTGTCCGACTTCGCTGCTGCCGCGAGCGCACACATGGAGTCGGCTGGTGCGGGGTTGGCGTCGGTGCGTGGCTCCATGCCGCCCCGGGACACTCGAGTCGATCCGAAGTCCATGGAGGACATCCCGGTCCCGAAGCGGGTTGAGGGGAACGAGGAGTACGACGCGGCAGTCAAGACGGAGAAGCACCGTCAAGAGGCGATCAACCAGATGAACCGGCTGGCGTCGTTCTACCTGGTGTCGAGGGAGGGGATGGCGAGCCAGGAGCCGCCTACGTTCTCGGCGATGCCTGAGGTCGGGGTGCCAGAGCCGGTACCGGGCGGAGATCCCGTGTCGCCCGGTGAGGGAGCGGGTGGGCTGTCCGCTGCCGCAACTGCCCACAATGCTCAAGCGGGCCCGCCTGATCGCCACGCGGACTTGGCGGCCCCAGGAGGCAACGGCTCGCCCGACGGCCCCTCGTCTCACGGCTCCTCGACGCCCCGGCTCGACGGGCACGGCCCAATCATCACTCCGGATCGAGCGGTGGGTACGGAGATCGACAGTGTTCAAAGCCTGCCTCCGCAGACCACTGCCCCAGTGCCTGGGCCTCCGTCTCCGAGTCTCGGCCCAACACCTCACGACACAGCACCAGTTCTGCCCTTTGGTGGCGGTCGTTCCACCCCAAGACTCGGTGACTTCACCGCACGTGCCCCCGGCCCCGCTGCGACCTCGAAGCAGGTGCCCTCTGCTCAAGGACGCACGGGACCGCCCGGACCGGGAAGAACCTACGACAGTACGGGGCGTGGGCCGGCGGTGCCTAACGGTCGTCCTTCCCCCATCAGCCCGACTGCGCAGGGGCGCAGCGTCAGTAACCCGACGTCCTCCGGGCAACCACCTATGGGTCGCAGCATCACGGGCGGTACTCCGCGACGTCTCGGCGAACCGGGTCCGCGGCCCGGCATCCCGAATGCGACCGGCGCCAAGCCGGCCCAGGGTGTAGTCGGTGGTCGGCCCAGCCCAGGACCAGTGCCTGGCGCTGGTGGCTCGCGCACCACGAGCGGCAGCGTCGGTCAGCGAGGACTCGCGGGCATGGGTCCTCAGGGCAACGGTGCCAAAGGGCAGGCTTCGCGCCGGATCGGCAACACCCAAGGCGGCGTGGTCGGCACTCCCAAGCCCCGCGAGCGGACCTCAGGAACTCGTAGAAGCGGATTCACCACTGGAGGTGCCGGCCTGGTGCGAAACACCAGTGGTGATCAGCGGCGCTCCGCTCAGGAAGACGAGCAGGCGCCGAGGTCCGCTGAGGTCATCGAGGGCCAAGAGATGGATCTGTCCAGGCGGCGCCAAGTGCCACCAGTGATCGACTAATCGTGGGCGAGGAAGTGCAGGGCATGGAGTCGGGACCTGACCGACGTGGCAGGCAGAGCACCACGAGGACGAACCGTAAGCGGAGAAGATTCACCGTTATCGGACCTTTGGCCGCTGTGATGCCGCTTTTGCTCGTGGGGCCGGCACCGAATGCGGCTGCCGACGATGTGCGGTCGAAGCAGTGGTATCTGGATGCAATGGAAGCGGAGAACCTGTGGAAGGCCAGCACCGGTGAAGGCGTCAGAGTGGCCGTCATCGACACAGGAGTTTCCGGAACGCCTTCCCTCCAGGGGCGCGTGAAGTCGGGCAAGGATTTCGCTGGACTGTCCGGCGGACCGTTGGACGACTACAACAGCCATGGGACCACGATGGCGGAGCTCATCGCGGGGTCCGGTCAGGAGGGGCTGAAGGGTTTGGCTCCCGGAGCCGAGGTCATCTCCTTCCGGGTTGGCCTTGGCGAAAAATTCAAGAACAAGAAGACGAGTGGCATTCCGGAGGCCATTCGAGCGGCGGCCGACAGCGATGCTCAGATCATCAGCATGTCTTTCACTGGCAAATTTCTGCTGCCCAGTGAAAAGAAGGCCGTGGACTACGCTCGATCAAAGGGTAAATTGATGTTCGCAGGTGTCGGAAATGACGCGGGGAAGGAGAATTTCATCGGCTACCCCGCTGCGTACCCGAACGTGATCGGGGTGTCCGCCGCGGACAAGAATGGCAAGGTAGCCAAGTTCTCCGAATTCGGAGAGTACGTCGACCTCGCCGCCCCCGGCCTCGACATCCCCCGCTGGTGCGACAAGACCTTCCGTTCCTACTGCGACGAAGGCGGCGGCGGTACCAGCGCCGCCACTGCCATCGCCTCCGCCTCCGCCGCCCTCGTCTGGTCCAAGCACCCCGACTGGACCGCCAATCAGGTCCTCCGTGTCCTCATCGACACAGCCGGCCGCGACTGGCCGAAGGACGAGCCCAGCGACTATCTCGGCTATGGGCTGATCCGGCCGGCCCGCAATGTCGTCAAGGGCCAAGGGAAGCCCGGGCCCGCGGACGTCGACCCCATCACCAACAAGAAGACCGTCGGTGCCGGTTCCGACGGCGGTGGCTCGACGCCTGACGCCTCCGAGCCCGCCGCGCCCACGCAACCCGCGAAGAAGGCGGCCCCGGACGGGAAAAAGGCTTCCGCCGCCGAGCGGTCCCCAAAAGATGACGACGGCGGCAGCCTTCTGTGGCCGATCCTGGGCGGCCTCGCCGCAGTCCTGGTGATCGGCGGTGGCGCCTTCGCCACGACGCGCACTCGACGCCGCACCTGAACCGGGCAGGAGCACGACCTCTCGGCCTGATCACGCTCCGAACCCATCCCACCCATCCCACCCATCCCAACGACAGTTCACGAAGGGAGCCCAGCCGTGGCTGAAGGCCAGAAGTTGAACAACCAGCAAGTGGCGCTTCTGAAGAAAGAGATCGTGGGCAAGTACGACTCGGTCCAGAAGCAGCTCAAGCGTCTCCAGGGCACGCTCGACATGATGGAAGGCAACTGGCGGGGCATCGGAGCGCATGCTTTCGACAGGAAGCAGACCGAGATCAACGAGCACATGAGGGCGGTCGGAAACATCCTGGTCGACTTCCTCGAGGGCATCAGCGGCAACGAGAAGCTCACGGACGGGCTCGAGGACCAGGTCCGGTCGACCATGGACAGCATCGACGTCCAGTACGGCGCACAGAAATCGGCGATCAACAGCTACTGAACCACTGAGGCCTTCGGGGAACGGGTTCCCCACACCTACTGAGAGACGGGGCAGGCATGGCAAACGTGCACTTGGATGAGCTCGCGGTCAAATACGGCGGCCTTGACGCCATCACCACCGAACTCGGCATCCAGGCCAGGCAGTTGGAAGCCGACCTCGCGGACATCAAGCGCGCTGTGGCCAAGGTGGCCGAGGGCTGGGAGGGCGAGGCCCACACGGCGTATGTCGCGAAGCAGAAGGAATGGGACAAGCACGTCGACGCCATTCACCGGGCGCTCGTCGACATCGGACAGAAGGTCGGCCAGGCCGGTGGTGACTACCGGGGCGGCGACCTGAAGGGTGCCAGCTACTTCCAGTGAGCCCGGACCGGTGCATGGCGTAGACGAAACGGGGTGGACGCGCGCGGGAGGCGTCCACCCCTAGCGCGGGAGGCGTCCACCCCGTCCTATGCGTGACCAGTACGCGGCGTCACGTCACTCGGCCGCCGCGACCCCGCCATTGCGCACAGTAGGCTCCAGGTCGAATTCCCCGTCCCGCGCGCCCAGGACGAACGCCCGCCATTCCGCCGCCGTGTACCGCAGCACGGTCTCCGGATCCAGTGACGACCGCATGGCCACGGCGCCCTCGGGCAGGTACGCGATCTCCACCCGCTCCTCGTGCTCCTCGGTGCCCGGCGCGTGGTGCCACTCGATGCCGGAGATGTCGAGGGCGTAGAGCTCCTCCTTCTCGCGTTCCTTGCGAGCCTTTTCCTGCGCCGCTTTGTCGGGTGCATCGGCCATGGCGGAGGGTCCTTTCACAACGTACGAAAAAGCTGTGGGGCCACCCTACTTGTGGGCTTCGCCCCTGTTCAGAGGTTGGGAAGAACGGCGGCCCTCAGAAGAACTCCCTGTCCGCCAACCCCGTCTGCACCATCGGCTTTCCCCGCTTCCGCGACACGAAGATCCCCCGGCCGACCGGCATGGGCCGTGGCCGCACCCCGCCCAGGATGTCACCCTCGTCGGCGTCGCCTGCCAGGACCACGCCCTGGGCTCCGAGCTCTTTCACTCGCTGCATGAACGGCTCGTAGGACGCCCGCCCCGCGCCCGCGGTCGACCGGGCGATGATGAAGCGCACCCCCACGTCACGGGCGAACGGGAGGAGCTCCGTGAGATTTCCGAGCGGGTTGCCACTGGACGTGGAGACCAGGTCGTAGTCGTCGACGATCACGTACACCGTCGGACCCTGCCACCAACTGCGCTCACGGAGCTGCCGTGCGGTGACGTCCGCGGGCGGGGTGCGCCGCTGGATCAGGTCGGCCAGAGCCGCCATGTGGTGATCCATGGCGTTGGACATGGGGATGTACTCGGCCAGGTGGGAGGCCGGGGCGGCGTCGAGGAGTGAGCGGCGGTTGTCGACCACGAAGAGTTTGCAGACATCGCCGTTGTAGCGCTCCGTCAGCCGCTTGATGAGCAGCCGCAGTAGATTCGACTTGCCGGACTCGCTCTCCCCGAAGACGAGGAAGAACGGGTCCTGCTCGAAGTCCACGAAGACCGGCTCGAGGTTGTTCTCGTCGAGGGCGAAGGACAGGCCCCGGTCCGGGAAGGCGTTGCCCGGGGGCAGCTCGCCCGCCGGCAGCTCTCGCGGCAGCAGACGGACCGCGGGCGCCCCCGGCGCCGTCCAGTGGCGGGTGACCTCGGTGGCCAGGCCAGCCGTGGCCTCGGCGAGGTCCGTGTCCGATGACAACCCGTCGATACGTGGGACGGCAGCCATGAAGTGCTGCTTCTGCGGAGTCTGTCCGCGACCGGGCACCCCGGCGGGGACGTTGGCGGCGACCTTCCGGTCGAACTCGGAGTCCATGGTGTCGCCGAGCCGCAGTTCGAGACGGTTCATGAGGTGGTCCTTGAGGTTCGCGCGTACCTCCATGGACCGTGACGCGGTGAGGATCAGGTGGACGCCGTAGCCGAGGCCGCGCGCCGCGATGTCGAGAACGGCGGGCTCAAGACCCTCGTACTCGGAACGGAAGTTGCCCCATCCGTCGATGATCAGGAAGACGTCGCCCCAGGGCTGGTCGGTCACCGAGATCTCGCCCCGGGCCCTGCGTGCCCGGAAGTCGGCGATCGACGCGATGCCGGCCGTACGGAAGTACTCCTCGCGTCGGCTCAGCACGCCGTACACCTCGGCGAGCGTGCGCCGCACCCGTTCGGGGTCGAGGCGCGAGGCGACGCCGCCGACATGGGGGAGCCCGGCGACGGAGGCCATCCCGCCACCGCCGAAGTCGAGACCGTACAACTGGACCTCGTACGAGGTGTGGGTGAGGGAGAAGGCCGCGATCAGCGAGCGCAGCAGGGTCGACTTACCGGACTGCGGTCCGCCGACGATCTGCATGTGGCCGGCCGCCCCGGCGAAGTCGCACCACAGGGTGTCGCGGCGCTGTTCGTACGGCTTGTCGACCAGGCCCAGCGGGATGACGAGCCGTCCCGCTCCCTCGTAGCCGGGCTGGGTGAGGCCGCGCCCTTGCACCGCCGTGAGCCCCGGGAGCAGCGCGTCCAGAGACGGCGGGCTGTCCAGCGGCGGCAGCCAGACCTGGTGGGCGGCTGGACCCTGTGCTTCCAGGCGGCGCACGATCACGTCGAGGACGGTGTCGGCGAGCGCGTCGTCCGTCTCCGGCCCCGTGGCGGCACGTGGTTCGGGCACGGTCACGGCCGCGTAGTGCACCGGCACCTCGGCCGCGGTGAACAGCACCGGTCGGCGGTCCACGGGGCGTGAGCCGCCTGAAGTCGCGGCCTGCCCCGATCCCGACCGGTACACCCCGGAGACGTACGCCGCCTTGAAGCGCACCATTTCGTCCGTGCCGAACTTCAGATAGCCGGACCCGGGCACGTTCGGCAGTTGGTACGCGTCCGGCACGCCCAGCGCCGCGCGCGACTCGGCGGCGGAGAAGGTGCGGAGCCCGACACGGTAGGAGAGGTACGTCTCCAGACCCCGGAGCCGCCCTTCCTCCAGGCGCTGCGAAGCCAGCAGCAGATGCACGCCGAGCGAACGGCCGATGCGGCCGATCTGCACGAACATGTCGATGAAATCGGGCTTGGCGGTGAGCAGTTCGCTGAACTCGTCGATGACCAGGACGAGTGAGGGAATGGACTGGAGCGGTGAACCCGCCACCCGCGCCTTCTCGTAGTCGTGGATGTTCGCGTAGTTGCCCGCGTCCCGCAGCAGTTCCTGCCGGCGGTTGAGCTCGCCCCGGATGGAGTCGCCCATGCGGTCGACGAGGGTGAGGTCGTCCGCCAGGTTGGTGATGACCGCGGCGACGTGCGGCATCTGCGCCATGCCCGCGAAGGTCGCACCGCCCTTGAAGTCGGCGAGGACGAAGTTGAGGGTCTCCGAGGAGTGCGTCACCGCGAGGCCGAGCACCAGCGTGCGCAGCAGCTCCGACTTGCCGGAGCCGGTGGCTCCCACGCACAGGCCGTGCGGGCCCATGCCCTCCTGGGCCGCCTCCTTGAGGTCGAGCATCACGGGGCGGCCGTCCTCGCCGACGCCGATGGGAACGCGGAGCCGTTCCGCGAGCGAGCGGGCGCGCCACGTCCGCCTCGTGTCGACCGAGTCGGCGTCACCGAGGTTGAGCAGATCAGTGAACTCCAGGTTGGCCAGCAGAGGCTCGTCGTCGTCACCGCCGGACGGGACGCGGAGCGGGGCGAGCTGCCGGGCCAGCGCCTCCGCTCCCTCGTACGAAAAGACATCCGGAGTGCCTTCGTACACCAGGCCGTGGTCCGACTCGATCCGCAGCGCTCCCGGATGTACCGCGAGGGACAATCCGCCACGGCCCTGCGCCAGCTCGCCCGGTACGACCTCCACGACCGTCACGCCCTGCAGTCCTTCGGGCGACGCGAGCGCGGCCGTCGGAGGCAGCGACAGGCCGTCGAGTACGACGACGATGTGCGGTTCGTCCGGTAAGGGCGACCCCTCCGGGTGGAATCGCGGCCGTCCCTGGAGGCGTGCGGTCAGCATGGCCTCCAGTTCGATGGGGTCACCGGTGATGAGCCGGCGGCTGCCCGCACCGTCCGAGACCCCCGGTGTCTGGCTGTGCGGCAACCATTTGGTCCATTCCCAGGCGCGGGCGGCAGCCGTGCCCGCCCCGACGGCGATCACCAGGTCGTGTGGGGAGTGCAGCGCGGCGAGGGAGGCGACGAGCGCCCGCGCCGTGCCCCGCGCCGTCTCGGGGTCCCCGCTGACCGTCACGTGGTAGAAGGCACGCAGGGAGATGGCCATGGGCAGGTCTTCCAGCGTGCTGTGTGCGGCCAGGAAGCGCTGCATCGCGCCCGCGGTGAGCGGCTCCAGCTCGTCCACCGGTGCCGTCTGCGGCGGTACGAGCGGCGTGGCGAGCGACTGAGGCCCCAGGCCGATGCGCACCTGCCCGAAGTCCGCGTCGCCCGTTCGGCGCTCCCAGACCCGACTGCCCTCGGCGACCAGGGCCCACAACTGTTCGGGGGAGGGGTGGAGGTAGTACTGCGCGTCGCGCTGTGCCCGCGCCGTCTCGACGGCGGTACGCCTGGTCTGCTTCAGATACCCGAGATAATCGCGCCGCAGGTCCGCCAACTGCCCCTGGTTGCCGCGGCGGTAGCGGATCAGCATCGCCACGGACATGGCCACCGTCGACGCCACCATGACCATGCCCATGACCTTCATGAACGGGTGGGCGCTCGGCATGAAGAAGAACACCACGGAGCCGCCCATGCCGAGCATGGGCAGCAACTGCATCATCGCGCCCTCCTGCTGCCCGCGCGGCAGCTCGGGCGGGGGCTGCAGCACGACCTCGTCGGCGGGGACCGGGGAGGGCAGCGTCCGAGGCGGGCGCTTCACGACGATGTGGCTCACTGAGCACCAATTCCCTTGTCGGGGCGGGCGTTCCGCTCGCCGCCCGGTGACCGGGCGATGCGATCGCTGTGTGATCATACTGACACCGGTAGTCACCGCTCGGGGGCAGGGTGCCCGATGTGCACACGTGCGGTGGTTGATCCGGCCAGCCGGTGGGGCGGGCAACTGCCGGAAGAATGCGGGCATTTCCCGGTACGTGTCGGGGTTGCGGCTCAGGAATCAGCCAGGAGGTCCGGTTCTCCCACGGCCGCGCCACGCCGTACGAGACAGTCGGTGAACGCGGCGCGCGCAACATCAGTGACAAGGGCACCGGAGTTGGCCGTGACCGGCACCGGCATGAGCACCGAGAGGGAACAGCAGGTGAGTACGACGGCTTCCACGACGGCCACCGGATTCGGGCGGCCCGGCGGCGGGAACCCCCCTGAAAGCTCATCCGGACGCGGCGCCGGGGGCGGCACCGGCACGTCCTACGGCTTCTGCCGAGTCACCATCGTCGCGCCCGACAGCCGCATCGACGTGGCGCTGCCCGACGATGTCCCGGTCGCCGACATCTACCCCGAGGTCCTACGGCTCTCCCGGCAGGGCCCGGCCGCGGGCGCACCGGTCGGCTACCACCTCGTACGCCGCGACGGCGCTGTTCTCGACAGCGCCCGCACGTTCGCGGCCCAGCGCATCCTCGACGGCGAACTCCTCACACTGCGCCCGTTCTCCGAATCGCTGCCACCCGCTGTCTTCGACGACGTTTCCGAGGTCGTCGCGTCCGCGGTGACCCGTGACCGCGTGCTGTGGACCGGCGACCTGACCCGCAACGCCGGACTCGTCGGCGGGACCGTACTGTCGTCCCTCCTCGCCTACGTCGCCTGGGCCGCGGCCCCACGCCACGACATGCATGGACTGCCGGGCATCCTCGCCGCCGTCGCGGGCGTACTGCTGCTCACCCTCGCAGGGGTCCGCGCGCGGGTGTACGACGACCGGGCCGCTGCCGTCGCCTTCGGCCTCGGCGCGCTGCCGAACGTGGCGGTGGCGGGCTCCGGGCTGCTCCCGGTGACCGACGGGCAGGGTATGGGCAGGCTCCAGTTCCTGCTGGCCTGTGCCGCCGTTCTGACGGCATCCGTGATCCTCGGACTGCTCTCACCACGTGGCGACGGCCCGTTCGTCGCGTTCGTCTTCGCCTCCGCAGTGGGGCTGTTCGCCACGTTTCTCGCGGCACTGTGGCAGCTGGAGCCGGTCGAGACGGCTGCCCTGTGCGCCCCACTGTCGGTGGGGGCCCTGGCCTTTCTGCCCGGCCTCTCCATGCGCTTCGCCCGGCTGCCCATCGGCTACGAACCGCCGCACGGCACGCGGGGTGGTTATGGAGTGGACCCCGCCCCGCAGGAGCCCGTCGACGCCGAGCGCATCGCGGCCCAGGCCCGCCGCGGCCAGGAACTGCTCGTCGGACTCGTCGGCGGCTGCGCGCTCGTTGCCATCGGGTCCACAGTGGTGCTCGCCTTCGCCGCCGATACGTGGGGACAGGTCCTGGCCCTGGCCACGGGGATCGCGATGCTGATGCGGGCGCACCTCTTCCGCTACACCGCTCAGGTCGCCGCGGTCCTGGTCGCGGGTCTGGTGACCCTCGTCCTGCTCGGCATCGGTCTCTGCCTCGACCTGCCGGTCGGCTCGGCCGGTGACAGCGCTGCACTCGACCTGCGGACCATCTGGCTCGTCGCGGGGATCGCGGCGGCGGCGGCCCTGGTCACCGGTGTCGGCCTGATCGCCTCACGCACCGGGGTGACTCCGTTCTGGGGCCGCTTCCTGGAGATCGCCGAGTCCTTCGTCCTGCTCACTCTGGTGCCGCTGACGCTCGCGGTCTTCGACGTGTACGCCGAGGCCAGGGCCATGACGAGCTGACGCGCCGAGCCCCCCGACCGTCCCGTAGAGAGGTCCTGTCAGCGTGAGCTTCGGCCCGCCCCCGTCCCGCTTCACCCAGTCCGCGGTCGCGGCAGCCGAGGGCCAGAAGAGGCGTACGTCACTGGTCATCGGTGTGCTCCTGGCTCTGGTCGCTGCCCTGGGCTCCGGCGCGTGGGCTCTCTGGGGGACAGGCGGCGGTGACGCATCGGATCAGCGGCCGGCTGCGGTTCGGCAACCGCCCGATGCGATCCGGGAAACGGTTGAGAAGACTCCCGAGTCTCCGGAAGGCGGCACCGTCGCCGAGTACACGGCCAAGACGCTCAAGGAGGGGGAGGAAGTCTCGGCACTCGGCCTGTGGGTGACCGACAAGATCGTCGCCAAAGGGACGGGCAACCTCGTCAGAGGTATCAGGATCAAGGACTCCGAAGAGGCGTGGCAGATCAAGTTTCCCGGACCCGTCTGTGCCGTGACTCGGCACGTCAGCACGGACGGGAGGACGGCCGTCGTCTACGCCGGTCGGCGCCCGTCGAAGGGGGACAGGGACAAGGGCGCGACGGTTCCCTGTGACCGGATAGCGGTCTTCGACGTGGACACGGGCAGGAAGCTCTGGGACAAGAAGCTGCCCGGCGAGAGCGCCTCCGCCATGAGCGTCAACGTGACGATGACGCGGGGCACCGTGGTCGCGGCCACGGGTGAGGCCTCGGTGGCGTACGACATGACCAGCGGCAAGCGGTTCTGGGTCGATGCGAAACCCTCGACCTGCGATGAGCTCGGGTTCGCCGGGGGCCGCGACCTGCTCGCCCTGGTGCGGTGCGGAGACAGCGCCGATCCAGAGTTCCGGATCCGGCGCATCGCTCCCCGCTCCGGCGAGCCTGTGTGGACATACAAGGTCGCCCCAGGGATCCAGGGCGTCAAGATCGCCTCCTCGAAGCCGCCTGTCATCGCCGTTGCGGCAGGAGACGTGCGGGCCACCACCTTGATCGCCCTTACCGAGCGCGGCAAGCAGCGGAGCACGATCCGTCTGGAGGGCGACCGGTACGTCCACGACTGCGACGCAACCTTCAGCTCCGAGGTGGAGCTCTGCAAAGGCGTGGTCGTCGGGAAACGGCAGCTATACATGGCGACGAAGCCGCGCGACTTCGCCCCCGAGACCTCGCGGGGCCTGCCGTCCAACGAAGTCGTGGCTTTTGACCTGAATACTGGTAACGGCGTACGCAAATTCAGCGCCAAGCCGGGACGGCCCCTGTTCCCCCTGCGGATGAGCGGCGACAGGGTCATCGCCTACAGGGAAGCGGGGAGTGCGCCCTCCGTAGCCGTCAGCCTCGACCCGGACTCGGGCAAGGAGACCCTCCTGCTGCTCTTCGGGAACCCCGAGATGCCGGAGATGTCGGCCCCCGACCCCCCGGATGTGGTCTACGAACGCGGCAGGATCTTCTTCGGGGTCACCCATGTCCAACGGATCAAGGGCGACGGGCCGCACCAGCTGATGATGAGAGGGTTCGAGGCCAGCGGCTGACCGCCGCTCCTGGGCCACCACGCCGGCTGGTAACCTGTGTGACGACCGTCAGTCTGCACACCCCCGGATCCCGCAAGGATCAGGACGGGAATCGCAGGGACCGGACCCGTGAGGGCCCGCCCGACGGCCCATCCCCGCCTCCCGAGTCCCAGAAGCTCCCCTGAGATTTAGACCAGGGGCACTCGGAGGCACACGAAACATCACGAGGAGTACGCGTGTCGCTTGACGCCGCTACGAAGAAGCAGATCATGACCGAGTTCGGCCAGAAGGAGGGCGACACCGGCTCCCCCGAGGTTCAGGTGGCGATGCTCTCCCGCCGGATCTCGGACCTGACCGAGCACCTCAAGACCCACAAGCACGACCACCACTCCCGTCGTGGTCTGCTGATCCTGGTCGGCCAGCGTCGCCGTCTGCTGCAGTACCTGGCCAAGAAGGACATCCAGCGCTTCCGTGCGCTGGTCGAGCGCCTGGGCATCCGCCGCGGTGCGGCGGGCGCCAAGTAGGACGACGTGAAGGGAGCGGTTCCCACTCGAAGCACTCGAAGGGGGCCGCTCCCTTTGCTGTACGTGCGCAGTGTCACCGTCGCTTTGTAGTCTGGTGACAGCAGGGAGAGGTGCACCCAGCCGCCGCCGGTCCTCGGTAGTGGCCCCCGGAGTAATCCCGGGAGCTTCGATCGAAGACCGGCCCGCACACACGGCGCGCTTCTCCACACAGTCCCCGTCCTTGGAAGGACGCAGGGGACGCCGCCCCCGGGCCACACGGGCCCTTGGGCGAGAAGACGAAACGTAGACACGTAGGAGAACAGTGGAGAACGAGACCCACTACGCCGAGGCCGTCATCGACAACGGCACGTTCGGCACCCGCACCATCCGCTTCGAGACGGGCCGCCTGGCCAAGCAGGCCGCAGGCTCCGCCGTCGCGTACCTGGACGACGACACCATGGTGCTGTCGGCCACCACCGCTTCCAAGCGGCCCAAGGACCAGCTCGACTTCTTCCCCCTGACGGTGGACGTCGAGGAGCGGCAGTACGCCGCCGGCAAGATCCCCGGTTCGTTCTTCCGGCGTGAGGGCCGTCCCTCCGAGGACGCGATCCTGACCTGCCGCCTGATCGACCGCCCGCTGCGTCCTTCCTTCAAGAAGGGCCTGCGCAACGAGATCCAGATCGTCGAGACGATCATGGCGCTCAACCCCGACCACCTGTACGACGTGGTCGCGATCAACGCCGCCTCCTGCTCCACGCAGCTGGCCGGCCTGCCCTTCTCGGGCCCGATCGGCGGCACGCGCGTGGCCCTCATCAAGGGCCAGTGGGTCGCCTTCCCGACGCACACCGAGCTCGAGGACGCCGTCTTCGACATGGTCGTCGCCGGCCGCGTCCTGGACGACGGCGACGTCGCGATCATGATGGTCGAGGCCGAGGCCACCGAGAAGACCATTCAGCTCGTGCAGGACGGCGCCGAGGCGCCGACCGAAGAGGTCGTCGCCGCCGGTCTCGAGGCCGCGAAGCCCTTCATCAAGGCCCTCTGCAAGGCCCAGTCGGACCTCGCCGCGAAGGCCGCCAAGCCGACCGGCGACTTCCCGGTCTTCCTGGACTACGAGGACGACGTCCTGGAGGCGCTCACCGCCGCCGTCAAGTCGGAGCTCTCCCAGGCGCTGACCATCGCCGGCAAGCAGGAGCGCGAGGCCGAGCTGGACCGCGTCAAGGAGATCGCCTCCGAGAAGCTGCTCCCGAAGTTCGAGGGCCGCGAGAAGGAGATCTCGGGTGCCTACCGCGCGCTGACCAAGAAGCTGGTCCGCGAGCGCGTCATCAAGGACAAGGTCCGCATCGACGGCCGCGGCGTCACGGACATCCGTACGCTCGCCGCCGAGGTCGAGGCCATCCCGCGCGTGCACGGCTCGGCGCTGTTCGAGCGTGGCGAGACCCAGATCCTGGGCGTCACCACCCTCAACATGCTCCGCATGGAGCAGCAGCTCGACACCCTCTCCCCGGTGACGCGCAAGCGCTACATGCACAACTACAACTTCCCGCCGTACTCGGTCGGCGAGACCGGCCGCGTCGGTTCGCCGAAGCGCCGCGAGATCGGCCACGGCGCGCTCGCCGAGCGCGCGATCGTGCCGGTGCTCCCCTCGCGCGAGGACTTCCCGTACGCGATCCGTCAGGTCTCCGAGGCCCTCGGTTCCAACGGCTCGACGTCCATGGGCTCGGTCTGCGCCTCCACGATGTCGCTGCTGAACGCCGGTGTGCCGCTGAAGGCCGCCGTCGCCGGTATCGCCATGGGCCTGATCTCCCAGGAGATCGACGGCCAGACGCACTACGTCGCCCTCACCGACATCCTCGGTGCGGAGGACGCGTTCGGCGACATGGACTTCAAGGTCGCCGGTACGAAGCAGTTCGTGACCGCGCTCCAGCTCGACACCAAGCTCGACGGCATCCCCGCCTCGGTCCTGGCCGCCGCGCTGAAGCAGGCCCGCGACGCGCGTCTGCACATCCTCGACGTGATGAACGAGGCCATCGACGTTCCGGACGAGATGTCCCCGAACGCGCCGCGCATCATCACCGTCAAGATCCCGGTGGACAAGATCGGTGAGGTCATCGGCCCCAAGGGCAAGATGATCAACCAGATCCAGGAGGACACCGGCGCCGACATCACGATCGAGGACGACGGCACCATCTACATCGGTGCCGCCGACGGACCGGCCGCCGAGGCCGCCCGCGCCACGATCAACGGCATCGCCAACCCGACCATGCCGGAGGTCGGCGAGCGCTACCTGGGCACCGTCGTGAAGACGACGACCTTCGGCGCGTTCGTCTCCCTGCTCCCCGGCAAGGACGGTCTGCTGCACATCTCGCAGATCCGCAAGCTCGCCGGTGGCAAGCGTGTGGAGAACGTCGAGGATGTCCTCGGCGTGGGCCAGAAGGTCCAGGTCGAGATCGCCGAGATCGACTCCCGCGGCAAGCTCTCCCTCATCCCCGTAGTCGAGGGCGAAGAGGGCGACGAGCAGGCCGCCGACCAGAAGGACGACACCGACAAGTGACGTCGCGTAGCACCACGACGACGGCCCGCACCTCCTCGGAGGCGCGGGCCGTCGCCCGTACCCAAACCCTCATCAAGGGCGAGCACGGCATCGGCACGGTCCGCAGGACGACCCTCCCCGGCGGCCTGCGCGTCGTCACGGAGACCCTGCCCTCCGTACGCTCGGCGACCTTCGGCATCTGGGCGAACGTCGGCTCACGCGACGAGACCCCGTCGCTGAACGGCGCCACGCACTACCTCGAGCACCTCCTCTTCAAGGGCACCAAGAAGCGCAGCGCCCTCGACATCTCGTCCGCGCTCGACGCGGTCGGCGGCGAGATGAACGCCTTCACGGCGAAGGAGTACACGTGCTACTACGCGCGCGTGCTCGACACCGACCTGCCGCTCGCCATAGACGTCGTCTGCGACATGCTGACGGGCTCCCTGATCCTCCAGGAGGACGTCGACGCCGAGCGCGGCGTCATCCTCGAGGAGATCGCGATGACCGAGGACGACCCGGGCGACTGCGTGCACGACCTGTTCGCGCACACGATGCTCGGCGACACCCCCCTCGGCCGCCCGGTCCTCGGCACCGAGGAGACCGTCAACGCCCTCACCGCGGACCGCATCCGCCGCTTCTACAAGAAGCACTACGACCCCACCCACCTCGTGGTCGCCGCCGCGGGCAACGTGGACCACAACAAGGTCGTACGCCAGGTCCGCGCCGCCTTCGAGAAGTCCGGCGCGCTGCGGCACACCGACGCCGTCCCGATGATCCCGCGCCAGGGCTCCCGGACGCTGCGCACCGCGGGCCGCGTCGAGGTCGTCAACCGCAAGACCGAGCAGGCCCACGTCATCCTCGGCATGCCGGGCCTGGCCCGTACCGACGACCGCCGCTGGGCCCTCGGAGTGCTGAACACCGCACTCGGCGGCGGCATGTCGTCCCGCCTCTTCCAGGAGGTGCGGGAGAAGCGCGGCCTCGCCTACAGCGTGTACTCGTACACCTCGGGCTTCGCCGACACCGGCCTCTTCGGGGTGTACGCGGGCTGCCGGCCGAGCCAGGTGCACGACGTCCTCAAGATCTGCCGCGACGAGCTCGACCAGGTCGCGGAGCACGGTCTGTCGGACGACGAGATCACGCGCGCCATCGGCCAGCTCGCGGGCTCCACCGTCCTCGGTCTGGAGGACACCGGCGCCCTGATGAACCGTATCGGCAAGAGTGAGCTCTGCTGGGGCGAGCACATGTCGGTCGACGACATGCTGGCCAGGATCTCGGCGGTCACCCCCGACGAGGTGCGCGAGGTGGCCCGTGACGTCCTGGGGCACCGCCCGTCCCTGTCGGCCATCGGCCCCCTCAAGGACAAGCAGGCGGCCCGGCTCCACGACGCGGTCGCCTAGCCCCACCCCGCGAGAGGGCTCAACCGGCTCAACTGGCTCGACGTAAGGAATTGAAGGACATGAGCAAGCTGCGCGTGGCGGTCATCGGCGCCAAGGGACGCATCGGTTCCGAGGCCGTGAAGGCCGTCGAGGCCGCCGACGACATGGAACTGGTCGCCGCCCTCGGCCGTGGCGACGAGCTGCGGTCGCTGGTGGACAACGGCGCCCAGGTCGTGGTCGAGCTGACCAACCCCGACTCGGTGATGGCCAACCTCGACTTCTGTGTGGACAACGGCATCCACGCCGTCGTCGGCACCACGGGCTGGACCGACGAGCGCCTCGCGCGGCTGCGCACCTCACTCGCCGCGTCCCCGGAGACGGGCGTGCTCATCGCCCCGAACTTCTCCATCGGCGCGGTCCTGACGATGAAGTTCGCCCAGATCGCCGCGCCATACTTCGAGTCCGTCGAGGTCGTCGAGCTGCACCACCCGAACAAGGCCGACGCCCCCAGCGGCACCGCCGCGCGCACCGCCCAGCTCATCGCCGAGGCGCGACGGCAGGCCGGCAGCGCCGCGCAGCCCGACGCCACGACGACGGCCCTGGACGGCGCGCGCGGCGCGGACGTCGACGGCGTACGGGTGCACTCCGTGCGGCTGCGCGGACTCCTGGCCCACCAGGAGGTGCTGCTCGGCGGCGAGGGGGAGACCCTGACCGTCCGGCACGACTCGCTGCACCACAGCAGCTTCATGCCGGGCATCCTGCTCGGCGCCCGCCGCGTGGTGAGCACTCCGGGCCTGACCTTCGGCCTCGAGCACTTCCTGGACCTCGGCTGAGCCGGGAAGAGAACTCGATGCGAGCCTCCATGCGAGCCAAGATCACCTACGCCGTCACGGCCGCCGTCCTGGTCGTCTACTTCGTCCTGGTCGGCAGCCGCGGTGTGCTCCTCATCCAGCACGGCACCCTGCTCACCGTCACCTTCGGTGTCGCGGTGCTGATCCTGCCGGTCATCGGCGTCTGGTTCCTCTGGCAGAACACCCGCTTCGTCCAGCGCGCCAACCGGCTCGCCGCCGAACTCGACGCCGAAGGCGGCCTGCCCGTCGACGAGTTGAGGCGCACTCCCGGCGGCCGCATCGACCGCGACTCGGCCGACGAGGTCTTCGCCCGCCGCAAGGCCGAGACGGAGGACGCCCCGGACGACTGGCGCTGCTGGTTCCGCCTCGCCGTCGCCTACCACGACGCCCGGGACACGCCTCGGGCGCGCAAGGCCATGCAACGGGCCATCGCCCTGCGCGAGGGCAGGCCGGTGAACGTCTGACCTGCGGAGTAGTGCGAGGTGCGGCGAGGTGCCTGGCGCCTCAGGCGGTGGTGCGGTACTCGTCGGCCCAGACCTCGATGGAGTCGGCCGCCCGGTTGAACGCCTCGTGCCGGGCCAGGAAGTCAGCGTTCCGGTCGGTGAGCAGCAACCGCTGCGCATCGGCCGCCTGACCACGTCGTACGAGGATGAGCGCCTGCCCCTGCACCGTGCGCGGCAGGCCCAGCCAGCGCACCGGCTGCTGCGCGGTCCGCACGGCCGCGACCTGCGACCACGGCACGGTCTGCGTGGACAGGAAGCCGACCCGGCGCACTCCGTGGGCGCTCACCCAGGTGCCCATGCGCAGCAGCCGCAAGGAGCTCGCGATGATGGCCGCGGCGAGCGCCGCGCAGATCGCCGCGGCCGCGGGCGAGTCCGCGAACGTGATGATCACCGCGGCGAAGAGCATGAACGAGGCGAGCAGCAGCAGAAGCGCGGCGGTGCCCACCCGCCAGGGGCCGGGACGGTAGGGCCGGCGCCACTGGTCGCGGTCGTCGAAGGGCAGTGCCACGTCGTACGCCGCGTCGTCGAAGGCGCGGTCCGCGGTCAGGAAAGGCAGGGGCACGGGCTGGTCCTCACTTGATCCACGCATGAGCTGTGCCCGGTGAGGTTATCGAGCCGTGTCCCCTGCCACCACCCTCGGGGGTCCGGACGAGTCAACGCCCGGATTGGGCTGAATTTGCCCGGTCAGCGACTGTCCGAGGCCTCGGACTGCTGGGTGTGCGCGGGTGACTGGTCGGCCGACATCGCGGGCATCCCGAAGAGCAGGGATCCCACGAGACCGGCGACGACGGTCAGCCCGATGAGCGTGCGGCCCACGATCTGACTTGCCGTAGCGCGCTCAGGGGGCGGGGGAGTGACGTTGCTGCGGAACTTGTCGGCTTCGGCGATGAAGGCGAACGGGACGGGCTCTCGCCGACGGAACATGGGGCGCGCTTCTCCTCACGGGTCTCGAACTTTCTCTCTCACCTAGACAGACGCTCGAATCGCCCAAAAGGTGCCCTGTTTCAGCAAATTAGTCGAAGAATGTCGTGGCGGATCACCGAACGGCCGATTGTCGGTGCCGGGCCATAGAGTGGGCGCCGCCCGAGTGATGCACATGGAAGGACCCCGCCAGTGAGCGAGACCCCCACCGAAGACCTCAAGCCCAGCTTCCGCAGCGAGGTCACCGTCGAACTGGTGAAGCACGCCGCCGCCGACTCCGACGTCCTGTGGGCAGCCCGCGTCTCGACGGCGGGCGAGCAGTCCCTCGACGAGCTCCAGAAGGACCCGGAGCGGTCGAAGGGCCTGATCAACTACCTGATGCGGGACCGCCACGGCAGCCCCTTCGAGCACAACTCGATGACGTTCTTCATCAGCGCCCCCATCTTCGTCTTCCGCGAGTTCATGCGCCACCGCGTCGGCTGGTCGTACAACGAGGAATCCGGTCGCTACAGGGAGCTGGAGCCCGTCTTCTACGTCCCCGACGAGTCCCGCAAGCTGGTCCAGGAGGGGCGCCCCGGCAAGTACGTCTTCGTCGAGGGCACCCAGGCCCAGCAGGAGCTCACGGGCCGCGTCATGGAGGACTCCTACCGCCAGGCGTACGAGGCGTACCAGGAGATGCTCGCCGCCGGCGTCGCCCGTGAGGTCGCCCGCGCGGTGCTCCCCGTCGGTCTCTTCTCGTCGATGTACGCGACGTGCAACGCCCGCTCGCTGATGCACTTCCTCGGTCTGCGCACGCAGCACGAGCTCGCCAAGGTCCCGTCCTTCCCGCAGCGGGAGATCGAGATGGTCGGCGAGAAGATGGAGCAGCACTGGGCCGAACTGATGCCGCTCACCCACGCGGCCTTCAACAAGAACGGGCGCGTGGCCCCGTAAGGCACTGATGTGCGGACAGCGGGAGCGAAGTGTCCGGATTGCGGCACTTCGTGAAGTTCGCCTAGCCTGATCGAACGGACCCGGTACTGCCTGAACCCCCGAGCAGGCAGTACCGGGCTCCGCATCCGTCAGGCCCGCTCACGTCCCCCGAGGGGGGACCCCGCGCTGAGCAGCGAGTAGCGTGTTACCCATGGCTCCGACCTCCACTCCGCAGACCCCCTTCGGGCGGGTCCTCACCGCCATGGTCACGCCCTTCAGGGCGGACGGCGCACTCGACCTCGACGGCGCGCAGCAGCTCGCCGCCCACCTGGTGGACGCAGGCAATGACGGCCTCGTCATCAACGGCACCACCGGTGAGTCCCCGACCGTCAGTGACGCGGAGAAAAACGACCTCGTACGAGCCGTACTCGAGGCGGTCGGAGACCGCGCCCACATCGTCGCGGGCGTCGGCACCAACGACACCCGCCACAGCATCGAGCTCGCCCGCGCCGCCGAGCAGGCCGGCGCCCACGGCCTCCTCACCGTCACGCCGTACTACAACAAGCCCCCGCAAGAGGGACTGCTCCGGCACTTCACGGCGATCGCCGACAGCACCGAGCTGCCCGTCATGCTGTACGACATCCCGGGCCGCAGCGGCGTACCGATCAACACCGAGACGCTCGTCCGCCTCGCCGAGCACCCCCGGATCGTCGCCAACAAGGACGCCAAGGGCGACCTCGGCCGCGCGAGCTGGGCCATCGCCCGCTCGGACCTGGCGTGGTACTCCGGCGACGACATGCTGAACCTGCCGCTCCTGTCCGTCGGCGCGTGCGGTTTCGTCTCCGTCGTCGGCCACGTCGTCACCCCCGAACTGCGCGCGATGCTCGAGGCGCACCTCTCGGGCGACGTCCAGAAGGCCACCGAGATCCACCAGAAGCTGCTCCCGGTCTTCACCGGCATGTTCCGCACGCAGGGCGTGATCACGACCAAGGCCGCGCTGACCCTCCAGGGCCGGCCCGCGGGACCGCTCCGCCTGCCGATGGTGGAGCTGACGCCCGACGAGACGGCCCAGCTCAAGATCGACCTCGCCGCCGGCGGGGTACAGCTCTGACCACAGACTTCACAACTGAATACGCGACACCCGCGGGCCTCGTGCCCGCATCCACCCAACAACTGCTCACGCACGAACGTCACGCGCGCCACGTGCCCCGGAGGTACGTGGCGCGCGTGGTGAGGAGAGTCTTTTGAGTCATCCGCATCCTGAACTCGGCGCCCCGCCGAAGCTCCCGAAGGGCGGCCTGCGGGTCACCCCGCTCGGCGGCCTCGGTGAGATCGGCCGCAACATGACCGTCTTCGAGTACAACGGTCGCCTGCTGATCGTCGACTGCGGAGTGCTCTTCCCCGAGGAGGAGCAGCCCGGGATCGACCTGATCCTGCCGGACTTCACGTCCATCAGGGACCGCCTCGACGACATCGAGGGCATCGTCCTCACGCACGGCCACGAGGACCACATCGGCGGTGTCCCCTACCTCCTGCGGGAGAAGCCGGACATCCCGCTGATCGGCTCCAAGCTGACCCTCGCGCTGATCGAGGCGAAGCTCCAGGAGCACCGCATCCGGCCGTACACGCTCGAGGTCGTCGAGGGCGACCGCGAGCACCTCGGCCCGTTCGACTGCGAGTTCATCGCGGTCAACCACTCCATCCCGGACGCCCTGGCCGTCGCCATCCGCACCCCCGCGGGCATGGTCGTCGCCACCGGCGACTTCAAGATGGACCAGCTCCCGATGGACGGTCGCCTGACCGACCTCCACGCGTTCGCACGGCTGAGCGAGGAGGGCATCGACCTCCTCCTCTCGGACTCCACGAACGCCGAGGTGCCGGGCTTCGTCCCGCCCGAGCGCGACATCTCGGGAGTGATCCGCGGCGTCTTCGCCGGCGCCCAGAAGCGCATCATCGTCGCGAGCTTCGCCAGCCATGTGCACCGCATCCAGCAGGTCCTGGACGCCGCCCACGAGTACGGCCGCAGGGTCGCCTTCGTCGGCCGCTCGATGGTCAGGAACATGGGCATCGCCCGCGACCTCGGCTACCTCAGGGTGCCGCCGGGCCTCGTCGTCGACGTCAAGACGCTCGACGACCTGCCCGACAGCGAGGTCGTCCTGGTCTGTACGGGATCCCAGGGCGAGCCCATGGCCGCGCTCTCCCGTATGGCCAACCGCGACCACCAGATCCGTATCGTCCAGGGCGACACGGTGATCCTGGCGTCGTCGCTCATCCCCGGCAACGAGAACGCGGTCTACCGCGTGATCAACGGCCTGACCCGCTGGGGAGCCAACGTCGTCCACAAGGGCAACGCGAAGGTGCACGTCTCGGGCCACGCGTCGGCCGGCGAGCTCCTGTACTTCTACAACATCTGCAAGCCCAAGAACCTGATGCCGGTCCACGGCGAATGGCGCCACCTGCGCGCCAACGCCGAGCTGGGCGCCCTCACGGGTGTCCCGCACGACCGCATCGTGATCGCCGAGGACGGCGTGGTCGTCGACCTGGTCGAGGGCAAGGCCAAGATCGTCGGCAAGGTCCAGGCCGGTTACGTGTACGTCGACGGCCTCTCGGTCGGCGACGTGGGCGAGCCCGCGCTGAAGGACCGGAAGATCCTCGGGGACGAGGGCATCATCTCGGTCTTCCTCGTGGTGGACTCCAGCACCGGGAAGATCACCGGCGGCCCCCACATCCAGGCCCGCGGTTCCGGCATCGACGACGGGGTGTTCGTCACCGTCATCCCGAAGATCCAGGAAGTCCTGGAGAAGTCGGCCCAGGACGGCGTCGTCGAGCCCCACCAGCTGCAGCAGCTCATCCGCCGCACGCTGGGCAAGTGGGTGTCGGACAACTACCGCCGACGCCCGATGATCCTGCCGGTGGTCGTCGAGGTCTGACCCTCCCGACCGCACGGACTCCGGAGCGGGGCGCCTCGATTTGCATCGGGGCGCCCCGCTCCGTTAGGTTTACGGCTCCGCCCAACCGGGAAGCACCGCGCACTGTCGTGCCGGGGCCGATCCGAACGGGGCGGGAATTCGGACTCAGAATCTCTGATAAAGTCTGAACCGCCGGAAAGGGAAACGCGAAAGCCGAAAGGCCGAGCGGGAACCGGAAAGGCACCGAGGAAGTCGGACACGAAAGAGTC